>JAHCAK010000021.1 GCA_019634955.1 Burkholderiales bacterium
ACTCCGGGGACGTACCCGCGGGACAGACCCGCGGGTACGTCCCGCGGGTACGTCCCCCTACATCTGCTTGAAAAGATGGGTGAAGTTGCGGGAGACGATGAGGGTCTCGCGGTGGCCCTTGAGGGCGATCTCGGCCTGGTCCTTGAGGCCGCGGCGGACGGAGGCGATGGCGTCCACGTTGACGATCGTGGCCCGGTGCACCTGCCAGAACCGCTCCGGGTCGAGCTCGTCCAGGAGCTCCTTGATGGGCTTGCGGATGAGGGTCTCGCCCTCGGCGGTGACCACCCGGGTGTACTTCTCGTCCGACTGGAAGAAGAGCACCTCCTCCACCGGGATGAGGCGCACGCTCTGCCCCACGCTCGCCTTGATCCACCGCAGGTGCTCGCCGTTGCGCGGGGCCAGCCGGGAAGCCAGCTGCTCGATCAGGTCCTCCATGGGCGAATTCGCGGCCGTGCCGCCCGCCTCGGCGCCGCCCGCCAGGCGCTCCTTCAGCCGTTCCACCGTGGTCGCGAGCCGCTCCTCGTTGAAGGGCTTCAGCACGTAGTCGATGGCGCCCTGCTCGAAGGCCTCCACCGCGTACTGGTCGAAGGCCGTCACGAACACCACGTGGGCGCGCTTGCCCACCACCCGGGCGGCCTCCAGCCCGTTCACGCCGGGCATGTGGATGTCGAGGAAGCAGAGCCGCGGCCGGTGCGCCGCGATCACCTGCTCGATGTCGCGGCCGTTCTCCATCTCGTGGACGACCACGAGCTCGGGCCACAGGCGGGAGAGCCGCAGGCGCAGCTGCGAACGCAGCAGCGGCTCGTCATCGGCGATTACGGCGGTCGGCGGGGCGCTCATGGGCGGCCATCATGCCGCCTGTGCGGTGGGCGCGGCAACCGGGGCGGGGGCCGCCTCCGGGGAAGAAACGTCGACCTCGATCGTGGCCACGACGCCGCGCGGCACGTTCTCCTCCATGACCAGCCGGGCGCCCGTGCCGTAGAGCGCCTTCAGCCGCTCGCGGATGTTGACGAGCCCCACGCCGGAACCCTTCTTCGGCGAGATGCCGTTGCCGGTGTCGGATACCGAGAAGCGGAGCTTCCCGCCCTCCTCGGAAGCGCGGATGGTGATGGTGCCCGCCTCGCAGCACGGGTCCACGCCGTGGATCACGGCGTTCTCGACCAGCGTGATCAGCATCATCGGCGGGAACGGGCGGCAGCGCAGCGCCTCCGGCACCTCGACCACGTAGTCCAGCCGCGAGCCCATGCGCATGCGGTGGATGTCGAGGAAGGCCTTCGCCATGTCCGTTTCCCGGCCCACGGTGGTGGTGTCCTCGCGCATGCGGGGCAGGGCCGCGCGCAGGTACTGGATGAGGCTCTCCAGCATGCGAGAGGCGGAGGGCGGGTCCACCTCGACCAGGTGCTGGACGTTGGCGAGCGTGTTGAAGAGGAAGTGCGGCTCCACTTGCGCCTGCATCAGGGCGAGGCGAGCCTGCAGGACGTTCTTCTCCAGCTCCGAGCGCTCCGCCCGGGCGCGGGCCAGCTCGGCGGCGACCTTGGCCTCGCGCTCGCGGTTGTAGTAGATCCACACCGCCCAGCAGCCGAAGCCGATGCCCAGGCTCATGGTGATGAGCACCCCGAAGAGGCGCTCGGTGAACATCGAGCCGAAGTCGCGGCCCTTCACGAGGCCCGTGAGCACGGTGCCCACGAAGGAGCCCAGGATGATCGAGGCGACCTGCGCGACCCACGGCGGCACGCGCCGCTGGCGCAGGTTCGTGGCCATGGTGAAGAACACCATGCTCGTGTAGCCCACGCACAGCGCGCTCACGAGGAGGTCCAGCCAGGTGTTCTTGAAGAACCAGACGATGGCGGTCGCCGCGAACACGCACAGCAGCGACACGAGGAGCACGCGCTTGAGCGTGAGGCCCTCGAAGAGGTAGGCGTGGTCTTTCACGGCGTCCGGATGGGGGTCATCGTCGCCGGGAAGGGTATCAGTTGCCGGCCGCGCTGACCCGGTCGCGGGGCTTCCACCGGGCGGCGATCCCGGGGCGGGCGGCGGCGAGCGGGGCATCCGGCCCGGCGGGGGACGGCCTCCCGGCCTGGCGGCGGCCAAGGCGGAGGGTCCAGGGGGCGGGCACGGGTCGGATGGGGCGGTTCATGGCAGCTCTCTATGACGAAAGGTTACGCGGGCCCCCTCCCCGGTCAAACCGGACTGCGACGAAACGCGCCTTGGGGGGGGCAGGACGCGCGGGGACTGCTCTGGGGACTGCTCCGGGGACTGTCCCCGCTTTTGGGGACTGTCCCCGTTCTGGACGCAGCATGGGGACAGTCCCCAAGGACAGTCCCCAAGAGCATCCCGCCTATCTGCATTTCACCCCCCGATTCCTGCAATCCGGCGCGAAACGGTCGCGGCCGGCCCCCGCCCCCCCTAATCTGGCCCCATCGCGCCCCCTCGCCGGGGCCATCCATACGACAGGGAGCCGGAAATGACCTTCATCGAATCCTTCGGGCCGACGCTTTCGACGCTGTTCCTGTTTTTCGGCGTCCTCATGATGTCGGTGGCCATCGCCGCCGTGTCGGTGCTCGAGGACTACTGACCCGCGCGGCCAACCCGGGTATCTTCCGGGCTCGCCGCCGGCGCCGACCCCCATGAAGCCCCTCTCCGACCTCATCCACCGCACGCCCTGGTGGGCCCTGATCCTGGGCGGCGTGGCCACGCTGATCGCGCTCGCGGTCGTCGTCACCCCCTTCCACCTCATCGAGTACCGCCACGAGGGCGCCACCCCCGAGGAAAACCGCGCCATCAAGCGCGAGATCGACAACACCTTCGCCGAAGGCGCGCTGGACGTCGCCCGCAGCGCCATCCTCACCATGCGCGGCGCCACCAGCGACCCCGCCCGCCGCGAGGAGCTGAACCGCGCCCTGGAGGAACTCGACAGCGCCCGTGCCGAGCTGCGCGACGCCGAGCGCGAGATCCGCCGCGCCAAGCGCGAGGCCGTGCACAGCGCCCGCGAGGCCACGCGGGAGGCCGCCTCCGCCATCGAGGAAGCCCGCCGCAACGCCGAGGAGGCGCTCAAGGAGGCCGGCATCGAGAGCGGCGCCGTGAAGCAGGCCCTCGACCAGTCCCTCAAGGCCGCGCGCGACGCCGAGGACGAGGCGCGGAAGGCTCTCGGCAAGGACGGCCCCGGCAAGCGCATCTCCATCGGCGTGGGCACGGACAAGGACAAGCCCCTCATCGACATCACCATCGGCGATGCCGACAAGCTCGACAAGGCCGCGAAGCCCGCCCCGCCCGCGCCCCCCTTGCCTCCGCTGCCGGGCCAGGGCGAGGGGAAGCCGCTCCCCGTGCCCCCCGCGCCCCCGGCCCCGCCCGCCGCCCCCGGGGGGCCCTCGGCCTCCATCGTCATCACCGACCTGCCGCCGGAAGTGCGCGAGCAGATCCGCCGCAACGTGAGCGGCGACCTGAAGAAGATGGGCGTGGGTGCCGCCCTCGTGCTCCTCTTCATCCCGCTCTTCGTGCTGGCCGTCATCGCCAAGGTCTTCATCGACCGCTCGCGCGCCGCGCAGCGCCTCGCGGACCTGAAGCGCAAGGAGGCCGAGTACCACCGCATGACGCAGCAGGTGACGGAGGCCAAGCTCCAGGCGCTGCAGGCGCAGGTCGAGCCGCACTTCCTCTACAACACGCTCGCCAACGTGCAGGCGCTTACCGAGGTCGACCCGGCCAGGGCCAACACGATGGTGGGGCACCTCATCCAGTACCTGCGGAACGCGCTGCCCAAGATGCGCGAATCGATCTCCACCGTGGGCCAGGAGATCGAGCTGGTGCGCGCCTACCTCAACATCCTGCAGATGCGCATGGGCAAGCGCCTCGCCTTCGACATCAGCATCCCGGAGAGCCTGCTCGCGACCCCGTTCCCGCCGCTCATGCTCCCCTCGCTCGTCGAGAACGCCATCAAGCACGGGTTGGAGCCGCAGCGCGAGGGCGGCACCGTGATGATCACCGCGCAGGCGCAGGATGGGCGCCTGAGGCTCGTCGTCTCCGACACGGGCCGCGGCTTCGGCGAGACGGTGGGCGCGGGCGTGGGCCTCGCCAACATCCGCGAGCGCCTGGCCGCGCTCTACGGCGAGACGGCGAAGCTCACGCTGGAATCGAACTCGCCCACGGGCGTCATCGCCACGATCGAGGTGCCGATGGACGGGCTGCGCCAGCCGGCCGGGCCCGGTGCCGCGCCCGCGATGCCCGAGCAGCCGCAAACGAAGGCGGGCAAGGTGCTCTCCGCCGTGGGCACCGCCGAGCGCACGTGGCGCAAGACCCTCTCCTTCGCGTTCGTGGCCCTGGTGGTGGTGGCCGCGGTCGTCTCGGGCCTGGGGATCTTCGGCGTGATGACGGGGCTCGTGCCGATCCAGGTGGGGTCGGAGGCGATCACCGGGCCCGGCAGCGCGCTGCTCGGCGCCGCGGGCATCGCGGTGGCCTTCGCCGCCGTGGTGATCGTTCTGGCCATCGTCGCCGCGATCATCTACGGGCTGGGGTGGCTCTTCGTGGGCCTCGCGATCTTCATCCCCATCGTGATCGTGATCGCCGTCTCGCCGGCGCTGGCGCCGGTGATCCTGCTGATCCTTCTCATCTGGTGGATCTTCCGCAAGAAGCCGGAGAAGAAGGAGGAGAAGGCGCCGGAGGCGCGCGTGGAGCCGGTCATGCGGGCCGCCGCGCCGGCGACCCCGCCGCCCGTCCCGAAGGAGGAGCCGCCCGCCGGTTAGAATGCCCGCATGGCATTCCCGATCCCGCGCACGCTCTTCGAGCCCGAGCACGAGCAGTTCCGCGAGTCCCTCGGCCGCTTCCTCGAGGCGGAAGTCCTGCCCAACCTCGGCCGCTACGAGGCGCAGGGCTTCATCGACCGCGAGGTGTGGCGCAAGGGCGGCGCCGCGGGCTTCCTCTGCCCGACGATGCCCGAGGAATACGGCGGCGCGGGCGCCGACCGGCGCTACAGCGTCGTCGTGTTCGAGGAGACCGCGCGCCGCGGCGCCGTGGGCCTGCTGGGCTGGTCGCTGCACTCCGACATCGTCGCGCCCTACCTGCTGCACTACGGCGCCGAGGAGGTGAAGCGCGCCTGGCTGCCGCGCATGGCGACGGGGGAAGCCATCGGCGCCATCGCCATGACGGAGCCCGGCGCCGGCTCCGACCTGCAGTCGATCGCCACGCGCGCGGTGCGCGACGGCGACCACTACCGCTTGAGCGGCTCCAAGACCTTCATCACCAACGGCTGGCACTGCGACCTCGTGGTCGTCGCGGCCAAGACCGACCCGGCGCAGGGCGCGCGCGGCACGAGCCTCTTCGTGGTCGACACTTCGTCGCCCGGCTTCACCAAGGGCCGCCCGCTGGAGAAGGTGGGCCTCAAGGCGCAGGACACCGCCGAGCTTTTCCTCGACGACGTGCGCGTGCCCGCCGCCAACCGCCTCGGCGAGGAGGGCCGCGGCTTCGCCTGCCTCATGCAGGAGCTGCCGTGGGAGCGGCTGCAGATCGCCATCACGGCGGTGGCGCTGGCCGAGGGCGTGCTGGAGGAGACGATCGCCTACTGCCGCGACCGCAAGGCCTTCGGCAAGCCGCTCCTCGAGTTCCAGAACACCCGCTTCGCGCTCGCCGAGGCGAAGACGGAGCTGCAGGCCGCGCGCGTCTTCGTCGACCGGTGCATCGAGCTCGTGCTCGCGGGCACGCTCGACGCGGCGACCGCCTCGATGGCCAAGTACTGGTGCTCCGACCTGCAGTGCAAGGTGATCGACGCCTGCGTGCAGCTGCACGGGGGCAACGGCTACATGCGCGAGTACGCCGTCGCGCGGGCGTGGGCCGACGCGCGCGCCTCGCGCATCTACGGCGGCACCAACGAGATCATGAAGGAGCTCATCTCCCGCTCGCTCTGAGCGGAGGGGGCGCCGGGACGACGGGACCTGCCGATGCCGACTGCCATCCTCGCGGAAGACGAACCCATCCTGCGCGCGCAGCTCCAGGCCAAGCTCGCGAAGCTGTGGCCGGAGCTGGAGATCCTCGCCTCCGTGGAGGACGGCGCCGCGGCGCTGGAGGCGCTGGAGGACCGCGCGCCCGACTTCATGTTCCTCGACATCCAGATGCCGGAGATGACGGGCGTGGAGGTGGCGAAGCACGTGGGCGCCCGCGCGCACGTGGTGTTCGTGACGGCCTACGACCAGTACGCCATCCAGGCCTTCGAGACCGGGGCGGTCGACTACATCCTCAAGCCGTACACGGACGAGCGCCTCGCCGTCACCGTCGAGCGCCTCAAGGCGAAGCTCGCCTCGCCCCCGCCGGACCTGAACGCCATCGTCTCGCAGCTCGCCACCCAGCTTCGCGGCGGCGCGCCGAAGGAGCGGCTGCAGTGGATCAAGGCGAGTTTCGGGCAGAACCTGCGCCTCATCCCGGTGGCGGACGTGCTCTTCTTCCAGTCAGACGAGAAGTACACGCGCGTGGTCACGGCGGAGGCCGAGGCGCTCATCAAGACGCCCATCCGCGAGCTCCTCGACGGCCTCGACCCGGAGACCTTCTGGCAGATCCACCGTTCCGCCATCGTGAACGTGAATGCCATCGCCGGCGTCACGCGCGACTTCCGCGGCCAGGCGCACATCAAGGTGAAGGGCAAGGACGAGACGCTCACCGTCTCGCGCATCTACTCGCACCTCTTCAAGCAGATGTGACGCCGCCCGGGGCGGCCGGGCGACGGCTCGTGCCCGCCGCAGGGCCGTTCGTCGGCGCCGGCCGGCCGGTGGGCGCGGCGTTGGGCTAACCTTCGGGCATGGGCATCCGGGAGCGGTTCAGGCGCTGGGAGGCGCGCGGCGACGCGTGGGCCGCGAAGCGCCTCACGCCCGAGGAATTCGCCGAGGCCGCCGAGCTCGACCGGCTGGTGAGGCGCCACCCCGGCCGCCTCGTCGCGGGGTACCTCGCCGCCACCTTCGTGCTGGCGCTCCTGCTCGTGGGCATCAAGCCTGCCCTGCCCAAGGGGGAGGCGCTGGTGCTCGCGAACGTCCTCATCGCCTGCCTCGGCTTCGGGCTGGCGGGCGTGTGGTTCGGCTACCGGCGCCACGCGGGCAAGCCCGTCTGGCGCACGGCGCTCGCGATCACGGCGCTCGCCGCGGCCGGCGCCGTCACGGGGGCGCTCCTCGTGCGCGTGGTGCGCGGGACCGGCTTCGAGTCCGTGGGCGTGCCGGAGCTCGTGCGCTTCACCTCCATCGGCATCCTCACCGGCATCGTGGTGGCCGCCTTCGTCATGGGCGCCACGTGGATCCGCACGCGCGAGGCCCGCGCCCGGGAGGCGGCCGCCGCCGCGCAAGCCGAGGGCGAGCGCCTCGCCAAGCGCATGGCGGAGGCGGAACTGAAGCTCCTGCAGGCGCAGGTGGAGCCCCATTTCCTCTTCAACACGCTCGCGAACCTGCGCTGGCTGGTGCAGCAGCGATCGCCGGACGCGCTCGCGATGCTGGACCACCTCATCGACTACCTGCGCACGGCGCTGCCGGAGATGCGCGCCGAGAGCTCGACGGTGGGCCGCGAGGCGGCGCTCGCCCGCGCCTACCTCGAGATCCTGCGCATCCGCATGGGCGGCGCGCTCGCGGTGGCGATCGACGTGCCGGCGGAGCTCGCGCCGCACGCCTTCCCGCCGCTCATGCTGATGACGCTGGTGGAGAACGCCGTGAAGCACGGCATCGCCCCGGTGGGCCGCGGGCGCATCGCCATCCGCGCGGCGCGGGCGGGCGACCGCCTGCGGCTGGAGGTCGAGGACGACGGCCGCGGCCTCGCCGGGGAGCCGGGCACCGGCGTGGGCCTCGCCAACGTGCGCGAGCGGCTGGCCGCGCTGCACGGCGGCCGGGCCTCGCTCGTGCTTTCGCCGCGCGCGGGCGGCGGCGCCACGGCCGTGATCGAGATCCCGCTGGTGGAGCCCGCATGAGCCCGGCGGCCACCGCGATCCTCGCCGACGACGAGCCGCTCCTGCGCGCGCAGATGCGCGACGCGCTCGCGACCGTGTGGCCCGGGCTCGCCATCGTCGCCGAGGCGGCCAACGGGGCCGAAGCGGTGCACGCCGCGCGCGAGCACCGGCCGGCCGTCGCCTTCCTCGACATCGAGATGCCGGTGATGAACGGGCTGGAGGCCGCGCGCCTCCTCGGCCCGGAAACGCACGTGGTCTTCGTGACGGCCTACGACCGCTACGCCGTGGAGGCCTTCGAGCGCGGCGCCGTCGACTACGTGCTGAAGCCCGCCGCGCCCGCGCGGCTCGCGGAGACGGTGAGGCGGCTGCAGGCGCGCCTCGCCGCGCCCGCCCCGGCCCTCGACGCGCTGCTGGCCGAGCTCGCGAGGCGCCTGCCCGCCAGCGCCCCGCAGCGCCTCAGGATGCTGCAGGCTACCGTGGGCAACACGGTGCGGCTCATCGACGTGGACGAGGCGCTCTACTTCCAGTCGGACGCCAAGTACACGAAGGTGGTGACGCGCGAGGGAGAGTCGCTCCTCAAGAAGACGCTCAAGGAGCTGCTCGCGGAGCTCGACCCCGGGCGCTTCTGGCAGGTGCACCGCGGCACGATCGTGAACGTGCGCGAGATCGCCGCCGTCACCGCGGACGAGTTCGGCCACCGGGAGATCGCCTTCAAGGGGCACCCGGCGCGGGTGGAGGTGAGCCGGTCCTTCGCGCACCTCTTCCGCGGGGGTTGATCCGCCGCAAGGCGGGCGGGTGGAGCATATGTTAAGTTCCGTCCCTTCGAGGCGGGGCGCGATGCCGGGCCCCGCGGTCGCGAGGAATCCACCATGAATCGAGCCGTCCGCCAGGCGCTCTGCGCCGCCGCCCTCCTGTCGCCGCTCGCCGGGCTTCCGGCATCCGCCCAGGTCGTGATTCCGGCCCCGCCGGTGCGCCAGCCGGGGACGCCGGGCCCCGCGGCCCCCGCGGCGGAGCCCGCCAACTCCTTCGCGGCCTTCCACAAGGCGCGCATGGACGCGACCACGGCGGTGATGAACGAGGACTTCGACGTTCCGGACCGGGTCCACGACGAGTACCTCCGGTCGGGGCTGCGCAGCACCCACGGCCTTTTCATGGTCGAGGCCATCCAGTACGGGTGGGACCTGCACTTCAGCACGCCGGACGACGCCACCGCGATGCGATGGGTCGACAAGTGGGCCCGCGCGCGGCCGGGCTCGCGGCTGCGCAAGCTCGTCGAGGCGATCCGCTGGCAGCGCCAGGCGTGGGAGGCGCGCGGGGGCGGCTACGCCTCGAGCGTGCCGGGCGAGGGCATGACGCTCTTCCGGGAACGGCTCGCCCGGGCCGCGAAGGCCCTCGAGGCCGCCGAGCCGGAGGGAAAGCAGTCGCCGATCTGGTACTGGGTCGCGCTCGTCGTCGCCGGCAGCAGCGGCCAGCCGCAGGCGCGGTTCGACGCGCTCTTCGAGGAGGCGGCCGGGCGCTTCCCGCACTACCACACGCTCTACTACACGCGGATGAACTACCTCCTGCCGCAGTGGGGCGGCAGCTTCGAGGCCGTGGATGCCTTCATCCAGCGGTCGGTGGAGCGCACGCGGCAGGTCGACGGCGAGGCCTTCTACGCCTGGCTCTACGTGGACGTGGCGCGCAAGTTCGAGGGCGACCTCTTCTCCGGCACGAAGGCGAGCTGGCCCCGGATGCGCAAGGGGTTCGAGGACATGGTCGCGCGCTACCCGGACGACTGGAACCGCAATCTCTACGCGACCTTCGCCTGCCGCGCGCGCGACCGCGAGACCACCGCGCGGCTGCTCACGCAGCTGGGCGGCAAGGCGATGCTCGGGGAGGCCTCGCCCGGCCACACGACGGACTCCTGCCGCCGGTTCGCGTTCTCGCCCGCCTAGGGGCTCCCGGCGCGGGCGAATACAATGGCGGGATTCCCGACGGAACCCGCCCATGATCTACGAACTCGACGACCGCAAGCCCCTCCTCGAAGGCGACAACTTCGTCGCCGACAACGCCGCCGTGATCGGCTCGGTGCTCATGAAGAAGGGCGCCAGCGTCTGGTTCGGCTGCACGCTGCGCGGCGACAACGAGCTCATCACGCTGGGCGAGAACGTGAACGTGCAGGACGGCTCCGTGATCCACACCGACATGGGCATCCCCGTGGTGCTGGAAAGGAACGTGAGCGTGGGCCACATGGTGATGCTGCACGGCTGCCACGTGGGCGAGAACTCCCTCATCGGCATCGGCGCCATCATCCTCAACCGCGCCGTCATCGGCAGGAACTGCCTCATCGGCGCGGGGGCGCTCGTGCCCGAGGGCAAGCACATCCCGGACAACTCCCTCGTGCTCGGCGTGCCCGGCAAGGTGGTGCGCCACATGACGGAAGCCGACATCGCCAACAACACCTGGATCGCCGGGCACTACGTCGAGCGCTCGGCGGCCTACCGCAAGGGGCTGAAGCCTGTCGGCTAGCGCCGCCCGCCATCGCGGGGCGCTCGCGGTCTGGGCGCTGCTCGTCGCCTACGCGAGCCTTTACCCGTTCTGGCCGCTGCGCATGCCGGGGCCGGACGCGCTGGCGGTCTTCCTGCGCCCGAAGGTCATCATCGAGTTCGACATGGCGTTGAACGCCGTGGCGTACGCGCCGCTGGGCGCGATCGCGTGCCTCGTCCTGCGCGGCGCCAACTCGCCGTGGCGCGCGCGCGCCAAGGCCGTGGCCGCGTGCGCGTCGTTCAGCATCGTGATGGAGTCGCTGCAGTTCTTCGTGACGGGCCGCGTCGCCTCGCTGCACGACGTGCTCGCCAACACGGCCGGCGCCTTCGCGGGCACGCTCCTCTTCGCCGGCCCCGTCCACGCGCTCGTCACGCACCCGCTCGCGCAGGCCCGCGAGCGGCTCGTCGCCGCCGGCGGCTGGGGGGATGCGGGCCTCGTGCTCGTGGTGCTGTGGCTCATCGCGCAGCTCAACCCGGCGCTGCCGTTCTTCGAGGCGGGCAACATCGGCGGCGAGGGCGCGCCGGACCCGGGCGAGTTCCTCGTCACGGCGGCGTCGGTGGCGTTGTCGGTGGCGGGCTTCGGGTTCTTCGTGTCCGTGGTGCTCAAGGGGCCGGGCGGGGCCCTTCGCTGGACGCTGCTGCTGCTCACCGTGGCGCTGTGGTGCAAGTTCGCCATGGCTTCCGTGATGCTCAAGCCCCACCTCTCGGCCAACTGGGTCACCGAGGGGCGCGTGGCCGGGCTCGTGGCGGGAATTCTCGCCTTCGCGCCGCTGCGCGGCGTGAACCGTGCCGGCCGGATCTACCTCGCCCTCGTGCTCACGCTCGCGGGCGCGCTCTTCGCCAAGATCTTCGGCGCCTACAGCGCGCTGGGCGACTTCCTGCGCCTCTTCCACTGGCCGCACGGGCAGCTCGCCACCTTCGCCACGCTCACGCGGTGGATCCACGAGGCGTGGCCGGCGCTGGCGCTCGCCTGGCTCATCGCGCTCTTCGTCCGGCGGCGCGACGAGCCGATACAATGACGGCCCCGACACGCCCGGCACGCCCATGAGCTTCTACAGGCACCACGTCTTCTTCTGCCAGAACCGGCGCGAGGCCCCCGAGGCCTGCTGCGCCAACCACGACGCCTCGGCCATGCGCGACTACTGCAAGGGCCGCGTGAAGGCGCTCGGCCTCGCGGGCGAGGGAAAGGTGCGCGTGAACCAGGCCGGGTGCCTCGACCGCTGCGAGCAGGGCCCCGTGGTCGTGGTCTACCCCGAGGCCGTCTGGTACACCTACGTGGACAAGGCCGACATCGACGAGATCATCGAGGAGCACCTCGTCAACGGCCGCGTGGTCGAGCGGCTGCGGATCTGACGGCGGTGGAGACGCACCGCGCCACCATCGAGGGCGCCGCCGGCTGCGTCGAGATCGCCTACGCGATCCCCGCGCACCCGGTCGCCGTGGCGGTGGTCGCGCACCCGCACCCGCTCCACGGCGGGACGATGGACAATAAGGTCGTCACGACCGTGGCCAGGGCTTTCGCGGACGCCGGCGCGGCCACCTTCCGGTTCAACTTCCGCGGCGTGGGCGCGAGCGAGGGGCGGCACGACGAGGGCCGCGGCGAGACGGACGACTTCCTCGAGGTCGCCGCGCACGCCCGGCGCGCCGTGGGGGAGCTGCCGCTGTGGCTCGCGGGCTTCTCCTTCGGCGGCGGCGTGGCGCTGCGGGCGAGCGGCCTCGTGGACTTCGAGCGTCTCGTGCTGGTCGCGCCGGCCTTTCGGAGAATCACCGGGCACGGGCTGGGCGAGCCACCCGATCCCGCGGACCCGAACCTCGGCGCGCCGGGGCGCCACACGGCCGCCAACACGATCATCCTGCACGGCGACAAGGACGAGACGACGGTGCTGGCCGACTCGCTCGGCTGGGGGGCGGTCCGCGACGTGCCCGTGCTCGTGGTGCCGGGCGCCGACCACTTCTTCCACCGCAAGCTGCACGTGATCCGCGACGTCGTGGGGCGGCTCGCGCGACCGCTTCCCTGAGGCCCGCGCGCATGGCCGGCGTGCTCGAGGCGAAGGGCGTTCGCAAGTCCTACGACGGGCGCGAGGTCGTGGCCGGCATCGACCTCTCGCTCGCGCGGGGCGAGTGCTACGGGCTGCTGGGCCCCAACGGCGCGGGCAAGACCACCACGCTGCGCATGCTGCTGGGGCTCACGGCGCCGGACGCGGGCACGATCACGCTGCTGGGGCACCCGGTGCCGCAGGCGGCACGCGAGGGGCGCATCCGCGTGGGCGTCGTGCCGCAGGTGGACAACCTCGACCCCGATTTCACCGTGGCCGAGAACCTGTTGGTGTACGGCCGCTACTTCGGCATCCCCGACGCCGAGATCCGCGCGCGGCTGCCGCGGCTGCTCGAGTTCGCGGCGCTGGAGACGCGCGGCGAAAGCCGCATCCAGGCGCTCTCCGGCGGCATGAAGCGAAGGCTCGTGCTCGCCCGCGCGCTGGTGAACGACCCGGAGCTCATCTTCCTCGACGAGCCGACGACGGGGCTGGACCCGCAGGCGAGGCACCTCCTGTGGGAGCGGCTGCGGCTCCTCCTGCGGCAGGGCAAGACGATCCTCCTCACCACGCACTTCATGGACGAGGCCGAGCGCCTCTGCGACCGGCTGGCGATCATCGACCACGGCCGGATGCTGGCCGAGGGCGCGCCGCACGCGCTCATCGCCGAGCACATCGAGCCGCAGGTCGTGGAGGTGTACGGCGACGGCGTGGAAGGCTGGTACGCCGCGCAGGCGGGGGCGCTTTCCAGCCGCGCGGAGCTGCACGGCGAGACGGCGTTCTGCTACGTGCGCGAGGCCGAGCCCGTGGTGGCCTCGGTGGGGCGCCACCCGGCGCTGCGGTTCCTGCACCGGCGCGCGAACCTCGAGGACCTCTTCCTCAAGCTCACGGGGCGGGAGATGCGCGAATGAGCGCGGGGCTGCCGGCTTCCCGCCGCTGGATTGCCGTCTGGCGGCGCAACTACCTCGTGTGGCGCAAGCTCGCCGGGGCGAGCCTCGCGGGCAACGTGATCGACCCGCTCTTCTACCTGCTGGGCTTCGGCTTCGGGTTCGCGACCCTCGTGCCGCAGGTGGAGGGCGTGCGCTACATCGCCTTCCTCGCCGGCGGCACGATCTGCTACACGACGATGCTCGCGGCCTCCTTCGAGGCGCTCTACTCGGGGTTCGCGCGCATGCACGTGCAGCGCACCTGGGAGGGCATCATGAACGCGCCCGTGAGCCTGGAGGACGTGGTGCTCGCGGAGTGGGTCTGGGCGGCCTCGAAGAGCCTGCTCTCGGGCACGGCGGTGCTGCTGGTCGCGGCGGCGCTGGGCCTCGGGCAGTCGTGGACGATGCTGCTCGTGGTGCCGCTCGCCTTCCTGATCGGGCTCTCGTTCGCGGGCATGGGCCTCGTGATGACGGCGGTCGCGAAGAGCTACGACTTCTTCACCTACTGGTTCACGCTGGTGCTCACGCCGCAGATGCTCCTGTGCGGCGTGTTCTTCCCGACGGCGGGGCTGCCCGGCTGGGTCCAGGCGGTGGCTTCCGCCCTGCCGCTCACGCACGCCATCGCCCTCGGCCGGCCGCTCTTCCTCGGCCAGTGGCCCGAGTCGGCCCTCCTGCACGCGGCCGTGCTGGCCGCCTACGGCCTCGGGGGCTACCTCCTCGCGCTTCGCCTCTTCCGCCGCCGCCTGCTGGCCTAGGGGCGGGCGGCCTTCCGCGTGGCCGGCGGGGCGACGAAGAGCACCTTGCCCAGCGCCTTGCGGTTCCTCACGACGTCCTCCAGCGTGTACTGGCGAAGCGTCGCGTAGAAGGTATCCACCGCCTTGGCCAGCGCGAACTTGAGCTTGCAGTCCTCGGTGATGGCGCAGCAGTTCGTGTCCTTCTCGAAGCACTCGGCCGGGATGTCGCCGCCCTCGGTGAGCTTCACGACGTCGCCCACGTTGATCGCCTTCGGGTCCCGGGCGAGGCGCAGGCCGCCGCCGCGCCCGCGCAGGTTCTCGAGATAGCCTTCCTTGCCCAGGAAATGCACCACCTTGGTGAGGTGGTGCTCCGAGATGGCGTAGGAGGAGGCGATCTCGGCGATCGTGGCCCTGCCCTCGGGGTGCGCGGCCACGTACATGAGGACGCGCAGGCTGTAGTCGGTGAACGTGGTGAGGCGCATGGCGGCGGGGTGTCCCTGTAATGGAAGCGGGCGGGCCCGGATCCGGCCCGCCCGCTTAACTCGCATCCTACATCCAGCTTAGGTCGGCTGCACCTCCCCGGCGGCCTGCGCCGCCTCGCGGCCCGGCTTGCGCAGCAGGGCCAGCGCGTAGAGGCCGAGGAACACGCCGCCGATCGCGAACACGATGTCGCCCGGCACGCGCAGCCACACCAGCGTCTCCATCACCGGCGAGTGGATCACTTCCGCCGAGCGGGCGTACCACAGGCCCTCGGTGATGCTGGCATAGGCCTGGTAGATGCCGGCCGGGACCAGCGACATGAAGACCATCATCGCGAGCCCGACGTTCAGGCCCCAGAAGGCCGGCGCGAGGTACTTGTCGGCGTGGAAGCTCTTCGGGAAGAGCCCGCGCAGGCAGAACAGCATCAGGCCGATGCCCAGCATCCCGTAGACGCCGAAGAGCGCGGCGTGGCCGTGGGCGGGCGTGAGGTTCAGGCCCTGCACGTAGTAGAGCGAGGCGGGCGGGTTGATGGCGAAGCCGAGGATCCCGGCGCCGACGAGGTTCCAGAAGCCCACCGACACGAAGCACAGGATGGGCCACTTGTAGGACTCGACCCACGGCGCGGCCTTCGAGCGCTGGTAGGTGTTCCAGCCCTCGAGCCCGATCAGGGTGAGCGGCACGACTTCGAGCGCGGAGAACACGGCGCCGACGGCGATCACGGAGGTCGGCGTGCCCGTCCAGTAGAGGTGGTGCAGCGTGCCGAGGATGCCGCCGAACAGGAAGACGATCGTCTCGATCACGATGGCCTTGTTCGCGGTCGTGGCGCGGATGAGGCCCAGGCGCGTGAAGATGAGCGCCACCACGGCCGTCGCGAACACCTCGAAGAAGCCTTCCACCCAGAGGTGCACGAGCCACCACCGCCAGTACTCGACCATCGCGTAGTGCGTGCGCTGGCCCCAGGTGAGGGAGGCGGCGTAGAAGAGCCCGATGCAGGTGGCCGACAGGAACACCATGGCGACGAGGCCGCGGGTCTCCGACGGGCGCTTGAGGGCCGGCATCAGCGCGCGGCCGAGGAGGAAGAGCCAGAAGAGCAGGCCCACGAAGAGCAGGATCTGCCAGACGCGGCCCATGCTCGTGAATTCCAGGCCCTGGTTGCCGATCCAGAAGGTGAACTCCATCCCCTGGCGCTGCAGCGTGCCGAGCCAGCTCGTGGCGGTGGAGCCCACGACGATCAGGAGCAGCGCGTAGAAGAGCGCATTCACGCCCAGCTTCTGCAGCTTCGGCTCGTGGCCGGAGAGGAGCGGGGCGATGTAGAGGCCCGTCGCGAGCCAGGCGGTGGCGATCCAGAAGATCCCCATCTGCGTGTGGATGGTGCGGCTCACGGTGTAGGGGAGCACCTCGCCCAGCGGCAGGCCGAAGAACGCCTGGCCTTCCACCGCGTAGTGGGCGGTGATGGCGCCCATGCCGATCTGCACGAGGATGAGGCCGATCACCACGAAGAAGTACTTGCGCACGGCCTTCATCGAGGGCGTGGCGACGAGGTTGAGGAGCGGGTCCTTCGGCGGCGCGGTGGGGTCGGCCGGCTCGTGGTTGGCGGCGTGGTACCAGAGCATTCCGGCGATGCCGGCGATGAGGAGCAGGATGCTCACGATCGACCAGATGGCGGCCGAGGCGGGAAGGACGTTGCCGACGATGGGCTCGTGCGGCCAGTTGCTGGTGTAGGAGAGGCCCTTCTCGCCCGGGCGGTCGGTCGCGGCGGACCAGGCCGACCAGAAGAAGAAGCCGGAGAGCGCGTGGCGGTCCTCGGCGCGGGGGAGGGCGTCGGGCATCATCGCGTACTGCTCGCGCAGCTTGTCGAGGGAAGCGTCGGTGCCGAAGAGCCCCTCGTAGTGCTTCTTCACGAGCGAGATGGCGGCGGCGCGCTCGTGGGAGATCGTGAGCGTGTCGGTGGCGGCGTCGTAGGTGTTGGCGCGCATCTCCGTCTTCACGATCTCGTCCACCGAGGCCTGCTGGTGGGGCTGGAGCATGGCGAAGGCGACGTTGTAGAGGCGGGCGGCGACCAGGTCGCGCAGCGCCACGGCCTCGCGGTGCAGCCAGTCGGCCGACCAGTCCGGGGCGACGTAGCTGCCGTGGCCCCAGACGGTGCCGAGCTGCTGGCCGCCGGCGGCGAGCCAGGCGCGCTGGCCGTCCTGGAGCTGCTCCTTGGTGAAGAGCACGGCCCCGTCGGGCGTCACCACCTTCGGGATGGGCGGGGCGGCGAGGTAGATCTCGCGGCCCAGCCACCCGAGGGCGGCGAAGGACAGGAAGAAGACGACGGCGAGCCATCGCCAGAGGTTGCGGGTGGGTTGCATGGCGGCTTTTCCTTTCCCCCCGGAGGGGTTTTATTGCTGGATACGAAATGCACCTTTTATAAGTTGCACATCATATGCAGCTTTAAGCCGCGAACCTTGATATTTTTCAAGTTGCTGCCAACCGGTGCCCGAAAACGCGAAGGCCCGCGCGGGGCGGGCCTTCGGGGGCATCGGAACCGGTTCCGATGGCTACCGGTACTTGATGGTGCAGCCGTAAGGCGCGTTGGAGGCATTCGAGACGGGCTTGCCGGCCTTCATCTCCTCCAGGGCGGCCACGACGAGGTTCTTCGCCGTCTTCACGTCCTCGACGTTGGCCGAGCGCTTGTCGTCGATGGCGCCGTTGTAGGCGACCTTGCCGCTGGGATCGATCACGTACATGTGCGGCGTGACCTTGGCGCCGTAGGCGAGGCCCACGCTGCCGGGCTCGTCCATCACGAAGCGCGTGGGCGCCGCCCCGAACTCGGCCAGCGCCTTGGTGAGCTGCGCGGGCGACTGGTAGTCCTGGTGGCCCGAGTTCGTCGAGTTGACGGTGAGCCAGACGACCTCCGTGCCGTACTTCTTCTGCAGCGCCTGCATGTTGCCGCTCTTGTAGTGCTTCTGCACGAAGGGGCAGCCGAAGTTGTGCCACTCCAGCACCACCGTCTTGCCCTTGAAGTCGGCGAGGCTCACGGGCTTGCCCGCGAGGTCGGTGGCGGTGAAGGCCGGCGCGGGCTGGCCGACGACGGCCGCGGCGAGCGCGGCCGTGGAGAACAGGGAAGCGACGGAAAGCGCGAGCAGGGAGGCTCTCTTCATGGGGTCTCCGGGATCAGCGTTGGGTGAGGGTGGATGCGGCCGCCGGCCTGGCTGCGGGCAGCCTCGAGAGCTCGTCGAGGACGAGGGAAACGGTGAGCACCTCGGGCAGCAGCTTCGGCTGCGCTTGCCCCGGCGCGTAGAGGGCGTAGACGGGAAGGGCGTTGCGGCCCAGCTCGGCCAGCGCCGCCGTGATGCGCGGGTCGTGGTTGGTCCAGTCGGCCTTGAGCGCGACCACGCCGCGATCGGCCAGCGCGCGCGCGACCTCGTCGCGGTTCAGGGCGACGCGCTTGTTCACCTGGCAGGTCACGCACCACGCGGCGGTGAAGTCGACGAAGACGGGCGTGCCGGACGCGCGAAGCTCCGCGACACGCTCCGGCGACCACGGTTGCCAGGCGATCTCGCCTTCCTTCACGGCCGCCGCGCGCGCCTCGCCGGGCTTCGCATCCGGCCCGGGCCACGCGAGCCAGAGCCCGGCCGCCGCGAAGAGCGCGGCGAAGACGAAGCGCAGCAGGCTCTCCGAACGCGCCCAGCGCCCGTAGATCCACGCCCCGATGCCCAGCACGAGCAGGCCCGCGAGCAGCGCCATCACCGCGTCGTTGCCCGCCTGCGCCCCCAGCACCCACGCGAGCCAGATGACGGTCGCGAAAAGCGGGAAGGCCATCACCTGCTTGAAGGTCTCCATCCACGGGCCGGGCTTCGGCAGGCGCTTGAGCGCCCCGGGGAAGAACGAGAGGGCGAGCACGGGAAGCGCCATGCCCACGCCCAGCATCGCGAACACCGCGAGCGACACCGGCGCCGGCTGCGCCAGCGTGAACCCCACGGCCGCGCCCATGAAGGGCGCCGTGCAGGGCGTGGCCACCACGGTCGCGAGCACGCCGGCGAGGAAGGCGTCCGCGTAGCGGCCCTGCGCCGAAAGGCTGGAGGTCATCGACTGCGCGAAGCCGCCCCACTCGAAGACGCCGAAGAGGTTGAGCGCCATGAGGAAGAAGAGGGCGGCCAGCAGGGTGACGAAGGCCGGCGACTGCAGCTGGAAGCCCCAGCCGAGCTGCGCCCCGCCCGCGCGCAGCGCGAGGAGCAGCCCCGCCAGCACGAGGAAGGAGACGAGCACGCCCACCGAGAACACCGCGCCCTGCATCCACAGCGCGCGCGAATCGCCGTGCGCGTGGCGCACGAAGCCCATCACCTTGATGCCGAGCACGGGGAACACGCACGGCATGAGATTCAGGAGCAGCCCGCCCGCGAAGGCGAAGGCGAGCGCCACGAGGAGGCTTCCGCCCGCTTCGCCCGCCGGGACGCCGACGGGGGCCGCCGGCGCGGGTAGCGAGGCCACCACGGGCATCGCGATCTCCACGGCCTTCCTGCCCGCGTGGCCAGGCCACGCGCTCTCGGCGACCAGCAGCCCCGCGACCTCCTTCACGTCCGTGGGCACCGGCTCCATGAGCTTCACCTCGAGCCGGACGCCGGCGCCGTCGCGCACGAGCGCCTGCGGGGCGGGGTGGTCCACGAAGTTCTCGCGGAAGGGGAAGAACATCACCCTGGCCGGCGCGACCGCGCCCGCGGGCGGCACCACGCGCAGCGTGAGCTTCGCGCCGGCAAGGGTGGATTCCGCCGTCCAGCCCGCGACCGCCACCGGAAGCTGCGCGCGCGCCTTGGCGAAGAGCGCGGCGTTGCCGGAGGCTGCCGGCGGCGAGCCGCCTTCCACGGCGAAGGGCAGCGTGAGCGTCGCCTTCTCGGGGATGCAGATGTCCTTGCAGACGAGCCAGTCCGCGTCGGCCTTGATCGCCACCGGGCCGGGCTTCGCGTCCGCGGGCGGCGTGAGCTCGACGAGCAGCATCGCCTCGCCGGAGTAGCCGTAGTTCATGAGCGGCCCGACGCGCTGCGCCTCGGGGTAGGGCCACTGGATGGGGCCGGCCTGCCAGCCCTCGGGCAGCGTCCACCGGATCTTCGTGGGCAGGCCGGAATCGCCGGGGTTGCGCCAGTAGGTGTGCCAGTCCTTGTCCATGCGCAGGCGCAGGCCCACGGTGGCCGGCTTGCCGGGGACGGCGGCGGCCGCTTCGGCGAGCAGCTCGGCCTCGACATGCTCCGTGCGCACGGGCGCCGCCTGGGCGGCGAGGGCGAGGAGGAGGGAGGCGGCGGCGAGGAGGGGGCGGGCCATCACGGTAGAATCTCGGCAAACCAACGCATAGAGCGGCTCCGGGGAGGGAAGTTCCTCCTGGCGGGGCCACCATTCTACGGTGTCCCCCACCGCGACCCCATGGCCACCCTCACCCGCAAGCGCGGCGTAACCCCCGCCCCGGCCGTCCCGGTGGCGCGCAAGGAGCCTTCCGCCGTCCTCTTCTACGCCACCTGCCCGCGGGGCCTCGCGGGGGCTCTCGCCGGGGAGCTGGCGGCGCTGGGCGCCACCGCCGTGAAGGCGGGCGAGGCGGGGGTCGATTTCGAGGGCCCGTTCGAGCTCGCCTACGCCGCGAACCTCGAGTCGCGGCTCGCCACGCGCATCCTCGTGCGGCTGGCCAAGTTCGACTACCGCAACGAGTCCGACATCTACGAGGGCGCGAAGCGCGTGCGCTGGCACGCGCACTTCGGCCTGGACCGCACCTTCAAGGTCGAGACCAACGCCGTGAAGGCGCCGGTGAAGAGCCTGGACTTCATCACGCTCAAGGTGAAGGACGCCATCGCAGACGCGTTCCGCGAGGCGCTGGGCAAGCGCCCGGACGTGGCGCCGCGCTCGCCCGACGTGCGCGTGCACGTCTTCCTCGACGCGAAGTGGTGCACGCTCTACCTCGACACCAGCGGCGAGCCGCTCTTCAAGCGCGGCCGGCGCGAACAGGTGGGCGAGGCGCCGCTCAAGAAGAACCTCGCCGCGGGGCTCATCCGGCTCTCCGGATGGAATCCCGGCGAGCCCTTCATCGACCCCATGTGCGGCGCGGGCACGATCCTCGTGGAGGCGGCCGAGATGGCGCTGGGCCTCGCGCCCGGGCGCGACCGCGCCTTCGGCTTCGAGAAGCTCACGCGCTTCGACGCCGCGGCGTGGGCGAAGGTGAAGGCCGCGAGCGCCGCGCGCGCGCAGCCCGCCGCGCCGCGGCAGATCCACGGCTCCGACCTCTACGGCCGCACGCTGGACGCCGCGCGGGCCAACCTGCGCGACATGGGGCTCGAGGGCGTGGTATCGCTCAAGCAGGCCAACCTCCTCGAGCTGTCGGCGCCGGCCGCCTCGGGGACCCTCGTCACCAACCCCCCGTACGGCGTGCGCCTGGGCGAGAAGGAGGAGCTCGCGAAGTTCTATCCCGAGCTGGGCCACCTCCTCAAGCAGCGCTTCGCCGGCTGGACCGCCTACATCTTCTCCGGCGACCCCGAGCTGCCGAAGCTCATCCGCCTTTCCGCCACGAAGCGCACGGTGCTCTACAACGGCGCCATCGAATGCCGCCTCTACGAGTACCGGATGGTCGCGGGCGGCAATCGACCCTGAGCGCGCTCACCTTTCTCAAGCTGGCGCTCGTTCCTTTCGCGGTGTGGCTCGCGAGCCTCGCGGCGCGCCGGTGGGGGCACGCCGTGTCGGGGTACCTCGGCGGCTTCCCGATGATCGGCGGGCCGATCACGCTCTACCTCGCGATCGACCACGGCGCGGAGTTCGCGGCGCGATCGGCGCTGGTGACGATGGCCGCCATCGCGGGGCAGGCGGCGCACATGCTCGCGTTCTCGTACGCGGGGCGGGCGCGGGGCGCGGTGGCGGGGCTCGCGGCCGGGTGGATCGCCTTTGCGCTCGTCTCCTCCGGCGTGGGCGCGCTGCCCCTCGTGCCGCTGGGCGCGCTCGCGATCGCCGTGGCGGGCCTCGCGGCGATGGCGAGGTTCCTGCCGCACCCGCGCGGCGCGCCCACGCTTCCCGCCATCCCGCCCGCGGAACTGTGGCTGCGGCTCGCGGCTGCCTTCGGGCTCGCCGCGGCGATCCTCTTCGGCGCGGCGACGCTCGGCCCCACGGTGAGCGGGATCCTGCTCTCGCTGCCGGTCACGGGCTCGATCATGCCGCCCTTCACGCTGGCCCTCTACGGCCCGGACGCGCTCGCGCGCCTGCAGCGCGGCTTCATCACCGGGCTCACGGGCTTCACCGCGTTCTTCCTCGTCGTGAGCGCGACCGTCGTGCCGCTGGGCATCGTGGCCTCGTTCACCGCCGCGACGGTGGCGGCGGTGACGGCGGTGGCGGCGTACTCCGCGTGGCGCCGCGCGCGCCCCTGACCCCCTGCTGATCTGCCTCAACAGTTTTTCCGGGGCCGGGGTTAGCCTGAATCTTCCATGAACGCTCCCATCATGCCGCCGCACGGCGTGAGGAGGCGCGCGGCGCTGCCGCGGCCGATCCGAGCGCTGGTGAGGAAGCTGCCGCGCGTGCCCTCGTCGGCCGTCGTGGCGGCGGTGCTCAACCTGATGGTGCGGCGGCGCCTGCCCTTGAAGGTGTTCGAACGCCTCGGCGACCGGCCTTTCTCCATCGAGGTGCGCGGCCCCGACCTCGTGATGTTCTTCCGCTACGCCGGCCGGCGCTTCGTGCCCGTGCCCGCCGTGGGCGAGGCGGCGCTTCGCTTCCGGGTGAACGCCTCCGACTTCGCCACGCTCGCCGAACCCGTGGACGCGCCCGGCGACCGCTGCTTCCTGCACGACCTCGTCGTGGTGGGCGAGCCCGACATCGCCGGCGAGATCCACGAGGCACTGGCGGGGATCGACGTGGTGCGCACGCGGCGCATCCTGCGGCGCGCGGTGCGCATGGCCGAGCGCGAGGTGGCGCGCGCCTAGGGCCGGCGGCGACCTTATTTCCGGATTTCCTGATCCAGGACAAGGAAACGCGGCGGCCGCGGGCTAGCCTGTCGGGTTTGGCTCGACCGACCCCGACATGAACGCCCTCCCGCAACCCGCCCCCCGCGCCATGAAGCTCGTGTGCCCCGCGGGCACGCCCCCGGCGCTCAAGCTCGCCGTGGACAACGGCGCCGACGACGTCTACCTCGGCTTCAAGGACGAGACGAACGCGCGCAACTTCGCCGGCCTCAACTTCGACGACAAGTCGATCCGCGAGGGCATCGGCTACGCGCACCGCAAGGGCGCGCAGGTGCTGGTCGCCCTCAACACCTACCCGCAGCCCGGCACCTGGCGCAAGTGGCAGGCGGCCGTGGACCGCGCGGCCGATCTCGGCGTGGACGCCGTGATCGTGGCCGACGCGGGGTTGCTCGCGTACGCGGCGAAGGCGCACCCGCAGCTGCGCCTGCACCTCTCCGTGCAGGGCTCGGCCACGAGCCACGAGGCCATCACCTTCTACCACGAGCATTTCGGCATCCGGCGCGCGGTGCTGCCGCGCGTGCTTTCGGTCGAGCAGGCCGAGAAGGTGATCGCGAGGACGCCCGTGGAGATCGAGGTCTTCGGCTTCGGCAGCCTCTCCATCATGGTCGAGGGGCGCTGCGCGCTCTCCTCCTACGCCACGGGGGAATCGCCCAACACGCACGGCGGGTGCTCGCCCGCCAAGGCGATCCGCTGGCAGCAGTCGCCGCGCGGGCTCGAATCGCGCCTGGGCGGCGTGCTCATCGACCGCTTCGGCGAGGAGGACCACCCGGGCTACCCCACGCTCTGCCGCGGCCGCTTCGTCGTGAACGGCGACACCTACTACCCGTTCGAGGAGCCCACGAGCCTCAACACGCTGGAGCTGCTGCCGCGCCTGCAGGCGATGGGGGTGGCGGCCATCAAGATCGAGGGGCGGCAGCGCAGCCCCGTGTACGTGGAGACGGTGACGCGCGTCTGGCGCGAGGCGCTGGACGACTGCGCGCGCGACCGCGAGCGCTTCCGCGTGAAGCCGGCGTGGCAGGCCGCGCTCGCCGGCATCTCCGAAGGGCACCAGTGCACGCTGGGCGCCTACCACCGCCCCTGGAAGTGAGGCCCCGGACATGAAGCTCTCCCTCGGACCGCTGCTCTACTACTGGCCGCGCGAGGCCGTGCTCGCCTTCTACCGCGAGGCGGCCGCCTGGCCCGTCGACACCGTCTACCTCGGCGAGACGGTGTGCTCGCGCCGCCGCGAGCTCAAGCTCGCCGACTGGCTCGCCATCGGGGAAGCGCTCGCCGCCGCGGGCAAGGAAGTCGTCCTCTCCACCTACGAGCTGATCGAGAGCGACGCGGACCTGCGCACCATGCACGCGGTCGCGGGCAACGGCGCCTTCCGCGTGGAGGCGAACGACATGGCCGCCGCCCGCGCGCTCTCCGGCAAGGGGCCGTTCGTCGCCGGGCCCTTCCTCAACGTCTACAACGCCGGGACGCTCGCGCTGCTCGCGGAGCTGGGCGCCACGCGCTGGGTGGCCCCCGTGGAACTCTCGCGCGAGGGCATCTCCGCCGTCGTCGCCGAGGCGCCCGCCGGCATGGAGACCGAGATCTTCGCCTACGGGCGCCTGCCGCTCGCGGTCTCGGCGCGCTGCTTCACGGCGCGCTACAACAACCTCACCAAGGACCACTGCGAATTCCGCTGCATCGAGCACCCCGACGGGCTCGCGCTCGACACGCAGGACGGCCAGCACTTCCTCGTGCTGAACGGCGTGCAGACGCAGTCGGCCAGCGTGCAGAGCCTCGTCTCCGAGCTGGGGCCGGCGCGCGCGGCCGGCGCGAACGTGCTGCGCCTCTCGCCGCAGTCGCGGCGCATGGGCGATGTGGTGGCGGTATTCCGCGAGGCGCTCGATGGCACGCTAGCACCCCGCGACGCCGCCGCGCGCCTCGCGCCACTCATGCCGGCCGACCCCTGCGACGGCTACTGGCACGGCCAGCCCGGCATCCTCAACCTCGCCAAGGAGGTCGCCGCATGAAGTCCTCGATCCCCGTCCGCAAGCTCCCCGCGCCGGTGGGCGCGATCGGCCGGCGCCTGCCGCGCCTGCCCGCCTCGATCGCCTTCGCCACGGGGTTGAACCTCACGCTGCGGCGCAAGTTCCCGGCCGACGTGCTCGACCGCCTCGAGGGCCACACCTTCGTGATCGTGGTCGAGGACGCGGGGATGGAGCTGCGCTTCCGCGTGCGAAACCGCCGCTTCGTGCCGGTGGCGCGCGCGACCGAGCCCGTGCTGCGCTTCCGCGCCGTGGCCTGGGACTACGCCTCGCTCGCCGCGCGCGAGGCCGACCCCGACACGCTCTTCTTCAACCGCCGCCTCGTGGTGGAGGGCGACACCGAGATCGCGCTGCTGGTGAAGAACACGCTCGACACGATCGACATCCCCCGCACGCGCGGCATCCTCAAGCGCGCGATGCGCGTGGCGGGCCCGGCGCGCGGGTAAGGGCCCGTGGGCACGACGCTCGCGACCGCCTTGCTGGAGGCGCTGGCGCAGGCCGGCGCGCGCGAGGTCTTCGGCATTCCCGGCGACTTCGCGCTGCCCTTCTTCGACGCGCTGGAGTCCTCCGGGCGGCTGCCGCTCTACACGCTCTCGCACGAGCCCTCGGTGGGCTTCGCGGCCGACGCCGCGGCGCGCATCCGGTGCGCGCCCTCGGTCGCCGCCGTCACCTACGGCGCCGGCGCCTTCAACGTGGTGAACGCGGTGGCTTCCGCCTTCGCGGAGAAGTCGCCCGTGGTGGTGATCTCCGGCGCGCCCGGCACGCGCGAGCGCGGCTCGGGCCTGCTGCTGCACCACCAGGCGAAGACGCTCGACTCGCAGTACGAGATGTTCCGGCAGGTGACCTGCGACCAGGCGCGTCTGGACGACCCCGCCACGGCGGGCGCCCGAATCGCGCGCGTGCTCGCCAGCGCGCGGCGTTACGCGCAGCCCGTGTACCTGGAGCTGCCGCGCGACTGCCTCGGTGAGCCATGCGCGCCCGTGTGGGCCGAGCCCGCGCCGCCGGTGGACGAGGAGGCGCTCGCGGCCTGCGCGGAGGAGATCCTCGCGCGGCTCGCGCAGGCGAAGTCGCCGGTGCTCATGGTCGACGTCGAGGTGCGCCGCTTCGGGCTCGAGGCGCAGGTCGCGAAACTCGCGAAGCGGCTCGCGATCCCCGTGGTGACCACGCTCATGGGGCGCGGGCTCCTCGACAACGCCGACGCGCCGCTCGTGGGCACCTACCTCGGGCTCGCCGGCACGCCGGAAGTCTCCGCGCTGGTGGAGGATTCCGACGCCCTCCTGATGCTGGGCGTGATCCTGAGCGACACCAACTTCGGCGTCTCGGCGCGCCGCGTGGACCTGCGCCGCGCCATCCAGGCGCTGGACGGGCGCGTGACCCTCGGCTTCCACACCTACGCGGACATGCCGCTCGACCGCGTGGTCGCCGCGCTGCTCGCGCGCGCGCAGCCGCTCGCGCAGGCGCGGGCGGTCGCGCCCGTCGCCGCGCCGCGCGGCCTCGCCGCGGACGAGGGCGCCATCGAGCCGCTGGACATCTCCCGGGCGCTGAACGACCTCATGGACGCTCGCGGGCGCATGCCCGTGGCCACCGACGTGGGCGACTGCCTCTTCACCGCCATGGATCTCGTGCAGACCGACCACGTGGCGCCGGGCTACTACGCCACCATGGGCTTCGGCGTGCCCGCGGGCCTCGGCGTGCAGGCGGCGAGCGGGCGGCGGCCCGTGATCCTCGTGGGCGACGGCGCCTTCCAGATGACGGGCCTCGAGCTGGGCCACTGCGCGCGCCACGGCTGGGACCCGATCGTCGTCGTGATGAACAACGGCGGCTGGGGCATGCTCTCGGCCTTCCGCCCGGAGGCGCGCTACAACGCGTTGGGCACCTGGAACCTCGCGCGCGTCGCGGACGCCCTCGGCGGCGCCGGGCACCTCGTGCGCACGCGCGCCGAGCTGGCCAAGGCGCTAGCCACCGCCCACGCCAACCCGGGCCGCTTCCACCTCCTCGACGTGCGCCTCGCCCCCGGCGCCCTCTCCCCCACCTTGCGTCGCTTCACCGACGCCGTCTCGCGCCTGCACGGCTAGCGGCCGCCGCGCCAGGTCCAGTCGACGAGCGCATCCATGGCGGGCTGCGCGCGGTTGGCGTTGTCGTGGTTGGCGATCATGACGACGACCCAGCGCTCGCCGTTCTCGGCGAGGACGAAGCCCGCGACCGCCTGCACGCCGGTGAGCGTGCCGCCCTTGAGGTGGGCGGAGCCGGCGGAGGCGCCATTGCGCAGCTTGAAGGTGCCGTCGACGGCGAAGAGCGAGAGCGAGGCGACGAGCTCAGGCATCACGGGCGATGCCCACGCCGCGCGCAGGATCGCCGCCAGCGTGGCCGGGGCGATGCGGTCGGTGCGCGAGAGCCCCGAGCCGTTCTCGATCGAGAGCCCGGGGGCGTCGATGCGCCTGGCCGCGAGCCAGTCGCGCACGAGGCGCGCGCTCGCCGCGTACTCGCCCGGCCCGCCGCCCTTCTCCGCGGAGAGCGCGAGGAAGAGCTGTCGCGCCATCACGTTGTTGGAGAACTTGTTCATGTCGCGCACGAGGGCGCCCAGGGGCTCCGACTCGAAGCGCAGGAGGAGCGAGGCCCCCGCCGGGGCCGCGCCCGCGCGCACCTTGCCGAGGAACTTGCCGCCCGCCTCGCTCCACAGCCAGCGGAAGGCGGATTCCGTGTAGCGGTCCGCGTCGAAGACGGAAAGCGGCCAGGTCTTTTCGCCGCACTCGGACGGGTAGGTGCCGGAGAAGACCACGGTCGCGAGGAGGCCGTTCTCCTCGACCTCGTACTGCAGCCCGCGCCGCCAGTTGTTGCAGGGCCCGGCCACCGCCTTCACGCGGCTCGCGATCTCGACGTTGGGGAAGTCGGGCTCGCCCAGCACGCGCACGCCCGTGCCCGCCGGCACGAAGCGGAAGTCGACGGCCTTGAAGTTCACGAGCAGCGCGTCGGGGCCCACGTTGTAGGCGCGCCGCGACTCCCCGTCGAACTTGCCGGGGTCGTGCGCGGCCGGGGCGAAGTACGAGCGGTCGAGGATCACGTCGCCGCGGATCTCGCGCAGGCCCCGTGCGCGCAGCCGGCGCACGAGCTGCCACAGCCGCTCGTAGGTGAGCTTGGGGTCGCCGCCGCCCTTGAGGACGAGGTCGCCCGCGAGCACGCCGCCGGACACCTCGCCCGCCACGAGCGCGTCCGTGCGGAAGGCGTGCGCGGGGCCCAGCAGGTCCAGCGCCGCGAAGGTGGTGACGAGCTTGATCGCGCTCGCGGGGTTCAACGCCCGGTCGGCATTGTGCGAGACGAGGCGCCTGCCGCCGGCGACGGGCTCGACCACGACGCCCACCGCGGACTCGGGCACGCCCGCCTTCGCGAGCGCCTCGCGCACGGGCGCGGGAAGCTGCGCCGCGGCGAGCGCGGGCACGAGCGCGAGGGCGGCAAGCAGCGCCCTCACGCGCACGCCCCCAGTTCGTCGGCGATGGCCGTGCCGGCCCTCACGAGGACGGCGAAGGCCTCTTCGTCCGTGACGTAGGGCGGCATGAAGTAGACGGCGTCGCCGATGGGCCGCAGCAGCGCCCCCTCGCGCATGGCGATCTCGAAGGCGCGCGCGGCGAAGCCCGCCCCGGCGCCCGCCACCTCGAAGGCCCAGATCATGCCGAGGCGCCGCCACTCGCGCACGGCCGGGTGCCGCGCGAGCGGGGCGGCGATCGCGTCGAAGCGCGCGGCCTTCCCGCGGTTGGCCTCGATCACGCGGCCTTCCTCGAAGAGGTCCAGCACGGCGAGCGCGGCGCGGCAGGCGAGCGCGTTGCCGGTGTAGGAGTGCGAATGCAGGAAGCCGCGCGCCACCGAGTCGTCGTAGAAGGAGGCGTAGACCTCGTCGGTCGCGAGCACGCAGGAAAGCGGCAGGTAGCCGCCGGTGATGCCCTTGGAGAGGCACAGCAGGTCGGGCGCCACGCCCGCCTGCTCGCAGGCGAACATCGTTCCCGTGCGCCCGAACCCGGTCATGATCTCGTCGGCGATGAGCAGCACCCCGTGCCGGTCGCACAGCTCGCGCGCAAGCGCGAGGTAGCGCGGGTGGTACATGCGCATGCCGCTCGCGCCCTGCACCAGCGGCTCGACGATGAGCGCGGCCACCGTGTCGCCCTGCGCCTCGAGGAGCTTCGCGAGCGCGCCCGCGGCCTCGTCGGCGCAGGCCTCGCACTGGAACTCCTTGCTGCCGGCGTGGCGCGCAGGGAAGGGCGTGACGAGGTTGCGCCGGAGCAGCGGCACGTAGGTGTCGCGGAACACCGGCACGTCGGTCACGGAGAGCGCGCCCACGGTCTCGCCGTGGTAGGCCCCCTCGAGGTGCACGAAGCGGTTCTTTTCGGGGTGGCCGCGGTTGGCCCAGTGGTGGAAGGCCATCTTGAGCGCGATCTCGGTGGCGCTCGCGCCGTCGGAGGCGTAGAAGGCGTGGCCCAGCCGCCCCGGCGCGAGCCTGGCCAGCCGCTCCGAGAGCGCCACCACGGGCTCGTGCGTGAAGCCGGCGAGCATGGCGTGCTCGAGGCGCCCGAGCTGGTCGGCGAGCGCGGCGTTGATGGCGGGGTTCGCGTGCCCGAAGAGGTTCACCCACCAGGAGCTCACGCCGTCGACGAAGCGGCGGCCGTCGAAATCCTCCAGCCACGCGCCCTCGCCGCGCGCCACCGGCACCAGCGGGAGGCGCTCGTGCGCCTTCATCTGCGTGCAGGGGTGCCAGACGGCGGCGAGGCTGCGGGCGACGAGGTCGCGGTTGTCCACGGGGCTCACTCCGGCGAGAGCCGGTTCACCTGCGCCGCGAGCGCGCTGGTGGCTTCGGTGGCGAGCGGCTCGAGGCTGTCGAGCGGCATCGAGCCGGGGCCGTCGGCGGAGAGGTGGCAGAGCGCCGTGAAGAGCGTGCGCACCTCGACGGTGCCCAGCGCCTCGGGGCGCGGCGCGGGCACGATCGCCGGCCCGCTCGCGTCCAGCGCGATCGACACGCCCGGCGAGAGCAGCCCCCCCGAGCCGTTGGCATTCCAGTACGAGACGAGGCGGTCGAGGATCATCTCCTCGAGCTCTCCCTTTTCCCGCGGTCCCAGCAGTGGCATCGGCGTGGCGCTTCCGGCGGCGTGCGTCACGGCATTTTATCGCGTCCTCCCGCGCCTCCCGCGCCGCCGCTGGCAACCACCGCGCGCGAGTGCTAGCAACACGGGCGCGGATTTCCATGCCATGAATATCCGCGCACGCAACTTGCTTCGCCTTGTGGCGATCGGTCAACGCGGCCCCTTTCTTTCGAACCCCAAGGAGGAACCGGACCATGCAACTGCTCGACACCATCGAGACGCAGCTCATCGCCAACCGCCTGCCCCTCGTGGGCGTGAGCGTGGCGGCGGTGCCCTACGCCAACACTCCCTTCGTGGTCACGCTGCACTGGCACGGCTTCGTCGAGACGCGGCTCGCCGACGTGACGGACGCGAACGTCGTGGCCTACCAGCCGGTGCCCAGCTCGGCGCTGCAGGTGAACGACCGCTGGGACCGCTTCGAGGAGCTGGAGCACGCCGTGCTCGACGTCGCCTGGGAGCTGGGCTCCTGGGACCTCGCGCGCCGCGAGGCGCCGCCCTTCATCCGCCCCGGCTCCACGGCGCAGGAGTCGCTCGAGTGCATGGGCGCCTTCGGCAACATCCCGATCGCGATCGACGGCCAGTTGCCGGTCGTGGCCGAGGTGCCCGACGGCGAGGAACTGATCGACACCGCCGGCCGCTCGGGTTACGTGCAGTGGCTCTTCCGCCCGGTGCGCGGCGGCGTGTGGGCGGAGGTCGCGGAGGACCTCACGCTGGAGTCCGGCGGCTACCGCAACCCGCCGTGCCCGCTGCTCGCGGCGCCGACGAAACCCGGCACTTCGCGCCGCGTCGTGTACCAGTTCGGCAGGAGCGACCGGCTGCTCGCTTGACGGCCCGCAAGGCTCCGGGCAGGGGCCGGTGACATGATGGGGTGCCCGACGCTCCATCCGCGCCCCCATGTCCCTCAAGCCCGGCGACCACGACCTCTCCATCGCCTCGCCGTGGTCCCTTGGCGAGCGCGCCGGCCTCGTGGTGCTCGTGTTCCTCGTGCCGGCCATCCTCGTGCTCGACTTCGTGGCCGGGCGCGAGATCTCGCTGCACTTCTTCTACGTCGTGCCCGTGGCGCTGGCCGCCTGGGTGCTGGGGCAGGGCACGGGGATCGCCATCGCGGCGGCGGCCGGGGCGTCGTGGGCGTTCGTGGCCCTCGCCTCGCGCGCGCCCGACCAGTCCGCCTTCGCGCTCGCCTGGGACATCGCGGCCACCTTCGCCCTCTTCGCGTTCGTGGCCTTCGTCGTGGCGAGGCACCGCCGCTTCGTGGACGGCCTGCATGCGCTGGCGCGCGTGGATGCGCAGACCGGCGCGCTCGCGAGGCGCGAGTTCGACCGGGTGCTGGAGGCCGAGGCGCGGCGCGCGAGGCGCTACAAGCGCCCGCTCGCCCTGGTGCTGCTGGAGCTGGGCCCGCGCAGGAACGAGCCCCGGCGCTTCCTCGAGGCGGCCTCGCGCACGCTGCGCGATCGGGTGCGCGAGGGCGACTCGGTCGCGCTCGTGGCCCCGCGGCGCTTCGGCATCGTCCTGATCGAGTGCCGCGCGCCGGAGCCCGCGCTGGTGGTCGAGCGCCTTCGCGAGGGGCTGAAGGCGAACCTGCAGGCGGGCGACGCGGATCTCGCCGTGTCGGTCGTCCTCTACGGCGGCGGCGCGCCCACCTCCGGCGCGGAACTCCTCGCCGCGGCGATCCGCGAGCTGGGCTTCGCGAAGCCTGGCGCGCCGCTCGCGCAGGTGCGCCTCGACTGAATCGCTACAGGGGCTTCCGGATCGTCATTGCGCCGCGGATCTTGCCGGGGGTGTAGCCGGTGGCCTTGTCCTGCGGGTAGAGCGCGGCGAGCTTCTCCTTCACGGCGGGCGAGAGCCCTTCCGCGGGGCCGTGGCACTTCACGCACAGGTCCAGCGTCGGCAGCGCCTTCATGTAGCGGTAGCTCTTCTTGCCGTCTTCCGCGACCACCTCGCCCTTCTCCAGCGTGGCGGGCGATTCGCCGGCGGCGGCGCGGCGGTCGAAATCCTCCAGCACCGCGCGCTCCCAGGCGTCCGGCACGGCCTTGGGGTTGCGGTTGCCGAGGCTCACGCGGCGGATGGCCCACCCGGTCTGGGCGGAGGCGGCCTTGGCCATCTCGGGGGCCTTCTCGCGGCAGACGCCGATGGCGCCTTCGGGGCCGCTCTTCTCGATCTCGGCCGTGAGGACGGCCAGCAGCTTCGGCGGGACGGAGGTCGCGACCTTGCGGGCTTCCGGCAGGAGGTCGTCGGCGGCGAGGGCGGGCAGGGCGGCGAGAAGGGCGGCGGCGAGGAGGGTCCGTTTCATGGGTGTCGTCCGGGAGGATGGAGGGGCGGGCCCGCCGGGCGCGACGCGGGGGCCATCCCCCATCTAGCCCCGGACCCGGGTGGGGGGGCAATAACCCCGGCGGGGCACTCCCGGGGGGTAGTACCGTGAGCGCCCACTTACGCGGGGTTCGGGGGCCCCGGGGTTGAACTCCGTCCCGGTCGGCCCTATTATTAGCACTCGCCGCGGGTGAGTGCTAATGCCCGCCATTTTCGCGCCAGGGAGCCCTTCCCTGCGAGCCAGTCCGAAACATCCAGTCAACCGAGGAGTAGAGAAATGAAACTGCGTCCGCTGCATGACCGCGTGATCGTCAAGCGCCTGGAAGAGGAGAGGAAGACCGCCTCCGGCATCGTCATCCCCGACACCGCCGCCGAGAAGCCCGACCAGGGCGAGGTGCTCGCCGTGGGCCCCGGAAAGAAGAACGAGGAAGGCAAGCTCTCCCCCGTCGACGTGAAGGTCGGCGACAAGATCCTCTTCGGCAAGTACTCGGGCACCACCGTCAAGATCGACGGCGAGGAGCTCCTGGTGATGCGCGAGGAAGACATCATGGCCGTCGTGGCCTGAGCGTCCCCCCCCTTTCAGACCGAATTCGATAGAGGAAGAAGCCAATGGCTGCCAAAGACGTCAAGTTCAAGGAAAGCGCCCGCGTGCGCATGATCGCCGGCGTGAACGTTCTCGCCGACGCCGTGAAGGTCACCCTCGGCCCCAAGGGCCGCAACGTCGTGCTGGAGCGCTCCTTCGGCGCCCCCACCGTCACCAAGGACGGCGTGTCGGTCGCCAAGGAGATCGAGCTCAAGGACAAGTTCGAGAACATGGGCGCGCAGATGGTGAAGGAAGTCGCCTCCAAGACTTCCGACGTCGCCGGTGACGGCACCACCACCGCGACCGTGCTGGCCCAGTCGATCGTGACCGAGGGCATGAAGTACGTCGCCGCCGGCATGAACCCGATGGACCTCAAGCGCGGCATCGACAAGGCGGTCACCGCCACGATCGAGGAGCTGAAGAAGATCAGCAAGCCCTGCACGACCTCCAAGGAGATCGCCCAGGTCGGCTCCATCTCCGCCAACTCCGACGAGAACATCGGCAAGATCATCGCCGATGCGATGGACAAGGTCGGCAAGGAAGGCGTCATCACCGTCGAGGACGGCAAGTCGCTCGACAACGAGCTGGACGTGGTCGAGGGCATGCAGTTCGACCGCGGCTACCTCTCCCCGTACTTCATCAACAACCCGGACCGCCAGATCGCCGTGCTCGAGGACCCGTACGTCCTGCTGCACGACAAGAAGATCTCCAACATCCGCGACCTCCTGCCGGTGCTCGAGCAGGTGGCCAAGGCCGGCAAGCCGCTGCTCATCGTCGCCGAGGACGTCGACGGGGAAGCGCTCGCCACCCTGGTGGTGAACAACCTGCGCGGCATCCTGAAGACCTGCGCCGTGAAGGCCCCGGGCTTCGGCGACCGCCGCAAGGCCATGCTCGAGGACATCGCGATCCTCACCGGCGGCACCGTGATCGCCGAGGAGCTGGGCCTCAAGATCGAGAACGTGACGCTCAAGGACCTCGGCAAGGCCAAGCGCATCGAGGTGGCGAAGGAAGACACCACCATCATCGACGGCGCCGGCAAGGAGGACCAGATCAAGGCCCGCGTGGCGACCATCCGCAAGCAGATCGAGGAAGCCACCAGCGACTACGACAAGGAGAAGCTGCAGGAGCGCGTGGCGAAGCTCGCCGGCGGCGTGGCGGTGATCAAGGTCGGCGCCGCGACCGAGGTCGAGATGAAGGAGAAGAAGGCCCGCGTGGAGGACGCGCTGCACGCGACCCGCGCCGCGGTGGAAGAGGGCATCGTTCCCGGCGGCGGCGTCGCGCTGCTTCGCGCCAAGGCCGCGGTCGCCAAGGTGAAGGGCGACAACCCCGACCAGGAAGCCGGCATCAAGATCGTGCTGCGCGCGATCGAGCAGCCGATGCGCGAGATCGCCCGCAACGCCGGCGACGAGCCGAGCGTGGTGGTGAACAAGGTCCTCGAGGGCAAGGGCAACTTCGGCTACAACGCCCAGACCGGCGAGTACGGCGACATGGTGGCGATGGGCGTGCTGGACCCCACCAAGGTCACGCGCTGCGCGCTGCAGAACGCCGCCTCGGTCGCGGCCCTGATGCTTACCACCGACGCGATGGTCGCGGAGCTGCCCAAGGAAGACAAGGGCATGGCCGGCGGCATGGGCGGCGGCATGGGCGGCATGGGCGGCATGGGCGACATGGACATGTAAGGCACTCCCTTCACCCCGACCCTCTCCTGAGGGAGAGGGGTCGGGGGTGAGGGCGATGTTCCTTGCCCCACAATTGAAGAACCCCGCTTCGGCGGGGTTTTTCTTTTGGCGCGTCGTCAGCATTGACGCCAGATCGGCGCGCAGCCCGAGGCGACGCTGCTCTGCCAGGTCGTCGCGCGGCACTTTCCGGCCTTTCGCGAGCTGCGCGAAGAGGCTGGGTGGCCGTTGCCCGCTCACGTCAAGGTCGAGGATGACGGCGCCGGTTGCCGCGGGCCCGGCCTCTCGACAGTCCCGCCAGGCGTGACTACAATGACAGCATTGAAATCATTGACGTCACTCTCATGGCCACCATCACCATCCGCGGCCTCGATGACCGCACGAAGAGCAACCTGCGCCTGCGCGCCGCGCGGCATGGCCGCTCAATGGAAGAGGAGGCTCGAACCATCCTGCGCAACGCGCTGACGGCGGAGGCGCCGGACGCGCCGGACCTGGCCGCGGCCATCGGGGCGAGATTCCGGGCGCTGGGGGGCGTGGAACTCGACACTCCGCCCCGTGGAGCCATCCGCAAACCTCCCAAGCCCCCGCGATGATCGTCCTGGACACGAACGTCGTCTCGGAACTGATGCGGGCAAAGCCCTCGGGTTGCGTCGTCGGTTGGATCGCAGCGCGGCCGGCCGCGGGCCTTTATGTCACCAGCATCACCGTCGCCGAGATCCTGCACGGCGTTGCGCTGCTTCCGGCCGGGCGCCGGCGTGACGCGATACGGGCGGCCGCGGAGTCGATGTTCGAGGTGGAATTCGGAGACCACGTCCTGCCTTTCGATGGCCCTGCGGCGAGAGCCTACGCCAGCATTGCGGCCGATCGTCGCCATGCCGGCCGGCCGATCTCCGCCTTCGATGCCCAGATCGCCGCCACCGCGCTCGTCGCGCGCGCGTCCCTGGCGACGCGAAACGTTGCCGACTTCGAGGGCTGCGGTGTGAAGCTCCTCAATCCCTGGGACGCGTAGCCGCTGCGGCACGCCGCACGTGGTACTCGAGATCGATGTCGTCGTCCTAGACCCAGACGGGCAGCGCCTTCTTGTTGAAGAGGACCTTCTTCTCGCCCGCGCACGAGTCCCGCCGCGGCGCCCGCCTTCCGCCTGACCATGAGGCTCGTTATCCGTCCAACCGGGCAGCCGAAGGCCGCTTGAATTTCCTATGCGCTAGAAAGAACCCCGCTTCGGCGGGGTTTTTCTTTCAGCGCTTCGGCACCGTCGCCGCCAGGCGTTGCGTGATTGCCTGGGCCGACATGACTTCGATCGCGTCGATTTCGAGGCGAAGGTCAGGGACCCTTGACCTGCTGCCGGTCGACCCAGCGCCGGGGCAAGTCCTTCGTACCCGCGTTGAGCACCGTGTCATGGCCCCACGCCAGCGCCCCGCCCTTGCGCAGCCAGACCACGGCCGCCAGGCCGCTCGCCGCCAGTGCCGTGATCGAGCCGGAGGGCAGCAACTGCTCGGCCGTATCCATGCAACCCGTACGCGGCTGGTCCCGGTCAAGGCTGCGGTCACCCCAGCGCCACAGGCTGCCATCACCGCCCATGGCGAGTATTTCGCCTCTCGTGACGGCCACGCTGGCGATGTCTTGCAGGCCGGGAACGGTGTAGGGCAAGTTCAGGGGCTCGCCGGGGCTCGCCTCACACATCTCGCTGGTCTCTCCGCCGAAATGCAGCACGCTGCCGTCCCCTTGCAGCACGGCCATGGCACCCCCGTCGCTCGCCCGGGCCTGGGGGCGTGGTGGCAGCGCGGCCACGCCGTCGACCCCGGCGATGGCGACCGGTGACTGCAAGCTGTATTCCTCCGGGCCGCCACTCAGTCCGAGCCGGTAGGCAGAGCCCCAGGCCCACAGGCTGCCGTCGCGCTTGAGCAGGTAGTGAATGGCGGAGCTGTCCACGCTCGAGCCCTCGAGGGCGAGCGCCTTCACATCCTTCAGCGCGGGCTCCGGTGCCGGCAGCGTGTGAACGGCGCCCGATTCGTCGCGGCCCCAAGACCAGACGCTGCCGTCGCCGCGCACGGCGTAGGCGGTGGAGAGGCCCGCGGCCAGCTGCACCACCCGATCCACGCCCGGCAGCGGGAACCATTCGTCAGGCCGGGTGCAGGCGTTGCGCACCACGTTCGGAATCCCCAGCAAACCCCACTCATTGCACCCCGTGGCTCGCACCGTGCCGTCGGGCATCAGCGCCAGCAGCGCACTCTTGCCGAGGGCGACCTGCGCCACGCCTTCCACGCCTTTGAGCCGCACGGCCTCGCGTCGCGGCGTCGGCTTGTTCGAGGCGCCGAGAAGCGCTGGAATCGCCTCGCCCCAGATCCACACGCGCCCCTTGGCATCGACGGCGGCCCCGCTCTCGCCCAGGGGCCCCGCGTCGACCATGGGCGCCAGCGGCAGCAGCGGGCCGGAGCCTTGCACTGCGGCGTGTCGACGCTGGGAGGCCACCCACCCGGCGACCACCGCCACGATGACGAGTGCCGCGAGCAGCAGACGCTTCACCTGACCTCGTCAGTTTGCACGCCGCACCAGTCTCACGTGCGCCGGCGCGCTGCCGGAAAAACCGTGACCCAGAAGTGCACCCTCGAAGGTATACCAACCCGTGACCGCACCCGAGGCAGCGCCGCTCGAGTCGCCCAGCCAGTAGTACAGGCCTTCCTCGATCAACGGTGGCGGGAACACATCCGCATCGAAGTGATATTCCAGCTTGTTCTCGGGCGGCGGGTATCTGGCCTCGATGATGGTAAAGAGCTCGTCCGACGTCGGCAGACGCCAGCCGGCGGGAAGGGCTTCCTGGGTCACGAAGTGCTCGATGGCCTCGGGCTCGACCAGCCGGGTATCGCCGAGACAGGCCTTCATGAGGAATCTGCGCCCTTCAACGCAACGCTTCCAGACGAGACGGGTGCGCGTGTCCGTGACCGTCTGCTCGTCCGCGGAGATGATGAAGCGCGGTCCGGGCTGGCCCTGCTTCTTCGGCGCCGGTGGGGGGGGTGATGTCTTGCCGCAAGCGGCAAGGAGCGTCATGCCCGCGGCAGCCAGCAGCAGAGCGAACAAGCGCGCAGCGATCTCAAATCGCATCAAGCAGCTCCTTCGGCGCGGCGGCCTTCCAGACCAGGCCGATATGCGCCGCGGCCGTGACCCGGACGAGCGCGGCGGGTTCTCGATGAAGTCGTGCGGGAAATCGGCGGTGTCCCACGTTCAGTCGGCGGTTCGGGTGGCGGTCACCCACGAAGGAGGATAGCGTATTTGAATTTCCTGGAAGGGAAGGCGGCGAGCCAGGGCTCTGAAACCGATGAGGCGTTGGCCGGCCCGGTCGCGGCCGTGATGCTCACCACCGGCGCGATGGTCGCGGAGCTGCCCAAGCAAGACAAGGGCATGGCCGGCGGCATCGACGGCGGCCGGCTCCCGAAAGAGCGGCATCCTGGCCGAGGGGGCTCCCCGAGGCGTTACCAAGCGTTTGCGCCTCTGCAAGGGCCGCCAGCCGGGATTGGGCGATCATGGTCCACCCCCCCCCCCCCCCGCAGACGTTTCCCAGCTTCATGCAAGTCGTCGACCTCGCCCCCGCCATCGTCCTGACCGCCGTCGGGGGGGTGCTCGCGCCCTGGTCGCGCATGCCGCTGCCCATCTTCCTCTTGGTCGTTGGCGCGGCGGCCTCGTTCCTGCCGGGATTCCACGGCATCAAGGTGGACCCCGAGGTCTTCCTGCTGCTCTTCATCCCGCCGATCCTCTTCGCCGACGCGCGCGTGCTGCCGCGGCGCGACCTCCTGCACGTCCTCAAGCCCGTGCTGCTCCTCGCGCTGGGCCTCGTGGTGCTCACCGTGGTGGCGGTGGGCTACTTCATCCACTGGCTCATCCCGTCCATGTCGCTCGCCGTGGCGTTCACCCTGGGCGCCATCGTCTCGCCCACGGACGCGGTGGCCACCGTGGCGACGACCGCGACCGTGCCGCTGCCCGCGCGCGTGACGCACATCGTGAACGCCTAGAGCCTGCTCAACGACGCCACGGGGCTGGTGGCCTTCAAGCTCGCGGTGGCCGCCGCCGCCGCCGCGGGCCACGCGACCATGGACGAGGTGACCGGCCGCTTCGTCATCCTTTCCGGCGGCGGCCTGTGCGTGGGGATCCTCATCGAGTGGCTCGGGCGCAAGTTCCGCGAGCGCCTCATCAGCCTCGAGAAGGACGACCCGGTGGTGCAGACGCTGCTCACCGTGCTCGTTCCCTACTTGGCCTACCTCGTGGCCGAGGCGCTTCACGTGTCCGGGATCCTCGCGGTCGTCGCCTCCGGGCTGTGGGCCGGCGGGCAGGAGGTGAAGGGCCTGTCGGTGGAGAGCAGGCGCCACGCGCGCGAGGTCTGGCGGATGATCGCCTGGTTCTTCAACGGCCTGGTGTTCGTGCTTCTGGGGCTGCAGCTGCGGCAGATGCTCGCGGGCGTGGCCGCCTACGACGGGCTGCACCTCGCCTCGTGGGCGCTCGCGCTGTGGGCCCTGCTCATGGCGCTGCGGCTCGGCTGGGTGTGGGGATCGGGCTACGCGCGCTTCCACCTGGGCTGGGGCTGGACGGGGGGCCGCGAGGGGCCGGACCCGCGCCGGATGTTCCTCGTGGGATGGGCCGCGGTGCGCGGCTCGATCACGCTCGCCACCGCGCTCTCGGTCCCGCTCCTCACGCAGTCGGGCCATCCCTTCCCCGAGCGCGACCTCGTCGTGTTCCTCGCGGCGGCCACCATCATCCTCACGCTCGGGCTCAACAGCCTCACGCTGCCGTGGATCATCCCGCGCCTGCGCGCCAAGGACGACCCCGAGGGGCCCATCGAGGAGGCGCGCGCGCGCGTGGAGCTCGCCAAGGCCGCGATCGCCGTGGTGAAGCCGGCGCTCGAGCGCCTGCAGGATCCCGAGGACCGGCGCTTCGCCAGCGCGCTCCTGGCCCGCTACCAGGGCAAGGTGGACCTGCGCGAGAGCCCGGCCGAGGTCGCCGCCGAGCGCGCGGAGCACATCGCCACGGCCCGCCGGCTGCGGCTCGAGGGGATCGCGGCGGAGCGCGCGCGCCTGCTCGAGCTCCTCAAGGCCGACGAGATCAACGACGAGACGGCGCGCGCGATCGAGGAGGAGCTCGACGAGCGCGAGCTCGTGACCTCCGCCGATCCCGACAAGGGCTAGAGCCGCCGGGTGCGCACTTCCGGCGCGTGCATCTCGCGGCGCAGGAAGCCCAGCTTGCGGCTGCGTTCCAGCCGCGCCGCGAGCCGCGGGAAGTCGAGCCCGTAGCGCGCCTTGAGGGCCCGGGCCTCGCCCGCCATCCAGCGCCAGCGCGGCTCGAAGGCCGGGTCGCGGAAAGCGAAGGCCACGTAGTTGCCGTCGTCGGCGATGGGCAGGAGGATCACGTTGCCCTCGAATACCGTGCGCAGCATCTCCAGGTGCGCCACGCGCTCGGCCTTGGGGCCCACGAGGTTCGCGGCCACGACGCCGCTTCGCGAGAGCATCGCGCGCACGTCGCGGTAGAACTCCCGCGTGCACAGCGCCGGGGCCACGCCGTCGCGGTCGAAGGCGTCGATGATCACCACGTCGGCCCTCTCCTCGCACTGCGCCACGTACTGCGCCGCATCGCCCCGCACGACGCGGAAGCGCTCGCCGTCCGGGGGCACGAGGAACTGGTCGCGGAAGGCGATCACGTCCGGGTCGATCTCCACCGCGGTGACGCGCGCCCCGGGCAGGTGGCGGTGGCACCACTTGGCGAGCGAGCCCCCACCCAGCCCGAGCATGAGGATCGCGCGCGGCTGCGGCAGGAAGAGCAGGAACGCCATCATCTTGCGCGTGTAGGCGAAGGCGAGCTCGAAGGGATCGTCCAGGCGCATTTCGCTCTGGATGAAGTCGCGCGTGAAGTAGAGGCAGCGCGCGCCGTCGTCCTCGATCACGAAGGGGCGCGGGTAGCGCTTGGCGAGCACGCTGTCGACGAGCGCCTCGGTGTCGCCGCCGGGCCGCTCGAGCAGGCGGATCACGCCGCCCTCGTTGGCGAAGGGGTTCGGCAGCTCCAGCATGCGCCGCTAGCGCGCCTGGCCCATGGCGGCGAACACGCGGTCGCGGCGCCCGGCGTCGCGGCCCGCGATCACGCCGGGCTGCGCGCACCACGCAAGCAGCCGGTCGCCCGTGCTCGCGGCCTGCGCCGCGCCGCCGCCGAAGCGCTCCTTGAGGAGCCTCACCTGCAGCTGCAGGCGCTGCGGCTGCAGCTCCGCGGGGCTCTCGATCCCGAGCGCCATCTCCAGCTCCAGCAGCGCCTCGCAGCGCGCGGCCGATCCGGCCTCGATCCGCGCGCGGTGGGCGGCGGGGTCGGCGAGCGCGGCGAGCGCGGCATCGCGCCGCGCGGCCATCTTCTTCTCCCAGGCGCCCGCGAGCTCCGGGAGCGCGCTCCACTTCTCCGCGACCGCTTCGGCCGTCACCGCGCCCGCGCCCGCGAGCGCGGCCGCCTCGGCCTCCTCGCACAGCCGGTCCTTCTCGGCGAGCGTCTGCCACACGACGGCCTCGCGGGCGCGCACGCGCGCGGCGAGCGCGTTCTCGACCGCCTTCGAGGCGCCGCGGAAGCGGCCCTCCAGCGCGCGCACGGCCGGGTCGGAGCCGCGCGCGCCGGCCCGCCAGCGGTCCTGCAGCTCGCGGAAGGCGGTGCGCACTTCCTTCTCGTCCTTCTCGGTCGCCCGGGCGAGGGCGTCGAGCTGGGAGCAGATCTCCTCGAGCGAGCGGCGGCCCTCGACCTTCCGGCCGTCCTCCTCCTTGCGTTTCGCGTGCCGTGCCTCGAACACGGCGTCGCAGGCGGCGCGGAAACGCTCCCACAGCGCGCGCTCGTCGCGCTGCCCGAGCGGGTGCGCCTTCGAGTGCTCCTGCCAGCGCGCCTGGATGGCCTTCACGAGGGAGGGCATCTCGCGCTCCTGCGCGCGGGGGAGCAGCGCCTCGACTTCCGCGATGAGGGCCAGGCGGCCCGTCTTGCCTTCCTCGCGCGCGCCGGCGACGAGGGCGCGAAGGGGCGCGAGCGTCTCCTTGAGGCGCGCGTCCAGCTTCTTCCACGCGGCGGGGTCGACGCTGCCGAGGCCGCCTTCGCGCCAGGCACGGTCGGTCTCGCGCAGGTACTTCTCGACCGCGCGCAGGTCCGGGGTCTCGCCCTGCAAGGTGGGCACGTGCGCGGCGGCGGCCTCGATGAACTCCTCGCGCTGCTTGCGCGCGGCCTTGCGCTGCGCCGCGAGCTCCTTGAAGTGCGCGGCGGCCGGCGCGTAGGCCCGCTCGCAGGCGCCGTCGAAGCGCTCCCACAGCGCCTTGGGCACGCCCGCGTGCTGCGCGTCGAGCGCCTTCCACTCCTCGCGCAGCTTCTTCACCTCCGCGGCCACCTTGGCGGCCTCGTTGCCGGGCCCCGAAAGCGCCTCGGCCCGATCGCAGAGCTGCACGCGCGCGGTCTGCTGGCCGAAGGATTCCCAGCGCTCGAGGTCGCCCAGCTGCTGCCCCACGCGGCCCATGCGGCTCATCGTGGGCTTGGGGAGCGTCCCCGCCTCGGCCTTGAGGGCCTTCATCTCGTTCACGGCGGCGCGCGCCTCGTGCAGGTGGCCGGCGGCGAGCGCCTGCTCGGCGGCGTGCAGCAGCGCGTGGACGCGGTTGCGGGCGGCGCCGGCTTCCTCGCGCGCGGCCTGCGCCTGCGCGAGGCGGCGCTGCTCGATCACCATGAGCGCGGCCTCGAAGCGGCGCGAGAGCGCGGGCGTGCGGATGGCGCGGTCGAGCGCCTGCCAGCGCTCCGGCAACTGCGCGTTGTCCACGGAGGTGTCGGCGGCGAGGCGCTCGGCCTCGACCACCAGCGCCTCGGCGCCGGCGAGCGCCTGCAGGTCGCGGTCCCACGCGTCGAGGCGGGCCGCCGCCGCGTCGAAGGTCTCGCGGGCGGAATCGTCGCCGAGCGACGCGCCTTCCGCGCGCAGCGCCTCGAGCGCCTCGCGCAGGCCCTTGAGGGCCTCGGGCCCGTCGGGGGCGGCGAGCGCGGCCAGCCAGTCGCCCACGCGCCGCTCGAACCGCGCGCGCGCGGCCTGCTCCGCCTGCTCGCGGTCGAAGCGCGCCTGCAAGGCCCGCCGCGCCGCGTCGCAGCGCTCCAGCCGCGCCGTGTCGTCCTTCAGGTCGAGCGCCTGCCAGCGGCGGTTGAGCTCGACCACCGCCGTGAGGATGGGGCCGGGCGTGCCCGCGAGCGCCTCGAGCTGCTCGAGGATGGCGTCGGCCTCGCTCGCCCTTCCTTCGCGGTTGCGCATCGCCTCCAGCCGCTGCTTCGCGAGCCGCGCCACGCCGCGGTCCTTGTTCTTCGCGCGCTCGTGCAGCGTCTCCAGGCCCTCCGGGGAACGCACGCACTCGGCGGCGGCGAGCCGCGTCTCCGCGTGCCCGCCCGCCAGCGCGAGCTCGATGAGCGTGGGCTCGTCTCGCAGCCCCGCGATGGCGGCCAGGCGCCGGTCGGCCTCCTTCGCCTGCCGCGCCACGTCGGCGCGGATGGCGTCGGTGCAGGCGGTGGACTCGAGAAAGGCGCGCGCGGCGGCGGCGTCCCCGGCCGTGGCGGCCACGCGTCCCAGCGCGCTCGCGAGCGGCTCGCGGACGGCGGGGTCGGCCTCCGCGCCCCACGCGGCGACGAGCGCCGCGAAGTCGGCGCAGCGCGCCGCGGCGGCGGCCCGGACCTCGGGGGCGGGGTCCGCCTTCACGAGCGCGGCCAGCTCGGCGGATTCGGGCGCGAGGGCCGCGACCCCGAGCACGCGCTGGGCGGCCTCGGGGTGCTCGTGGAGGGGCGTGCGGGAGAAGAGGCGGGTGACCATGGCGGGATGCGGGTGGCTGTGCGGGGACGGCGCCGGACGGGGCGCCTACCCGAATGATAATCCCTCGCCGGGCGCGCGCCGCCCCGGGCACTCGAAGTGGCCGGCATTTGATCTTTGTCAGCCGATACCCCCCGGCAAAGGGCGTAGCGTGCGAATCACGGCTATCGAAACCCGATAGCGCGATTCGATAACGACTTTCGAGCATGAACGAGAAGGACCTCTACGGCGGGCTCGTGCGGCTGCACGTGCTGCACCATGCGTGCCACGAGGCGATCTACGGGCAAGGGATCATCGACGAGCTGGCGCACCACGGCTACAAGCTGAGCCCGGGGACGCTCTACCCCATCCTGCACGGGCTGGAGCGGGGCGGCTACCTCAGGTCCTCGGTCGAGAAGGACGGGCGCACCACCCGGCGCAGGTACGTCGCCACCGCGGCGGGCCGGAAGGCGCTGCGCACGGCGAAGGGCCGGGTGTGGGAGCTGTTCAGGGAGTTGTTCGAGGAAGAGTTGACGCGCGGGCTGCCGGAGGCGGCGGCCCGTAAACGCAGCATCGCTACCCAAAGGGGGGAAGGGCAATGAGAGCGAAAGCAAGGTGGGGCATGACGGGATTGGCCGCTTCGGCGATCCTCGCGATGGCGCCGCTGGGCGCCTGGGCGCAGGCGATCACCGGGACGGTCACGGACGGCGGCAAGCGGGCGGTTTCGGGGGCGACGGTCTACCTCGTTCCCGCGGCCGACGTCGCGAAGCTCAAGAAGGCGCCTTCCTTCAACATCCGGCGCAACGTCGACGACGACGAGCCGATGGAGGACAACATCGTCGCCAACGGCGACAAGTACACGCAGGCGGTCACCGACCCGGGCGGCGCGTTCAGCATCCCGAACGCCGCGGCCGGCAAGTACTTCGTCTACGTGGCGCCCGAGGGCGAGCAGTACCTGCCGGGCGGAAGCCTCACCAACAAGTCGATGACCGCGGCGGACCTCGCCGCGAAGCCCCTGGCCATCCAGGTCTCCGGGCGCACGCCGCAGGACGCGACCTTCGTCGGCAGCACGCGCTGCCTGAAGTGCCACGACGACTACGCCGACGTCGGCAAGACGCTGCACAAGCTGGGCATCCAGGTCGTCGGCAAGCCCGGCAGGATGCAGGACCTGTCGCGCTTCCCCGGCTTCAACGACGGGCTGAAGAAGCTGCAGGCGGGCGCGAAGTTCTGGTTCCACGGCTACGACAAGGGCCGCGGCTTCGACAAGTACCTCGTGTCCACGAGCGCCCCGGCCGACAAGGCCTCCGTGAGCATGACGGCGACCTTCTACACGGACAAGGACGGCTCGCTCAAGGTGCGCACCGAGAACGCGCGCGACCCCGCCGACAAGCCGCGCGTGTACCCGGTCGAGATGACCTACGGCGGCGGCATCTACAAGCAGCGCTACCTGTTGCGCGTGGGCGACCAGACCTTCCCGTTCCTGCAGTACAACACCGAGGGCAAGGCCTCGTACGCCGACCGCACGCGCAAGGACTGGCGCGATTACCACGCCGACTGGCTCTACGACGAGGCGAAGAAGAAGCTCGTCGACCCGCCCAAGGGCAAGTCCTTCGAGATCCAGTGCGCCTCGTGCCACTACAGCGGCTACACGCTCACCCCGACGGTCGAGGGCGGCTTCGTGGCCGGCGCGGCCAACGACCCCAACGGCGAGGCCGACATCGACGGCGACGGCATGCCCAACGAGCTCAACATCGGCTGCGAGGTCTGCCACGGGCCGGGCTCGGCGCACTCCAAGGCGCCGCGGCGCAGCAAGGCGTCCCTCATCGTGAACCCCGCCAAGCTCGCCTCCGAGCGCTCCGTCGTGATCTGCAACCAGTGCCACAGCCGCCCGCAGGGCACGATGAAGAACGACCAGCCCATCAACAAGGACGGGCGCATGCTCACCCCGGGCATGAGCCGCAACCAGTACCTCGTGAACCACACCACGCGGGAAGACGCGGCGCAGAGCGACTTCTGGCCCGACGGCGTGCACTCGAAGTCGCACCACCAGCAGGGCACCGACCTCGTGCGCTCGAAGCACTACATCAACGAGAACCAGGTGCTCAGCTGCGCCAGCTGCCACGACCCGCACGGCAAGACCGGGCTCAAGTACCAGGTCAAGGCGGCGGTGAGGGACGGCAAGGACACGCTGTGCGCCTCCTGCCACAAGGTCGACATGAAGGAGCACACCGCCAAGACCGTGGGCGAGCCGCACACCCGCAAGATCGCCTGCGTCGACTGCCACATGACCAAGACCATGCAGACGGGCGCGGGCCTGGGCGAGGGCATCGAGGGCAAGGGCGGCAAGAAGTACTGGATGAACGACATCACCTCGCACCTCTTCGACGTGCCGCGCATCACCAACAAGGGCGTGAAGGGCGTCGAGCCGGGCAAGGCCATGCCGACCCCGTACACCAACGCCTGCGGCACCTGCCACGAGCCGGCCGACAAGCTGTAGCGCGCGCGGTGGATCCGACCGCGTGAACCCGGGAGCCCGCTTCGGCGGGCTCCTTCCTTCCAGGCGCCCGATGCCATGGCGATCGCGGCGATAGCGCTCGTCGCGTTCCTCGCTTCCTGCCTCACCTTCCTCTCGGGTTTCGGGCTGGGCACGGCGCTGCTGCCCGCCTTCGCGCTCTTCCTGCCGTTGCCCGCGGCCATCGCCGCCACGGCGGTGGTGCACCTCGCCAACAACCTGTTCAAGCTGCTCCTCGTCGGGCGCCACGCCGACCGGGGCCTCGTCCTGCGCTTCGGCGTGCCGGCGTGCGTGGCGGCCCTCGCCGGCGCCTGGGCGCTCGGCGCCCTCGGGCGGCTTCCCGCCTTCGGCACCTGGTGCGCGGCCGGGGCGTGCCACGACGTCCTGCCGGCAAAGCTCGCGGTGGGCGGCCTCGTGATGGCGCTCGCGCTCCTCGAGCCCTGGCCGCGGTTCCGCGACCTGTCCATCCCTGCCCGCTACGCGCCGCTGGGCGGGATCGCCTCGGGATTCCTGGGCGGGCTCGCGGGCCTGCAGGGGGCGCTGCGGGCGGCCTTCCTGCTGCGGGCGGGGCTCGGCAAGGAGGCCTTCGTCGCCACGGGCGTGACGATCGCCGTGCTCGTGGACGCTGCGCGCCTGCCCGTCTACGCGGTCTCGCTGCTCGGCGACGCGACGCGGCTCGGCGCCGAGGCCGGCGGGCTCGCGCTGGCGGGAATCGGCGGCGCCTTCGCGGGCGCGCTGGCCGGGCGGCGGATCCTGCGCGCTGCCACGCTTCCCGCGGTGCGCGCCTTCGTGGCGGCCGCGATGTTCGTGGTGGGCGCGCTCCTCGTGGCGGGGATCCTGTAGCGAAAGGAGCGCCGCCGCGCCGCCCTCAGAACCAGACCTCCGGATACCGCCGCGAGGCCGGCAGGTTGTTCACGAGCAGGGCCACGGCGACGAGGACCGCGGGCCCCGCGAGCGCCGGCACGAAGGCGTAGGCGAAGCCCATCTCGTGGACGTCGCGCGAGCCGATGACGGCGATGAGCGCCGTGGCGCCCCCGGGCGGGTGCAGCGTTCGCGTGGCGTGCATGACGGCGATGGCGGTGGAAACCGCGAGCGCCCCCGCGAGCCACGGCGCCTGGTGCGCGAGCTTCCAGCACGCCACGCCCACGAGCGCCGAGAGGAGGTGGCCGCCGATCACGTTCCGCGGCTGCGCGAGCGGGCTGCGCGGCGCGCCGTAGACGAGGACGGCGGAGGCCCCCAGCGACCCGATCATGAGCGTGAGGTCGTGGCCCTCGAGAAACTCGCGGCTGAGCCAGCCCGCCGTCGCGATGCCGAGGAAGGCGCCCAGCCACGACCAGGCGATCTCCGCGTTGCTCACGCGCGGCGGGCTGCCGCGCGTGGTGCCGCCCATCTTGCGGAAGTAGTCGGCGAGGCTCACCGGTGCGCCTCGCGGTCCAGCGCCTCGAGGAAGTCCTTGCGGAAGAGGAGGCCGCGCAGGCGGCCCTCGGCGTCCGCCACGGGCATGCTGCGCCCCGCGTGGGCGCGGAAGGCCGCCATCATCTCGCGGAAGCCCGCCTCCGGCCGCACCGTGATGGCGGGCGCGCTCATCGCCTGGTGCACGGGCGTCTCGTGGCAGCGGTGGCTCACCTCGCAGGAGTCCTCGATCATGCGCAGCAGCAGTTCGAGGAAGGTGCCCGCCTTGAGCCGGCAGAGGAAGTCGGTCTCGGTGAGCATGCCCACCACGCGCGCCTCGCCGTCGACCACCGGAAGCGCCTTGTGGCCGCTCTCAACGAGCGTGCGCGCGGCCTCGTCCAGCATCATGTCCGGCAGCAGCGGCCTCGCCACGGGCCGCATCAGGCCTTCCGCGCGCAGTCCGGCCAGCAGGCGCCCGACCGCGTGGCGGTGGGCGAGGTGGTAGACCTGCCGGAAGTCCTCCGTGGTGATGTCGAGGTAGCCCGGGATGTGCTGCATCGCCTCGAGGATGTCCTCGTCGGCGAGCCCCACCTCGGGCACGGCGTCTTCCGCCGCGTGGTCGTTCATGGCTTCACCCGTTCGCGTCGCGTGGATCGTCCCCCAGCATAGGCCGGGGCGCGGCGCGCGCTCAAGCGCTTGCTACACTGGGCGCACCATGGCCCGCGAAGCGCCCGCGCAGTTCGACGTCGTCGTCATCGGGGCGGGCGCGGCCGGGATGATGTGCGCCGCCACGGCCGGCGCGCGAGGGCGGCGCGTGCTCCTCGTGGACCACTATCCCAAGCTGGGCGAGAAGATCCGCATCTCCGGCGGCGGGCGCTGCAACTTCACCAACCTCGGCGCCTCGCCGGCGAACTACCTTTCGGCCAACCCGCACTTCTGCCGCTCGGCGCTGGCGCGCTACACGCCGCGGCACTTCATCTCCCTCGTCGAGAGGCACCGCATCGCGTACCACGAGAAGACGCTGGGCCAGCTCTTCTGCGACGGATCCGCCACGCAGGTGATCGCGATGCTGAAGGCGGAGTGCGACGCCGCGCGGGTCGCGTGGCGCATGCCCTGCGAGGTGCGCGGCGTGGCGCACGGCGATGGGCGTTTCCGCGTCGACACGGCGGGCGGCCCGGTCGTGGCTTCCTCGCTCGTCGTCGCCACGGGCGGGCTCACGGTGCCGAAGATCGGGGCCACCCCCTTCGGCTACCGGCTCGCGGAGCAGTTCGGGCTCGCGGTCGCGCCGCCGAAGCCGGCGCTGGTGCCGCTGGGCCTCGCGCCGGAGGCGCTCGCGCGCTACGGCGACCTCTCGGGTGTCTCGGCCGAGGTGGCGGCCTCGTGCCGCGGCGCGAGCTTCCGCGAGGCCGCGCTCTTCACGCACCGCGGCCTTTCGGGCCCCGCCATCCTGCAGGTCTCCTCCTACTGGCAGGACGGCCCCGCGGCCGACCCCATCCACCTGGACCTCCTGCCCGGCACCGACGCGCGCGCTTTCCTCGCCGGGCACCGGCGCGCGAGGGCACAGCTCGCGACGATCCTCGCGGAGCGCCTGCCCAGGCGACTCGCCCACGCCTGGTGCGACGCGCATGGGCTGGCGAAACCCATGGCCGAGCTTTCCGACCGCGCCCTCGACGAGGCCGCCCGCGACCTCTCCGACTGGCGCATCCACCCCTCGGGCACCCTCGGCTGGAACAAGGCCGAAGTGACCCTCGGCGGCGTCGACACGCGCGGGCTGTCCTCGAAGACGATGGAAGCGGCGGCGGTGCCCGGCCTCTTCTTCGTCGGCGAGGTGGTCGACGTCACCGGCTGGCTCGGCGGCTACAACTTCCAGTGGGCCTGGGCCTCCGGCCACGCCGCCGGCGAGGCGGCCTAGCGCGCCGCGGCGCGGCCGATCGGGCTATCCTTGGCGCAAACCGGCATTCCGACCGGCCAGAAGGGAATCTCCATGTCCGCTCCTGCCTTCCGTGGCCTCGCGCCGTTCGTCGCCGCCTTCGCCCTCTCCCTTTCCGGCTGCGCCGCCCTGGCGCCGCAGCAGGCCGCCCGCGGCGACGCGTCCGGGCCGCCCGAGGCGCTGCTCTGGGTCGGCAACAGCTTCTTCTACTACAACAACAGCATGCACGGGCACGTGTCGCGGCTCGTCCAGGGCGACAAGTCCATCAAGCACCGCGGCGTCTCCGTGACGATCAGCGGCTCGGGCATCGACTGGCACGACATGGAGAGCTACCTCGGCCCGGGCCGCATCGGCAAGTACTCGTTCGTGGCGGGCAACGCCATCAAGTTCAACCCGCCGGGCAGGCAGTTCGACGCCGTGATGTTCATGGACTGCAGCCAGTGCCCCGTCCACCCCGAGCTGAAGCCCGTCTTCCACGAGTACGCGAAGCGGCACTCGGAGACCATCCGCGCCAGCGGCGCGCGCCCGATCCTCTTCATGTCGTGGGCGTACAAGGACAAGCCGGAAATGACGGCGCAACTCGCCGAGCAGTACACGATCGCCGGCAAGGCCAACGGCGCGCAGGTGGTGCCCGCGGGCCTCGCGTTCGCGAAGAGCGTCGCGCGCCGGCCGGGGCTCGAGCTCTACGCGCCGGACAAGCGCCACCCGAGCCTCGAGGGCACCTACCTCGCCGCGTGCACCGTGTACGGGGCGCTGCTCGGGAAATCGCCGGTGGGCAACGCCTACACGGCGGGGCTGCCCGCCGACGTCGCCGCCCACCTCCAGTCGGTGGCGTGGGAGACCGTGCGCGAGTACGCCGCGAAGTAGCGGCCGCCCGCTCAGGACGGGAAGCGGTCGCGCAGCGCCTGGGTGGCCGAGCGGAAGAGACCGAGGTCGCTGCCGACGGCGACGAAGGTGGCGCCCCACTCCATGTAGCGGCGGGCGTCGGCCTCGACCGGGGCGAGGGTGCCGGCGGGCTTGCCGCCCGCCACGGCGCGTTCGAAGATGTGCTTCATGGCGGCCTGCACTTCCGGGTGCGCGGGGTTGCCGAGGTGGCCGAGGGCGGCGGCGAGGTCCTGCGGCCCCACGAAGAGGCCGTCCACGCCGTCGACCGCGGTGATCGCATCGATCGCTTCCAGCCCGCCGCGGCTCTCGATCTGCACCATCACGGCGATGTTGTCGTCGATGAGCTTGAGGTAATCCGGCACCGTGCCGTATCGGTTGTTGCGCTGGGACACGGACACGCCGCGGATGCCGCGCGGCGGGTAGCGCGTGGCGGCCACGGCGGCGCGCGCCTGCTCGGCGGACTCCACGAAGGGGATGAGGAAGTTGTGGAAGCCCGCGTCCAGCAGCCGCTTGATGACGACCGGCTCGTTCCACGGCGGGCGCACCACCGGGGCGGAGGCGCTGTCCTTGAGGGCCATGAGCTGCGGCACGAGGGTCGAGACGTCGTTGGGCGCGTGCTCGCCGTCCAGCAGCAGCCAGTCGAAGCCCGCGAGCCCGATCACCTCCGCGGTGACGGGGTTGGCGAGCGAGACCCAGCAGCCGACGAGCGGCTTGCGGGCGAGCAGGTCGGCGCGGAACTTGTTGGGGGGCGTGCGGTAGGGGGTGGTCACGGCGGTCTCCGGAAGTGGCGTGCTCAGACGGGCGTGAGGGCCCGCCCGGTTTCGAAAAAGGCGGCGAGGTTGTCCAGCACGAGCTGGCCCATGGCCGCGCGCGTGTCGGTGGTGGCGCTCGCGATGTGCGGGGTGAGGACGACGTTGTCCAGCGCCAGCAGCGCCTCGGGGACGCGCGGCTCGTCGGCGAAGACGTCGAGCGCGGCACCCGCGATGCGCCTTTCCGCGAGCGCCGCGACGAGGGCCGGCTCGTCCACGACCGAGCCGCGCGCGATGTTCACGAGGAAGCCCTTCGGGCCCAGCGCCTCGATCACGGCGGCCGAGACGAGCCCGCGGCTTTCCGCACCGCCGGAGGTCGCGACCACGAGGAAGTCGCACCACCGCGCGAGGTCGGCGAGGGACTTCTCCCACGCGTAGGGCGAATCGGGCGCCTGCCGCCGGTTGTGGTAGCGGATCTCCATGTCGAAGGCCTCGGCGCGGCGCGCGACGGCCCGGCCGATGCGACCCAGCCCCACGATGCCGAGGCGCTTGCCGCTCACCTTGGCCGCGAGCGGCATCGCGCCCTTGAGCCACCGGCCCGCGCGCACGTAGCGGTCGCCGGCGGTCACGCCGCGCGCCACGTCCACCATGAGCGCGATGGCGAGGTCGGCCACGCAGTCGGTGAGGACGTCCGGCGTGTTGGTGACCACCATGCCGCGCGCCTTCGCGTGCGCGGCGTCCACGTTGTCGTAGCCCACCCCGAAGTGGGCGACGATGCGCGCGCGCGGAAGCGCGTCCAGGAGCGCCGCGTCGACCGCCACGCGCGCCGAGGAGGCCACCGCGTCCACGCGCGGGCCGCTCTCGGCGAGGAACCGCGAGCGGTCCGGGGCGCGGTCCAGCCGCAGCACCTCGTAGCGCTCGAGGAGGGCGTTCTCGACCAGCGGGAGCATCGGGGAGGTCTGCAGGACGACGGGCTTCACGGCAGGATTCCTTCAGTGGATCTCGGGCTCGGGCGTGGGCGGCCCGTCGGCGAGGAAGTCGAAGTCGCAGCCCTCGTCGGCCTGCGTCACGTGCTTCAGGTAAAGCGCCCCGAAGCCGCGGTCGTAGCGCGGCGGCGGCGCCTGCCACGCGGCGCGGCGGCGCGCGAGCTCGGCCGCGTCCACGAGCAGCTCGAGGCGGCGCGCCGGCACGTCCAGCGAGACGAGGTCGCCGTCGCGCACGAGGGCGAGCGGGCCGCCCACGTGCGACTCCGGCGTCACGTGCAGCACGCAGGCGCCGTAGCTCGTGCCGCTCATGCGCGCGTCCGAGATTCGCACCATGTCGCGCACGCCCTCCTTCAGCAGCTTCTTCGGGATCGGCAGCTGCCCCCACTCCGGCATGCCGGGGCCGCCCTGCGGGCCCGCGCCCTGCAGCACGATGACGGAGCCGGCGGTCACCGGCAGCGCCGGGTCGTCGATGCGCGCGGCCATGTCGTCGTAGCTCGCGAAGACGACCGCGGGCCCGGTGTGCTTGTGCAGGCGCGCCTCCATCGCCGGCGGCTTGATGACGGCGCCGCGCGGGGCGAGGTTGCCGGTGAGGACGGCGAGGCCGTCGCCGGCGACGAGCGGGCGCTCGCGCGGCAGGATCACCTCGTCGTTCCACACCCGCGCTTCCGCGACGTTCTCGCCGAGGGTGCGCCCGTTCACGGTGGGCGCGCGCCCGTCCACGAGGTCCGCGAGGCGCGAGAGCAGGCCGCGCAGGCCGCCGGCGTAGAAGAAGTCCTCCATGAGGTACTTGCCGGAAGGCCGGATGTTGGCGAGCACGGGCGTGCGCCGCGCCAGCTCGTCGAAGCGCGCGAGGTCGAGCCGCACGCCGGCGCGGCGGGCGATGGCGACGAGGTGCACGACGGCGTTGGTGGAGCCCCCGAGGGCGAGGACGGTGGTCACCGCGTTGTCGATGGCGCGCGCGTCGACGACGTCGCGGATCTTCAGGTCCTCCCACACCATGTCGACGATGCGCTTGCCCGTGAGGGTCGCCATCTGCGCGTGGCGCGAGTCGGCGGCGGGGATCGAGGCCGCGCCCGGCAGCGTGAGCCCCATCGCCTCGGCGGCGCTCGTCATGGTCGAGGCCGTGCCCATCGTCATGCAGTGGCCGGGGGCGCGCGCGATGCCCGCCTCGACCTCGCGCCAGTCCTCCTGGGTGATGTTGCCGGCGCGAAGCTCGGCCCAGTACTTCCAGGTGTCGCTGCCGCTGCCCAGGGACTGGCCCCGGAAATCGCCGCGCAGCATCGGGCCCGCCGGCATGAAGATGGACGGCAGGTTCATCGACAGCGCGCCCATCACCAGCCCCGGCGTGGTCTTGTCGCAGCCGCCCATGAGCACGCAGCCGTCGGCCGGGTAGGCGCGCAGCAGCTCCTCCGCCTCCATCGCGAGGAGGTTGCGGTAGAGCATCGAGGTGGGTTTCTGGAACGGCTCCGAGAGGCTCATCGCCGGCATCTCCACCGGGAAGCCGCCCGCCTGCCAGATGCCGCGCTTCACTTCCTCCGCCCGCTGGCGGAAGTGCGTGTGGCAGGGATTGATGTCGCTCCAGGTATTGAGGATCGCGATCACGGGCTTGCCCGCGTAGTCCGTGCGGTGGAACCCCATCTGCGCGGTGCGCGAGCGGTGCCCGAAGGAGCGCATGTCGTCCACCCCGTACCAGCGGTGGCTCCTCAGCTCCTCGGGCTTCTTGCGGCGTGCGGTCATGGCCTTGTCTCCATGGCGGGAATCATATCCCGACCCCGCCAGCCCATTTCATCAGGAAGGGATTCCTCCATGCCCTCCGTGTTCCTCCGTGATGGAATCCACCGCCTCCTGTCGGGCGATCGACCGGGGGAAGCACGGGATTCATCACGGAGAACACGGAGGAACACGGAGGGCACGGAGGAGTGGGGGTCATTTCCTTGTGCTGCCCATCCGCCGCTCGAGGAGGCGGTAGGCGGGCTCGGTGAGGAGCATGACGATGGCGAAGCGGATCACGTGCGCGGCGGTGACGAAGGCCACGCCCACCCGCAGGACCTTGGCGGTGATGGCCATCTCGGCGATGCCGCCGGGGGCGCACGCGAGCAGGATGGTCGCGGGCATGACGCCGAAGCCCCACGCGATCGCGAGCGCGAGGGCGGTGCAGAGGGCGAGCATGACGGCCACGGTGGCGAGCACGGCCGCGACGAAGCGCGGCGCCTCGCGCAGGAAGCTTTGCTGGAAGCGCGAGCCGAGGCTGCAGCCGAGGAAGAGCTGCGCGGCGTTGGTGAGCCAGGACGGGATGAAGGAGAGCTGCACGTCCGCGATCGTGATCGCGACGGTGAAGGCGAGCGGCCCCATCATGAAAGGATTGGCGAGCCCCGTGCGCTTCCATCCGAAGGCGGCGGCGAGGGCGGCCGCGCCCAGGAGCGCGAGCCCGGCCGGGTCGAAGGGCGCGGCGACGGGGCGGTAGTCGTCCGTGCCCGCCTGGCCCAGCAGCGTGATGGCCACGGGGACGCTGGTGACGACCACCAGGATGCGAAGCGAGTGCGCCAGCGCCACGCGGTCGGCCAGCGCGGCGTGCCGGTCGGCGAGCACCACCATCTCCTGCGCGCCGCCGATGGCGGTGGAGAAGAAGGCTGTCGCGGGATCGGTGCGGGCAAGCCGCGCGAAGAGGCCGCTCGTGGCGACGCCGATGAGGAAGACGCCCACCGCTGCGGCGAGCAGCGCCGGCGCGTTGGCGAGCACCTCGCGGGCCACCGCGGGCGTGAAGTAGAGCCCGAGGGCCACGCCGATCGTCACCTGCCCGAACTGCCGCCCGCCGGGCGGCGCCTCGAGGCTTCCGCCGCCGAACTGGACGATCGCCATGGCCGCGAGCGGGCCGATCATCCACGGCAGGGGGGTCTTCAGCCAGGCGCAGAGCGCGCCACCCGCGACGCACACCGCGAGGGCCCCCGCGATGGCGGCGATTCTTCTTCCTTCCATGGCCCGCATTTTGCCCGTTGCCGGCCGCTGGTGCCTTGACTGCGCGACCCCCGCGGCCTTGACGTGCATCAAAGCACCCGTAGGACTTAAGGCTAATCTGCCCGTGCAGGAATGCGGCCGCACCAGAAGCCGCCCCGAGCCGACAATGAACCCCTATGTAGTCTTCCTCCTGTACATGGCCGCGATCCTCGGCGTCGTGGCCCTGATGCTTCTGCTCAACCGCCTGCTCGGCCCGAAGCCGGAGGCCACCGAGACCAAGCTCGAGCCCTTCGAGTGCGGCGCGACGCCCGTCGACACCCACAACGTGAAGGCGGTGCCGATCAAGTACTACGCCGTGGCCATCATCTTCATCCTCTTCGACCTGGAGACGGTCTTCCTCTTCATCTGGGCGCTGGGCGCGCAGCCCGTCACCGGCTTCATGATCTTCACGCTGGGCATCTTCGTCGTCCTGCTGGTCCTGATCCTGCTCTACGTCTACAAGGCCCGGCTCCTCGAGGCGGTGCGCGAATGAGCGCGGAACGGCGGGTGATCCCCATCGAGCAGGCCGGCGGCGGCAAGTCCGCGGCCTTCGAGTACATCTCCACGCGCAAGGACGAGCTGATCGGCTGGGCGCGCAAGTTCTCGATCTTCCCCTACCCGTTCGTCACGGCCTGCTGCGCCATGGAGTTCATGGCGGTGAGCTCGACGCCCTACGACACCGACCGCTTCGGGGCGGCGCTGCCGCGCTTCTCGCCGCGCCAGTCCGACCTCCTCATGGTCGTGGGCACCGTCACGCACAAGCAGGCGCCGATCCTGCTCAAGGTCTGGGAGCAGATGTGCGAGCCGAAGTGGGTGATGGCCTTCGGCGTGTGCGCGACCAGCGGCGGCTTCTACCAGAACTACGCGGCGGTGCCCGGCATCGACCGCATCCTGCCCGTCGACGTCTACATCCCGGGCTGCCCGCCGCGCCCCGAGATGGTGATCGACGGGATCATGCAGCTGCAGGACAAGATCGCGCGCCAGAAGCACGCCATCGTGACGAAGGACTTCTAGGCTCTTCATGGACACCGGCGTTTTCGACCGCATCGCAGGCCGCCTGGCCGCAGGGGAGGGGGAGACGGCCGTCGAGCACGGCATCCTGGTCGCGAGCCTCGCGCCGGGTGCGGTGCCCGGCGCCGCGCGGCTGCTGCGCGACGAGTTCGCCTTCGACCTCTTCCTGGACGTCACTGCCGTGGACTGGCCCGGCCGCGAGCCGCGCTTCGACGTGGTCTGGCACTTCTATTCCACGGCCCACAAGGTGCGCGTGCGCGTGAAGGCCCGCGTGCCGGAGGCTTCCCCCGTCGCGCCCTCGCTCACGGCGCTCTACGGCTCGGCCGCGTTCATGGAGCGCGAGTGCCACGACATGTACGGCATCCGCTTCGAGGGCAACGCCGACCTGCGCCCGATCCTGCTCTACGAGGGCTTCGAGGGGCACCCGCTGCGCAAGGACTACCCGAAGGAGCGCGAGCAGCCGCTCGTGCCCTACCGCCCGGGCTGGTCGATCGAGGAGCGGGGCTGACCATGGCCGCCAACCCCCGCATCGCCAACCCCGTGCGCTCGGCCTTCGCCCCCGGCGAGCGCGACGACACGGTGGTCGTCTCGATCGGCCCGTCGCACCCGGCCACGCACGGCACCATCCAGATCTTCGCGGAGCTCGATGGCGAGCGCATCATCCGCGCCGACGTCCACTGCGGCTACCTGCACCGGGGGTTCGAGAAGGAGTGCGAGGCGCACACCTGGCACAACTGCATCCCCTACATGGACCGCCTCAACTACTGCTCCCCGCTCGTCAACGACTTCGCCTACTGCGACGCCGTCGAGCGGCTGATGGGGGTCGAGGTCCCGCGGCGCGCCGTGGTGCTCAGGACGCTCCTCTCGGAGTACTCGCGGCTGTGCGACCACATCACCTGCATCGCGGCCTCCCTGATGGAGCTGGGCGCGATGACGGCGTTCCTTTACATGGTGATGATCCGGGACTGGATGTACGAGCACATCGCGGCGCTCACGGGCGCGCGCGTGACGCACTCCTACGGCCGCATCGGCGGGGTCGCGCACGACCTGCCGGCGGGGTGGCTCGCGCGCATGGAGGAGATCCTCGTCCAGTACGACGACTTCGTGGGCCGCGTGCACGGGCTCGTGGACAGGAACCGCATCTTCATCGACCGCATGCGCGACGTGGGCGTGCTCTCGCAGGCCGACGCCCTCTCCTACGGCTACACCGGCCCGATGCTGCGCTCCACGGGGCTCGCGATCGACCTGCGCAAGGACACCCCCTACCTCGCCTACCCCGAGCTCGACTTCGAGGTGCCGGTGGGCATCAAGGGCGACAACTACGACCGCTACTACGTGCGCATGCGCGAGATGGACGAGAGCGTGCACATGATGCGCCAGTGCGCGGAGCTGCTCGAGCCCGGCCCGGTGCTCGCCGACGACCGGCGCTGCGTCCTGCCGGAGAAGAAGGCCGTCTACGGCGAGATCGAGTCGCTCATCAACCACTTCAAGCTGGTGATGGAGGGCCCGCGGGTCCCGGCCGGCGAGATCTACGTGGCCCACGAGGCGCCCAACGGCGAGCTCGGCTTCTACCTCGTCTCCACGGGCGAGGGGAACCCGTACAAGGTGCACTGCCGCGCGCCCAGCTTCGTGCACATGGGCGGGGCGCACCGGATGCTCGAGGGCTACCAGCTCGCGGACCTCGTGCCGACCTTCGGCTCCATCAACATGATCGGCGGGGAGTGCGACAGGTGAAGCACCTCATCCCCGATTTCGAGAAGATGAAGGAGCGCTTCCCCGCGGGGTTCGAGTCCTCCCTCGTCCTGCCCTGCCTGCACCGCATCCAGGCCGACCGCGGCTTCGTCGCCGACGAGGACATCGACGGGCTGGTCGCCTACCTCGGCGTGCCGCGCGTGCAGGTGGAGGAGGTGCTCTCCTACTACACGATGCTGCGGCGCGAGGGCATCGGCCGCACGCACCTGCAGGTCTGCCGCAACATCGCCTGCTCCATGCGCGGCGCGGAAGGCGTGATCGAGCACGCCTGCAAGCGCCTGGGCGTGAAGCCCGGCGAGACCACCGCGGACGGGCAGTTCACGCTCTCCACCGTCGAGTGCCTCGGCTCCTGCGGCACGGCGCCCGTGATGATGGTGAACGACGCCTACCACGAGAACATGACCCTCGCGGAGCTGGACCGGCTGATCGAGGAGTTGCGCCAGCCATGACCGGCCGCAAGCTCATCATGAACTTCGAGGTGACGCCCACCTCGCACACGCTCGCCGAGTACAAGGCGCGCGGGGGCTACGCCACGCTCGGGAAGGCGCTGAAGATGGCGCCGGCCGACATCACGAAGGAGGTCACGGCCTCGGGCCTGCTGGGCCACGGCGGCGCCGCCTTCCCGGTGGGCCGCAAGTGGGGCGTGATGAAGCCCAACCCGGGCGAGATCCACTACCTCTGCGCCAACGCCGACGAGGGAGAGCCCGGCACCTTCAAGGACCGCTGGATCCTCGAGAACGCGCCGCACCTGCTCGTGGAGTCGATGCTCATCACGAGCTACGCGCTGGGCGTGCGCCACGCCTTCGTCTACATCCGCGGCGAGTTCGACCTGCCTTACCGCCGCATCCAGGGCGCGATCGACGAGGCCTACGCGGCGGGGCTCCTCGGCAAGCCCGTGCCGGGCACGGACTTCGCGCTGGACATCGTGGTCTACCGCGGCGCCGGCTCCTACGTCTGCGGCGAGGCCTCGGGCCTCATCACCTCCATCGAGGGCCGCAAGCCCTACCCGCGCAACCGCCCGCCGCGCCTCACCGTGCGCGGCCTCTTCCAGAAGCCGACGGTCATCAACAACGTCGAGTCGCTCGCCAACATCACCGGCATCATCCGCATGGGCGCGGAGGAGTTCCGCAAGGTGGGCACGGCCAAGAGCCCGGGCACGCAGCTCGTGTCGATCTCCGGCCACATCGCGAAGCCCGGCGTCTACGAGGTCGAGTACGGCTACCCCTGGGTGAAGTTCCTCGACGAGGACTGCGGCGGGATGCTCCACGGCGCGAAGCTCAAGTGCGTGGTCCCCGGCGGGATCTCCACGAAGGTGCTCACGCGCGCCGAGATCGAGCCCCTCACGCTCTGCCACGAGTCCGTGAACCCGGCCGGCTCGGGACTCGGCTCGGGCGGCATGATCGCCATCGCCGAGGGCACCTGCATGGTGCGCTTCCTGCAGGTGCTGCTGCGCTTCTACCACCACGAGTCCTGCGGCCAGTGCACGCCCTGCCGCGAGGGCATGGGCTGGATGCACAAGATCATCGACCGGATCGTCGCCGGGAAGGGCGTGCCGGAGGACATCGAGCGCCTCTACGCGATCTCCGAGGCCAACGACGGCACGACCATCTGCGGGATGGGGGACGCCGCCGGCTACGCGACCGTGGGCATCCTCAACAAGTACCGCGACGAGTTCGAGTACTGGATCGCCAACGGGCGCTCGAAGCTGGACGGGAGGCTCGAATGCCGCGCCTGACCATCGACGGCCGCGAGATCGAGGCCAAGGCCGGGCAGACGGTCATGGAGGCCGCGCGCGAGCACGGCATCTTCATCCCCTACTTCTGCTGGCACCCGCAGCTCTCGGTGCCGGGCAACTGCCGCATCTGCGTGGTGGGCGTGGACGACAAGGGCGGCGAGTGGGTCGACATCGCCTGCAACATGCCCGTCTCGGAGGGGATGGTGGTCCACACCAACTCCGAGAAGGTGCGCGCGCGCCGCAAGGCCACGATGCAGTTCATCACGCTCAACCACCCGGTCGACTGCGGCATCTGCGACAAGGCGGGCGAGTGCACGCTGCAGGACTACCACTACGAGTACAACGGCGAGCGCTCGGTCTCCGTCGACGCCAAGGTCCACGCGACCAAGCACCACGACCTCTCGGAGCGCATCGTCCTCGACAACGAGCGCTGCATCCAGTGCACGCGCTGCGTGCGCTTCACGCGCGAGGTCTCGAAGTCCAACGGCCTCGGGATGATCAGCCGCGCCGACCATTCGCTCGTGCGCGCCGCGGAGGACGGCAGCTTCGGCCGCGACCCGTACTCCGACAACGTGATCGACATCTGCCCGGTGGGGGCCCTGCTCTCGCGGTCCTTCCTGCACAAGGCGCGCGTCTGGTACCTGAAGCCCACGGCCTCCGTGTGCCCCGGGTGCTCGCGCGGCTGCACGGTGAACCTCTGGCACCGCCGGCCCGAGTGGCGCCTCAAGGCGCCGGGCATGCGCACCGCCAACGAATCCATCGACCGCGTGACGCCGCTGGAGAACCCGGCCGTGAACGGCCCGTGGATCTGCAACAAGGGCCGCGACCTGGCCGCCCTCCTCGGGCGCGCGCGCGCCGAGGTGGCGATGCTCAAGGGCCGGCCGGCGGAGCTGCAGGGCGCCATCGCCCGGGCCCGCGCGCTGGTCGCTTCCGCCAGGCGCCCGGTCGCGGTCGTCTCGAGCTGGGCCTCCAACGAGGAGCTGGCGGCGTTCAAGGCCTCCCTCGGCGCGCGCTTCGCGACCTTCGTGAAGGCCGACTGCCAGCCCGAGCCGGGCGAGGTGGTGGAGGATGCGCTCCTCATCCGCGCCGACAAGAACCCCAACACGGCCGGCGCCCGCGCGCTCTTCGGGGATGCGCCGCTCGCCATCCCGCCGGACGCGGACCTGGTCCTCGTGTGGGGCGAGGGCCTCGACTTCGGCCTCATCCCGCCGGGTGCGGCGATCATCCACCTGAACGCCTGGCTCGCGCCCGAGAACGGCCACGCGGACGTGTTCTTCCCGGTGAGCATCCAGACCGAGCGCGACGGCCACTACACCAACTTCGCCGGGGTCACGAGCGCCTTCGCGAAGTGCTTCCCGAAGGCCGCGGGCGTGGCGGACGCCGCGGCGCTCTTCCCGGCGCTCGCGGGCGCAGGAGGCGGCGAATGATCGCGGACCTCGTCATCGCCGTCGTCTTCATCGGCTACGCGATCAGCGTGCTGATGGGCTTCGGCACCATCCTCACCTGGGTCGAGCGCAAGCAGGCGGCGGTCATGTCCGACCGCATCGGCGCCAACCGCGCCTACATCCGCATCCCCTTCACGCAGGTGAAGCTGGTGTGGTGGGGCCTCTTCCACGGCATGGCCGACGGCCTGAAGATGCTCCTCAAGGAGGACTTCAAGCCGCGCACCTACGACTGGTACGCGTACGCCGTGGCCCCGTGGGTGGTGTTCACGCCGGTGCTCCTCGTCTTCGCCGTGATCCCGTTCGGCGGCACGATCACGCCGGCGCGGCTCTGGGAGCCGCTCGCGGCCGTGTTCGGCGACAAGAGCTGGCCGATGCAGATCGCGCCGCTCGACGCGGGCATCCTCATCGTCTTCGCCTTCAGCGGCCTCACCATCATCGGCGCGATGCTGGCGGGCTGGTCCTCCTCCAACAAGTTCTCGCTGCTGGGGGCGCTGCGCGCGGGCTCGCAGATGATCTCCTACGAGCTGGTCCTGGGCCTCACGGTGCTGGGCCTCATCCTCGTCTACGGCACGGTGGATCTCGACGCGATGGTCCGCCACCAGTCGGGAACGGTGCTCGGGTTCCTGCCGGCCTGGGGCATCGTCTACCAGCCCTTCGCCGCGACGCTCTTCCTCGCCGCGGCCATCGCCGAGAACAAGCGCATCCCCTTCGACCTGCCGGAAGCCGAGAGCGAGCTGATCGCCGGCTACTTCACCGAATACAGCGCCATGAAGATGGGCCTCTTCATGTTCGCGGAGTTCATCGAGATCGCGATCATCGGCGCGCTCTTCACCACGCTCTTCCTCGGCGGCTACAACCTGCCGTTCATGAGCGACGCGGGCTTCGCCTTCCCGGGCGGGGCGACGGTGGCGATGCCGCACGGCGCGGTGGTCGTGACGCAGCTCGCGACCTTCCTCCTCAAGGTCTTCGTCGTGTGCAGCTTCCAGATCCTCATCCGCTGGACGCTGCCGCGCTTCCGCTACGACCAGGTGCTCACCTTCGCCTGGAAGTTCATGTTCCCGCTGGCGCTCGCGAACCTCGTGGTCACGGCGCTCGTCGTGTGGTGGGTGGGCGCATGAGCCGCCGCCCGCACGTGCGCAAGCGGTACTGGAACGAGCCCGAGATGGGGCTCTGGGAGAAGGCGTACCTGCCGGAGATCCTGCGCGGCCTCTTCATCACGGGCGGGGTGTTCCTGCGCAACATGGCGAAGTGGATGACGGGCCGCAAGGGCGCGCTCACCACCTACTACCCCGAGGAGACGCGCCCCGACTACGCGCCGGCCAACCGCGGCAAGCACGTGCTCACGCGCCGGCCCGACGGCTCGCCGCAGTGCATCGCCTGCAACATGTGCGCGACGGTGTGCCCGGCCAAGGTGATCGAGATCGAGGCGGGCTTCGACCCCGCCGACGCCGCGCACCCGAAGTTCCCGGTGCGCTTCGAGATCGACTACTCGCGCTGCGTCTTCTGCGGGCTGTGCGTCGAGGCCTGCCCCGAGGACGCGATCCGCATGGCGAAGGAGGTGCCGGACCTCCCCGCCGCCGACCGCTGGACGATGTGGCTGGGCCGCGAGGAGCTCCTCGCGTGGCAGCCGCAGTCCGACGTCGCCAAGCCCTATCCGCCGGCGCCGAAGGCGCCCCAGGGAGACCGGCCATGAGCGCCTTCCTCGCCCACCTCGACACGCTGCTGCTGTGGGCCTTCGCCGGCTGCGCCTTCGTGAGCGCGGCCCTGATGCTCGTGCTGCGCCAGCCGATGCGCGTGGCGATGGCGCTCGTCTCCTGCATGGTGTTCCTGGGCGGCGTCTACGGGCTGCTGGGCCTGCACTTCATCGCCGCCTTCCAGGTGCTCATCTACGTGGGCGCCGTGATGGTGTTCATGGTCTACGCGATCATGCTGCTCGACCCGCGCGACGAGTCCGCCGGGGAGAAGTACTCGAAGCTCCTGTGGCCGGGGATCATCGGCTTCGCGCTGCTGGCCGAGGCGCTGGCCGTGGGCTACTGGAACGACCTGCCGCACGCCCCGCGCGGCGCCGCGGGCGAGCCCTTCGACCTCGCGCGCTTCTCGCAGGCGTTCCTGTCGGAGTACTGGCTGCACTTCGAGCTCACGAGCGTGCTGCTGCTCGCGGCCGTGGTCGCGGCACTCGCCGTCATCAAGGAAAACCGGAGGCACGACCATGGATAAGGTGCAGATGCTCCAGGTCCTGGCGGCCTCGCTCTTCGCGCTGGGCCTCACGGGCGTCATCATCCGCAGGAACGTGCTCGTGATGCTCATGTGCATGGAGCTCATGCTCAACGGCGTGAACCTGAGCCTCGCGACCTTCGCGCACACGATGGGCTCGGCCGTGGGCGCCGTCCTCGTGTTCCTGATCTTCGTCGTGGCCACGGCCGAGATCGCCATCGCCATCCCCATCGTGCTGCTGCTGGTGCGGCGCAAGCGCACGCTGGACATCGAGTCCTACTCGGACCTGAAGGGATAACGGAAGCCCGCCATGGGACTGCTCACCCTCATCGTCGTCCTGCCGCTCGCCGGGTTCGCCCTGAACGGGCTCCTGGGCAACCGCCTCGGCAAGGGCTTCGTCTCCGCGGTGGGCTGCGGGCTGCCGGCCATCGCCTTCCTCGTCACCGTGAAGGTCGTCCTCGACCTCAAGGGCGCCGGCTGGGCCCCGATCGCGGAGACCGCCTACGTCTGGACGATGGTCGGGCAGGACACCTTCGAGATCGCCTTCTGGTTCGACCGCCTCACCGCCGTGATGGCGCTCATCGTCACCGGCGTGGGCACGCTGATCCACGTCTACTCGACCGGCTACATGCACGAGGACAGGAGCTACGCGCGCTACTTCGCGTACCTGAACCTCTTCCTCTTCTTCATGCTGCTGCTGGTGCTGGGGAAATCGCTGCTCGTGCTCTTCGTGGGCTGGGAGGGCGTGGGGCTCGCCTCCTACCTCCTCATCGGCTTCTGGTTCGGCGACGTGGAGAAGGCCGCGGCCGGCAAGAAGGCCTTCATCGTGAACCGCATCGGGGACGCGGGCTTCCTGCTGGGGATGTTCGTGATCTACTCGGCGGTGGGCACGCTCGACATGCCGCACGTGAACCAGGCGTTCACCAGCGGCGCCGCGCCCGCCGTCTCCGCGAGCCTCGTGGGGCTGCTCCTCTTCATCGGCGCCACGGGCAAGAGCGCGCAGATCCCGCTCTACGTGTGGCTGCCGGACGCGATGGCGGGCCCCACGCCCGTCTCCGCCCTCATCCACGCCGCCACGATGGTGACCGCGGGCGTGTACCTCATCGCGCGCATGTCGGGGATCTACCTCAACGCCCCGGAGGCCTCGACCGTCATCGCGGCGGTGGGCGCGCTCACCGCGCTCATGGCCGCCACCATCGCGCTCGCGCAGGACGACATCAAGAAGGTGCTCGCCTACTCGACCGTCTCGCAGCTGGGCTTCATGTTCGTGGCGGCCGGCGTGGGCGCCTACGGGGTCGCCGTCTTCCACGTCTACACGCACGCCTTCTTCAAGGCCTGCCTCTTCCTCGGCGCGGGCTCCGTGATCCACGCCATGTCGGGCGAGCAGGACATCCAGAAGATGGGGGGGCTCGCGAGGAAGATCCCCATCACCTTCGCCACCTTCGCCGTCGCCACGGCGGCGATCGCGGGCATCCCGCCGCTCGCCGGCTTCTTCTCCAAGGACGAGATCCTCTGGTACGCGCTCGCGAGCGAGCGCGGCGGCGCCGGCTGGCTGGTTGCCGTGATGGCGTTCACGGCGCTGCTCACCGCCTTCTACATGTTCCGGCTGCTGTGGCTCACGTTCTTCGGCAAGCCGCGCATGATGAAGGAGGTCGAGCACCACATCCACGAGTCGCCGCCGTCGATGACGGGCGTGCTCGTGGTGCTCGCGGTCCTGTCGGCCGTGGGCGGGTTCCTCTCCATCCCGCATTTCCTCGAGCCGCTGGTGGCGCTGCCGGGGATCAAGCCGGGCATGGACGCCTTCCACTACTACGTGGTCGGCGGCTCCATCGCCATCGCGCTGGCGGGGCTCGCGGGCGCGGCCTTCTTCTTCGGCGGGGACGCCTCGCGCGCCGCGCGCGTCAAGGCGGGCTTCGCGGGCGCCTACCGCGTCCTCAGCCACAAGTACTACGTGGACGAGCTCTACGACCTCGCGATCCACCGGCCGCTGCTGTGGATCTCGGACAAGGTGTTCCTGCGCGTGGGCGACCGCTTCCTCATCGACGGGTCGCTCGACGGGCTCGCCGGCGCGGCGCAGCGCGCGGCCGGGCGGCTGTCGCGCGTGCAGACCGGGAGCCTGCACAAGTACGCGCTCCTCGTGCTCGCCGGCATCGTGGCGAGCCTCGTCTGGATGTGGCGCAATGGCTGACGCGACGATCCTCTCGCTGGTCCTCTACCTCCCGCTCGCGGGCATGCTCGCCATCGCCGCGATCCCGGCGGGCCGGGACGGCGCCGTGCGCGCCTTCACGCTCGCCGTGATGGTCGTGCAGTTCCTGCTCTCGCTGGTCCTCTACGCGAACTTCGACCCGGCCGTGCCGGGCCTGCAGGCGGCCACGCGCCTGCCGTGGATCCCGCAGTGGGGCGTGGCCTACCTCATCGGGCTGGACGGCTACAACATCCTGCTGGTGATCCTCACCACCTTCCTGGGGCCGCTGGTCACGGCGGGCGCCTTCAGCGCGATCACGAAGCAGGTGAAGCTCTTCTACGCGATGGTGTTCCTCATCCAGTTCGCGATGCTGGGCACCTTCGTCGCGCAGGACCTCTTCCTCTTCTACATCTTCTGGGAGGCGATGCTCATCCCGATGTTCCTCATGATCGGGATCTGGGGCGGCGAGCGGCGCATCTACGCGACCCTCAAGTTCTTCCTCTACACCGCCTTCGGCAGCATCCTCATGCTGGCCGCCGTGATCTACCTCGTCTGGTCGCTGCAGCAGTCCACGGGCGTGGCCTCCTTCGCCTTCGCCGACCTCTACAAGGCGCGCCTGCCGCTGGAGACGCAGCAGTGGCTGCTCGCGGCGTTCGCGCTCTCCTTCGCGATCAAGGTGCCGATGGTGCCCTTCCACACCTGGCTGCCGGACGCGCACGTGGAGGCTCCCACCGCGGGCTCCGTGATCCTCGCGGGCGTGCTCCTCAAGATGGGCACGTACGGCTTCATGAAGCTGGGCTTCCCGCTCTTCCCGGACGCGACCCGCATGGCCGCGCCCCTCATCGCGTGGCTGTCGGTCGCGAGCATCGTCTACGGCGCGTGCCTCGCGCTGGTGCAGACGGACATCAAGAAGATCATCGCCTACTCCTCGATCAGCCACCTCGGCTACGTGATGCTGGGGCTGGCGAGCCTCGACCTGCTGGGCATCCAGGGCGCCATCGTGCAGATGGTGAGCCACGGGCTGGTCGCCGCCGGGCTCTTCCTCATGGTCGGCATGATCTACGAGCGCTGCCACACCCGCGAGCTCGCGGCCTACGGCGGGCTGGCCAAGGTGCTGCCGGTGTATTCCGTCTTCTTCCTCATCCTCACGCTCGCCTCCGTGGGCCTGCCCACGACCAGCGGCTTCACGGGCGAGTTCCTCGTGCTCATGGGCGCCTTCAACGCGGCGTGGAAGCCGGCTGCGGTCGCGATCCCGCTCGGGGCCGCCGTGCTCGCGGTCACCGGCGTGGTCCTCGGCGCGCTCTACATGCTGTGGTTCGCGCAGCGCTTCCTCTTCGGCGCCGAGCGCGTGCCGCACGGCCCGGTGGCGGATCTCAACCTGCGCGAGAAGTCGATCCTCGCGATCCTGGTGGCCGCGGTGTTCTGGCTGGGGCTCTTCCCCGACTCGGCCATGAAGCGCACCGAGCTCGCCGCGCGCGAGTACCAGGAGCTGGTCGCGGGCGCGCGCGCCCCGGCCGCGACGAAGCTCACCGGGGCCGTCCCGGCGGAGGCCGCGCGATGAACTTCACCGCCGTCTCGATCGCCATGGCGCCCGAGCACCTGCTGCTCGCGGGCATCGTGACGCTCCTCATCCTCGAGATCGCCGCCGACGATTCGCCGGCGGCGCTCCCGCTTTCCGTCCTCTTCGTGGCCGCGGCCGCCTGCGCCGCCGCGTGGCTGGGCTTCACCGGCTGGACGGGCGCGCCCTTCCCGGGGCAGTTCGTCCTCGCGCCGCCCGCGGCCTTCGCCAAGGCGATCGTGCTCGCGCTCGCGGTCCCGGTGCTCCTCATGTCGAAGGACGACTTCGGGCGCGGCGCCTTCTACCCGCTGCTGCTCTCCTCGCTCTACGGGGTGTGCCTGCTCGCTTCCGCCGAGAGCTTCCTCACGCTCTTCCTCGGCATCGAGCTCATGTCGATCCCGGTCTACGTGCTGGTGCTCATGGGGTTCCGCCGGCCGGAGAGCGCCGAGGCCGCGCTCAAGTACCTCGTGCTCTCGGGCACGGCGAGCGCCGCCTTCCTCATGGGCGCCTCCCTCATGTACGGCTCGACGGGATCGCTGTCGCTCGCGAGCTTCGGCGCCGCGCTCTCCTCGCCCGACCTGCTGGCGCGCACCGCCGTCGTGATGGTGATGTCCGCCTTCTTCCTCAAGGCCGCGATCGTGCCCTTCCACGGCTGGGCGCCGGACGCCTACGAGGCGGCGAGCGTGCCCTCGACCGCGTACATGGCGGTGCTGGTGAAGGCCGGGGTGCTCGTGGCCGCCGCGCGCGTCTTCGGCACGGCGCACGTGGCCGAGCCGCTGGTGGGGCTGCTCGCGATCCTGCCGCTCGCCTCCATGGTGTGGGGCAACCTCGCGGCCATGCGCCAGGCGGGGCTGCGGCGCATGGTCGCCTACTCCTCCATCGCGCACGCGGGCTACCTCTTCTTCGCCTTCCTGGGCGACGGCCCGGGCCGCTTCCAGGCGGTGGTGTTCTACCTCGCGGCCTACGGCGTCATGAACATCCTCGCCTTCGCCGCGCTGCCGTGGCACGCGCAGGACCAGGAGCGCGACCGGCTGGAGAACCTCAAGGGGCTCTTCCACACGCACCCGTTCGCGGCGCTCCTCATCGGCATGGCGATGCTCTCGCTCGCCGGCATCCCGCCCTTCCCGGGCTTCGTCGCGAAGTTCCTCATCTTCAAGAACGTGATGGCCGCGGGGTACGCGACCTGGGCCGTGCTGGGCCTGGTGGGCAGCTACCTCGGGATCTACTTCTACCTGCGCGTGATCCAGTTCATGTTCATGAGCCCGCGCGAGGCGGCCAGCGGCCACGCGCCGTCGCGCGGCATCGCCATGGGCGCGAGCCTGCTGTGCCTGGCGGGCTCGATCCTGGTGGCCGTCCTGCCGGCCTCGTTCCTCGCGCGGCTCTAGGCCGCGCCGCCCGCGAAGATCAGGGCGTAGACGCGGTCGCGGTAGGTCCGCGACAGCACCAGTTCCACGCCGTCGTCGAGGGTGACCGCCTGGTCGCCCGCGTGGATCGGCTCGATCGCCTTCACGCGCTCGATGTTCACGAAGGTCGAGCGGTGGATGCGCACGATGTTCATCTCGGCGAGCCGCGGCTCCATGTCGCGCATCGTGGCGCGCACCGTGTAGCGCTCGGCGCCCGCATGGAACACGAGGTAGTTGCCGGCGGCCTCGACCCAGTCGATCGCCGACAGCTCCACGAGCACGGTGCGCGAGCCCGCCTTCAATGCCAGCCGCTTCATCCTCCGGGGCTCCCGATGCCGTGCTCCCGCGACGATGCCGATGGCGGGTGCGTAAGCGTCCATGCGCCGATCATGCGGGGCGCGCGCGCGGCGTGCGTTGCGAGTTGTTACGAACGTGCTCGCAATGTGGCGGGCGCGGACGCGATCCGGCGGGGTCGCGCGAGGGCCTCGCGCGATTCCGTCGCGCGCGAGCGCCCCCTCGCCCCGCGAGCGGCCCGGTTCGTCACAAAGTCGGCGGCGGCGCGCCGCGCGCCGCTAGCTTTCGGGCGTCGGCACCCGGGCCCGCTTTCTTTTCCTGGTTACCCACTCGGGCGAGATGCATCGGCGGGCCCGGGCGCCGGCCTTCGCAAGGAGAAGCGCCAAGTGAATCCGCTGGACGTTCCCCCGCACCTGCGGGCCGACGGGGAGGCGCGACCTCGCGTGCTGCTCGTCGTGATCGAGGCGGGCGCGCCGGGCCTCGCGGCGCCGGAGCTCTGCCGCCGGTTTCGCGCGGCGGGCGGGCAGGCGCCCGTCGTGGTGCTCGCCGCCAACGACGATGCCGTCGAACAGGCCGCCTGCCTCGAGCTGGGGGCGGACGCCTGCCTGCCGCACGACGTCCCCGGCCCGCTCCTGTGGGCGCAGGTGAAGGCGCTGCTGCGGCGCGCGCCGGTGGCGGCGGGGGAGGCGGGCACCCTTCGCGCGGGCGCCTTCGCCTTCGACCGGCGCGCGATGACGGTGCGCCTCGGCGAGCGCGTCGAGGGCCTCACGCCCCACGAGTTCGACTGCGCGTGGCTCCTCGCGGGCAACGCGGGCGCGGTGGTCACGCGCGCGCGGTTGCGCGAGGCGATGACGCGCGGCGCGGCCGGCGCGATCCGCGACCGAACCGTGGACGCCTGCATCTCGCGCCTTCGCCGCAAGCTCCTCGCGCTCGACGGTTGCGCGCGCCGCATCCGCAGCGTGCACGGGCAGGGCTACCTCCTCGACCCCGCCGCCTGAGGCCCGGGCGGGACGAAGCGGTCCCGCGCCGGGGCAGGGCGTTTCGCGAGAACACGCCGCAACAAAAAAGCGCCGGCGAACGGCGCGCGGGCGATTGTGTTCGCGCGTGCCGTTCGCTATAAATGGCCGCGATGCGTCCGCCCGGTGGGTAGCGGTTCCACCTCACTGGGAGTGTAGACATGAAGAACGGAAGAAGGCCCCTCGCCGCGGCGGTCGCGCGTGCGCTGGGGGCGGCGTGCGCGATCGCCGTGGCCGGCCAGCCGCTCGCGCAGGAAGCGCAGAAGGTCGAGAAGATCGAGGTCACCGGCTCGAACATCAAGCGCATCGAGGGCGAGACCTCGCTCCCGGTGACGGTGATCACGCGGGAAGAGATCGACCGCTCGGGTGCCACCACGCCGATGGAGCTGCTGAGCCTCGTCAGCTCCAACAACAGCCTCGGCAATGTCTCGCTCGCCAACGTGATCGGCTCGACCACGTTCTCGGCGCAGACGGCGTCGCTGCGCGGCCTCGGCGGCGGGCGCACGCTCGTCCTCGTGAACGGCAAGCGCATCGACGGCTTCTCCGGCGAGGTGCAGGGCGTGCAGGGCGTGAACCTCACGGTGATCCCGTTCGCGGCGATCGAGCGCGTGGAGGTGCTCAAGGACGGCGCCTCGGCCGTGTACGGCTCGGACGCCATCGGCGGCGTCATCAACTTCATCGTGCGCACCGACTACCAGGGGGCGCAGGCCTCGGCGTGGTACGGCAGCCCCACGCGCAGCGGCGGCGGCGAGCAGCTGCGCGCGAGCGGCTCCGCCGGCTTCGGCGACCTGGCGAAGGACCGCTACAACGTCGTGCTCTCGCTCTCCTACGACAAGCAGGAGAGCCTCGACCAGCGCGACCGCAATTTCTCCAACACCTCGTACCGCCCGGACCTGGGGCTGGTCGCGATCTCGAGCAACAGCTTCCCCGGGCGCATCACCACCGGCGGCATCGGCGTGCCGGGCGAGGCGGAGCGCAATTGCGGCGAGACCACGTACTTCGAGGACCTCGGCGGGTGCTACTACGACCCCTCGGCGATCCGCGGCGTGCAGATGATCCCGGACAACGAGAAGTGGAACTTCTTCGGCTCGGCGCGATACCAGGTGAGCGACAGCACGCAGGCGTACGCGACCTTCCTCGCCTCGCGCGACGTGAACCGCTACGTGATCCAGTCGGTGCCGATCTCCAACCTCTTCACCTACGGGCCCAACGCCGACATCCCGGCGACCGTCACGATCGGCCCGACGAGCCCCTTCTACCCGCACGCGCTCGCCGCGGCCGCGGGCGTGGCGGGGCAGGTGCTCAACGTGCGCTACCGGGCGGTGGAGAACGGGCTTCGCGACACCACGGACACCAACGTGAACAACCAGCTCGTCGCCGGCCTCAAGGGCGCGTGGCGCGACTGGGACTGGGACGCGGCCGCCTTCGCGAGCCGCGGCACCACGAAGAACCACCTGAACGGCGGCTTCCCGCTGTATTCGCTGCTGCTGCCGCTGCTCAACAGCGGCACCGTGAACCTCTTCGCGCCCAACACGCCCGAGGTGGTCTCGCAGCTGCAGGCCACCAACTATGTCGGCGACACCTTCAACGGCACCTCGAAGAACACGGGCGTGCAGGCCAAGGCCTCCGCGGAGGTGCTGCGCCTGCCCGCGGGCCCGCTCGCCGTGGCCTTCGGGGCGGAAGCGCGCCGCGAGACGCTGGACCAGGTGCCCGAGCCCGTGCTCGCGACCGGCGACCTCTCCGGCTTCGGCGGCAACATCCTGCCCGTGCACGGCTCGAGGAACATCCGCGCCTTCTTCGCCGAGGCGAACGTGCCGCTCCTGAAGGGGCTCGAGGCGACCGTCGCCGTGCGCAGCGACCGCTACAGCGACTTCGGCTCGACCACCAACCCGAAGGTGAGCTTCCGCTGGGAGGCCACGAAGGCCTTCCTCGTGCGCGCCTCCTACGGCGAAGGGTTCCTGGCGCCGTCGCTCTACCAGCTCTTCACGCCCAACATCTCGAGCGTCACGGCCACGGGGCAGTCCGACCCGATCCGCTGCCCGGTGACCAACGACACCGGGCTCGACTGCTCGACCCAGTTCTCGATCACCTTCGGCGGCAACCCGGACCTCAAGCCCGAGACCAGCAAGCACGAGAGCGCGGGCTTCGTGCTCGAGCCCTGGGCCGGCACCTCGGTGGCGGTGGACTACTTCCGCGTGCGCCTCAAGGACGCCATCACCAACGGCATCCCGTACGCCACGATCCTGGGCGACCTCGACCAGTACGGCTACCTCGTGACGCGCGGGCCGGCGGACCCCGCCTTCCCGGGCCTGCCGGGGCGCATCACCAACATCCTGCAGACCTACATCAACCTCGGGGCGCTGCACATCGAGGGCGTGGACCTCGATTTCCGCTACAAGACGCCGGCGCGGCCCTGGGGGCGCCTGCGCCTGGACGTCTCCGGCACCTACTACATCCGCAACGACGCGCAGAACCTCGACGGGTCCTACTCCGGGTTCGTCTCGAACCAGAACGCCGCCGTGGTCACGGGCGTGGTGCCGCGCTGGAAGCACTACGCCTCGGTCACCTGGGATTCCGGCCCGTGGTCGGCCACGCTCGGCAACACCTTCCAGTCGGGCTACGTGGACGTCCTGCCCGACGGCAACGGGAACCTCCGGCGCGTGAGCTCGATGAGCCTGTGGGACCTGCAGGGGACATACCGCGGCTGGAAGAACGTCGCGCTCACGGTGGGGGTGAAGAACCTGCTGGACACGGACCCGCCGCAGTCGAACCAGGGCAACTCCTTCCAGGTGGGCTTCGATCCCTCCTACTACGACCCGCGCGCGCGCTTCGTGTACGCGAGCCTCGGCTACACCTTCAAGTAGCCGGGTTGGCCATGGGCGCCCGGAATCGCTATAATCCCGGGCTCCCTTGGCCGTGCAGCCGTACCGGGCCGGGGGATACGGCCTGGTAGCTCAGTTGGTAGAGCAGAGGACTGAAAATCCTTGTGTCGGTGGTTCAATTCCGCCCCAGGCCACCAGACTTCCCGAAAGCCCGCCTCGCGCGGGCTTTTTTCATGGCGCCCGCCGCTACGAGACGGTGACGGGAAACCGCTTCCAGAGGTTCACCACCTCGCCGAACCGGGGCGAGTCGGGGTGCGCGTCCACGAAGTCCCGGACCACCGAGAGGAACTCGGCGCGAAGGCTCGCGAGGGAAAGGATCTCCAGGCGCGCGACCCAAAGCGCCTCGTCCTCCGGCCGGTGGGCGATGGCCGCCTCCAGCAGGGTGAGGGCGCGGCTGATCTGGCCGGAGCCGTGCAGGCGGCGCGCGCCCGTGATCGCCTTCTGGGAGTCGGCGGCCTCGGAGGCGGCGAGGAAGACGCCCGAGCGCGTGCCGCAGGGCTGGGCCGGCGGGCGCGAAGGGGTGGAACGGGGAGTCGGGGAGGGGTTCATGGGGCGCCTCGCGCTATCTCGTCATTCTTGTGAACCGAGTGTGGCGGGGGGCGCGGCGACCCACTGTGAAAGATTGTGTCAGGCGGAGGCGGGCTCCAGCCGGTAGCCGTGCTGGTAGATGGAGGTGAGGCGCCAGCCGTGGCGGCCGTCCAGCTCCAGGGCGCGGCGCAGGCGGCTCACGTGGGTGTCCACCGTGCGCGTGCCGGACTCGAGCGCGCGGCCCCAGACCTGCTCGTAGAGGTAGCCCCGGGAAACCAGTGTCTCGCGCTTCTCGAAGAGGATGCGCGCGATCTCGTAGAGGCGCGGGGTCAGCTCCACCGGGCGCCCGTCCAGCTTCACGGTGCGGCTGCCGGTGTCGATGGCATAGGGGCCCACCTTCTCCCCACGGGCGCCGGCCGCGGCGGCCTGCCGGCGGCCCAGGGCCTCCACGCGGGCCACGAACTCGCCGTGCCGCAGCGGCTTCACGAGGTAGTCGTCGGCGCCCAGGCTCAGGATCTCCACGATCTCGGCCTCCTCGTCGCGGGCGGTCGCGAACATCACCGGCACGCGCTGCGGCAACTTCTGGCGGATCCACTCGAGCACCGCCTCGCCGGAGAGGTCCGGCACCATCCAGTCCAGCACGTAGACGTCGAAGGACTCGCGCCCGATGGCGGCGAGGAGTTCCGCCGAGCGCGTGAAGCCATGGCAGATGTGCCCGGCCGCCTCCAGCCAGCGGCGCTCGAGCGCGAGCTGGTCGGGGTCGTCCTCGAGGAGCGCCACGCGCAGGCGCGGGCGCTCGGCCCGCGCGGGCGCGTGCTTGCCGAGCATGGCCTCCAGCGCGTCCGCCGCCTTCTCCAGCGCGCGCGCGTCCCGGCGCAACGCCGCCGACTCGATGTCGCGGCCGAGCTTGCCCATTTCCGGAAACCCGTAACCCGGCGCCGAGCCCGCGAGCCGGTGGCCGAGGACGCGCGCCGGTTCGAGCTCCCCGGAGGAGACGGCGGCGCGAAGCGCCGCCAGGTCGTCGCGCCGCCGCGCGAGGAAGGCGGGGACGAGGTCCGCGACGAGGGGGTTGACCGTGCCGGGCTTCGGAGCCGCCTTGGCCATCTGTGGGTTTGCCGTGGAGGGAAGTGTGCGATGCGACACAAATCTTAACAGTCGCCCCGGGCCCGGGGGGAGGACGATGGGTTCCGAGGAAGACGACCATGACCCGAGACCCGAAACCCGCCGCCACCCGCCACCTGCCCGCCCTGCTGCTGGCCGCCGCGCTCGTCGCCGGCCTGGCGCTGCCGACGGCGCCGGCGCGGGCGGAATCGCGCTTCGGCACCGGGTCGGCCTCGGCCCGCCTCGACTTCCGCATCGTCATCCCGCCGGTGCTGCGGCTGAAGACGCTGCACCAGCCCACGCAGGTCGTCGTCACCGAGCGCGACGTGCAGGCCGGCTTCGTGGACCTTCCCGAGGGCATGGCCGTCGAGGTCGTGAGCAACCTGCGCGCCGGGCACTCGATGATGTTCCAGGTCGCGAGCGCCGTCGTGAAGGCGGTCGAGGTCACGGGCCTGGGCGCGCCGGTGAGCGCCGGGGCCGAGGCCGCGATGGTGAGCTTCCCGCGCGTGAAGGGCGCCCCCACGCGCACCGTCCACAACCTCGGGTTCCGCCTGCGGCTCGCGCCCGGCGCGGCCCCCGGCACCTACCAGTGGCCCGTCGCGCTCACCCTCCTGCCGGCCTGACCGCCGAACTCGCCATGAAGATCCGCAACCGGGCGCGCGTGACCGCCCCCGCCCGCCGCACTATCATCGTCCCATCCCCTGAACGAGCCCCGCGCAGGCGGGGCTGCCTCTCCCTCGTGACCGCCCGCGCGCGCCCGCTGCCCCGCATCCTCGTCGTCGACGACGACCCCGACGCGCGCCTGCTCGTGGGGGCGATGATCGAGTCGTACTGCGAGGCGCAGGTGACGCTCGCGGCCTCCGTGGACGAGGCGATGGACTCGGTGCGGCGCGTCATCCCCGACCTCGTCGTGACCGACGCGCAGATGCCGGGGCAGACGGGCCTCGACCTCATCCGGCGGCTGCGGGAAGTGCCGCGCGCCGCGCGCGTTCCCGTCGTCGTCGCCACGGCGACGCCGGAGCCGGCGCTGCACGACGAGCTGCTCGCCGCGGGCGCGCTGGCGATCCTCGCGAAGCCGCCTTCCCCCGAGGACATCGCCCGCGCCATCGGCGCGGCGCTCGTGTCCGGCGCCGGCTGACCGCCCTCAGCGGGCCGGGCGCGCGGCGCGCAGCAAGTCGAGCGCCTCGTCGAACTCGAAGTTCTGGACGTGTCCCGAGAACGCCGGCTGCGCGGCGCCGAGCGCGGCGCGCAGCGCGGCCTCCTCCTGCGTGCAGAGGGCTAGCGACCGCGCGTCGCTGCGCAGCAGCAGCTCCTCGAGCTCGTCCAGCACCGCGGCCGCGGCCCTCGCGTCGACGGGGGTCGAATCCGCCGGCGAAGGCGGCGGCTCGGGGGGCAGCGCTGCGGCGATGAGCGCGAACTCGCCCGCGATGGCGTCGGGCAGCATGGACCCGTCGTTGCCCTCGCGAAGGCGCGACTCGAGTCTCGCCGCCAGCTGGGAGAGGGTCGCCGCG
>JAHCAK010000022.1 GCA_019634955.1 Burkholderiales bacterium
TGCACGACGGCGCCGCCGGCCTTCGACACGCGCGCCTCGATCACGACGGAAGGCGTCGTCGAGAGCTTCGCGGCCGGCGTCATGCCCATCGAGTCGTCGAGCGCAAACGCCTTGGGCAGCTCGCCCGCGCCGCCGCGCAGGATGGCGAGCGGGATGCGCGAGCCGGTCTCGGCGCGCGCGTAGATGAAGAGCGTGTCCGTGGCCGCTGTCTTTCCGGCCAGCGCGGGCGCGAGCGTCACGGTGCCGGAGACGCCCTTGCCGGGCGGGCCGGCCTTGGCGGGCGTGGTCGGGGCGGCGATCGGCGGGTGCGACGGCGGGAGCGCGGCCTGCGCGCCGGTGGCGGGTGCGGCGGCCATCGCCTTGGGCGCGGCTGCCCCGGGCTTCGGCGGGGGCAGCGGCTTGCCCGCGGCGGCAGCCCGGCCACGCACGTCGTCGATGATGGCGCGCACTTCGGATTCGTCCTCGGAGCCGGGAGCCACCACCGCCTGGAGCCGCTCCCAGTAGGCGAGGGAGCCGGCGAAGTCGCCGCTGTTGAGCAACGCGGTGCCGGCGAGCGCCAGCGCCTTGGTGTGGCGCGGGTCGGCGGCGAGCGCGCGCTTCACCAGCTCGAAGGGCTCGCCCGCGAGGTTGCGGCCGCGCGAGAGCGCCAGCGCGTCGGCATAGTCGGCCAGCACGGAGGCGTCCTGCGGGGCGATCTTGGCGAGGTGCGCGTAGGCCTCCAGCGCCTTGGGCATCTTGCCGGTGGCGGCGTAGGAGCGCGCGAGCAGCATCCAGCCCTGCACGTCGTCCGGGCGCTCCTTCATCTTCTGCTCGAGAAGCGTCACCATTTCCTCGATCTGGTGGTCGCCGGGCTGTGCAGTGGCGGCGGCCATCACCTTCGGGTCGGTGGCGCCCGGCACGCCCACCCAGAGGTAGAGACCCACGGCGAGCGCCGGCGCGGCGACCGCGAAGGCGGCCGCGACGATCCACGGCTTGCCGGCGGAGGGCGCGGGCGCCTCGGCGGCGACCGCGAGGTCCTCGTCGGCGCGGGCGGCGAGTTCGGCGAGCGCGGCTTCGCGCGCATCCTTCGGGAGCAGGCCGAGTGCCACGTCGGTCTCGATGTCCTTGCGCTGGCCGCGCAGCACGGCGAGGTTCGCCTCGCGCACGGAGGGGCCGGCGGCGGCGCGCCCGCGCAACAGGGGGACGAGCACGAAGGCGAGCGCCGCCACGATCAGGAGGGCGGCAACGATCCAGAAGGTGAGCATCGGGGAGAAGGCAGGCGGGAGGTCAAGGCGACGGCGGATTATACCGGAGGGGGCGCGGCTCTCCTGTTGCGAACCATCAACGAGCCGATACAATGCGATCGCGCGCCGCCATCGCGGAAAGCAATGGCGCCGGACGACAAGAACACGACAGCAGGCGGGGAAGGGGGAGCATCCGGTGCGGCACCAGTCGATGCTGGAGTACGCGCGTTTCCGCTGGTTCAAGGTGGCGATGGCGCTGGCGGTGGCCGCGGGCGTCGCCTACCTCTGGCACGACCCGCCGCTCAAGCCCTACGGCGGCACGGCGATGGGCTATGCGCTGGGCACCGTGGGCGCCCTGCTCATCGCCTGGCTCGCCTGGTTCGGCGTGAGGAAGCGCCGCTACGCCTCGCGCATGGGCACCGTGCAGGGCTGGCTCTCCGGCCACGTCTACCTCGGCACGGCGCTGCTCGTCGTGGCCACGCTGCACACGGGCTTCGAGCTGGGCTGGAACGTGCACACGGCGGCCTACGTGCTGATGGTCGCCACCGTCGCGAGCGGCTTCTACGGCGTCTACGTCTACCTCTCCGTGCCGGGCCTGCTCACCGCCAACCGCGGCGACGAGACGCTCGAGGCGATGCTGCTCAAGGTGGCCGACCTCGACCGCGAGATCCGCGACAAGGCGCTCTCGCTCCCGGACGACATCCTGCGCGAGGTCAACGCCTCGCTGGACGGCACGCGCCTGGGCGGCAGCTTCTGGCGCATCGTGACGGGCCGCGACCGCGACTGCCCGACGGCGGCGGCGCTCGCGCGCGTGCCCGAGCTGGGGCGCCGGCTCTCCGGCGAGGCCGCCACGGCCAACCACGAGGTGTACACGCTGCTGCTGCAGAAGAGCGAGCTGCTCGCCCGCGCGCGCCGCGACCTGCGCTACAAGGCGAAGCTCGACCTGTGGCTCTACGCGCACGTGCCGCTGGCGGTGGCGCTGCTCGCCGCGCTGGCCGCGCACGTGCTCTCCGTCTTCCTCTACTGGTAGGGCCGCGCGCGTGAAGCTCCTGGTCATCTCGCAGAGCCGCAACCGCGCCGGCCGCACCGTGCAGGTGCGCAAGGAAGTGACGGCCGACTGGATCCGCGTCGGCCGCCATGCGGCCTCCGAGGTCCTGCTCGCCGACCCGCGCATCGCGCTCTCCCAGGGTCTCATCGTCGACCGCAACGGCCCCGTCTACACCGAAGGCGAGATGGGGACGACCACGAGCACCACGCGCAAGGCGGTGCGCTCGGTGCGCCTCTCGCCCGGCAAGGCGATCGACGTGGGGCCCTACCGCATCACGGGGGTCGCCGCACCCGCGGGCTACACGGGCGCGATCACCGTGGAGCTGGTCCGCCCCGCGGAAGAATCCGCCCCCGTGTTCCTGGAGCGCGCGCGCCGGCTCACGCTCGCCTCGCTGGGGCTGCCCAAGCGCGGTCTCGCGCTGGCGCTCTTCGCGCTCGTGGCGGCGGCCTTCTTCCTGGTGCCGGCAGGCCGCGTGCTGGACCTGCCGTGGCGCGCGCCGCCGGGCGCCGCCATGGCGAGCGACCGCTTCTGGAACCCCGGCCCGGTCATGCTCGCCCACCAGCCCGTGGGCGAGAAGTGCGAGGCGTGCCACGAGCTCGCGTTCACGCGCGTGCGCGACGTCGCCTGCCTCGAGTGCCACGCGCGCATCGGCCACCACCTCGGGCCCGAGGCGAAGCCCGCGGCCCTTTTCGCCGGCTCGCGCTGCGCCGCGTGCCACCGCGACCACAAGGGGGTGAAGTCCACGCACCGCGACGACGACCGTTTCTGCGTCGAGTGCCACCGCGACGTGAGGAGCCTCGCCAACGGCGCGCAGTCGCAGGACGCGGCCGACTTCGCGAAGAGCCACCCGGCGTTCCGCCTCGCGCTGCCGGCGGACAAGGGCGTGCGCCGCGTGCGCCAGGGGGCGGGGCCGGTGCAGGAGAGCTCGAACCTCGTCTTCTCCCACGCCGTGCACCTCGACCCGGCCGGCGTGCGACACCCGGAAAAGGACAAGGTGAAGCTCGGCTGCGAGGCCTGCCACCAGCCCGATGCCTCGCGGCGCGGCTTCGAGCCCGTCTCGATGGCGCGGCACTGCCAGGACTGCCACCGCCTCGAGTTCGAGCCGGCCGTCACCGCGCGCCAGGTGCCGCACGGGCGCCCGGCCGAAGCGATGACGGTCGTGGCCGAGTTCTACGCGAACCTCGCGCTGAACGGCGTGCGCGACAGCTTCGAGAAGGCCTTCGGCGTGCCCGGCGAGGGGCTGCTGCGGCGGCCCGGCGAACCCGGGGACGCAGCGCGGCGCGCGACGCTCGCGATGGCCGCGAAGAAGGCCGCGCACGTCTCCGAGGAGATCTTCGAGATCCGCCTGTGCCGCACCTGCCACGAGGTCCAGCGCAGCGACGGCGACCGCGGCACCGAGTGGAGCGTGGCGCAGGTGCGCCTGGGCCACGCGTGGATGCCGGGGGCCCGCTTCGACCACGCGAGCCACGCGCAGTCGCGCTGCTCGTCGTGCCACGACGTGTCGAAGTCGAAACGGTCCGCGGACGTGGCCATGCCCGCGATCGAGGGCTGCCGCGAATGCCACGGCGGCTCGCAGCCCGTCGCGGGCAAGGTGACCTCCAACTGCCTCCTGTGCCACGGCTTCCACGATCCGCGGCACCCGTGGGACCCGCAGTTCAAGCCGAGGTCCGCGACGCGCGTGGCCGGCGGGACGCCCCGTGCGCGCTGAGGCCTGCCGCCTCGCGGCCGCGGCCGTGCTCGCGGTCTCGCTCGCGGGCTGCTCGGGCTCCTCGGGAAGCGCCGGCCCGACGGCCTGCGCCGCCGGCTGCAACACGGCGACGGCATTCCTGTCGGAGGAAGACGTGCGCCGCGTCATCGCGCAGGCGGCCGGCGAGGCGCGCGCGCGCGACGCCCGCGCCACGATCGCGGTGGTCGACCGCGTGGGCAACGTGCTCGCGGTCTTCCGCATGGCCGGCGCGCGCGAGCGCTTCGACCTCCTCTCGGGCCGCGGCGTCGAAGGCGGGCTGGACGGGATCCGCGACACGCTGCCGGCGGCGGCGGCGGCCATCGCCAAGGCGGTGACCGGCGCCTACCTCTCGTCGTCGGGCAACGCGTTCTCGACGCGCACGGCGGGCCAGATCGTGCAGGAGAGCTTCCTGCCCGGCGAGGCGCAGGCGCCTTCGGGACCGCTCTACGGCGTGCAGTTCTCGCAGCTTTCCTGCTCGGACGTGAACCGCCACGCCTCCCACGGCACGGTCGGCCCCAAGCGCTCGCCGCTGGGGCTCTCGGCCGACCCGGGCGGGCTGCCGCTCTACCGCAACGGCGCGGTGGTGGGCGGCATCGGCGTCATCGCCGACGGCACCTACGGGATCGACCGCGTGATCACCGACGTGGACGACGACCTGGACGAGTTGGTGGCGGTGGCTGGCACGGCCGGCTTCGCGGCGCCGGCGGACATCCGCGCCGAGCGCATCACGGCCGACGGCAAGACCTTCCGCTTCGTCGACTCGGAGTCCCTGCGATCCGATCCGGCGGGCGCGCCGGCGCTCGCCTCGGTTCCCGGCGAGCTCGTGGCGGTGCCGGGCTACGCGGATGCGGCCGTGCGCCCGGGGGTGGCCTTCGGCACGCCGGCCTCCGGCTACCGCGCGGCCACGGGCACGCTCGCGGCGCTTGGCGCCTTCACGCTCGTGGATGGCGCCAACGCGGAGCGCTTCCCGGCGCGCGCCGGCGTGGGACCCGGGGCGCTCTCCGCCGCGGAGGTCGCGCGCATCCTCGAGGAAGGGCTTCGCGTCGCGGCCCGCGCGCGCGCGCAGATCCGCCGCCCGCTCGGCTCGGCCGCCGAGGTGAGCGTGACGGTGGTGGATGCCGGCGGCGACATCCTCGGCCTCGCGCGCACGGCCGACGCGCCCGTCTTCGGCACCGACGTCGCGGTGCAGAAGGCGCGCGGCGCGCTGCTCTTCTCGCGGCCCGACGCGTTCGCGCGGCTCCTGGCGCTGCCGCCCGCCGCCTACCTGGTCCCCGCGGGGGCGACCTCCGCGCCGGGCGACTGGGCCCGGGGCTTCCGCGATTTCGTGGGCGAGGGCGGCGCGCTCGACGGCGCGACGGCGTGGTCCACGCGCGCCATCGGCAACCTGCACCGCCCGACCTATCCCGACGGCCTCGCCGGCACGCCGCCGGGGCCGCTCTCCCACGGTTTCGCGAGCTGGAGCCCGTTCAACGTGGGCTTCCAGCTCGACCTCGTCTACAACCAGGCGGTGCGCGGCGCGCTGGGCGACGTCTCGACGGGCTGTGCCGGCCGCTCGGCGCCGGGCGCACCCGCGGGCGCCGACGATGCGGGCCTCGCGCTTGCGCGAAACGGGATCCAGGTGTTCCCCGGCGGCATTCCCGTCTACCGCGACGGCGCGCTCGTGGGCGCCATCGGCGTCTCGGGCGACGGCGTGGACCAGGACGACATGGTGGCCTTCCTCGGGCTCGCCAATGCCGCGCGTGCGCTGGGAACGGGGCTCGCCAACGCGGCGCCGGCGATGCGCGCCGACCGGCTGGCGCCTCGCGGCGCTCGCCTGCGTTTCGTGCAGTGCCCGCAGGCGCCGTTCAACGGCTCGACGGAGCAGGACGCCTGTGCGGGCCTCTGACCGGCGCGCGGCAGGCAGGCTGCGGCTCGCGCTCGCGGTGACGGCCGCGATGGCCTCGCTGGCCGTGCCCGCGCAGGAAGGGCTCAAGCCGCCGGTGAACGAGGACCAGCCGCTGCCGCCGGCTCGGGATGGCGAGCGCGAGATCGTGCCGCGCCGCCCGGGCGCCTCGAAGCCCCTCGAATTCTTCCCGCCGCCGGCCGACCCGAGCCAGGTGCCGGGGCCGTTGCCGGGCGCGCCGCGGCCATCGCTCGCGGTTCCGGACCGCTGGCGGATCATGCAGGCGCTGGGCTTCAAGTTCCCGCTCACGGACCCGTACAACCAGAACATCCTGAAGGGCGACCTGCCCATCGGTGACGACCCATGGTTTCGCGAGCGCTTTCCCGACCTCGCGAAGCGCCTCGCGCCGGACTGGTTCGTGAACCTCGGCGTGGTCTCGGACACGCTCGTCGAGGCGCGGCGCCTGCCCACGCCGGTGGGCGTCCAGGCGACCGACCGGCCCGGGGCGAACGACCTCTTCGGGCAGGGGCGGCAGTCGACGGTCGCGCAGACGGTGATCGTGTCCTTCGGGCTCATCAAGGGCGACACGACGTTCAGGCCGCCGGACTACGAGTTCCGGTTCGTGCCGGCCTTCACCGTGAACCAGTCGCGCGTGGAGGAGGTGCGGGCGCTGCGGGTCGATCCGCGCGCGGGCACGAAGCGCACCGGCGACCACGTCGGCGTGCAGGAGCTCTTCGCCGACGTGCACCTGCGCAACGTGTCGGTGCGCTACGACTTCGACTCCGTGCGCGTGGGCATCCAGCCCTTCATCTCCGACTTCCGCGGCTTCGTCTTCCAGGACGTGCCCTTCGGCGTGCGCCTCTTCGGGACGCGCGACAACAACCGGTGGCAGTACAACCTGGCGTGGTTCCGGCGCCTCGAGAAGGACACCAACTCGGGGTTGAACGACGTCTCCGCGCGCATGCGCCGGGACGACGTGCTCGTCGCCAACGCCTACCGGCAGGACTTCCCCGTCCCCGGCTTCACCACGCAGGCCACGGCGCTGCTCGACATGAACCGCGAGGGCAAGGGCGCCTACTACAACGACAACGGCTTCCTCGAGCGGCCGGCCTCGCTGGGCGACGAGCGCCCGCGCGACTACACGGTGGGCTACCTGGGACTGAATGGCGACGGGCACTTCGGGCGCTGGAACCTGCAGGCCTCGGCCTATGCGGCGATCGGGCGCGACGACCGCCACCCGCTCGCCGGGCGGCCGCAGTCGATCCGCGCCGGGTTCGCGGCGGCCGAGCTCTCGCGCGACTTCAGCTGGGTGCGGCTGCGCCTGAACGCGCTCGCGGCGAGCGGCGACCGCGACCCCTACGACGGCAAGGCGACGGGGTTCGACGCCATCCTCGAGAACCCCCAGTACGCCGGCGCCGACACGAGCTTCTGGATCCGCCAGGCCGTTCCGCTCGTGGGCGGCGGCGGCGTGGCGCTCTCGGGGCGAAACGGTGTGCTGCCCAGCCTGCGCTCGTCGAAGGACCAGGGGCAGTCCAACTTCGTGAACCCGGGGCTCCTGCTGCTGGGCGCCGGCGTGGACGCCGACCTCACGCCCGAGCTTCGCGCCAGCGCGAACCTCTCGTACCTGCGCTTCCAGGACACCACCGTGCTGGGGGTGCTCCGCAACCAGGCGCCGCCCTCGCGCGAGATCGGCTGGGACCTCTCGGCTTCCGTGCAGGTCCGCCCCTTCATGAGCCAGAACGTGGTCGTGAACGCCTCGGCCGCCGCACTCCTGCCCGGCCGCGGGATGAAGCAACTCTTCGACGAGGACCGGCGCGGGCCGCAGTACTCGATCCTCGTGAACCTGCTCGTTTCCTACTGACGCCATGAACCGCCGATCGCTCGCCATCCTCGCCGCCGTGGTGCTCGCCGCGGCGGTGCACGCCGCCACCGGCCCCGAGCGCCCCGTGGCGCGCAGCCACGCCACGCACCCGCCCGCGCCGGAGCGCCAGTCCGCAACCGAGGCCGAGGCGAAGAGCGCCGGGTGCGCGAGCTGCCACACGGCCACCGACCGCCACACGATGCACCAGAACCCCGGCGTGGTGCTGGGTTGCACGGACTGCCACGGCGGCGACGCGAAGGTGGCGAGGCCCGCGGACGCCGCGCCGGCCGACCCGGGGTACCGCGCGGCGCTCGAGCGCGCGCACGTGCTGCCGCGCTACCCGCTGGCGTGGAACTGGCCCGCGAGCGCCAACCCGGAGGGCAGCTACACGCTCCTCAACCGCGAGGCGCCGGAGTACATCCGCTTCGTGAACCCCGGCGACCTGCGCGTGGCGCGCGAGGCCTGCGGCGCGTGCCACCTGCCCATCATCCAGGCCTCCGAGCGCAGCCTCATGTCGACCTCCGCCATGCTGTGGGGCGGGGCGGCCTACAACAACGGGATCCTGCCGTTCAAGCGCTACATCCTCGGCGAGGCCTACACGCGCGAGGGCGTGGGGGCCACGCTCGTGAACCCGGTGCGGCCGACCGACTTCCTCGTGGCCAAGGGGATCCTGCCCAGCGTGACGGCGCTGCCCGCCTGGGAGACGATCCCGCCGGCCGACGCCTTCCGCGTCTTCGAGCGCGGCGGGCGCGTGATCTCCTCGCAGTTCCCGGAGATCGGGCTGCCCAACAACACCGGGCAGCTGCAGCGCCTCGACGAGCCGGGCCGCCCGGACATCCGGCAGTCGAACCGCGGCCCCGGCACCGGCAGCCGCATCGCCGTGCCGGTGATCAACATCACCAAGACGCGCCTGAACGACCCGCACCTGTGGTTCCTCGGCACCAACGAGCAGCCGGGCGACTACCGCTCCTCGGGGTGCACGGCCTGCCACACGCCCTACGCCAACGACCGCGACCCGAAGCACGCGGGCGTCTACGCGAAATACGGGCACACGGGGAAGTCGGCGACGAAGGATCCCACCATCCCCAAGGACCGCTCCGGGCACCCCATCCGCCACGAGTTCACGCGCGCGATCCCGTCCTCGCAGTGCATGGTCTGCCACATGCACCAGCCCAACGTGTTCGTGAACTCGTACTACGGCACGATCATGTGGGACTACGAGGCCGACGCTCCCTTCATGTGGCCGGAGAAGCAGAAATACCCGACCGACGAGGAGGCGCGGCGCATCCTCGACAGGAACCCAGAGGAGGCGGCCATCCGCGGCAAGTGGGGCGACCCGGCGTTCCTCGAGGAGGTCTCGCGCCTCAACCCGAAGCTCAAGGACACGCAGTTCGCCGACTACCACGGCCACGGCTGGAACTTCCGCGCCGTCTTCAAGCGCGACCGCAAGGGCACGCTCCTCGACAAGGACGGCAAGCCCGTTTCCGACGACGACCCGCAGAAGTTCAAGAAGGCCGTGCACCTCACCTCGATCCACCTCGACGTGGGCTTCCACTGCGTGGACTGCCACTTCTCGCAGGACATGCACGGCAACGGCCACCTCTACGGCGAGGTGGCGGCCGCGGTCGAGATCGACTGCCGCGACTGCCACGGCACGGCGACGAGCTACCCGACGCTTCGCACCTCGGGGCCGGCGGCTCGCCCCGGCGGGATGGACATGACGCTCCTGCGCACCCAGGACGGGCGCAAGCGCTTCGAGTGGCGCGACGGCAAGCTCTTCCAGCGCTCGGCGATCCACCCGGACCTCGAGTGGGAGATGTCGCTGGTGAAGGACACGGTGACGCCGGGCAACGCGCACTACAACGAGAAGGCGGCGCGCGCGAAGCTCATGCGCGCGGGCGAGGCGGGCCGGCAGGGGCAATGGGGGCCCGGCGGCAAGGACTACGCGCACGCCGACGAGAAGATGACCTGCTTCAGCTGCCACCTCTCGTGGACCACCAGCTGCGGCGGCTGTCACCTGCCCATCCAGGCCAACTGGAAGACCGAGCGCCACCACTACGAGGGCGGGGAAACCCGGAACTACGCCACCTACAACCCGCAGGTCGCGCGCGACGAGATGTTCCAGCTCGGCCGCCACGGCCCGGTCAAGGGCGGGCGGATCGCGCCCATCCGCTCGTCCTCGGCGCTGGTGCTCTCCTCGACCAACATCAACCGCGAGCGCATCTACATCCAGCAGCCGCCGGTGGCCGCGAGCGGCTTCTCCTCGCAGGCCTTCGCGCCCCACTACCCGCACACGGAGAGGAAGACGGAGACCAAGGGCTGCTCCGACTGCCACGTCGCGGAGCAGGGGGACAACAACGCGATCATGGCGCAGATGCTGCTGCACGGGACCAACTTCGTGAACTTCGTGGGCTTCAACGCCTGGCTGGGCGAGGAGCGCCACGTACAGGCCGTGCAGGTGACGGAGTGGGAGGAGCCGCAGGCGGTCATCGGCAGCTACCTGCACCGCCACGCCTACCCCGACTGGCACGCGTCCCACGAGAAACGCGGCCGGCGGCTGCCGGAGGCGCACGACCACCGCGCGAAGGGCCCGGCCGGCTGCGTGGCGCTGCGCGGCGAGTACCTCTACTCGGCGGAAGGGCCGGGGGGGCTGCGCGTCTACGACGTGGCGTCGATCGCCAACAAGGGCGTGTCGCAGCGCATCGTGACGGCGCCGTTCTCGCCGCTGGGCCAGAGCACCCACGTCGCCTCGCGCAGCGCCACCTGCGTGGCGCTGCCCACCAACCAGCCCATCGCGCCCGAGCGCAACAAGGGCGAGCTGATGCGGGTGACCAACCAGGAGCAGCCCTTCCACCCGATCTACAACTACGCCCTCGTAACGGACGCCGAGGAGGGCCTGATCCTCGTCGACGTCAACACGCTGGCCGACGGCGAGCCGCGCAACAACTTCCTGAGGCGCGCCGTGACCTGGAACGAGGGCGGCATCCTGCGAGGCGCTCGCCACGTGACGATCGGCGGGCGCTACGCCTACGTCGCGGCGGACGCCGGGATCGTGGTCGTGGACCTCGACGACCCGCTCAGGCCGCGCAAGGCCGCCGTGGTGCCGCTCACGGGCGCCCGCGCCTCCGCGCTGCAGTTCCGCTACCTCTTCGTGGCCGACGCCGAGGGGCTCGCGGTGGTCGACGTGACCACGCCGGAGAAGGCGGCGCGCGTCGAGGGCGCCCGCGTGCGGCTCGCCGATGCCCGGCGCATCTATGTCGCGCGCACCTACGCCTACGTCGCGGCCGGGAAGGAGGGCCTCGCGATCGTCGACGTGGAGAAGCCGGCGAGCCCGCGCCTGCACCTGCGCTTCGACGACGGCGGGCGCCTGGACGACGCGCGCGACGTGGTGGTCGCGACCACCAACGCCTCGGCCTTCGCCTACGTGGCCGACGGCGCCAACGGGCTCAAGGTGCTGCAGCTCACCTCGCCGGAGATCCAGCCCAAGTTCTACGGCTTCAGCCCGGAACCGCGGCCGCGCGTGATCGCCTGGCGCGAGACGGCATCGCCGGCGCTCTCGCTCGCCAAGGGGCTCGACCGCGACCGCGGCGTGGACGAGACGGGCGGGCAGATCGCGGTGTTCGGGCGCATCGGCTCGCGCCCCTTCACGCGCGACGAGCAGCAGCGGTTCTACCTGCGGCCGGACGGCACCGTCTGGACCGTGAGCGACACCGGCAAGCCGGGGGACTTCCGCGATGCGCGGACCCCCGCGGCCCCACGCAAGGCGGAGGCGCGATGAGACGATTCCTGGCCGCGACGCTCGCGGCGGCGGCGCTGTCGGCGCCGGCGGCCGACCGGCCGCCGCTGCCCTACGAGGCGAAGGGCACGCACCTGGGCGTGGTGAACTGCGCCTCCAGCCTGTGCCACGGCTCGATCAGCGAGTGGAAGGGCTCCAACGTCCTGCAGAACGAGTACGTGACCTGGTCGCGCGTGGACAAGCACGCGCTGCGCGCGGCGCAGGTCCTCACCGGCGAGCGCAGCCGGCGCATCGCCGCGAACCTCGGCCTGAAGCAGCCGGCCCACGAGGCGAAGGTCTGCGTGGACTGCCACGGCCACAACCCGCCGGCCGAGCGCCGCGGCGAGCGCTTCAAGGCCTCCGACGGAATCGGCTGCGAGGCCTGCCATGGGCCGGCCGAAGGCTGGATCCGCTCGCACGTGGCGCCGGGCGCCACGCACGAGCGAAACGTCGCGGACGGCCTGTATCCCACGGCCGACCCGGTGGCGCTCGCGCGCCTGTGCCTCTCCTGCCACTTCGGCAACAAGGACAAGTTCGTGACCCACCGCATCATGGGGGCGGGCCACCCGCGCATCAGCTTCGAGCTGGACACCTTCACGCAGACTCAGCCGCCGCACTTCGTGGCCGACGCGGACTGGGAGCGGCGCAAGGGCCGCTGGGACGGCGTGCGCGTCTGGGCCATCGGCCAGGCGCTGGCGGCCCAGGAGCAGCTCGACGTGATCCTCGACCCGAGGCGCGGCCGCGACGGGCTCTTCCCCGAGCTGGTCGTCTTCGACTGCCACGCCTGCCACCACCCGATGTCGGACACGCGCTGGAAGCCCCGGGTCGGCACGCGCCCCGGCGCCATCCGCTTCAACGACGCCAACCTCCTCATGCTGCGCCAGATCGTGCGCGCGACCTTCCCGGCGGACGCGGCTTCCTTCGACGAGCTGGTGCTGCAGCTGCACCGCGGCGTGGCGGGCGAGGGCGGCGACGCGCTGGAGGCGGCGCGGCGGCTGCGCAAGGGGCTCGACGGCGTCGTGGCGAAGCTGCGCGGGCGCGAGTTCGGCGACCGCGACCTCAAGGCGATCGCCGCCGGCCTCGTGGACGACGGGGTGGCCGGCCACTACGGCGACTACGCGGGCGCCGAGCAGGCGGCGATGGCGGTGGCGAGCGTGATGAACTTCCTCGCCCGTCGCGGCGCCCTTGGCGACGTGCGCGCCGCCAACGCCGCGCTGGACCGCCTGTTCGAGACGGTGAAGGACGACGAGAAGTACCGCGCCGAGCGCTTCCGCGCCGCGCTCTCGGGCCTCAGGGCCCTCCTCGGGAGGTGACGGGCATGGCCGCCTCGTTCAACGAACGCATCGAGCTGCGCTGGCACGAGGTGGGCATCATCGGCTCGGGCCCCGCGGGGCTCTCGGCGGCTGCCCGCGCCGCGGAGCTGGGCATCTCCCACGTGCTGCTGGAGGCGGAAGCGCACGCCTCCAACACGATCCACAAGTACCAGAAGGGCAAGCACGTGATGGCCGAGCCGCAGATCCTGCCGCTGCGCAGCCCGCTCAGCTTCGCCGCGGGCCGGCGCGAGGAGGTCCTCGGGAAGTGGGACGAGGAGATCGCGAAGCTCGCGATCGACATCCGCTACGGGCAGGAAGTCACGGCGATCACGGGATCCGACGGCGCCTTCCAGGTGGCCACGAAGCGCGGCGACGCGTTCCTCTGCCGCAAGGTCGTCCTCGCCATCGGCCTGCAGGGGAACCTGCGCAAGCTGGGCGTGGAGGGCGAGTCGCTCGAGGGCGTGCAGTACCAGCTCGACGACCCCAAGGCCCACGAGGACGAGACGATCGTGGTCGTTGGCGCGGGCGACGCCGCGATCGAGAACGCGCTGGCCCTCTCGGAGGGCAACCGCGTGATCCTCGTGAACCGCAACGAGGAGTTCACGCGCTGCAAGGAGGGCAACCTCACGCTCATCCTCGAGGCCGCGCGCACCGGCGCGGTGGAGGTGCGCTACGGCACTTCCGCCGTGAAGGTCGAGCGCGCCGGGGGCGAGGTGCCGCTGCGCTTCCACGTGAAGAGCCCGGACGGGCCGGACGCGATCGAGTGCCACCGCATCATCGCGCGCCTGGGCGGCATCCCGCCGCGCAAGCTGGTGGAGAGCTTCGGGGTGAGGTTCCCCTCCGCCGACCCCAGCGCGGTCCCGGAGCTCAGCGACACCTACGAGTCGAACGTGAAGGGCCTCTACATCGTCGGGGCGCTCGCCGGCTACCCGCTCATCAAGCAGGCGATGAACCAGGGCTACGAGGTGGTCGAGTCGGCGCTCGGCCGCGCCGTGGAGCCGGCGGACGAGCCCCTGCTGAAGCAGCGCCTCGCCGGCTTCTCGCGCACGAAGAGCGTCTCGCAGATCCTCGACGTCATCCAGCGCGAGGTGCCGCTGCTCGCCGGCGTGAACCGGCTGCAGCTTCGCGAGTTCATGCTGGAGAGCGAGCTCGTCACGCCGCGCCGCGGCGAAGTGCTCTTCCGGCGCAACGACTACACCAACTCGTTCTACATGGTGGTCGCGGGCGAGGTCCTCGTGGAGGGCGAGGGCGGGCGCGAGTTTCCGCTCGGGGCGGGGCAGTTCTTCGGCGAGCTGGGCCTCATCTCCGGCAGGCGGCGCTCGAGCACGGTGCGCGCCGGCGACGACTGCGTCGTCGTCGAGGCGCCGCGGCGCGCGATGCTCAAGCTCGTGGCCTCCGTGGAGTCGGTGCGCAAGAGCGTCGACGAGGTCTTCCTCAAGCGGGCGGTGCGCGCCTACCTCGCGCCCATGCTCCCCGAGGACGAGCTGGCCGAGCTGGTGCGAAGCGGCGTCGAAGTCCGGCGCTACGGCGGCAACGAGGTGCTGTTCAAGGAGGGCGACGCCCCCGACGGCCTGTACCTGCTCCGGCGCGGCTCGGTCATGGTGTCGCGCACGCTCGCGGGCCGGGAAGTGGTGCTTTCCTACCTTTCCGCGGGCAATTACGTCGGCGAGATGGCGCTGCTCACCGACTCGCCGCGCACGGCCACGGTGCGCGCGGCGGTCACCACGGAGGCGATCGTGCTCGACGCCGCCGTCTTCAAGGGCGTGCTCGCGCGGAACCCCAGGTGGCGCGAGGAGATGGAGGCGCGCTTCCTCGACCGCCTGCGCGTGAACGCGGCCATGGAGGCCACGCCCGACCCGGGCAACGTGATCGCCTTCCTGCTGCAGCAGGGCGTGGGCGAGGCGACCGACGTGCTCCTCATCGACGAGTCGCTCTGCGTTCGCTGCGACAACTGCGAGAAGGCCTGCGCCGACGTCCACGACGGCACCTCGCGGCTGGACCGCGAGGCGGGGCCCACCTTCGCCGCGATCCACGTGCCCACCTCGTGCCGGCACTGCGAGCACCCGCACTGCATGAAGGACTGCCCGCCGGACGCGATCCACCGTTCGCCCAGCGGCGAGGTCTACGTGAGCGACTCCTGCATCGGTTGCGGCAACTGCGTGCGCAACTGCCCCTACGGCGTGATCCAGCTCGCCCCGGTCGACCCCGCCCGCCGGCGCCCGAGCCTGTGGTCCTGGCTCGTCCTGGGGCTGGGACCGGAGCCGGGGATGGAGCCGGCGGCCAAGGGCAAGGACATCCCCAAGAAGGCCGTGAAGTGCGACATGTGCAAGGACCTGCCCGGCGGAGCCGCCTGCGTGCGCGCCTGCCCGACGGGCGCGGCCATCCGCGTGAGCCCCGAGGAGTTCCTCGGCTACGCCGCCACCGTCGAGGCCTAGGGTGGCGTGACCGGCGGCGAAACCGTGTGTTGGCCGGTGCCGGGAGACGTGTCCGGCAATCCTGGGCTCGCAAGCGTGACCGCGGGATGGGTGCCCGGAAATTCGAGGGCGCTCAACCCACGAGCTCCCTCGAATTTCCACCCATCCAATGTCGACGATGCTGCGCCTCGTCGTCGATGGATGGGTAAAAAATCGGGGCCAGTCGTGTGTTGACTGGCCCCGATTTCTTGGGCACCCATCCCGCGGTCACGCTTGCGAGCCCAGGACGGGAAAGGCAACGTCACGCCTCCTCCCCAACGCAACCTCGAAACACGACTTCAGTGCTTGGCCTCGCCGATGAGGCGGTCGAGGTGGGGGTCGGCGCGGTGGTTGGCGGCGTTCCACCGCATGACGAGGAACATGGCCAGCGCGACGAAGGCGCCGAACATGACGATGATCGCGTTGATGTGCAGGTTCATGCGGATCATGAGCGCATAGAGGGCGAGCATCACGAGGATGCTCACGTTCTCGTTGAAGTTCTGCACGGCGATCGAGTGCCCGGCGGAGAGCAGCACGTGCCCGCGGTGCTGCAGCAGCGCGTTCATGGGGACGACGAAGAAGCCGGCCATGGCGCCCACGAGGATGAGGAGCGCGTAGACGAGCGGCATCCAGGTGACGCCGATCAGCGTCATCACGAAGAAGCCCATGAGGATGCCCACCGGCAGCACGGCGACCGCGCGCTTGAGCGGGATGATGCGCGCCGCGAGGACGGCGCCCACGGCGATGCCGATGGCGGAGACTCCCTGCAGGATCGCGCCCTGCGACAGGGGCAGGTTCAGGTGCTGCTCGGCCCACTTGAGCACGATGAACTGCAGGGTCGCGCCGGCTCCCCAGAAGAGGGTGGTCACCGCGAGCGAGATCTGGCCGAGCTTGTCCTTCCACAGCGTGGTGAAGCAGTGCGAGAAGTCCACGAGCAGCCGGACGGGGTTGCGCTCCTGCCGGGGGTAGCGCGCCCCGGTGTCCGGGATGGCGAGGTTGAAGAGGGCGGCCACGAGGTAGACGGCGGCGATCACGAGGATCGCCGCCTCGGCGGGGGAGTCGACGCCCGTGTCGAGCATCGGGAAGTCGAAGGCGAGGAGCATCGCGGAGACCTTCGGGCCGATGAGGATGCCGCCCAGCACCGTGCCCAGCACGATGGAGCCCACGGTGAGCCCCTCGATCCAGCCGTTGGCGACCACGAGCTGCTCCGGGGGCAGGAGCTCCGTGAGGATGCCGTACTTGGCCGGCGAGTAGGCGGCGGCGCCAAGCCCCACGACCGCGTAGGCGAGAAGGACGAACCAGTACGGGGCGAGCCCCGGGAGGTTCACGAGGTCGTGGAAGAAGAGGAGCGTGCAGCCGGCGATCTTGATCGTGTTGGTCGCGAACATCACCTTGCCCTTCGGCATCGAGTCGGCGAAGGCGCCCACGAAGGCCGCCAGCACGACGTAGGACACGGTGAAGAAGAACTTGAGCAGCGGGGTGAGCCAGGCCGGGCCTTCCAGCTGCAGCAGGAGCGCGATGGCGGCGATGAGGAGCGCGTTGTCGGCGAGCGAGGAGAAGAACTGCGCCGCCATGATGGTGTAGAACCCGCGCTTCACCCGCCCTTCTCCCGCGCGGCCCACCAGGTGCGGAACTCGCGCTCGGGCAGGGGCCGGCTGATGAGGTAGCCCTGCACGAGGTCGCAGCCCATGCGGGCGAGCTCCGCGCGCGCCGGCTCGTCCTCCACGCCCTCGGCCACGGCCCGCAGCTCGAAGTTGTGCGCGAGGTCGATCACGGAACGCACGATCTGGTGGTCGCCCCGGTCGGTGAGGAGACCGCTCACGAAGAGCTTGTCGATCTTGAGCTCGTCGACGGGGAAGCGCTTCAGGTAGGCGAGCGAGGAGTAGCCGGTGCCGAAGTCGTCGATGGCGAGCTGCACGCCCGTGCCCTTGAGGCGCGTGAGCATGGCCATGGTGCGCTCGGCGTCGCCGATCATCGAGCTCTCGGTGATCTCGAGCGTGATCCGCCCCGGCGGCACGCCCCAGGTGCCCAGCGCCTGCTCGACGATGTCCGGCAGCTCGTGGTCGACGAGGGTGCGGGTCGAGAGGTTCACGCTGAAGCGGGGCGCGATGCCGTCCTTCGCGAGCTGGGCTGCGTTGCGCAGCACCGCGTTCAGGACCCAGAAGGTGAGCGAGCCGATGGTGCCCGTGTTCTCGGCGATGCCCACGATCGTGGTCGGGGCGATGGGGCCCGAGGTGGGGTGGCGCCAGCGCAGCAGCGCCTCGGCGGCCACGGGCCGGCCGTCGGCGAGGCTCACCTGCGGCTGGTAGTGGACCTCGAGCTCGTTGGCGCGGATGGCGCGCTGCAGGTCGATGTCGAGGCCGTGGTAGACCTCGGCCTCGACGCTGTCCTCGCTCTGGAAGACGTGGTAGCCCTCCTCGCGGGTGCCGGCGATGCGGCGGGCCACGTCGGCGGCCATGAGGAGCTGGGCGGGGTCCGCCGGGTGCTCCGGCACCGTGGCGATGCCCACGCAGGGTCGCAGCACCGCGGTGCCGCCCTCGTGCGCGATGGGGCGGTCGAGCGCGCGCAGGCACTTCACCGCGGCGAGCACCGCCTGCGTGGGGTGGGCGATGCGCGGCAGCACGATGCAGACCTGCTCGTCGCTCAACGCGGCGATGCGGTCCTCGGGGCGCAGCGCCGGGCGCAGGCGCTCGACGACGAGCGAGAGCGTGATGGAGGCGGGCGGCCCCTTCAGGAGCGCCTGCAGCCGGTCGACGCGGCGAAGTTCCACCAGCAGGACCGCGAGCCGGCCCTTCGTGGCCTGCGCGATGGCGGCCTCGCGGTCGAGGAAGCGCAGCAGGTCGTCGCGCGCGCCGTCGCCCGGGGCGGGGGCCTGGTAGCCGGTGTCGACGGGGGGTGCCGGAGGGTTCACGAGAGGTAGTTCTCGCGCGGGTTGAGGCCGTAGGCCCCGGAGGGCAGGCTGCGGCGGATGAAGGCGGGCTCCTCGCCGCCGAGCAGCGGGTCGTAGAGGAGATCCACCATGATCGGGTAGGCCGACGGCGTCTTGTCCGGCGACGTGAGCAGCAGCACGCGCGGCTTCAGGCGCCGCACCTTGTTGTGCGACACGACGACGGCGACTTCGCCGGTGGAGAGCTCCACGAGGGAGCCCACCGGGAAGACGCCGATCGCCTGCACGAACTGCTCCGTGAGCGGCGCGTGGAAGTACTCGCCGCCCCACCCGGTGATGCTGCGCAGCGCCTCGTAGGAGGAGATCGCCTCGGCGTAGGGCCGCGACTTGGTGAGCGCGGCGAAGCAGTCGCCGATGCCCGCCATGCGCCCGAAGATGCCGATCTGCTCGGCCTTCAGGCCGTGCGGGTAGCCGCTGCCGTTCATGCGCTCGTGGTGCTGGGCGATGCCCTCGATCACCTCCGGGGGCCAGTTCGGCGTGGCCGAGAGGATCTCCAGGCCCAGCGCCACGTGGCTCTTCACCGACTCGAACTCCTCGGGCGTGAGGCGGGCCTGCTTCTCGAGCAGCGCCTTGGGCAGCTTGATCTTGCCGATGTCCAGCAGCAGCCCGATCGTGCCCAGCTGCGAGAGCTCGGCGCGGGGGAAACCGAGGTGGCGGCCGAAGGCCACGAGGTAGACGGCCACCTGAAGGCCGTGGCCGTAGGTGGTGAGGTCCTGTTCGCGGAGCCTCGCCACCCACATGAGGGCGTCCGGGTTCCTCACCATGCTCTCGACCATCTCGTCGACGACCTCCTCGACGCGCGCTATCTCCACGGGGTGGCCGGCCCACACGTCGGAGGCGAGCTTGCGCAGGACGTCGGAAGTGCGGTCGAAGGCCTGGCGCGCCGGGGCGAGCTCCTCCTCGACCGTGCGCGTGTCGGGGTAGGCGGTGACGGGGATCGACGGGGGAAGGAGCGAGCCGCGCGGCACCGCCGCGGCCGGCGCCGTGGCGGCTGCAGGCGGTTCCTTCGCCGGGCGCTTGAGCAGGCCGCGCAGCGAATCGAGGATGCCGCCGAAGGCGCTCCGCCCGGCCGCCGGTGCCGGCTTCCCCGGCTCGTCGAAGCTCTGTGTGGAGGGCCGCCCGGCCGAATCGTCGATGCTCATCGTCGCGGTGGGCGCCGCGCGGGGCCGCTCGGGACCGGCTTGCGCAGGCGCGTCGGGCTTGCGGAACTCGTCCCCCGTGGAGCGGGCGCGGTCGACGACCACCCACTCGCAGACGCGCTGCAATTCCGCGATCTGGTGCCGGTCGGTGATGAGGAAGCCCTGCAGGAGGAAGGGCGTGTCGATCCATGGCCGGTCGAGGTCGGCCACGAACATGCCGACCTTCAGGTCCTTCACGGCCACCTTCGATTGCATGGACTGGGGGTTCTCGGGCTCGACGGGGAGCGGACGGTGCGCGCCCGTTCCCGGGAGCGTCAGGGCCATTCTAAGGGATAACGGCCGGGGCGCGCCGCGCGCCCGGACCTATAATCGCGGCATGCGCAAGATCCTGGAGGGCATCCGCGTCCTCGACCTCACCCGCGTGCTCGCGGGCCCCTGGGCCACGCAGAACCTCGCCGACTTCGGCGCGGAGGTGCTCAAGATCGAGCGGCCGGGGCAGGGCGACGACACGCGCAAGTGGGGCCCCCCCTTCGTCCGCGACCGGGAAGGGCGGGACACGCCCGACGCCGCCTACTTCATGGCGGCCAACCGCGGCAAGAAGTCGGTCACGCTCGACATCGCCGGCGCGGAAGGGCAGGAGATCGCGCGCCGCCTGGCGGCGCAAAGCGACGTCGTGGTCGAGAACTTCAAGGTGGGAGACCTCGCGCGCTACGGGCTGGACTACGCGCGGCTGCGCCAAGGGCACGAGGGCCTCGTCTACTGCTCCATCACCGGTTTCGGCCAGGACGGCCCGTACCGCGACCGCCCGGGCTACGACTTCATGATCCAGGGGCTGGGCGGCCTGATGAGCGTGACGGGGGAGCGGGACGACCTCTCCGGCGGCGGCCCGCAGAAGGTGGGCGTGGCCGTGGCCGACCTCTTCACCGGGATGTATGCGACGAGCGCGATCGTGGCGGCGCTCTTCCACCGCGAACGCACGGGCGAGGGCCAGCACATCGACCTGGCGCTCCTCGATGCGCAGGTCGCGATGCTCGCCAACCTGTCGGCGGCGTACCTCGCCTCGGGTCGCGTGCCCGGGCGCATGGGCAACGCCCACCAGGCGATCGTCCCGTACCAGGTGTTCCGTGCCGCCGACGGGTTCCTCATCGTGGCGGTAGGCAACGACGGCCAGTTCGCGCGCTTCTGCGAGGTCGCCGGCCTCGAGGCGCTGGCGACCGACCCGCGCTATGCCACGAACCCGGCGCGCGTCGCCCACCGCGACGAGCTGGTCGCGGTGATCGCCGGGCGGCTGGCCACGCGGCCGGCCGCGGAGTGGCTCGCGGCGCTGGAGGCCGCGCAGGTGCCCTGCGGGCCCATCAACGACCTGGCGCAGGTGTTCGCCGATCCGCAGGTGCTGCACAGGGGCATGGTGGCCACCCTTTCGCACGCGGCGGCCGGAGAGGTGCGCGTGGTGGCGAACCCGGTGCGCTTCTCGGCCACGCCCGCGCGCAGCGAACGCGCGCCGCCGCGGCTGGGCGAGCACACGGACGAGGTTCTCGGCGGTCTTCTCGGCCTGCCGGCGGCCGCGCTGGAAGACCTGAGGGCGCGCAGGGTCATTTGACGATTCGCAAGCGCCGGATTTCGGCGCGGGCGCGCTCGCCGGTATACTCCGCCCACTCGCGCGGCTCGCAAGGCGTTTCGCGCCGGCCCGCGGGCGCAGCCACGCGCCCCGGGAGGCCCGGCCATCCGCCCCGCGCGGCACATGGAGAAACGCTTGAAACCGACCGACATCGGAGCGCCCGGCTACTTCCACAAGGTGGTCGACTGCCAGTGGGCGTGCCCGGCCCATACCCCCGTCCCCGAGTACATCCGCCTCATCGCCCAGGGCCGCCATGCCGACGCGTACATGGTGAACTGGAAATCGAACGTCTTCCCCGGCATCCTCGGGCGCACCTGCGACCGGCCCTGCGAGCCCGCCTGCCGGCGCGGGCGCGTCGAGGAGAACCAGGGGGAGAAGCCCGAGCCCGTTGCGATCTGCCGCCTGAAGCGCGTCGCGGCCGACTACAAGGGCGACATCCGCGAGCGGCTTCCGAAGGCGGCCACGGCGAAGAACGGCAAGCGCGTCGCCTGCATCGGCGGCGGGCCCGCTTCCCTCACCGTCGCGCGCGACCTCGCGCCGCTCGGCTATGCCGTCACCGTCTTCGAGGCCGACTCGCGCGCCGGCGGCATGATCCGCACGCAGATCCCGCGCTTCCGCCTGCCGGAGAGCGTGATCGACGAGGAGGTGGGCTACATCCTCGACCTCGACGTCGACTTCCGCCCCAACCACCGCGTGGAATCGCTGAAGGAACTTCTCGGCCACGGCTACGACGCCGTGTTCGTGGGTTCCGGCGCCCCGCGCGGGCGCGACCTCGCCATCCCGGGCCGCGAGGAAGCCTCCAAGGCCATCCACGTGGGCATCGAGTGGCTGGCGTCGGTTTCCTTCGGGCACGTCACGAAGGTCGGCAAGCGGGTCATCGTCCTCGGAGGGGGCAACACCGCGATGGACTGCTGCCGTTCCGCGCGCCGCCTCGGCGGCGAGGACGTGAAGGTGATCGTGCGCTCGGGCTACGAGGAGATGAAGGCGAGCCCGTGGGAGAAGGAGGACGCCGTCCACGAGGGCATCCCCATCATCAATTACCGCGTGCCGAAGGCGTTCACGCACGAGGGCGGGCGGCTCACGGGCATGTCCTTCGAGGTGGTGAAGGCCGTCTACGACGAAAGCGGGCGCCGCTCGCTCGTGCCCACGGGCGAGCCCGACGAGCACTACCCCTGCGACGAGGTGCTGGTCGCCGTGGGCCAGGAGAACGCCTTTCCCTGGATCGAGCGCGACATCGGCCTCGAGTTCGACAAGTGGGGCATGCCCGTGCTCGACGAGTCGACGCTGCAGTCGACGCTGCCGGGCGTGTTCTTCGGCGGGGACGCGGCGCTGGGCCCCAAGAACATCATCTGGGCCGTGGCCCACGGGCACGAGGCGGCGATCTCCATCGACCGCCACTGCCGCGGCGAGGAGGTGGCCGTGCGCCCGCCGCCGCACATGAACCTCGTGTCGCAGAAGATGGGCATCCACGAGTGGATCTACGACAACCAGGTGGTGCCGGACGCGCGCCACCGCGTGCCGCTCAAGGAGCTCACCATCGCGCTGAAGGACATTCGCCAGGAGGTGGAGCTGGGCTTCGACCCGGAGCTCGCCTGGAAGGAGGCGCAGCGCTGCCTCAACTGCGACGTGCAGACGGTGTTCACCGCGAAGCTTTGCATCGAGTGCGACGCCTGCGTCGATATCTGCCCCATGGACTGCATCACCTTCACCGAGGACGGCGAGGAGGCCGAGGTGCGCGCGCGCCTCAGCGCGCCGGCGAGGAACCCGTCGCAGGACCTCTATGTGGGCGCCGGCCTCAAGACCGGGCGGATCATGGCGAAGGACGAGGACGTCTGCCTGCACTGCGGCATGTGCGCGGAGCGCTGCCCGACGGGCGCCTGGGACATGCAGAAGTCCTTCATCGAGATGACCCATGCCGGGCCGGGCTGCCGCGACGCCGCCGCCCGCAAGGCCGCGTGAGAATCGCCATGCAGAAGAAATCCATCAAGGCCGTCAACGACTTCGTGGTCAAGTTCGCCAACGTGAACGGCTCGGGCTCGGCCTCGGCCAACACGCTCTTCGCGAAATCCATCATGCGCATGGGCGTGCCGGTGAGCCCGCGCAACATCTTCCCGTCCAACATCCAGGGCCTGCCCACCTGGTACGAGGTGCGCGTGTCCGAGTCGGGCTGGCTGGGCCGGCGCGGCGGCGCGGACCTCATGGTCGCCATGAACCCGCAGACCTGGGAGAAGGACGTGGTCGAGGTCGAGCCCGGCGGCTACCTCTTCTACGACTCCACCAAGCCGCTGCCGGCCGACAAGTTCCGCGACGACATCACCGTGATCGGGATGCCGCTCACGGAGATCTGCAACGCGACCTACACCGACGCCCGCCAGCGCCAGCTCTTCAAGAACATCATCTACGTCGGCGCGCTCGCCGCCCTCCTCGAGATCGACATCGCCGAGGTCGAGAAGCTGATCGGGGAGCAGTACAAGGGCAAGGAGAAGCTCCTCGAGCCCAACCTGCGCGCGCTCCACCTCGGGCGCGACTGGGCGGCCGCGAACCTCCCGTGCCCGTTGGGGATCACGGTGCGCCGCTCCGACAAGGTGGGTGCCAAGATCTTCATCGAGGGCAACAACGCCGTGGCCCTGGGCGCGGTCTACGGGGGCGCCACCGTCTGCGCCTGGTACCCGATCACGCCGTCGTCCTCGGTCGCCGAGGCCTTCATGAAGCACTGCGGCAAGTTCCGCGTGGACGCGGCCACCGGCAAGCGCAACGTCGCGATCGTGCAGGCCGAGGACGAGCTCGCCTCCATCGGCATGGTGATCGGCGCGGCGTGGAACGGCGCGCGCGCCTTCACCTGCACCTCCGGCCCGGGCGTCTCCCTGATGACCGAGTTCATCGGGCTCGCCTATTTCGCCGAGATCCCCGCCGTGATCGTGAACGTGCAGCGTGCCGGCCCGTCGACGGGCATGCCCACGCGCACGCAGCAGGCCGACATCCTCTCCTGCGCCTACGCCTCGCACGGCGACACCAAGCACGTGCTCCTCTTCCCGGAGGACGCGAGGGAGGCCTTCGCCTTCACCGCCGACGCCCTCGACCTCGCCGACCGCCTGCAGACGCCGGTGTTCGTGATGACCGACCTGGACATCGGCATGAACGAGCGCCTTTGCGAGCCGCTGGAGTGGGACGATTCGCGCACCTACGACCGCGGCAAGGTCCTCTCGCACGAGGACCTCGAGGCCGGCAAGCGCTTCGGCCGCTACCTCGACGTGGACGACGACGGCATCACCTACCGCACCTACCCGGGCACGCACCCGAAGCGCGGCTCGTTCTTCACGCGCGGCACCAGCCGCGACCGCTACGCCCGCTACACGGAGGAGGGCAGCGCCTACGTGGACAACATGCAGCGGCTGCTGCGCAAGTTCGAGACGGCCAAGCTCTACGTCCCGGAGCCGGTGCTGAAGGAATCGCCGCGAACGGCGCACTACGGGGTCGTCTACTACGGCTCGACCGCCTGCGCCATGGACGAGGCGCTCGCCGAGCTGGAGGCCGAAGGCATCGCGATGGACGCGATCCGCGTGCGCGCCTTCCCCTTCCAGGATCCGGTGATCGACTTCGTGAACGCCCACGACCACGTCTTCGTGGTGGAGCAGAACCGCGACGGCCAGCTGCGCACGCTGCTGGTGAACGAGGGCGCGATCGACCCGGCGCGCGCCTCCTCGATCGTCCACTACGACGGCACGCCCATCACCGCGCGCTTCATCCGCCGCGCGATCGAGGAGCGGCTGTCGGCCTTCAACGTCCGCCCGATGCGGCGCACCGCCGCCGCGGGGGAGTAACGACATGACCTACCTCGCCAAGCCGAAGCTGCACCACCCCGACCTGCCCGCGAACGCGCTGGGCTTCACCCGCCGCGACTACGAGGGCGCGATCTCCACGCTCTGCGCCGGCTGCGGGCACGATTCCATCAGCGCGGCCATCATCCAGGCCTGCTGGGAGCTCGCCATCGAGCCGCACAAGGTCGCCAAGCTCTCCGGCATCGGCTGCTCGTCGAAGACGCCGACCTACTTCCTCGAGAAGTCGCACGGCTTCAACTCGGTGCACGGGCGCATGCCGTCGGTGCTCACGGGGGCGAACCTCGCCAACCGCGACCTGATCTATCTCGGCGTCTCGGGTGACGGCGACTCCGCCTCCATCGGCCTGGGCCAGTTCGCCCACGTCATGCGCCGCGGCGTGAACATGACCTACATCGTCGAGAACAACGGCGTCTACGGCCTCACCAAGGGCCAGTTCTCCGCGACCGCCGACCGGGGCTCGAAGTCCAAGCGCGGCGCCGTGAACACCGACGAGGGCATCGACCTCGCCATCCTCGCGCTGCAGCTGGGCGCCACCTACGTCGGGCGCAGCTTCTCCGGCGACAAGGCGCAGCTCGTGCCCCTCATCAAGGGCGCGCTCACGCACCCGGGCGCCGCGTTCATCGACGTGATCTCGCCCTGCGTCGCCTTCAACAACCACGACGGCTCGACCCGCAGCTACGACTACGTGAGGAGCCACAACGAGGCCGTGAACCGGCTGGACGTCATCACCGTCCACAAGGAGATCACGACCGAGTACGCGCCCGGGGCCGTGCAGGAGGTGCGCCAGCACGACGGCTCGGTGCTGCGCCTGCGCAAGCTCGCCGACGACTACGACTCCTCCAGCCGCATCGCCGCGATGAGCTACGTGCAGGGGCGCTACGCGCACGGCGAGATCGTGACGGGGCTCCTCTACGTCGAGCCCGACGCGACCGACCTGCACGAGAGCCTCGGCACGGTCGCCCGCCCGCTTAACGCGCTGGGCGAGAAGGAGCTCTGCCCGGGGTCGGCCGCGCTGGAGAAGTTCAACGCGAGCCTGCGCTGAGGGCCGGCCGATGGCGCCGGTCGACCTGAGGAGCGACACCGTCACGCGCCCCACGCCCGCCATGCGCGAGGCGATGGCGCGTGCCGAGGTGGGCGACGACGTCTTCGGCGACGATCCCACGGTGCGCGCGCTGGAGGAGCGCGCGGCGGCGATGTTCGGGCTGGAGGCCGGGCTCCTCTTCCCCTCCGGCACGCAGTCCAACCTCGCGGCCCTCATGGCGCACTGCGCGCGTGGCGAGGAGGTGATCCTGGGCCAGGACGCGCACACCTACAGGTACGAGGGCGGCGGCGCGGCGGTGCTGGGGTCGATCCAGCCGCAGCCGATCGCCAACGAGCCCGACGGCACCCTTGACCTCGACAGGATCGCCGCAGCCGTGAAACCGGACGACCCGCACTTCGCCATCACGCGGCTCCTCGCGCTGGAGAACACCATCGGCGGCAAGGTGATCGGCCGCGACTACCTCGCAAGGGCGGTGACGCTCGCCTGGAAGAAGGGCCTCTCGACCCACCTCGACGGCGCGCGCATCTTCAACGCCGCGGTGAAGCTCGGCATGCCCGTGGACCAGCTCTGCGCGGGCTTCGATACCGTGTCCGTGTGCCTGTCGAAGGGCCTGGGCGCGCCGGCGGGAACGGTGCTGGTGGGGCACCCGGGCCTCATCGCCCGGGCGCGCCGCATCCGCAAGATGCTGGGCGGCGGGATGCGGCAGGCGGGGATCCTCGCGGCCGCGGGCCTGCACGCACTCGAGCACCATGTCGCGCGGCTGGCGGACGACCATGCCAACGCCGGGCGGCTGGCCAAGGGGCTCGGGGATGCGGGGTGGGAGGTCGAGGCCCCGCAGACCAACATGGTGTTCGTGCGGGTGGATCGCGAGCGGTGCGAGGCGCTTCAGGCACACCTGGCGGCCGCGGGCGTCACCGCGATCGTCACGCCGCGCACGCGGCTCGTCACGCACCTCGACGTGGATGCGGCCGGCGTCGACCGCGCCGTGGCGGCCTTCGCCGCCTTCGGCCGGCCCGCTGCGGCGGCCTAGAGCACCTCGGAGGCGTGGTCCGCCAGCCGCGAGCGCTCGCCGCGCGCGAGCGTGATGTGCCCGCTGTGGCTCCAGCCCTTGAAGCGGTCGACGACGTAGGTGAGGCCCGACGACCCCTCGGTGAGGTAGGGCGTGTCGATCTGGGCGATGTTGCCCAGGCACACGACCTTCGTCCCCGGCCCCGCGCGCGTGATGAGCGTCTTCATCTGCTTGGGCGTGAGGTTCTGCGCCTCGTCGATGATGAGGTACTTGTTGATGAAGGTGCGCCCGCGCATGAAGTTCAGGCTCTTCACCTTGATGCGGCTCCTGATCAGGTCGGCGGTGGCCGCGCGCCCCCAGTCGCCCGCCTCGTCGTCGGTCTTCATGAGGACGTCGAGGTTGTCCTCGAGCGCGCCCATCCAGGGCGTCATCTTCTCCTCCTCGGTGCCCGGGAGGAAGCCGATGTCCTCGCCCACGGGCACGGTGACCCGCGTCATGATGATCTCGCTGTAGACCTTGTGCTCGAGCGTCTGCATGAGGCCGGAGGCGAGCGTGAGGAGGGTCTTGCCGGTCCCGGCCTGGCCCAGCAGGGTCACGAAGTCGACCTCCGGGTCCATGAGGAGGTTCAGGGCGAAGTTCTGCTCGCGGTTGCGGGAGGTGATCCCCCAGACGTTGTTCTTGTGGTGCGAGTAGTCCTTCAGCGTCTGCAGGGTCGCGACCTTGCCCTTCACGTCCCGCACGATCGCGTAGAAGGGCCGGTCGCCCTCCTGGAAGACGAACTGGTTCACGAGCATCGCGGGGCAGAGCGGCCCCTTCACGCGGTACATCGTGCGGCCGTGCTCCTGCCAGCTCTCGACGTCCTTGCCGTGGCGGTCCCAGAAGTCGGCGGGCAGGTCGAGCATCCCGGTGTAGAGGAGGTCGGTGTCCTCGAGCACCTTGTCGTTGAAGTAGTCCTCGGCCGGCAGGCCCACCGCATGCGCCTTGATGCGCATGTTGATGTCCTTGGACACGAGCACGACCTGCCGCTTGGGGTAGCGCTGCTTCAGGTGCATCGCCACGCCCAGGATCACGTTGTCGGCCTTCTGGGAGGCGACCGACTCGGGGATCTCGGCGGAGACGGCGTGCGTCTGCAGGAACAGGCGGCCTAGCGCCTCGCCGTGCGTCTTGCCCTTGAGCGCGTAGCCCGACTCGATGTCGCCCGCGCCGGAGGAGACGATCTCGTCGAGGAAGCGGCTCGCCTGGCGGGCGTTCCTCGCGACCTCGCTCATGCCCTTCTTGTTGTCGTCGAGTTCCTCGAGCGTGACCATCGGCAGGTACACGTCGTGCTCCTCGAACCGGAAGAGGCTCGTGGGGTCGTGCATGAGGACGTTGGTGTCGAGGACGAAGAGCTTCACGGCGGCCGAGCGCCGTGCCGGCTTCGCCCCGGCGTGGCTGTCGCGCTTGCGGTGCATGGGGGCCTCCGCGGATTCCGGGGCAGGGGACGACGCCTCGCCTTCCCCGGAGGAGGGCGAGTCACGCAGGTTGTCGTTGGGCATCAGGCAGGGGCGCCAGGGGTGGGAAGTCGGCGGGCAGTCAGGCGGACTTCGCGAATTCGAGCACTTCCGCCGCGTGCCCGGCCACCTTCAGGCCGCGCCACTCCCGGGCGATGCGGCCTTCCCGGTCGATCGCGAAGGTGCTTCGCTCGATGCCGCGCACCTGCTTGCCGTACATGTTCTTCATCTTGATGACGCCGAAGATCGCGCACGCCTTCTCCTCGGCGTCCGACAGGAGCTCGAAGGGGAAGCCGAACTTCGCCTTGAACCTCTCGTGGGAGGCGAGCGAGTCGCGCGAGACGCCGAAGACGGCCCAGCCGGCCTTTGCGAAGTCCGCGTGCAGGTCGCGGAACTGCAGGCTCTCGTCCGTGCAGCCGGGCGTGTTGTCCTTGGGGTAGAAGTAGAGGATGAGCGGGTGGCCCTTGAAGGCCGAGAGCCGGAACAGCTGGTTGCCTGTGGCGGGTAGCTCGAAATCCGGGACTGCCTTGCGTTCGCTCATCCAGGGGGTCCAAGGGGTTGACCGCGACCTATGGTGGCCAAGTTCCTTCAAAAACGCAAGCTATGGCGTTGAAGGCGAAGGGAGAAAGGCCGGGCCCTGGAGGGCGAGCGTGCCGCTGCGGCCGGGGACCTCCCCGTCGGCCACCGTGTGCAGGGGCAGGGCGGCCAGGTCGAGCCCCGAGAAAAGGCCGCGCATCGCGACGAGCTCGTAGCCCTGCGCCTTCCAGCCTTCCAGCAGGCGCTCGAAGGCCGGCGCGAGCTTCATGCCCTCCAGCTCGGCGTGCAGGGTGAAGACATGGTCCCGCGGCTCGCGCGTGCGCTCGAGGATGGCGTCGGCCACGGTCGCCTCCGTGACGCCGTCGAGCCCCACGAGCTCGTCCAGCGTCGGGAGCGTCGTCGGCAGCTGAGGGCAGGCGATGATCTCGGCGCGGTGCACGGGGAGGAAGGGGTGCGTGCCGCGCGTGTCCGAGCAGTAGGCGAAGCCGAAACGCTGGGTGCGGCGGTACGCGTGCACGTTCATCTGCCAGCCCGCCGCGCCGTGCACCCTGGGATCCTCGCCGAACACTTCCACGAAGCGGTTGCGCGCGAGCGCCATCTGGAAGTCGGTCCAGGCCTCGCCGGCGGCGCCGACGCCGTCCTGCCACTTCACGTGGTCCCAGGCGTGGATCCCGACCTCGAAGCCCGCATCCCGCACGCCGCGCAGGATCGCCGCGCAGCGCCGGCCGATGTCCGGTCCGGGCAGGAGCGTCCCGTAGAGGAGGGTCCGGATGCCGTAGTGCGACACCACCGAGGTGCGGCCGACCTTGCCGAGGAACCCGGGCCGGAAGACGCGCGTGATGGCGCGCCCCGTGTGGTCGGGCCCGAGGCTGAAGAGGAAGGTGGCGCCGGCGCCGTGGCGGCCGAGCATCTCCACCAGCCGGGGAACGCCCTCGCGGGTGCCGCGGCAGGTGTCGACGTCGATCTTGAGGGCGAGCTTCACGGCGGGGCGGGAGGCAAAAGGCGCGCATGCTAGCATACGCGCCCCCTGCGGCCGGCCCGCACGATCGAACCGCGATGAACACCCCCACCGACGACGCGCCGTACGCCGGCCCGACCCCCTACGAGCTGCTCGGCGGCGAGGCCGGCGTGAGGAGCCTCGTGGATCGCTTCTACGACCTCATGGACCTCGAGGCCGCCTACGCCGGGATCCGCCGCATGCACCCGCCCGCGCTGGACGAGTCGCGCGACAAGCTCTTCTGGTTCCTCTCCGGCTGGCTGGGCGGGCCGCCGCTCTTCGCGCAGAAGAAGGGCCATCCGATGCTGCGCGCGCGCCACCTCGCGTTCGCCATCGGCGTCGCCGAGCGCGACCAGTGGCTCGCCTGCATGCGCCAGGCGATGGAGGAGGAGGGCGTGGACGAGGGGCTGCGGAAGGTGCTCGCGGAGGCCTTCTTCGGCACGGCCGACTGGATGCGCAACCGGGCGGAGAAGTAGGAAGCGGGGGCGCCAGTCCCCGGCAGCTGCGCATCGGCGCATCATGTCGCTATCGCGTTCGTCACCTTGGCATGCTAAACTGCTGAATTTCCTGCGATTTTGATCGCAGCCCAAGGACCCCCATGCCGCGCCCGCTTCGCAACATCGCCATCATCGCCCACGTCGACCACGGCAAGACCACGCTGGTCGACAAGCTCCTGCAACAGGCCGGCACCTTCGCCGCGCACCAGCACATCGTCGAGCGCGTCATGGACTCCGGCGACATCGAGAAGGAGCGCGGCATCACCATCCTCGCCAAGAACACGGCGGTGGACTACCAGGGCGTGCACATCAACATCGTGGACACGCCCGGCCACGCGGATTTCGGCGGCGAGGTCGAGCGCGTGCTCTCGATGGTCGACGGCGTGGTGCTGCTGGTCGACGCGGTCGAGGGCCCGATGCCGCAGACGCGCTTCGTCACGCGCAAGGCGCTCGCCCTCGGGCTCAAGCCCATCGTCGTGGTGAACAAGGTCGACCGCGAGAGCGCCCGGCCGGACTGGGTGGTGAGCCAGACCTTCGACCTCATGGACAAGCTGGGCGCCACCGAGGACCAGCTCGACTTCCCGGTGATCTACGCCTCCGGCCTCAACGGCTGGGCCTCGCTCGAGCAGGGCCGCAAGGGCGCCGACATGCGTCCGCTCTTCGACGCGATCCTCCAGCACGTGCCTTCGCCCGCGGGCGACCCGGAAGGCCCGCTGCAGCTGCAGATCAGCGCCGTGGACTACTCCAGCTTCCTCGGGCGCATCGCCGTGGGCCGCATCCGCCGCGGCACGCTGCGCCGCGCGCAGGAGGTGATGATCCTCGCGGGCGACGCCGCGCCGCGCCGCGCGAGGATCGGCCTGGTGCGCGCCTTCCAGGGGCTGGAAAAGGTCGAGATGGAGGAAGCCGCGGCCGGCGAGATCGTCTCCGTGACGGGCATCGAGGACTTCACCATCGGCGCCACCTTCGCCTCCGTGGAGACGCCCGAGGCGCTGCCCTTCCTCGGCGTGGACGAGCCCACGCTCACCATGAACTTCCAGGTGAACACCTCGCCGTTCGCGGGCCAGGAGGGCAAGTACGTCACCAGCCGGCAGATCCGCGACCGCCTCGCCAAGGAGCTCATGTCCAACGTCGCGCTGCGCGTCGAGGACACGGAGGACGCCGACATCTTCCGCGTCTCGGGCCGCGGCGAGCTGCACCTCACGATCCTCATCGAGAACATGCGCCGCGAGGGCTACGAGCTCGCGGTCGGCAAGCCGCGCGTGGTGGTGAAGGAGGCCGGCGGCGTGAAGCTCGAGCCGTGGGAGATCCTCACCGTGGACGTGGAGCAGGACCACCAGGGCCGCCTCATGGAGGAGCTGGGCCGCCGCGGCGGCGAGCTGCAGGACATGGTGCCGGACGGCAAGGGGCGCGTGCGCCTGGACTACCGCATGCCCTCGCGCGGCCTCATCGGCTTCCACATGGAGTTCATGACGCTCACGCGCGGCACCGGCATCAAGAGCCACGTGTTCGACGACTACGCCCCCGTGAAGGGCGAGATCCCCTCGCGCAGGAACGGCGTCCTCATCTCCTCGGAGCAGGGCGAGGCGGTGGCCTTCGCGCTGTGGAACCTGGAGGACCGCGGCCGCATGTTCGTCTCACCCGGCGAGCGCGTGTACGAGGGCATGGTGATCGGCATCCACAGCCGCGACAACGACCTCATCGTGAACCCGGTGAAGGGCAAGAAGCTCACCAACGTCCGCGCCGCGGGCAAGGACGAGAACGTGCTCCTCACGCCGCCCATCCAGCTCACGCTCGAGGGCGCCGTCGAGTTCATCGACGACGACGAGCTGGTCGAGGTTACGCCGAAGAACATCCGCCTGCGCAAGCGCCACCTGCTCGAGCACGACCGCAAGCGCGCCGCGCGCGAGGCGCAGGCGGCCTGACCGGGGCCTTGGACGCCGCGATCCTCCTTCTCGCCGCCGTCGCCGCGCTGGCCGCGGTGGGCGCGCTCGTGGTCGCGGCGCGGCTCGCCCGCCGCGTGGAGGGCCTGCCCGAGGCGGTCGCCGGCGACCGCGAGGCGCACCACCGCGCCGTCCTCACGGACCTCGCGAGCGGACTCGCGGATTCCGCCGACCGCCTCGCCTCGCGCCAGAGCGAGGAGGGCGACCGCCTGCGCCGCGCCGTCGGCGACGAGCTCGCCCGCAACCGCGAGCAGCTGCAGGCCTTCGAGCGCGCGCTGCAGGAGAAGGTCGATGCGCGCCTGGCCGAGATCGGCGGCAAGGTGAACGAGCGCCTCGACGAGGGGTTCCGGCGCACCAACGAGACGTTCGTGAGCGTGATGACGCGCCTGCAGACGATCGACGACGCGCAGAAGAAGATCGACCTGCTCACCACGAACGTGGTGAGCCTGCACAACCTGCTCGGCAGCAAGAGCTCGCGCGGCGCCTTCGGCGAGCGCCAGCTCGAGGACATCGTGAAGAACGTGCTCCCCGAGGCCGCCTTCGAGTTCCAGTACCAGTTCCCCACCGAGGGCAACGTCCGCGCCGACTGCGTGCTGAAGCTTCCCCCGCCCACCGGGCTCGTCGCCATCGACTCCAAGTTCCCGCTGGAGAACTACGAGCGCATGACGGCCGACGCCACGGACAAGGAGGCGCGCACGACCTTCAAGTACGACGTGCGCCGCCACGTCGACGCCATCGCGGAGAAGTACATCATCCCCGGCGTCACGAGCGACGGCGCGGTGATGTTCGTGCCGGCCGAGTCCGTCTTCGCGGAGATCCACGCCCACCACCGCGACCTCGTGGAGCACGCCATGGCGCGGCGCGTGTGGATCGTCTCGCCCACGACGCTCATGGCGATCCTCAATACCGCGCGCGCCGTGCTGAAGGACGTGGAGACGCGCAAGCAGATCCACATCATCAAGGACGAGCTGGGCAAGCTCGGCAAGGACTTCGGCCGCTTCGACGAGCGCATGAGGAAGCTCGCCGACCACATCCGCCAGGCGCACGAGGACGCGGGCCAGGTGCAGATCTCCAGCCGCAAGATCAGCGAGCGGTTCGCGGCCATCGAGCGGGCGGAGCTGCCCGGCGGCGACACGGCGCCGGCGATCGGCCCGGAGGCGGCGGCCGCCCCCGAGCCCGGCCCCCCGCAGCTCAGCGTGGTGCCGAAGCCGGACTAGCCGGCGGCGGGAAGCGCACCCGCACCCGCAGCCCCGCGCCGCCGGCGCCGTCCCCCAGCTCGATCTCCGCGCCGTGCGCGCGCGCGATGTCGCGCACGATCGAGAGCCCCAGCCCAACGCCCGGCTGCTTGCTCGAGGCGAGGCGGTGGAAGGGGTCGAAGATGCGCTCGCGATCAGCGGCGGCCACCCCCTCGCCGCTGTCTTCGACCTCGATGGCGGGCGCCTCCCCGGGCGCGGAGAGCCGCACGGCGACGCGCCCGCCTTCCGGGGTGTAGCGGATGGCGTTGTCCACGAGGTTCTTCACCAGCTCGCCCATGAGCGTCGCGTCGCCGCGCAGGGGCACGGGGTGCTCGCCCTCGAAGGCGAGGTCGATCGACTTGGCGACCGCCCCGGGGGCGAGCTCCAGGCAGGCCTCGCGAGCGACGGCGGCGAGGTCGAGGCCGGAGAAGACCGGGGTGGCGATGCCGTGCTGCGCCCGGGCGCGGGTGAGAAGCTGGTTGGCGAGGTGGATGGTGTCGCCGACGGCTGCGTCCATGGCGGCCAGCGTCTCGCGCAGCCGCGCCGGATCCTCCTCGCGAAGCGCGAGCCCCGCCTGCGTGCGCAGCACCGCGAGCGGCGTGCGCAGCTGGTGGGACGCGTCGGCGATGAAGCGCTCCTGGCGGTCGAGCGTTCCCTTGAGCCGGCCCATGTAGTCGTTCATGCCGGCCACGAGCGCCCCCACCTCGCGCGGCGCGCCGGCCGGGTCGATGGGGGAAAGGTCACCCGCGGCGCGCGCGTCCAGCCCCGCCCGCAGCCGCCCGAGGGGCTTCAGCGCCACGCGCACGACCACCACGATCACCAGTGCCGCGAGCGCCACCAGCAGGAGCTGGCGCGCGAGCGTGTCGGCGAGCAGGCGCCGCGTGAGCGTCTCGCGCGAGGCGAGGGTCTCCGCCACCTGCACGAGCGCCATGCCGCGCGGTCGCTCGTCGTACACGGGCTGGTGCAGGGCCACCACGCGCACCGCCTCGCCCCGGTAGCTGTCGTCGTAGAAATGCGCGAGGGCGAAGTAGTCCTGCGACCTCGGCACGCCCGGCGGCGGCGCCGGCAGGTCGTCCCACCCGGAGACGAAGTCGCCCTCCAGCCCGCCGACGCGGTAGTAGACGCGGCCGCGCAGGTCGGACTCGAAGAAGTCGAGCGCGATGTAGGGCACCTCGACGGCCACCCGGCCGCCGCGGAACTCGACCCGGTCGGCGACGGCGCGCGCCACGGCGAGGAGGGAGCGGTCGTAGGCGGCGTTCACCGCCTCCAGCGCCGTCCGGTAGGCGCTCACGGAGTTCACCGCGACCAGCAGGATGAGGGCCGGGATGAGCCACCCCAGCAGGCGCGTCTGGAGCCCCGCGGCCGGGCGCGCGCCGCTCACGGCCTCGCTTCCTCGAGCAGGTAGCCCAGGCCGCGAAGCGTGACGATCCGCACGCGCGACCCGGCGAGCTTGCGCCGCAACCGGTGCACGTAGACCTCGATCGCGTCCGGCCGGGAGTCGCTCTCCAGCGTGAACAGGCGCTCGTGCAGGTGGTCCTTCGCCACGGCCTTGCCCGCGCGCAGGACGAGGGACTCGAGGACGGCGAACTCCCGTGGCGTGAGGGCGAGCCGCTCGCCGGCCAGCTCGAAGGCGCGGCCTGCGGGGTCCAGGACCAGGTCGCCGCAGGCGGGGCGGTTGTCGCCGCCGGCCTGCGAGCGGCGCAGGAGCGCGCGCACGCGCGCCTCCAGCTCGTCGATCTCGAAGGGCTTGGCGAGGTAGTCGTCGGCGCCGAGGTCCAGGCCGCGGACGCGGTCCGACACCTCCGCGCGGGCCGTGACGATGAGCACCGGCGTCCGGTTGCCGCGGGCGCGCAGCCGGCGCAGCACCTCGAGCCCGTCCAGGCGCGCGAGCGAGAGGTCGAGTATCACGAGGTCGTAGCGCTCGGTGGCGAGCCGCGCGTCGGCGTCGGCGCCGTTGAGCGAGCGCTCGACCGTGTAGCGGGCCTTCTCCAGGGCCCGTCCCACCCACCTCGAGAGCTCGAGATGGTCCTCCACCAGCAGGATCCGCAAGGTTGCCCCTCCCCGGTGGCCGAAAGCCACTTGAAAGCTTCCGCGCCTATGCTCCATTCTCGCACCAGAGGGGCGCCCGGCCTTCGCCGGGAAGCTCCCGAGAACATTCGACCGAACCTCCGGAGGAATCCCATGCGCAAGCCGCTGTCCGTCTTCGCCGTTTCCGTTGTCGCCACCGTCACGAGCCTCGCCGCCCTCGCGGCCATCGACAAGCCCGAGTGCATCGTCGGCGCCAAGCCCGGCGGCGGCTTCGACCTCACCTGCAAGCTCGCCCAGCAGTCGTTCCAGGACCTGAAGCTCATCAAGGAGCCGATGCGGGCGACCTACATGCCGGGCGGCATCGGCGCCGTGGCCATGAACACCGTCGTCGCGCAGCGCGCCGCCGACCCGAACGTGATCGTCGCATTCTCGGGCGGGTCGCTGCTCAACATCGCGCAGGGCAAGTTCGGCAAGTGGACGGAGAGCGACGTGCGCTGGGTGGCCGCAGTCGGCGCGGACTACGGCTCGATCTCCGTGGGCAAGAACGCCCCGTGGAAGAACCTCGCCGAGGTGGCCGCGGCCATCAAGGCCGACCCGGCGAAGGTGCCGCTCGGCGGCGGCGGGACGGTAGGCAGCCAGGACTGGACGAAGGCGGCCATGCTCGCCAAGAAGATCGGCGTCGACCCCAAGGCGATGCGCTGGGTGTCCTTCGAGGGCAACGGCGAGGCGACCACGGCGCTCATGGGCGGCCATATCCAGGTGATGTTCGGCGACGTCTCCGCCGACGAGGCGCAGGCCGTGGCCGGCAACATCCGCACCATCGCGGTCCTCGCCGAAAAGCGCCTGGAAGGCAAGATGTCGGGCGTGGCGACCGCCAAGGAGCAGGGCTACGACCTGCAATGGCCCATCATCCGCGGCTTCTACACCGGCCCGAAGGTGGCCGACGCCGACTACAAGGCCTGGCAGGACATGTTCCGCAAGGCCATGGCCACGAAGGAATTCGCGGCGCTGCGCGAGCAGAGAGGCCTGCAGCCTTTCGACATCGTCGGCCCGGAGCTGGACGCCTACGTGAAGAAGCAGGTCGGCGAGTACCGCGCCATCGCCAACGAGTTCGGGCTGGTGAAGAAGTAGGCCGCGGGGCGGAACGCCCGTGAGCGACCGCGTCTTCGCCGTCGCCTGGCTCGCGTTCTGCGCGGCCGTGGCTTGGCTCGCCTGGCAGATCGAGGCGCCGTTCAGCTACGAGCCCATCGGGCCGCGGGCCTTCCCGCTGCTGCTCTGCGGGGCGATGGCGGCCTCGGCCGCGTGGATCCTCGTGAAGCCCGACCGCGAACCCGACTGGCCGCGGGGCCCGGCGCGGGGCAAGGCGATCGTCCTGGTGGTCGCCTTCCTCGCCTATGCCTTCCTCTTCGAGTGGCTGGGTTTTCCGCTGGCCACGGCGCTCGTCACGGTGGCGGTCGGGCGGCTCTTCGGGGGCGGCTGGGTCGCGGTCGCGGCCGGCGGGGCGGGGCTCGGCGGCGGTCTTTGGTACTTCTTCGACAAGCTGCTGGACGTGACCCTGCCGCTGGGCCGGGTGTTCGCGGGCGCCTGATGGAATCCCTCGGCCACCTCGCGCAGGGCTTCGCGGTCGCCGCGAAGCCCATCAACCTCCTGGTGGCGCTGCTGGGGTCGTTCATCGGCACCGTCGTGGGGCTGCTCCCGGGGCTCGGGCCCATCAACGGCGTGGCGATCCTCCTGCCCATCGCCTTCGCGATGAAGCTGCCGCCGGAGACTGCGCTGATCCTCCTTGCCGCCGTCTACATCGGCTGCGAGTACGGCGGACGGGTTTCCTCGATCCTGCTCAACATCCCCGGCGACGCGGGCGCGCTCATGACGGCGCTGGACGGCTACCCCATGGCCCGCAAGGGGCTCGCCGGGGTGGCACTCTCCATCTCGGCGTGGAGCTCGTTCGTGGGCAGCCTCATCGCCACGCTCGGGCTCGCGCTCTTCGCGCCCATCCTCGCGAACTGGGCGCTATCCTTCGGGCCGGCCGAGTACTTCGTGCTGATGGTGTTCGCCATCTGCTGCCTCGCCGGGATGGTGGGCGAGCGGCCGGTGAAGACGCTCCTCGCCGCGCTCATTGGCCTCGTGCTGGCCACCGTCGGCATCGACGCCAACTCCGGCGTCTACCGCTTCACCTTCGACGACGTGCACCTCTCCGACGGCATCCAGTTCATCGTCGTGGTGATCGGCCTCTTCAGCGTGAGCGAGATGCTGGTGATGCTCGAGCAGAGCCATGCCGGGCAGGCGGTGATCAAGAACACGGGGCGCGCGCTCTTCAACCTGAAGGAGATGGCCGAGACCTGGTGGGGCACGGTGCGCTCGAGCGTGATCGGCTTCATCGTGGGGGTCCTGCCCGGGGCCGGCGCGACGATCGCGAGCGCCATCACCTACATGGTCGAGAAGAACCTCACGGACCGCGAGGGCACCTTCGGCAAGGGCGACATCCGCGGCGTGGCGGCCCCCGAGGCGGCCAACAACTCGGCGGCACACGGCGCCTTCATCCCCATGCTCACCCTCGGCGTGCCGGGCAGCGGGACCACCGCCGTCATGGTGGGCGCGCTCACGCTCTACAACATCACGCCCGGGCCGCTGCTCTTCCAGCAGCAGCCGGACCTCGTCTGGGGCCTCATCGCCTCGATGTTCATCGGCAACGTGATGCTGCTGGTCATGAACATCCCGATGATCGGGCTCTTCACGCGCATGCTGCACGTGCCCAACTGGCTGCTGGTGCCGGCCATCGCCGCCGTGAGCTTCGTGGGCGTCTACGCCGTGCACGCAACCACTTTCGATCTCGTGCTGATGGTGGGCCTGGGCGTGTTCGGCTGGCTCCTGCGCAAGCTCGGCTTCCCCATGGCGCCACTCATCCTCGGGTTCGTGCTGGGCGACATGATGGAGCAGAACCTGCGCCGGGCGCTCGCCATCTCCGACGGCCACCCGGCCATCCTGTTCCAGAGCCCGGTCACCTGGATCCTGTGGGCGCTGGCCGCGGGCGCGCTGGCCATGCCCCTCGTCCTTCGCAAGCTGCGGCCGGCGGGATAGGGCGCCCGCTTGGGCTATCATTCCGGGTGGCACTCCCGGATGCGCCCATGAAAATCCTCGGCATCGCCGGCTACAGCGGCAGCGGCAAGACCACCCTCATCGAGAAGCTCGTCCCCCTCCTGGTGGAGGCGGGCCTGCGCGTGTCGCTCATCAAGCACGCGCACCACGCCTTCGAGGTGGACCAGCCCGGCAAGGATTCCTGGCGCCACCGGCAGGCGGGCTGTGCCGAGGTGCTGGTGAGCTCGTCGCGCCGCTGGGCGCTCATGGGGGAACTGCGCGGCGAGCGCGAGCCCACCCTCGAGGAGCAGCTGCGCCGTTTCTCGCCCTGCGACCTGGTGATCGTGGAAGGGTGGAAGTTCGACCCGATCCCGCGCATCGAGGTGCACCGCTCGGGGAGCGACGCGCGCCGGCCGCTCCTCTTCCCGGACGACCCCCACGTGATCGCCGTGGCCACCGACGAGCCGCTGGACACGCGCCTGCCGCAGTTCGACATCGACGACGCCCGCGCCATCGCCGCGTTCATCCGCGATTTCGTGGCCGGCCGGGAAGGGCGGCCGCGGCTCGCGGCCGTGCCCGACTGAGCCCCGCGCCATGGTGACGCTCCTCTACTTCGCGAGCCTGCGGGAGCGGCTGGACTGCGCCCGCGAACAGGTCGCCCTTCCCGCCGGTGCGCCTACGGTCGGCACCCTCGTGGAGGCGCTGCGCGCCCGCGACGGGCGCTGGTCCGAGGCCTTCGCCCCGGGGCGCGACTGGCGCGTGGCCGTGAACCAGCAGATGGCCGGCGCCGCCACCCCGCTCAAGCCCGGCGACGAGGTGGCGTTCTTCCCGCCGGTCACGGGAGGCTGAGCCGTGCCGCACGTGCGCGTCCAGGAGGCGCCGTTCGATGCCGGGCGCGAGATCGCAGCGCTCACGGAAGGCAGGCGGGACGTGGGGGCGGTGGCGACCTTCGTGGGTTTGGTGCGCGACCTGAACGAGGGCGACGCGGTGAGCCGCATGACCCTCGAGCACTATCCCGGCATGACGGAGCGGGCGCTGGAGGACATCTGCGCCCAGGCGCTCGCCCGTTGGGACCTCGTCGACCTGCGCGTGGTGCACCGGGTGGGCCCGCTCGCCCCGGGGGACGCGATCGTGCTGGTGGCGGTTTCGAGCGCGCACCGCGGCGAGGCCTTCGCCGCCTGCGAGTTCGTGATGGACTACCTGAAGACCCGCGCCCCCTTCTGGAAGAAGGAGGTCACTCAGGCCGGGGAGCGATGGGTCGAGGCCCGGGCGAGCGACGACGATGCGGCCAGGCGCTGGTCGGAGGGCGGGGCGGGTTGAGGCTGGGCGCGCCCTCAGGCGTGCGCGGAGCAGAACACCTCTCGCATCATCGCGATCATGCGCAGGATCCGCGGGTCGTCGATGCGGTAGTAGACCTTGTTCGCGTCCTTGCGCGAGGCGAGGAGGCCGCGCTCCCGCATCACCGCGAGGTGCTGCGAGATGTTGCTCTGCGAGGTGCCGACGGCCTCGACGATCTCCTGGACCATCAGCTCCTGGTGGCCCACGAGGCAGAGGATCTTCAGGCGCAGCGGGTGCGCCATCGCCTTGAGCGCCTCGCTCGCCTCCTGGATGTCCTCGGCGCGGCCGCTGAACTCGAGGACCTCCGCGCGCGCGTTTCCCGCCTTCGTCGCCATGGCTGGCATGCTACCGCATTCCGGACAGCGGCTACTAATATAAGCGTGGCCTGATGTTGCTTCACGGTGGCGGCGGGGCGGCCGGGATGGAATAAAATCGGCCGGCCTGCCGTCGACCTACCCGATCGGGTAAATTCCCTTACCCGATGCGGGGATAGACCGAAAAGGCGCATACCCCCCAAATACCCGGACACCCGAAACCCCGCGGTTCCGGGGGGCATGAACGGACATCCAGTGGACTCGAGGAGCGAGACGATGAACAACGATCGCAGGAAGGTGCTGAAGAGCACCGGCGGCATGGCAGTACTGGGGCTCGCGGCATCCGCCGGGCTCTTCAAGCCCGGTTCGGCCTGGGCGCAGGGCTGGAACAAGGACGCCTTCGCGACCAAGAACATGGCGGACACGGTGAAGGCGATGGGGGGCTCCGGCGCCGCCCAGAGCGCCGACATCGTGATCGCCTCCCCGGACATCGCGGAGAACGGCGCGGTCGTGCCGTTCACGATCTCGAGCCGGCTGCCGAAGACGGAGTCGATCGCGCTCCTCGTCGAGAAGAACCCCAACGTGCTGGCCGCGAGCTTCAACATCCCGGCGGGCACCGAGGCGGGCGTCACCACGCGCGTGAAGATGGGGCAGACCTCCAACGTCACGGCGCTCGTGAAGGCGGACGGGAAGTTCTACTACACCACCAAGGAAGTCAAGGTCACCATGGGTGGCTGCGGCGGCTGAACGGGAGAAGACCATGGCAGATCCGATGAAGATCCGGGCCACGATGGCCGGCGACAAGGTGGAAGTGAAGGTGCTCATGAGCCACGAGATGGAGACGGGGCAGCGCAAGGATTCGAAGGGCGCCGCGATCCCGGCGCACTTCATCCAGAACGTGACCGCCACCCACAACGGCAAGGTCGTCCTCTCCGCCGAGTGGGGCCCGGCCGTCTCGAAGAACCCGTTCCTGTCGTTCAAGTTCGCCGGCGGCAAGCCGGGCGACAAGGTGAGCATCACCTGGACGGACAACAAGGGCGAGAAGCGCACCGACGAGGCCACCGTCTCGTAGGCATCGCGCCGCCGCAGGACCCCGGCGGGCCTCGATGCCCGCCGGCAGCACACCAACAACGGAGGAGACCCCATGAAGAGCAGCCTCGGGAAGATGGCCGCCGCGGTGGTCGTGGCGACGGGCCTGGTCATTCCGGCCCACGCGGGACCCGGAGACCCGGTCAAGGTCATCTACCACATCAACCAGGGTAACGAGCAGGCCACCGACGGCCTGCGCAACGCCAACAACCACCTCGCGGCGGACCCGAAGGCGAAGATCGTCTTCGTGACGCACGCGAACGGCGTGCATTTCCTGCTGGACGGCGCCAAGGACAAGAACGGCAATTCCTACGACGCCCTGGTGCAGGACCTCATGGGGAAGGGCGTGGAGTTCCGCCTGTGCCGCTTCACCCTCGAGCGGCAGAAGATCGACCCGAAGAAGGTCATCCAGGACGTGAAGATCGTGCCTTCCGGCGTGGCGGAGGTCGGCCGCCTGCAGATCCAGGAAGGCTACGCGTACCTGAAGCCCTAGCAGCATCCGAGCGCTGGACAGAAGAGACCAACGGAGGAGCATCGTGAATCGAACCCTGGGAGGGGCGGCCCGCGCCGCCTGTGCAGTGATGGCCTTGTCCGCGGCGGGCGCCTTCGCGCAGCAGCGCAGCGCAGTGGAGGAGATCGAGCGTTACCGGCAGGCCCTCGGCGACGGCAACCCCGCCGAGCTGTGGGAAGCGCGCGGCGAGGGCATCTGGAAGAAGGCCGCCGGCCCCAAGAACGCCTCGCTGGAGAAGTGCGACCTTGGCCTGGGACCCGGCGTGGTGAAGGGCGCCTATGCCCAGCTGCCGCGCTATTTCGCCGACGTCGACAAGGTCATGGACCTCGAGACCCGGCTCGTCCACTGCCGCGTCACGCTGCAGGGGATCTCGCCCGAGGAGGCGAAGAAGAGCCCGTTCGGCGGGCCGGGCCGCAAGACCGACAACGACGCGCTGGTGGCCTTCATCACGGCCGAATCGCGCGGCATCGCGATGGCGGTGCCGATGTCGCACCCCAAGGAGGTCGAGGCGTTCGAGGTGGGCAAGAAGATCTTCTTCCACCGCGGCGGCCCCTACGACTTCGCCTGCTCGACCTGCCACGCGGTCGACAACGTCCGCATCCGCCTGCAGGACCTGCCCAACCTCACCAAGCAGGCCGACGCGCAGAAGGCCTACACGGCCTGGCCCGCGTACCGGGTGTCGCAGGGCGAGGTGCGCACCTTCCAGTGGCGCCTCGAGGACTGCTTCCGGCAGCAGCGCTTCCCGCACCTCGACTTCACCTCCGATGCGTCCATCGCGCTCACCATGTTCCTCGCGCGTAACGCCAACGGCGCCCCGTTCAACGCGCCGTCCATCAAGCGCTGACAGGGAGAATCGCAGACATGAAGACCAAGCTCATCGCCCTCTCGGCCACCGCGCTCCTCGCCGCGGGATGCGCCACGACCCCTTCCGACGACGAGTACTACACCAAGGCGGTCGCCCTCATGAAGGCGGGGTTCAAGGACCGCGGCCAGGCCAAGGTCGACCGCATCGACCAGGACAGCCTGCAGAAGCTGTGCTCGAGCTACGGCTCCAACCCGGTGCCGCCGGACGTGGCCGAGCGCCTGCAGAAGGAGCAGCTCGCCACCATCAAGTACCCGGCGGACGGCAAGTACCTCGGCGACTGGAAGTCGGGCGAGAAGATCGCCCAGTCCGGCCGAGGCGGGCAGTACAACGACGACCCGAAGCAGCCCTCCGGTGCCAATTGCTATGCCTGCCACCAGCTCGCGAAGGAGGAGGTCTCCTACGGCACCATCGGGCCCAGCCTCTACCACTTCGCCAAGCTGCGCGGGTACGGCCCGGACATCCAGAAGTACGCGTGGAACAAGGTCTACAACTCCCACGCCTTCGCGGCCTGCTCCAGCATGCCGCGCTTCGGCTACCGCGGGATCCTCACGGAGCAGCAGATCAAGGATGTCGTCGCACTCTTGATGGACCCCAATTCCCCGGTGAACAAATAGGGATAGGTTGGGATCTCCACCCACCCCGGGGCGGGTGCCAACCCGCCCTTTTTTCATCGAGGAACATTAGCCATGTCTAATGCACTTTCCCGCCTCGCCCTTCTCGCCGCCCTCGTGTCGGCCCCCGCGATCGCCGCCGAGCCGGCCACCATCAGCCTGAAGGCGCTCACCCCGGAAACGGCACTGAAGGCGGCACAGGCGGCCCTCGCCAAGTGCCGGGCGGACGGCTTCCAGGTGGCGGTGGCGGTCGTCGACCGGTCCGGACTGGCGCAGGTGATGTTGCGCGACCGCTACGCCGGCGCCCACACGCCGGAGACTGCCGTTAACAAGGCCTGGACGGCCGTCTCGTTCCGGACCAACACCACCGACCTCCTGAAGATCACGCAGCCAGGGCAACCCTCGTCGGGGATCCGCAACCTCCCGCGCGTCGTCGCGGTGGGCGGCGGCGTCATGATCGAGGCGGGCGGCAGCATCGTGGCCGGCATCGGCGTTTCGGGCGCTCCCGGCGGGGATGCCGACGATGTCTGCGCCCGCGCCGGCATCAAGGCCGTCGCCGATTCCCTCGAGTTCTGAATCCTGAAAGGGCCCCCATGGACCGCCGCGAATTCCTCAACATCCTCGCCATCGCCGCCGCCTCCGGGCTCCCGATCTCGTCGCGCGACGCGCTGGCCGCGGCGGATGGCGGCAGGCTCTACGACGTGCCGCGGTTCGGCAACGTGAGCCTGCTGCACATGACCGACTGCCACGCGCAGCTCATGCCGATCCACTTCCGCGAGCCCAACGTGAACCTCGGCGTCGCCGGGGCGGCCGGGAAGGCGCCGCACCTCGTGGGCGAGCACCTGCTGAAGGCCTACGGGGTGAAGCCCGGCAGCGCGCAGGCGCACGCCTTCACCCACCTGGATTTCGCCACCGCGGCGCGGACCTACGGCAAGGTGGGCGGCTTCGCCCACCTCGCCACGCTCGTTAGGCGCATGAAGGCCTCGCGCCCCGGGGCGTTGCTGCTGGATGGCGGCGACACCTGGCAGGGCAGCGCCACGGCGCTGTGGTCCAACGGGCAGGACATGGTGGACGCCTGCAAGGCCCTCGGCGTGGACGTGATGACCGGCCACTGGGAGTTCACGCTTGGCGCCAAGCGCGTGAAGGAGGTCGTCGACAAGGACTTCAAGGGCACCGTGGACTTCGTGGCCCAGAACGTGGTCACGGCCGACTTCGGCGACCCCGTCTTCGCGCCCTTCACGATGAAGACCATCAACGGCGTGCCGGTGGCCATCGTCGGGCAGGCGTTCCCGTACACGCCGATCGCCAACCCCGGCTACCTCGTCCCGGACTGGACCTTCGGCATCCGCGAGCCCGAGCTGCAGAAGGCCGTGAACGACGCGCGCGCCAAGGGGGCGCAGGTGGTGATCCTGCTTTCCCACAACGGCATGGACGTGGACCTGAAGCTCGCCAGCCGCGTCACGGGCATCGACGCGATCCTGGGAGGCCACACCCACGACGGCGTGCCGCAGCCCGTCGAGGTGAGGAACGCGGGCGGCGTCACGCTCGTCACCAACGCCGGCTCCAACGGCAAGTTCCTTGGCGTCCTGGATCTCGACGTGAAAGGTGGCAAGGTTGCCGGCTGGAAGTACCGGCTGCTGCCCGTGTTCGCGAACCTGCTCGAGCCGGACACGGCGATGGCCGCTGTCCTCGCGAAGATCCGCGGTCCGCACGAGGCGAAGCTCGCCGAGAAGCTCGCGGTGACCGAGGGCCTGCTCTACCGGCGTGGCAACTTCAACGGCACCGTCGACCAGGTGATCCTCGACGCGCTCATGAAGGTGAAGGGCGCGGAGATCGCCTTCTCGCCCGGCTTCCGCTGGGGCACCTCGATCCTTCCCGGCCAGGCCGTGACGCTGGAGCACGTGATGGACTGGACGGCGATCAGCTATCCCTGGACGACGGTGAGCGAGATCACCGGCGCGATGATCAAGGACATCCTCGAGGACGTCTGCGACAACCTCTTCAACCCCGACCCCTACTACCAGCAGGGAGGCGACATGGTGCGCGTGGGCGGGCTCACCTACACCTGCACGCCGGGCGCATCGATGGGCAAGCGCATCTCCGACATGCGCCTGGCCGGCAAGCCGATCGCGGCCGACCGCAAGTACAAGGTGGCCGGCTGGGCGCCCGTGCACCAGCGGCCGGACACCGAGCCGATCTGGGAGGTGGTGACGAAGTACCTCCGGGATGCGAAGTCCCTCGCGCCCGTGAACCTGAACCTCCCCAAGATCGTCGGGATGGAAGGCAACCCCGGCATCGCCTGATGCCGCCGGAAAGCGCGTGACCGACCGGCGTCGCTTCCTCCTGGCCCTGGCCGCGCTGGGATTGGCGTGGCGCGCGCGCGCGTCGGCCGGATCGACGATCCCGCTCGCGGCCGACCTCCGGGCCGACGGCCGGCTGTCGCGCGAGAGGCGCGAGCCCATCGTGATCCTCTTCAGCCTGCCGGGCTGCCCCTACTGCGAGATCGTGCGGCGCTCCCACCTCGCGCCGATGCTGCGCGACCCGGCCTCGGCGGGGCGGATGATCGTCCGGCAGGTCGACGTGGGCATCGAGGAGCCGGTCACGGGATTCGGTGGCGAGCGCACCACCCATGCCGCCGTCGCGCGGGCCCACGGCGTGCGCTTCGCGCCGGTCGTCGCGTTCTGGGACGGCGAGGGCAGGGCGCTGGCCGAACCGCTCAAGGGCATGCTGCTGCCCGATTTCTACGGCGCCTACCTCGAGGACGCCATCGCCTCGGCGCGCGCCAAGCTCGCCGGCCGCTGAGGCTGCGCCGCCCGGGCGGCAAACCTCCCGCCGACTTGCGGCAGATCAACAAGGGGCCATCCAAGGCCCCTTAATGTCACCAAAGTCCTACATGGATCCGCCCGGCATGGGCGTGGTGCCCGGCCCGGCGGGCGCGATGCGAAGGCATCCGCAAGCCGAAGAGGGGTATACGCCATGCAGCCGTCAGGGTCATCGTCCTTCGAGATCGTCGCCCGGGAGGACTTCTCGGACGTCACCTTCCTGCTCGAGGTCCGGCACCCGATGCTCGCGAAGGCGGCGAAAGCCGGCCAGTTCGTGATCGTCATGGAGCACGAGCAGGGCGAGCGCATCCCGCTCACCATCGCCGACTTCGACCGCGACGCGGGCACCATCACGCTGGTGATCCAGGCCGTGGGCAAGACCACGCGCGAGATGCAGCAGAACTGCCGCGTCGGCACGCACCTCTTCGCCGTCGTGGGCCCCATGGGCATCCCCAGCCACATCGGCGGCAAGAAGAAGGTGGTTTGCGTGGGCGGAGGCCTCGGCGTGGCGCCCATCTTCCCGCAAGCCCGGGCGTGGAAGGAGAGCGGCGCCTACGTGATCGGCGTCGTGGGCTTCCGCAACCGCGGCCTCGTCTTCTGGGACGAGAAGTTCCGGGCGGTGTGCGACGAGCTGATCGTCTGCACCGACGACGGCTCGGCGGGCATCAAGGGCCTGGTGACCGAGGGCATCAAGCAGGCGATCGCGAAGCACGCCGACATCGAGGAGCTCGTGGCGATCGGCCCGCCCGTCATGATGAAGGGCTGCGCGGAGGCCACGCGCCCCCACGGCATCCGCACGATGGTGAGCCTCAACCCGGTGATGGTGGACGGCACCGGGATGTGCGGCGGCTGCCGCGTGAAGATCGGCGAGACGGTGAAGTTCGCCTGCGTCGACGGGCCGGACTTCGACGGGCACCTCGTGGACTTCGACGACCTCATGTCGCGCCTCGGCCGATACAAGACCGCGGAGAAGGAGGCGCTCGAGCGCTTCACGGAGAGCTGCCGCATCCGCGGCGACGCGGCGGCCGAGCCCGCGCTCGCCATCGACCGCCCCTCGACGGACGGCTGACGCAAAGGAAACCAGGCCATGGCCAAGAAGAAGACGATCCGGACCATCCCGCAGGAACGCACGCCGGTCCAGGAGCAGGACCCGAAGGAGCGCGCCCGCAATTTCGCCGAGGTGTCGCTGGGCTACCGGCTCGAGGAGGCCCTCGTCGAGGCCGAGCGCTGCCTGCAGTGCGCCGACGAGCCGTGCGTGCGCGGCTGCCCGGTGGGCATCGACATCCCCGGCTTCATCCAGAAGATCGCCGACAAGCACTACCACGGCGCCTACGACATCATCACCGACACGAACCTGCTGCCCTCCATCTGCGGCCGCGTCTGCCCGCAGGAAAGCCAGTGCGAGGGCGTGTGCACGGTGGGCGACACCCTCGAGCCCGTCGCCATCGGGCGGCTGGAACGCTTCGTCGGCGACATGGCGATCAAGGAAGGCTGGGCCAACATCCCCTACATCGAGCCCAGCGGCCACCGCGTGGGCATCGTGGGCGCGGGCCCGGCCGGCATGGCGTGCGCGGCCGACATGGCCAAGGCCGGCTGCGAGGTCGTGGTCTACGAGGCCTTCCACCAGCCCGGCGGCGTGCTCAAGTACGGCATCCCCGACTTCCGCCTGCCCAACGAGGTGATCGACGCCGAGATCGAGAAGCTGAGGAAGCTCGGCATCCGCTTCGAGTGCAACACGCTGGTGGGCCGCCTCTTCACCATCGAGCAGATGGTGACCGAGATGGGCTACCACGCCGTCTTCATCGGCACGGGCGCCGGCTACCCGAGCTTCATGGGCATCCCGGGCGAGAGCCTGAACGGCGTGCTGTCGGCCAACGAGCTGCTCACGCGCGCCAACCTCATGCGCGCGCGCGACTTCCCGAGCTTCGACACGCCGCTGCAGCCCGGCAGGCGCGTCACGGTGATCGGCGCCGGCAACACGGCGATGGACGCGATGCGCGTGTCCATGCGGCTGGGCGCCGACAAGGTCATGTGCGTGTACCGGCGCTCGAAGGCCGAGGCGCCCGCGCGCGTGGAGGAGGTGCATCACGCGGAGGAGGAGGGCATCGAGTTCAACTGGCTCACGAGCCCGGTGGAACTGCTGGGCGATGCCGACAACAAGGTGCGGGCGATGCGGTGCATCCGGATGGAGCTCGGGGAACCCGACAGTTCCGGGCGCCGCAAGCCCGTGCCGGTTCCCGGCAGCGAGTTCGAGATCGAGACCGACATGGTGGTGTTCGCGATCGGCACCAACGCGAACCCGATCCTGGGCCAGACCTCGAAGCTCAAGCTGAACAAGTGGGGCTACATCGAGACCGACGACGACCTCGCGACCTCGATCGCCGGCGTCTACGCCGGCGGCGACATCGTCACAGGGGCCGCGACGGTGATCCAGGCCATGGGCGCGGGTCGCAAGGCAGCCCGGGCCATGAAGGCGTACCTGGGCCTGCGAGACAGCGACTGCGTGTACGCGCCCGACACCGACGACCCGGGCGGCCGCCGCTTCGGCATCCCGGCGGCCGAGCACAACTTCGCGCGGGTCCGCCTGGCCTAGCGCGCCGCCCCACCGACACCCGATCCGAGTCTCCCGAGGCGAACCATGAGCGATTCCGCCGTCCTGGACCGAAAGACCCCCGCCAAACCCGCGCCGTTGCGCGCCAAGCCCGCGGTGACGCTCTCGGAGCACATCGTGGAGGTCATCAGCGATTCCGGCGAGGGCGCCCAGCGCTGCGGCCAGTCGCTCGCCTCCATCGCGGCGAGGAGCGGCAACGGCATCTGGACGGTGGAGATCATCCCCGCCGAGATCCAGCCGCCAGCTCGCAGCGTCGCGGGCGCGAGCGGCATACGCATCCGCATCGGCTCGAAGGCGGTGACCAACGGCGGCGACGAGACCGACCTCGCGGTGGCCTTCAACGAGCAGGTGCTGCTGGGCCGCGTGCGCGCGGGCGAGTTGAAGCCCGGCGCCACGATCCTGCTGGAGAGCGTCTGGCGCGAGCACCGCGACCCCGCCATCGCGAAGAGCTACAACGACACCCTCGAGGCGCTCCAGAAGAGCGGCTTCCGCGTGATCGAGATGCCCCTCGAGAAGGAATGCCGCGCCCTGATGACCGATGCGCGGCGCGGCAAGAACATGTTCGTGCTGGGCATGCTCTGCAGCATCTACAGCTTCGACCTGCAGCTCGCCCGCGACCAGGTGGCGCTCACCTTCGGCAAGAAGGACCGCTCGGTCATCGACACCAACGTGAAGCTGCTGGAGGCGGGCTTCGCGTGGGGCGAGGCGAACCTCGATTTCAAGTACGCGATCCCGGCCACGAAGAGCACGCAGCCGCAGGTCGTCACCAACGGCAACACCGCCATCGCGCTGGGCGTCCTCGCCTCGGGCATGGACATCTGCGCGATGTACCCGATCACCCCCGCGACCTCCGCGTCGCACTACCTCTCGGACTGCTTCGAGAAGGTGGGCGGGATGGTCCACCAGGCCGAGGACGAGATCGCCGCTTGCGCCTTCGCGATCGGCGCCTCCTACGCCGGCCGCTGCGCGGTGACGATCACCTCCGGGCCGGGCTACTCGCTCAAGCAGGAGGGCCTGGGGCTCGCGGTCATGGCCGAGATCCCGCTGGTGGTCGTGAACGTGCAGCGCGGCGGCCCCAGCACCGGGCAGCCCACGAAGGTGGAGCAGGGCGACCTCCTCACGGCGGTCTACGGCAGCCACGGCGACGCGCCCAAGGTGGTGATGGCGGTGAGCGGCATCGAGGACTGCTTCTACTCGATGATCACGGCGAGGAAGATCGCCGAGACCTTCAATATGGTGGTGGTGGTCCTCTCGGACGCGAGCCTCGCCACGGCGCAGACGCCCTTCCCGCGGCCTTCCTTCAGCGAGGAGTGGCTCGCGCCCCCCGTGGACCAGTCGCCGCTGCCCGAGGGTTCGAAGCCCTACGACTGGGACGCGGTCACCGGCATCGCGCGGCGCTTCTCCCCCGGCCAGCCCGGAGGGATGCACACGGTGACGGGGCTCGCCCACGACAGGAACAGCAAGGTCGCCTACGACCCGCAGATCAACGAGGAGGGCCTGCGCGCCAGGAGCCTCAAGCTCGCCGCGCTGCAGAAGACGCTCAGGACACCGCCGGTGTTCGGCGACCCGGAAGGCGATCTCCTGGTGGTGGGCTGGGGCAGCACCAAGGGCGTGATCGAGGAGTCGGTCGAGCGCCTGCGCGCCGAGGGCGCGAGGGTGTCGTCGCTGCACCTGCGCTTCATCCAGCCGCTTCCCTCGGGGATCGGCGAGATCCTGCGCCGCTTCCGCAAGGTGATCGCGGTCGAGGGCACCTGGGGAGACCGGCTCGAGGACGAACTCATCGATTCCGACAACCGCCGCTACACCCCGCTCGCGATGATGCTGCGTTCGCGCTACCTGGTCGACGTCGACTGCTGGAGCGAGGCGAGGGGGCAGCCCATCAAGCCCGGCAACGTGGTGAAGGCGCTGCGCGCCAAGCTCGAGGAAGGGAAATGACCATGGCCACGCCGCTCTCGCAGTGCATCATCAAGCTCCACGAGGAGCGCCACGATCTCGAGGACTACCAGGGCGGCGTGCCGCGCTGGTGCAGCGGTTGCGGCGACAATGCCATCCTCGCGGCCGTGCAGCGCCTCTGCCGCGACGAGAACCTCGCGCCCGAGCGGACCGTGTTCGTGTCCGGGATCGGCTGCTCCAGCCGCTTCCCGCACTACATGAAGACCTACGGCTTCCACGGCATCCACGGCCGCGCCTTCCCCATCGCGCAGGGCGTGAAGATGGCGCGCCCCGACCTGCACGTCTTCGTGAACACCGGCGACGGCGACTGCTGCTCGATCGGCGCGGCGCACTGGATCCACGCCATTCGCTACAACATGAACCTCACGGTGATCCTGCACGACAACCACGTCTACGGGCTCACCAAGAAGCAGGCCTCGCCCACCTCCCCCGTGGGACTCAAGAGCAACACGACGCCGCGCGGCTCGGTGCTGGAGGCGCTGAACCCCCTCACGGTGACGCTCGGCGTGCAGAACGTGTCCTTCGTCGCGCAGGCGGTGGACTGGATCCCCGAGCTCATGTACGACATCGTGTCCAAGGCGTTCCACCACCGCGGCTTCTCGTTCATCCGCGTTATCCAGCGCTGCCCCGAGTTCCTGCCGAAGATGTTCGAGCCGTGGCTGCACGACCCCGCCAAGACGCTGCTGCTCACCCACGAGAGCGGCCTGCAGCCCAGCGCCGACCTCGGCCGGATCTACCGCAACCAGCGCGCGCACGACCCGCTCGACATCCACAAGGCCCGCGAGATCGCCTCCGAGGAGGACCCGATCCCGGTCGGCATCCTGTACCGCAACCCCGAGGTGCCGTGCTACGAGGACCTGCGCGGCGCCGGCAAGCCGCGCACGGTCGAGGCGGTGAGGAAGGGGCTAGACGCCGAGTTCGACAAGTTCACCATCTGGCCCGGCGAGCAGGGCCAGAGCCGCGCCGCCTAGGCGCCCGCGCACAACGACCGCAGAGGCGAGTGGCCATGGACATGGCAGCGAAATTCCAGGACCAGCTGGTGTTCCACATGACGGGCAGGCGCGCGGGCGAGGGGCTCGCGCCCGTGGACGCGGAGGCGATGCGCCCGGCGCTCTTCGCCGGCTACCGCGACCTCACGCGGCTGCGACACGACTTCCCCCTGGTGCTCATCGAGACGGGCAAGGCGGACGGCTTCGCGGCCTCGCTCTCGCTGCTCGTGAACCGCGTCCTCGAGGCGCTCGCGCCGCGCGGCATCGAGGGCGAGCGGCTGCGCAAGCACGTGCTGCGGCTGGAGCGCGAGGTCCGCGCGATGCTCGGCTCCGGCCGCGCCGGGACGCTCTCCGAGCTGTGGGAGGAAGCCGCCGCGAAGCTGGGCAGCGGCCCCGACGAGAGCGTCGCCAAGGTGCTGGCCCTCGCGGGCGCCTCGCTCAACCTCGACGGGGAACTCGCCGACTGCGACGAACGCCTGCCCGAGCGCTTCATGGTCCACGCCTGGCGGCACGTGCAGGCGCAGAAGGCGGCGCTCTTCCACGGCCATCTCGATCACCTGAAGCGCAAGCTCTCCGACATCCTGCGCGCGGCCTTCGTGCACTCGGAGGCCGGCCAGCAGCCCGCGGCGCTCAAGGCGGCGGTCGGCGGCATGCATGCGGAAGACTTCGACTTCTCGGCGATGTCCCGGCTCGTGGGGCGAAACGTCCCCCTGGACGAGCTGCCCGCCTCGCGCCGGGCCCGCATAGAGCGCGTGCTGGGCGTGCTGCGCTCGCAGCGCTTCCACGCGCCGAAGCTGGGTGGCGCCAGCGCCGCCTACGGATTCCTCTTCGACAACGTGGCGGGGGCGGTCGCCGCCTACCGCGAGCGGCTGCCCGAGGCGGTGGAGCTGGTGAAGGCGATCGCGATCGCGGAGCTCGAGGCCCGAAACGGCTACGACGAGGCCGACCACGACCCGTTCTTCGAGGCCTACGGCGAGGGCTCGCTCTCCGCCGACGACCTCGCGCTCCTGCCCGACTACCTGGTCTGCATCCCGGCCGACCGCAACGACGCGCCCGAGAACGCCGGGCTCATGGACACGCTCTCCTCCGGGCTCCCGGTGAAGGTGGTCGTGCAGGTGACCGACCTTCTCGAGGAGGCATCGCTCGGCACGGGCCACTTCGCCTTCGGGGTGCGGAGCGCGCGCCTCGCCACGACCGCGATGGGGCTGGGCGGCATGTTCGTGCTGCAAGCCGCCGCCTCGAGCCTTTACCGCCTGCGCAACCGCGTGGAAGGCGGCATGGGCTGCCGCGGCCCCGCGCTCTTCAGCATCTTCGCCGGCTCGCCCGCCGCCGCGGGAAGCCTGCCGCGCTACCTCACCGCCGCGGCCGCGATGGAATCGCGCGCCTTCCCGGCCTTCGTCTACGACGCCGCCGCGGGCGACAACTGGGCCACGCGGTTCTCGCTCGAGCACAACCGCGACCCCGAGACAGACTGGCCTGTCGAGCCCTTCGAGTATGCCGACGCGGGCCTCCAACGCGTGCGCGAGGAGGTGGCCTTCACCTACGCCGATTTCGCGATGTGCGACCGTCGCAACGCCGAGCACTTCGCGGTCGCCCCGCGGGAGCGCTGGACGGCGGCGATGGTGCCGGCGGCGCAGTGGCTCGCCCTCGCCGAGCGCGACGCGGCCGAGCGCGTGCCGTACCTGCTCGCCGTGGACGCCAACGACGTCCTGCACCGCGTCGTTATCGACGCGCGCATGATGCAGGCCACGCGCCGGTGCCTGCTGCTGTGGCACCGCCTGCAGGAGCACGGCGGCATCCACGATTCCCACGCCGAGCGGCTTCTCGCCCGCGAGCGCGCCGCCTGGGAAGCGAAGAAGGCGGAAGAGATCGAGGCGCTTCGCAAGTCGGCCGGCTCCGTTGCCCAGCCTGCCAACGAGGGGGCCCCGGCACCCGTCGCCGCCGCGCCTGCAGCGCCTGCCGAGGCGGCCGCCGCCGAGGAGGTGAAGCCGCCTTCCGACGACCCGTGGATCGAGACGGCGCGCTGCCCCAGCTGCAACGAGTGCCAGCTCATCAATCCGCAGATGTTCGGGTACAACGACAACAAGCAGGCCTTCATCAAGGACGTCAACGCCGGCACATACCGGCAGCTCGTCGAGGCGGCCGAGGCCTGCCAGGTCGCCATCATCCACCCGGGCAAGCCGAAGAACCCCGCCGAGCCCGGGCTGGACGAGTTGATGAAGCGCGCGGAGGCGTTCAACTAGCGGCGGTAGAATCGAAGGCATCACATCCACGGGGATGCCCACCATGATTGCCCGCACGCTGCTGGCCGCGCTTGCCGCCGCCGGCGCCCTTTCCGCCGCCGCCCAGACGGGCGATCCCGACGACAAGCGCTACCGGCCCGGCTACGGGCAGCCGCCCGCCGGGGGCTGGCAGGCCGCCCCCTCGGGGGGCCTCCTGTCGCTCTACAACCGCCGGCATTTCCAGGGCCTGCTCGCCAACATCACCGGGCCGGTGCCGGACTTCGAGCGCCTGCGCATCAACGACGCTGCCGCCTCGCTCGTGGTGCGGGAAGGAACCTGGGAGCTCTGCACCGACGCGCACTTCCGCGGCGAGTGCCGCATCTACGGCCCCGGGCAATACGACACGATCCCCGACGGGCATGACGACGCCTACTCCTCCGCGCGCCCCGTGGTGCGGGGGCAGGGGCAGGGCGGATGGGGCCAGGGCCAGGGTGGATGGGGCCATGTCGAGAAGGCCGAGGTGCGCCTCTACGACCGCCGCCACTTCGAGCGGCCGTTGCGCACGCTCACCGGCGCGGTTCCCGACTTCGGCCCCCTCGGCTTCAACGACGCGGTCGCCTCGCTCGAGGTGCGGCTCGGCACCTGGGAGTTCTGCACCGACGCGAACTTCCGCGGCGTGTGCCGGATCTACGGGCCCGGCCAGTACCCCGTCATCCAGGAAGGGCTGGACGACAGCTACTCCTCCGCGCGGCCCGTGACCGACAACCGCCGGCAGGGCCCGGCCTGGCGGCGGTGAGCCTCAGAATGACCAGCGCGCATTGACCCCGTAGTTGCGGCCCGGCTGCGTGTAGCGGTCGAAGCCGGCCGTGATGTTGGTGAGGTTGCGCACGTCCGACCACAGCCAGTACTTGCGGTCGGCAAGGTTGAAGGCGCCCGCGGCGATCTCGAGCGCGGGCAGGGGCTTCCACCACGCCGTGAGGTCCGCGGTCGTCCAGCCGGGCGGCACGAAATTGAGGCCGACCGTGCGGTCCACGCGCGTGGGCGCGCGAGAGTGGGTCACGTGGAGGGCCGCGCCCCAGCGCGGCGCCTCGTAGCCGATGCCGGCCACCGCGCGCGGCGGGTCGATGGAGTTGAGCGGCACGTCCTTGCCGGTGTCGTCGCCGCGCGGCGCGGAAAGGGCGGCACGCGCGGTCCAGCCCTTGGCGAAGCGCCACGCGATGCGCGCCTCGACGCCGTAGATCCGCGCCTCGGCGACGTTTCGCGACTGGAAGGTGCCCGTGGCGCCTGGGACGCAGGCCGGGTCCGCCGGGCAGGCGAGCGGCGTGCGCGACAGGATCAGGTCCGAATAGCGCGTGAAGAACGCGGTCGCCATCGCCTCCACATCCCCGGCCTTCACGCGCGCGCCGAATTCCGCGCCGCGCGACGTTTCGGGCTTGAGGTCGGGGTTGGGGATGACGCTGTAGCCGGCGGGAAGGCTCGTGAGGCCGATGTTGAGGTCCGCGGCCGGCGGGGCGCGGAAGCCCGTGGCGAGCTGCGCGTTGAGCGTGAGCGCCTCGCTCGCGCGGAAGAGGACGCCCAGCTTGGGCGAGGCCGCCTCGTCGGAGAGCGATGCCACGGGGCGCCCGCCGCTGCTGGAGGCGAACATCTCGTCGGCGCGCGGGCGCACGCGGAAGGCGTCCACGCGGACGCCCGGGATAAAGGTGAGGCGCGGGTCGAGGGCGACCACCGAATCCTGCACGAACGCGCCGAAGCGGTCGGTGTCGGTGACGGGGAAGTCTCGCGCCGGCAGCGGCTCGCCGCCCACGACGCTAGAGACTGCGCCGGTATTGAGGATCGTCTGCCGGCCGTCGCGCGACTCGGTAGCGCGCGTGCGGGAGAACTCGGCGCCGGCCACGACGCGGTGCTCCAGCCCGAGCCAGCGCGGCTCCGCCTCGCCGATGGCCACGACTCCTTTCTCGCGGTTCTCGTAGCGGAAGCGCACCTCGCGCAGGCAGTTGATCGTGCCGGGCGCGGATAGGCACGCGGCAGTGGTGTTCACGCGGGTCTCCGCCGTGTCCTGCTGCGTGCGCGAATCCTGCAGGAACGCCGTGAACGCGAGGCGCGTGAAAGGCCCGATGTCGTAGCCGACGGCCTCCGTGCTGTAGCGGCTGCGGCGGGAGAGGTCGTCGCCCAGCTGGCTCACCGTCCGCGGCGTGCGCGGGTTGAGCGAGAGCTCGTCGGTCGCCACGTCGCGCGCGTAACGGTCGGCCGTGAGCGTGTAGCGCCAGCCGGAACCCGCGGGCACGATCCACTTCACGAGCTGGCTTTCCGTGCGGGCGCTTTGCGGATTGGGCTCGGTGCGCGTGGCGCCGGTGCCGCCCACGGTGCCGAGGTTGTCGACCTCGCGGCTGTCGGTGCGCTCGGCGCCCACGAGCACCTGCGTGCCGGCGGCCTCGAAGGCCACGGCGCCACCGCGGGCGATGCCGCCGTCGGCGCGCGTGTGCACGGCGAAGGCCTCGCCGCCGAAGGCCTTGTCGTCGCGCAGGAAGGTGGCGGGGTCGAGCGTGGTGAAGGCCACGACGCCTGCGAGCGCATCCGAGCCGTGGATGGCCGACGCCGGGCCGCGCACGATCTCGACCTGCTTGAGCAGCCCCAATCCCAGGGCGTTGCGGGAAGCGTTGGCGTAGAGCCCGACGCGGTAGGACTCCGGCAGGCGGATGCCGTCCACGGTCATCTGCACGCGGTTGCCGTCGAGGCCGCGGATGGCGATGTTGCCCAGCCCGAAGCGCGTGGCGCCGTTCTCGATCGACACACCCGGCTCGTAGCGGAGCAGCCCGCGCAGGTCGGAGGCGACGTCGCGGAACGCGTCCTTGCGCTCGATGAGGCTCACGGTGGCGGCCACCGACTCGACCGCCTCCTCGACGCGGCTCACCGCGCCGACGACCTGCACCTTCTCGATCTTCGGCAGCGCGCTTCCCGGGGCAGGGGGGGGCGCGGCCGGGGGCGGGGAGGGCCCGCGGGCGGCGGCCGGCGCGGCGGCATCGGATCGCGTTCCCGAATCGACTTGCGCCACGATGCGGCGCACGTCGAGGTTCAGGACGTTGAGCTTGCCGGGGGCGGCCGGGTCCGCCCAGGAGACGTGGACCTGCCGCTCGTCCGGTGTCGGGCGGGGCAGCGGCGCCTCCAGCGGGATCCGGCGCACGGGGAGAGGCCCGCGATCCGCGATGCCTTCGCCCATGCGGTAGTCGTGAACCAGGCCGTCATAGACCGGCTCGGCCTTGGCCGAGTAGGGGAGCTCCCACGCCTCGGGCAGCGCCTCGAAGCCCGCGAGGAAGCTCTGGCGCCGCGGCAGGTCGATGATCCAGGCGAGCCGGCCGGCGCGGCGGTTGCGGTCGAGGAGGGGAATTCGCCTCAATTCCGTGCCTGCCCCCGAGGAGACCACGAGCGCGCTGCCCGCGTCGTCGGTGGCGAGGCGCCAGCGGCCGTCGGCCGAGGCGGCCTCGAGGGCCGAGGCGTGGACGGAGAACGAGGCCGCGACGCAGGCCGTCGCGGCGAAAAAAAAGCCGGCGTGGGTACGCCGGCTAACAGGGAGGTGCATCGAACAACCCTTTGAAAGACGTCGTGGCGCTTATTCTAGTGGCAGGGCGCCATTTGCTGGTTGCGAACGGTCACGCAGGTGGACGCGGGTGCTCAGTACACGTCGTGCTGCGTGTTGTAGATGTTGAAGTGGCCGGTCGGCGTGATGAGCCTCGGGTCCTTGATGACGGCCTTGAGCTTGAGCGTCTTGTCGTCGACCACGACGAGGGCGGACTCCTGGTTCTTCGCGCTCCAGACCGCGAACCACACCTCGTCGCCCGCCTTGTTGTACTCGGGCTGCACGATGCGGCCCGCGGCCTCGCCCTTGATGCCGGCCCACTCGAAGATCGGCAGCACCTTGAAGCCGGCCTTCAGGTCCTTGATGTTGAACACGGCGACGGAGCGGTGCACCTTCGGGTCCGGGTTGAGCGGGGTGTCGACGTACAGGTGCTGGCTCTTCGGGTGCGTCTTGATGAAGAGGTTGCCGCCGCCCTGCCCGTCGAGCATCTCGCAGACCTTCCAGGCGTACTGCTTGTGCTTGGCGGGGTCGGTGCCGATGAGGGCGATCTTCTCGCTGCCGAGGTGGCCGGTGGCCCAGACCGGGCCGCACTTCGGGTGGATGAAGTTCGCGCCGCGGCCCGGGTGCGGGATCTTGTCGACGTCGACGATGGCCTCGCGCTTGCTGGTCTTCGCGTCCACGACGGCGATCTTGTTGGACTGGTTGGCCGCCACGAGGAAGTAGCGCTTGGAGGCGTCCCAGCCGCCGTCGTGCAGGTAGCGCGCCGCCGGCACCTCGGTGATGTTGAGGTTCTCCAGGTCGCGGTAGTTGACCATGAGGATCTTGCCGGTCTCCTTCACGTTCACCACGAACTCGGGCTTGAAGTGCGAGGCGACGATGGCGGCCACGCGCGGCTCGGGGTGGAACTCCTGCGTGTCGACAGTCATGCCGCGCGTGGAGACGATCTTGATGGGCTCGAGCGTGTCGCCCTTCATGATCACGAATTGCGGCGGCCAGTAGGAGCCGGCGATCGCGAGCTTGTCCTCGAAGCCCTTGAACTTGGAGGTGTCGACCGAGCGCGCTTCCAGGCCCGTGCGGATCTCGGCGACGTTGTCCGGCTTCTCCATCCACAGGTCGATCATGTTGATCTTGGCGTCGCGCCCGATCACGTAGACGTAGCGTCCGGAGGCGGAGGTGCGAGAGATGTGCACCGCGTAGCCCGTCTTCACGATGTTGATGATCTTCTTGGTGTCGCCGTCGATCAGCGCCACCTCGCCCGTGTCGCGCAGCGTGGTCGAGAAGATGTTGTCGAGGTTGTAGTTGTTCATCTTCTTCTTGGGCCGCTTTTCGGGCGGGACGATGACCTTCCAGGTCGCCTTCATCTCCGGCATGCCGAATTCCGGCGGGGTGGGAGGCGTCTGCTGGATGTAGCGGGCCATCAGGTCGACCTCGGCGTCGTTCAGGTCGCCCGAGGTGCCCCAGTTGGGCATGCCGGCGGGCGAGCCGTACTTGATGAAGACCTTGAGGTACTCGGTGCCGCGGGGCAGGGTGATGTCCGGCGTGAGGGGCTTGCCGGTGGCGCCCTTGCGAAGCACGCCGTGGCAGCCGGCGCAACGCTCGAAGTAGATCTGGCGGGCCTTGTCGAACTCCGCCTTGCTCATCGGCGGGGCCTTCGGGTTCAGGTCCTGGTGCATCTCGACCCCGGCGAGCGGAGAGCCGCCGGCCTGGTACTTCGCTTCCGGCTCCGTCATATGCTCGGGCTTCTTGTCCTGCGCGAATGCGCTCGCGACCGAGAGGGCGAGAGCGGCCACCGCGACGGGGGCGTGGCGTTTCAGCGTTGCGAGGGCGGACATGGTGCGGTTCTCCTTGGGCTTTGTGGTTGCGGGACGGGGCTCGGCCGCAGCGTGAGCACATTGTGGGAAAGACCCCACGGTTCTTACATGAACTGGTTCAAGAAAGGCCGAAGTCGGGCGTGACGCCGCATGGCGACGGCAAAAGGTGCGCGCAATCAAGGGGTTCTCATGGAAGGGGTATACGGACTGTCGCTGTCGGGCGAACGACGCGATGCCCCCGCTGACTTTAAGCCCTTGTTAAGGAAGGGGTTTTATTGTGGCACCCATTCTGCTCCTTTGCCGGGCGGATGCAACCCTTCCCTTCACGACCGGAGCCATCGATGAGAAGAATGATCGCCATCACCCTCGCCGCTTGCGGCGCCACGGCTGCGGCCGCCCAGCTGCCGGCGACCACGCCGCCCGCCGGGCGCCTGCTCGCCTCCAACTGCTTCCAGTGCCACGGCACCGACGGCCGCGGCGACGGCACCTTCGAGCGCCTCGCGGGCAAGTCTTCCGCCGACATCTACAAGGAGCTTCGCGAGATGCGGGCCGAGAACAAGCGCGGCGACATCATGACGATCCACGCGCTCGGCTACACCGACGCGCAGCTGCGCGCGATCGCCGACTACTTCTCGAAGCAGCCCCGCTAGGAAAGGGAACGCGCCATGGCTCAGGACAGAAGGCAGTTTCTCGCGCGACTGGCGGCGTACTGCGCCGCCGCGGGCCTCCCCGGATACGCGCACGCCGACGATGACGATCGCCCGCGCACGCGGCCCGGTTCCACCACGCCCACGCTCCCCGCCACCGGGCTCTCCGGGCGCGTGGTGGTCGTGGGCGGCGGGATGGCGGGTGCGGCCGCGGCCAAGTTCCTGCGCCTGTGGGGCGGGGCCGGCGTGCAGGTGACGCTCGTCGAGCGCGAGAGCGCCTACACCTCGAACATCCTCTCCAACCTCGTGCTCACCGGCACGGTGCAGATGGCCTCGCTCGCCTTCGGCCACGCGCGGCTCGCTTCCGCCTACGGCGTCACGCTCGTGCGCGGCGAGGCGCTCGCGGCGGACCCCGTTTCCCGCCGGCTCACCGTCGCCACTGCGAGCGGGCCGCGTGTGCTCGACTACGACCGGCTCGTGCTCGCACCGGGCATCGCGTTCGCCTGGCCGGACGGGCTGCAGGACCCCGCGGCGCGATCGCTCTTCCCGCACGCGTGGCAGGCCGGGCCGCAGACGACGCAGCTTCGCGACCAGATTCGCGCGATGCCCGCCGGCGGCACCTTCGTGATGACCGTCCCGCCCGCGCCGTACCGCTGCCCGCCGGGGCCCTACGAGCGCGCCTGCGTGGTGGCGGACTGGCTCAAGCGCAACCGGCCGGGCTCGAAGGTCATCGTCCTCGACGCGAACCCCGCGATCACCGCGGAGCGCGAGAGCTTCACGCGCGCCTTCGAGGTGACGCACGCGGGCGTGATCGAGTACATCCCCGACGCGCCCGTGACGTTCGTGGACACGGCTTCCCGCACCGTCCACACGCCGCTCGGGGCGTTCCGCGGGGACGTGGTGAACGTGATTCCCGTGAACGTCGGCCCGGTGCTGCTCGCCGACCTCGGCGTGGCGAATGCGGCGCGCGGCTTCGCCGGCGTGGACGTGCTGGATTACGAGTCCACCGCCGTGGCCGGCATCCACGTGATCGGGGATGCCGCCGCCACCACGCAGCCCAAGGCCGGCCATATCGGCAACCAGGAAGGCAAGGTGTGCGCCGACGCGATCCTGCGCCTGCTGGGCGGGGGCGCGCCCGACCCGGCGCCCGTCACGAACTCCTCCTGCTACTCGCCGATCACGACGTCCACGGCCTCGTTCCTCACCGCGGTGTTCGCCTACGACCCGGCCAGCCGCACGATGAAGGCCGTGCCCGGTGCCTCGGGCGAGGCGCTCGCGCCCAGCAAGGATCACTACGAGGACATGTTCGTGTGGTTCCGCACCCTGATGAGCGACACGTTCGCGTAAGGGCTTCCCTCCTCGCGGCGGGTTGACCGGCGTCAAGCGCCGGCCGATCCGCGGCCGCAGGCGTGTCCCGGGCACGGGTAAACTGGAGCCCGAGACACGCCACGACCATCCGCGGAGAGAGAAGACCATGAGCGACACCGTCAAGTACCTTCTTGGCGAAGAGAGCATCCCGAAGGCCTGGTACAACATCGCGGCCGACCTGCCCAAGCCGCTGCCGCCGGTGCTGCACCCGGGCACGAAGCAGCCCATCGGCCCGGACGACCTGGCGCCGCTCTTCCCGATGGAGCTGATCCTCCAGGAGGTCTCCACCGAGCGCGAGATCCCCATTCCCGAGCCGGTGCGCGACGTCTACAAGCAGTGGCGCTGCACGCCGCTCTACCGCGCGCGGCGGCTGGAGAAGGCGCTGCAGACGCCGGCGCGCATCTACTACAAGTACGAGGGCGTCTCGCCCGCCGGAAGCCACAAGCCCAACACCGCCGTGGCGCAGGCGTTCTACAACAAGCAAGCGGGCGTGAAGCGGCTCATCACCGAGACGGGCGCCGGGCAGTGGGGCAGCTCGCTCGCCTTCGCGGGCGCCGTGTTCGGGCTCGAGGTGCAGGTGTTCATGGTTCGCGTGTCCTACGACCAGAAGCCCTATCGCCGTGCCCTGATGGAGACGTACGGCGCGCGCTGCATCGCTTCGCCGTCGAACGAGACCCACTCCGGCCGCGAGATCCTCGCCAAGCGCGCCGACCACCCCGGCAGCCTCGGCATCGCCATCTCGGAGGCGGTGGAAGTCGCCGCCCAGCGCGACGACACGAAGTACGCGCTGGGGAGCGTGCTGAACCACGTGCTGCTGCACCAGACCGTGATCGGCGAGGAGGCCATCGCCCAGCTCGAGATGGCGGGCGACTACCCCGACGTGATCGTGGGCTGCACGGGCGGCGGCTCCAACTTCGCGGGCATCGCCTTCCCCTTCATCGGCGCGCAACTGCGCGGCGGGAAGAAGGTGCGCGTGGTCGCGGTGGAGCCGGCGGCCTGCCCCAGCCTCACGCGCGGGCGCTACGCCTACGACTTCGGCGACACGGCGCACCTCACGCCGCTTACCAAGATGCACACGCTGGGCTCGACCTTCACGCCGCCCGGGTTCCACGCCGGCGGGCTTCGCTACCACGGCATGGCGCCGCTGGTGTCGCACCTGCAGGAACTCGGGCTCATCGAGTCGACGGCCTACCACCAGCTCTCCTGCTTCGAGGCGGGCGTGCAGTTCGCGCGGGCGGAGGGCATCGTCCCGGCGCCGGAGGCCAACCACGCGGTGAAGGGCGCGATCGTGGAGGCGCTCAAGTGCAAGGCGGAGGGCACCTCGCGCGCGATCCTCTTCAACCTGTGCGGGCACGGCCACTTCGACATGCAGGCCTACATCGACTACTTCGGCGGGAAGCTGAAGGACATCGACTACGACGAGAAGGAGCTCGCCATGGCGCTCGCCGGGCTCCCGTCGGTGGCGGAGCCGGCCTGACGGGATAGCCGACCGTGAGCGGGGAGCGCCTCTACCTCGCGATCGACCAGGGCACGCACGCGAGCCGCGCGGTCGTGCTCGACGCCCGCGGCGCCGTGGTGTCCACGGGGTCGCGGGACATCGGCCTCGCCCGCCCGCAACCCGACTGGGCCGAGCAGGACGGCGAGGAGATGGTCTCCTCCATCTACGCCGCCGTTCTCGAGGCGACGCGAGGCCTGGGCGACCGCCGCCAGGACATCGTGGCCGCCGGGCTCGCGAGCCAGCGGTCGAGCTGCGCGTGCTGGGACGCGCGGGGAGGGCGGCCGCTCGCGCCGCTTTTCAGCTGGCAGGACCGGCGCGCGCACGCGTGGCTGCGCCAGTTCGAGCCGCGGGCCGAGGAGGTCCACCGCAAGACGGGGCTCTTCCTCTCGGCGCACTACGGGGCGAGCAAGCTGCGCTGGGCACTGGACAACCTGCCGGCCGTGCGCCGGGCGCTGGACGAGGGCACGCTCTGCTGGGGGCCGCAGGCGAGCTTTCTCACCTACCGCCTCACGGCCGAGCAGTCGATGGTGGCCGACCCGCAGTGCGCGGCGCGGACACAGCTCTGGAACATCCACGCGCGCGACTGGGACGCGGGCCTCATGGACCTCTTCGGCGTGCCGCCGGGGCACCTGCCGAGGAGCGTGCCCACCTGCCACCGCTACGGGACGATGCGGGTGGGAGACCTCACGGTGCCCCTCGTCGCCGTGAACGGCGACCAGAGCGCGGCCGTGTTCGCGTTCGGCTGGCCGGAGGAGGATTCGGCCTACGTGAACATCGGCACCAGCGCCTTCGTGCAGCGGGCCGTGACGCGCGAGCCGGCGTACGCGCCGAGAAGCCTCACCGGGATCATCCTCGACGACGGCAGGACCACGGTGTACTCGGTCGAGGGCAACGTGAACGGCGCGGGCACGGCGCTCGAGTGGCTGGAGACGGACCTCGGCATCGAGGATGCGATCGCGCGGCTGCCCGGGTGGCTCGCGGCCCCCGCCGAGCCGCCGCTCTTCCTCAACGGCATCGCGGGCCTGGGCGGGCCGTTCTGGCAGCCCGATTTCGCCTCGCGGTTCGTGGGCGAGGGCTCGCCGTGGCAGAAGGCCGTGGCGGTGGTGGAGAGCATGGCCTTCCTGCTGCAGGCCAACTTCGACGAGATCGGGAAGTACGTGGCCCCGGCCGCACGCATCCGCGTGAGCGGGGGGCTTTCGCGCTTCGACGGGCTGTGCCGCCGGCTCGCCGCCGTGAGCGGGCTGCCCGTGCACCGGCGCGACGATGCGGAGGCCACGGCGCGCGGCATCGGCTACCTTGCCGCCGGCATGCCGGCCAAGTGGAACGAGGCGGTTTCCGAGGAGGTGTTCGCCCCCGAGCCCGACGAGGCGCTGCGGGGGCGCTACCGCCGGTGGCGCGAGCTGATGCGGGAAGCCACCGGCTACTAGGCCTGGGCTACTCGCGCACCACGAAGTCGATCACGATCTCGCCCGCCTCCTTCTTGCGGTACTCGATGGCGACCGCGGTGCCGTAACGCGCGGAGAGCTGGGCGAGAAGGGGCAGCGGATCGTGGTCGTTCACGAAGCGCATCGTCTCGCCCGGCTGCAGGGCATCGAGCGCGCCGAAGATGGCGGCGTGGCGGAAGCGCTTGGCGATGCCGCGGGCGTCGAAGGGATAGATGCGGTCGGGCGAGAGGTGCAGGTGGGCGTGGCCGGGGGCGGGCTGGTTCATGGGTCTTCTCCAGTAGGGATCGGGAACGGGGGAGGGAGGGGCGCTCAGGCGGCGCCCATGTCGAGGTCGGCGCGCTTGGACTTCACCTTGGCCCAGGCCTCGGCGTCGGGCAGCGCGTCCTTCGTCTGGACGATGGCGGGCCATACCTTTGCGAGGTCGGCATTCAGGGCGATGAACTCCTCCTGCGCCTTGGGGACGTCGTCCAGGGCGAAGATGGCCTCGACCGGGCATTCGGGCACGCACAGGCTGCAATCGATGCACTCGTCGGGGTCGATGGCGAGGAAGTTGGGCCCCTCGCGGAACGCATCCGTGGGGCACACGTCGACGCAGTCGGTGTGCTTGCACTTGATGCAGGCTTCGGTGACGACGTAAGTCATTCAGGGCCTTTAAGCAGCATTTATAATGCAGCTTAAGATACCACCCCGGGCAGGCCCCGGCAACCGGACTGGTTCAAGGAAAGCGGCGATGGCGGACACGGTCGAGACGATCAAGGCGTGGCAGTGCGTGGGCTGCGGCAAGCTCGAGGCGCCGGCCCAGTGCATCGGGGTGTGCAGGGACGAGCTGGTGCACCTGGTGAACGTGGCCGACTACCGGGCGGCGGTGGCCCGGGCGGAGGCCCTGGAGGCGGTGGTGCGGCGGATCGCCCTCACTTTCCCCAAGGCGGGGGAGGGGGACCGGACCTGGCGGGTGCTGCAGGCGCAGGCCAAGGCGGCCCTCGGGGGGCGGGCGGCCACCTCAAGCACCGTGGAAGAACCCCTCGCCAAGTCCCCGGAAAACAAGCAATAATGGGCTCACGCCCGGCCGGCCCGCCGGCAGGATGCACCGTCCACGAACCCACGACCCGGGGGGAACCACCATGCGCCTGAAGAATTTCGCCCTTGCCGCGGCAGCCCTCGCGGCCTCGCTCACCGCCGCCGACGCGCTGGCCGTGACCTGCTTCGAGATCCTCGACAAGGACCAGAACGCCACCTACCGATCCACGACCCCGCCCTTCGCCATGGATGGCGAGGAGTGGACCCGCGAGCAGAACAACCTGCGCGCCAAGGGCCTGCACCTGCGCTGGCAGACGCAGAACGACTGCACGCCGCGGATCGTGCCTTCGGCGGGAACCCCGCCCGGCGAGCTGCAGAAGGTGGAGGGGGTGTTCGACCCGAGCGTGATCCTGCGTTCCACGCCGGAGTACATGACGGCGAGCGGGCGGCCGGGGAGCTACACGGCCCGCTGAGACGCTGTCCCCGTCCCGGTGAGGGGGCGGTTGGAATGAAAAGGCCCGCCTACTGGCGGGCCTTTCTCTTTGAAGCTGGCTCCCCGACCTGGGCTCGAACCAGGGACCTGCGGATTAACAGTCCGTCGCTCTACCGACTGAGCTATCGGGGAATTGTGCTGGAAAAACCGGTTGTTACCGGCTCAGCGAGGGGCGTATTCTATCCGTGCTTCGAAGGTCGGTCAACGCGGGAAATCGATGAAAATGAAGTGGATCAAACGCCTGCTCCTGTTGCTCGGTGTGCTTTTTGCGGTACTTGCAGTGCTGCCGCTGTTCGTTTCCCTGGATGATTACCGGCCGCGCGTCGAACAATTGCTGACCGAGAAGCTCAGGGAGCCGGTCACCATCAAGAAAGTCCGGCTGGCCGGATTGCCGCTGCCGCATGTGATCGTTGATGGCGTGGAAATCGGCAAAGCGGACATCAAGGTCGGGCGCATAGCCGTCACGCCCGATCTGCTGTCGATGGTTTCTGACACCAAGGTCATTCGCAGCATCGACATCGACGGATTGGTGTTGAACCAGCGCGCGCTGGACCGCATACCCGCGTGGACCCGGCCCGACCCCAGGGCCAGGCCGGCTGACTTCACGGTGCAGGTGCGGACGATCAACCTTGACAGTGCGCTGCTGCAGTTGCAGAAGGCCAGCTTTGGCCCGTTCGATGCCCGCGTCAGTCTCGCCGCGGGCGGATTCCCGGAGCGGGCGGACATCACGGCCCGTGACGGCAAGTTCAGGGCGAAGGTCATTCCTTCCGGCGGGAAGTTCAGCATCGAGGTCGACGCCAGGGGCTGGCGTCCGCCGGCGGGTCCGCCAATCCTGTTCGACGAACTGCAGATCAGGGGCGTGGCCACCCCGAATGACGCCAACCTGTCGGATATCCGTGCGAAGCTTTACGGCGGCACGCTCAGCGGCGCGACCACCATCGGCTGGACCAAGGGCATGCAGTTGAAGGGCGGCTACCAGGTCAGCGGCATCGAGCTGCGCGATCTGGTGCCGCTGTTCTCGCCGAAAACCAGGCTCAGCGGCCGCCTGACGGCAAAACCGGTTTTCTCCGGCAATGCGCCCTCGGCAGGCCAGTTGCAAAACACACTGAAGCTGGAGACGCCTTTCGATATCCGTGACGGGGTGCTGCAGGGCGTGGACATCAGCAAGGCGGCTTCCAGCCTGCTCAGCAAGGACAGCAGCGGCCAGACCCGTTTCGACATCCTGTCCGGTCACTATGCACTGGACAGGGGCACCCAGCGCCTAACCGGCCTGAAAGTGGCTTCCGGCTCCCTGGCCGCCGATGGCAATGTCACCATCGCCCCCAACAAGTCGCTGTCGGGCCGCATCAATGCCCAGGTCGGCAGCGGCAAGCTGGCTTCGGCCACTGTGCCGCTGAACGTCAGTGGCACCGTCGAGTCACCGATGGTGCTGCCCACCGGCGCCTCGGTGACGGGCGCCGCGGTGGGCACGGCAGTGCTCGGTCCGGGCGTGGGCACCTCGGTCGGCGCCAAGATCGGCAACTGGGCCGAGGGGCTGTTCGGCGGCGACAAAAAGAAATAGCCGGCGCATTGCGCCGGCTATTGCCGTTGCTGCAGCGGGATCAGCCTTCGACCAGCACCTTGGCGATGGCGTCGGCGACGTAGTCGATGTTCTTGGTGTTCAGGGCCGCCACGCAGATGCGGCCGCTGTCGATGGCGTAGATCGAGTACTGTTCGCGCAGCTTCTGGACCTGGGCCTTGCTGAGGCCCGAGTAGGAAAACATGCCGCGCTGCTGGACAATGAAATCCAGGTTGAAGTCAGCGCGCCGCTCGCGGATCTTGTCCACCAGCTGCCGGCGCATGACCTTGATGCGGTCGCGCATTTGCCCCAGTTCCTGGTCCCACTGGGCGCGCAGCTCCGGCGTGGTCAGCACCAGCGATACCGCCTGGCCGCCATGGGTCGGCGGATTGGAATAATTGGTGCGGATCACGCGCTTCAGCTGGCTCAGCGTGCGCGCTGCTTCCTCCTTGCTGGAAGTGACGATGCTCAGGGCGCCGACGCGCTCGCCATAGAGCGACAGTGACTTCGAGAACGAGCTCGAGACGAACACTGCAGGGCATTCCGCGGTAAAGCGGCGGACGGTATGCGCATCCGCGTCGAGACCGTCGGCAAAGCCCTGGTAGGCGAGATCGAGGAAGGGCACCAGCTTGCGCTGGTTGACCACGGCAATGACTTTCTCCCACTGCGCCGGCGTCAGGTCGACGCCGGTGGGGTTGTGGCAGCAGGCATGCAGCAGCACGATGTCCCCCGCCGGCAGCTGCCCGAGCGCGGCGATCATCGCGTCGAATTTCAGGCCGTGGGTCTCGGGGTCGTAGTACGGGTAGGTCTTCACCGTGAAGCCGGCGTATTCGTAGATCGCGCGGTGGTTTTCCCAGCTCGGGTCGCTGATGTGGATCGCCGCGCCGGGATTGATCCGGCGCAGGAAGTCGCCGCCGACCTTGAGCGCACCGGTGCCGCCGAGTGTCTGCACGGTGACGATGCGGCCGGCCTTGACCGCGGCGCTGTCGGCGCCGAACAGGGTTTCCTGCACGGCACGGTCATAGGCGGCGAGACCGTCAATGGGAAGGTAGTTGCGCGGCAGCGGTTTTTCCGCGAGCTGCTGTTCGGCGCGACGCACGCACTGCAGCACCGGCACCTTGCCGTCGTCGTCGGTGTAGACACCCACGCCTAGGTTGACCTTCTTCGGGTTCTGGTCGGCGACATAGGCTTCGGTTACGCCCAGGATGGGATCCTTGGGCGCCATTTCGATTTTTTCGAGTACGGAGGAGGTCATGGGCTGAAACGGCGTGAAAACCGTCAAAAAGTCGTTGAAAAAATGGTGTAAAGCGCCATTTTATCCGTGTTTTTGCGGTGCACCCAAACGGAATCACACGCCAGGCTGCCGGATGACCCAGGGCGATGCGCGGACGAAACCGGTAACATCGGCCTTTTTTGCCCGGAATCGCATGGAAATCATCACCTTCCCCGGCAGCCCCTACCGGCTGCACCAGACCTTCGCGCCGGCGGGTGACCAGCCCGAAGCGATTGCGAAGCTGCAGGAGGGGGTGCGCGCCGGGCTGATCCACCAGACCCTGCTCGGGGTCACCGGCTCGGGCAAGACCTACACCATGGCGCATGTCATCGCGAGGCTCGGCGTGCCGGCGCTGGTGATGGCGCCCAACAAGACGCTGGCAGCCCAGCTGTACGCCGAGTTCCGCGAATTTTTCCCCGAAAACGCGGTGGAGTACTTCGTCTCGTACTACGATTACTACCAGCCCGAGGCCTACGTGCCGTCCAAGGACCTGTTCATCGAGAAGGACTCGAGCATCAATGAGCACATCGAGCAGATGCGGCTTTCGGCGACGAAGGCGCTGCTGGAGAGGCGCGACACCATCATCGTTGCCACGGTGTCGGCGATCTACGGCATCGGCGATCCGGTCGACTACCACGGCATGATCCTGCACCTGCGCGAAAACGAGAAGCTTGCCCAGCGCGACGCCATCGAGCGGCTGACGGCAATGCAGTACGAGCGCAACGACATCGAATTCAGGCGCGGCGTGTTCCGCGTGCGCGGCGACGTGCTCGATATTTTCCCGGCGGAAAATTCGGAAACCGCGGTGCGCGTCTCGCTGTTCGACGACGAGGTCGAGAGCATCCAGGTTTTCGATCCGCTGACCGGCCACATCCTGCAGCGGGTGTCGCGTTTCACGGTCTACCCGTCGAGCCATTACGTGACGCCGCGCGCGACCACGCTGCGCGCGATCGAGGCGATCAAGGTCGAACTGCGCGAACGCCTCGAGTATTTCCAGAAACACCAGAAACTGGTCGAGGCGCAGCGGCTGGAGCAGCGCACACGGTTTGACCTCGAGATGCTCAACGAGATGGGCTTCTGCAAGGGCATCGAAAACTACTCGCGCCACCTGTCGGGCCGCGCGCCCGGCGAGCCGCCGCCGACACTGATCGACTACCTGCCGCCGGACGCGCTGATGATCCTCGACGAAAGCCACGTCACCATCCCGCAGATCGGCGGCATGTACCGCGGCGACCGCGCGCGCAAGGAGAACCTCGTCGACTATGGTTTCCGGCTGCCTTCGGCGCTGGACAACCGGCCGTTGCGCTTCGACGAGTTCGAGCAGTTCATGCGCCGGGTGATTTTCGTATCGGCAACCCCGTCCGAATACGAGCGCGAGCACCAGGGGCAGGTCGTGGAGCAGGTGGTGCGGCCGACAGGACTGGTCGATCCGCGCCTGGAAGTTCGCCCGGCCAGCACCCAGGTCGACGACCTGCTGTCGGAGGTCAATGCGCGTGTCGCGGCCGGGGAGCGCGTGCTGGTCACCACGCTGACCAAGCGCATGGCCGAGGACCTGACCGACTATCTCGCCGAGCACGGCATCAAGGTGCGCTACCTGCATTCCGACATCGACACCGTCGAGCGCGTCGAGATCATCCGCGACCTGCGGCTGGGCGAGTTCGACGTGCTGGTCGGCATCAACCTGCTGCGCGAGGGCCTCGACCTGCCGGAAGTGTCGCTGGTCGCCATCCTCGATGCCGACAAGGAGGGCTTTCTGCGGTCGGAACGCTCGCTGATCCAGACCATCGGCCGCGCCGCGCGCCACCTCAACGGCACCGCGATCCTCTACGCCGACCGCGTCACCGATTCGATGCGCCGCGCCATCGGGGAGACCGAGCGCCGGCGGACCAAGCAGCTCGCGCACAACGCGAAGGAGGGCATCACGCCGGTCGGGGTGACCAAGCGGATCAAGGACATCATCGACGGCGTCTACAACCAGGACGCCGCGCGCCAGGAGCTCAAGGCGGCGCAGAACGAGGCGCGCTATGCCGAGATGGGCGGCAAGGAAATGACGCGCGAAATCAAGCGCGTGGAGAAGGAGATGCTGGAGGCCGCGCGCAACCTGGAATTCGAAAAGGCCGCGCAGCTGCGCGACGAGCTGCAGTTGCTGAAAAAACGCCTGTTCATCGATGCTGCCTGAACCGCAAGCCCGGAAAAACCATGCCAGCCATGAATGAACCGCAGTTCCATCCCGTTGCCGTCGCCGCGGCCACCGCCGTGCTCGACCGCCACATGGCGGCCCTGAATGCCGGCGATGCGGTGGCACTGGCCGCGACGCTGCACTTCCCGCATTACCGCTTCACCGGGGGGCGGATGAAAATCTGGGACAGGCCCGACAGTTATCTCGCGGATTTCCGGGCCAGGGCCGGCGACGGCTGGCATCACAGTGCATGGGATTTCGTCAGGCCCGTGGCGGCCGGCGCCGACAAGGTTCACCTTGATGTGTAGTTCACCCGCTACCGTGCCGATGGCAGCGCCATGGGATCCTTCCGCTCCCTGTGGGTGGTGACCCTGTGCGACGGCATCTGGGGCGCGCAGCTGCGCTCCAGCTACGCGGCATGACGGACACAGTGACTCCCGTCCGCGTGCTGTTTGTCTGCATGGGCAACATCTGCCGTTCGCCCACGGCTGAAGGCGTGTTCCGCGCGCTGGTCCGGGCCGAAGGCCTGGCGGGCAGCATAGAGATCGATTCCGCCGGCACCCATGACTACCATATCGGTCATCCACCCGATGCACGGGCACAGGCCGCAGCCGCGCGCCGCGGCTACGATCTGTCGGCGCTGCGGGCGCGACAGGTCGCGCATGGGGACTTCGCCGCATTCGACTACGTGCTGGCCATGGACGAGCACAACCGCAGGCTGCTGCTGCAGCAATGCCCGCCTCGGCATCGCGACCGGATCCGCCTGTTCCTCGATTTCGCGGAGTACGGAGCCCGTCGCGAAGTGCCCGATCCCTATTACGGCGGGCCGCAGGGTTTCGACGAGGTGCTTGACCTGGTCGAGAGCGGAGCACGCGGGCTGCTGCGGCACATCAAAAAAATCAATATAATCAATTAGTTATAAAAGACGGCAGCCTGGGGCTGCCGTTGTGTGGCGATCTGGTGCGGCAGTCAGTCGAGCTTGATGTTTGCCGCCTTGATGACCTTTTGCCAGTCCTCGAACTCCTTGCGCATGAAGCGGCCGAGTTCTTCCGGCGTGCTCGGTGCCGGCTCGGCACCCTGGCTGGAGAAACGCTTGGCCATTTCAGGATCGGACAGCGCCTTGACCGACTCGGCGTTGATTTTCGCAATGATGTCCTTCGGCACCCCGGCATGCGCGAGCAGGGCGTACCAGGTGACGTACTGGAAATCCTTCAGCTCGGGCGCCGCCTCGGCTACCGTCGGAATGTCGGGTGCTGCCGGTGAGCGTTTCGCGCTGCCCACCGCGATGCCGCGCATGCGCCCGCTGGCGATATGCGGCAGCACCGAGGGCATGCTGTTGAACATCGCCGAAATCTGTCCCGAGATCAGGTCGGTCATCGCCGGGGCCGTGCCCTTGTAGGGTATGTGCACGAGGTTGACCTTGGCCATCGATTTCAGCAATTCCATGCCCATGTGCTGTGGGCTGCCCGGGCCGACCGAGCCATAGTTGATCTGCCCCGGCTTGGAACGGGCCAGCCGGATCAGATCGTTGACATTGCGCACCGGCAGGGACGGATGCACCACGAGGATCTGCGGATTGACTACGAGCAGGGTGATGGGTGCCAGGTCGGTAAATACGTTGTAGGGCAACTTGGGATTGAGCGCCGGAGCAAGGGCCAGCGAGCCGCCGGTGCCGAACAGTATCGAATAGCCGTCGGGAGGCGCGCGCAGCACGCTCTCGATGCCGATGACGCCCCCGGCACCCGGCCGGTTCTCGACAATGACCTGCTGCTTCCACGCCTCCGAAAGCTTCTGTGCCATTGCGCGACCGACAAAATCCGTGGGGCCGCCGGGCGGAAAGTGAATGACCATGCGCAGCGCCCGGTTCGGGAAATTCTGCGCGCTCTGGGCAATCGCCCATGATGCGGATGTCGCCAGCAGGGCGGCCGCAATGCATCGCAGCAGAGTTTTCATGTCGTCTCCTCTCGTTGTTTTATGCAGGACACCGCGAATCTAGCACGACTGCGGTTTGACCCGGCAAACGGCAGCCGTTATCTTCCGCCGGTTCCCCCGAATCGCACAAGAGTCCATCAAATGAACGACGCCATCCAGGCCTTGCTGCATCCGCAATCCATCGCGGTCATCGGCGCATCGGCCGACTTCAACAAGATCAACGGCCGCACGCTGAAAGCACTGGTCGACAAGCAGTACGCCGGCCGCATCATTCCGGTCAATCCTAAATACCCGATGCTGCTCGACCTGCCGTGCTACCCGGACATCCCGTCGATACCCGGCGATGTGGATCTCGCCGTGGTCGCGGTGCCTGCGAAACAGGTACCGGATACGCTGCGCCAGCTGGGCCGCAAAGGAGTCAGGGCGGCGGTGGTGTTCAGCTCGGGTTTCAGCGAGGTCGGTGGCGATGGCGTGAAACTGGAAGCTGACCTGCGCCTGGCGATCCGGGAAAGCGGGGTGCGCATCCTGGGTCCCAATTGCCTCGGCCTGGTCAATGTCGCCGAGAACGTGATGGCCACCTTCAGCCAGTTCTCGCTGGGCCCCACGCCCGACGGGCCGGCCGCCTTCGTCACCCAGTCCGGGGCGCTGGGCACCGCAACCGCCGGCACCGCGCGCAAGCGCGGGCTGAATTTCGGCTACTTCGTCAACACCGGCAATGAAGTCGACCTGCAATTCGTCGACATCATGCGCGCAATCGTTGCCGAGGAGCGCATCCGTGTCGGCGCCGGCTATATCGAGGGACTGAAGAACGGCCCGGGCCTGCTCGAGGTTGCCGAGGATGCGCTGCAACGGGCCAAGCCGCTGGTGCTGACCAAGGTCGGGCGCACCCGCGCCGGTGCCAAGGCCATCGCCTCGCATACCGGATCGCTGGCCGGCGAGGACGCCGTTTTTGACGGCGTGATCCGCCAGCGCGGCATCATCCGCGCGCGCAGCGACGAACAGCTGCTGGATTTCGTCGAGGTGTTCACGCAATGCGCGCTGCCGGCCGGCCGCGGTATCGGCATCATCACCCGCTCCGGCGGAGCGGGGGCGCTGATGGCCGACCGCGCCGAGGAAATCGGGCTGAACGTGGCGACCCTCGGTGCCGACACCACGGCGGCGCTGCGCGAGGTAGTGCCGGCCTTCGGCTCCACCGGCAATCCGGTGGACATCACCGCGCAGGGGCTGGTCAATCCCAACCTGATGCGGGAAAGCATCAAGATCCTGCTGTCCGATCCCCAGGTTGACGTTGCCATTGCCTGGCTGTCGTTCTCGGAGAAGCAGGCCGACATGAATGTGCGCAATTTCGTCGAGGCCAAGGCGCAGACGGACAAGCCCTTCATCGTGTGCTGGATGGGCATGCCCGATGCCGCAGGCGAGCAGATGCGTGCCGCCGGCATTCCGGTACTGCGCAGCGCGGAGGCCGCAGTGGACGCAGTCGGTGCGCTGGTGCGCTACGCCGAAGCGCGCCGGCACTGGCTGGCGGATGCGCCGGCGCGCGCCGCGCTGCGGTTGCCGCAGCCGGCATTACCCAAGACCGGGGGCGCCGTCGGCAGCCTCGAA
>JAHCAK010000023.1 GCA_019634955.1 Burkholderiales bacterium
GGAGGCGGCCTTTCGGGAGTCATCACCGAACGGGTGCCGGCAGGTGGTTCTCCGTACGAGTTTCGTTCTGGGCCGGCGTGGCGGAGCGCTTCGAACCTTGGCTCGCCTGACTCGGTTCGGTCTCGGAGGCACGGTCGGTCGCGGACAGCAGGGGACGAGCTGGATTCATGAGGCCGATATGAATCGAATCTTCGCTCGCGCCATTGGCAATCCCACGATGGAGGGGGCCTACATCGCGACCGCACCGGTTCCAGTCTCGAACACAGAGTTCATGCGCGAGCTACGACGTGCGCTTCGCGTTCCTTTCGGACTCCCGGCAGCGGCTTGGCAAGTCAAGCTCGCAGCCCCGTTGCTCCTCCGAACAGATCCCGAGCTCGCGCTCTATGGCCGGTACTGCATTCCGAAGCGTCTCATCGCAGAGGGGTTCGTCTTCGAGTATCCGGACGTGGCGGGTGCACTCGGGAACATATTCGCGAGATCGAGATGAGCCGTCGGCCCGATACGGCATGCAGCCGACAGCTGCGCGTGTCAGAATGAGCGCCGCCGCTGGTGAACGCCCAGCGCTGGACGGACAAGAGCATCGCCTTCACAGCGGAGACACCCCATGAACAAAGTGACACCTTTCCTCATGTTCAACGACCAACTCGAAGCGGCGATCGAGTTCTACACCGCGACGTTTCCGCACTCCGAAGTACGCAACGTCGCCCGCACGGGCAAGGACGGCCCCATCAGCTCCGCCGAGTTCGTCGTTGGCGGCCAGCCCTTCATGGGCTACAACGGAGGCCCGTACTTCAGCTTCTCCGAGGGGGTCTCGCTCTACGTGGACTGCGCGGACCAGGCTGAAGTCGATGAATACTGGGGCAAGCTCGTGAACGCGGGCGCGAAGCCCACGCAATGCGGCTGGATCAAGGACCCCTTCGGTCTCTCCTGGCAAATCGTCCCGAGACGATTCACCGAGCTGATCCGCGACAGGGATCCCAGGAAGGTGAAGGCCGTGATGGAAGCCATGATGACCATGGTGAAGCTCGACGTGGCGGAGCTCGAGAGAGCCTACGACCAGGCCTAGCCGCGCTCGCTCGGCCAGTTGACCGACGCATTCCATGAATGCCGCCAGGCAAGCCGCTCCTGCCGGCCGACCTCGGCGGACGAAAAGGAGGCCACGATGTCCACCCGCAAGTCAGGCAGGGCGGCCACGCCGCTGCCGGAATCGATGGTGACCGGCAAGGCGAGTCCGGCGAAGGCTGCGGCCGGCGACGCGCCGGTTTTCGCCTACATCGCCAGCCTGCCGCAGCCGCAGCGCGGCATCGCGGAAAGGGTCGATGCTCTTGCGGCCAGGACGCTACCCGGCCTGCAGCGCTCCGTGAAATGGGGCATGTCCTACTACGGCGTCGGCGACGGCTGGTGCTTCTGTTGCGGCGGGTTCGCTGGCCACGTCAAGCTCATGTTCGTGAACGGCGCCTCGCTCGAGCCGGTTCCTCCGGTGACGCCAGTGGCGATGGGCAGGTCCACGCGGGGTGTGGAGCTCAGTTCCGCGGATGACCTCGACGAACGACAGGTCGCGGAATGAAGGCAACGTGCCGTCCGTGCTCGCGCGGCGAGGCTCGGCAGGAAAGCCAGGCGCCGCGAAAGGAACCGACCATGTCCATCGAACTCCGCCTCGACGACCTCTCTTCGCCCGAGGTGGTGGCCCTGGTTGCCGAGCACCTCGCCGGCATGCACGGCAACTCACCCCCCGGCCACGTCCACGCGCTCGCCATCGAGGGGCTCACGCAGCCGGGCGTGACCTTCTGGTCGGCCTGGAAGGGCAAGGCGCTCTGCGGCTGCGGCGCCCTCAAGGAGCTGGACCCGGGCGCAGGGGAGCTCAAGTCCATGCGCACCCGCAGCGCGTTCCTCAGGCAGGGCGTCGGGCAGGCCGTGCTCGACGAGATCGTCCGCACGGCGCGCGCGCGCGGCTACTCGCACCTCTTCCTCGAGACGGGGACGGGTGAGGCCTTCGCCGCCGCCCACGCCCTCTACTTGCGCAACGGCTTCAAATGGTGCGGACCGTTCGCGGACTACGAGGCCACCGATTTCAACGTCTTCATGGTCAAGCGCCTGGGGGAAGCATGACCGCTGCCCCGCCGCGTTCCCCCGGGATGCGCATCGCCATCTTCGGCAACTCGGGCTCCGGCAAGTCGACGCTGGCCAATTGGCTTGCCGAATCCGCGGACCTTGCCGTCCTGGACCTGGACACCGTGGCATGGGAACCGGGCCAGCCCGCGGTCGAGCGGCCAAGCGCGCTCGCCGAGGCCGATGTCGCGGCGTTCTGCGACGCGCACGCGCGGTGGGTCGTGGAAGGCTGCTATGCGAACCTTGTCGCAGCGGCGCTCCGGTTCGAGCCGCTACTCGTCTTCCTGGACCCGGGGCTCGAGGGCTGCCTCGCCAACTGCCGCAGTCGCCCCTGGGAGCCCCACAAGTACCCGTCCCGGCAGGCCCAGGACGCCAACCTCGAGTTTCTCGTCTCGTGGGTGGCGGAGTACTACACGCGAGATGGCCCGATGTCGTTGCGCGCCCACCAGGAAGTCTTCGCCGGGTACGCCGGCCGCAAGATCGAGTTCCGGCGAGTTCCTGGACTCAGCCCGCCGGAACCGGGAGTCCTCGCGTTGCTGCGCTGAAGCGCGACGCCGCCGCGTGGGATATGCTCGCCTCCGGCAAGAAGAGGAGATCGCATGACCATCGAGACCGATGACGACGTCGCCGCGCTCAAGCGCATCGGCAGGGTCGTCTCACGGGTGCTGAACGAGATGCTCGACGCCGCCGAGCCCGGCATGACCACGCGCGAGCTGGATGCCATCGGCGGGCGGCTGCTCGAAAGGCACGGCGCCCGCTCGGCGCCGGGGCTCACCTACGGCTTTCCGGGCGCGACCTGCATCAGCATCAACGAGGAGGCCGCGCACGGCATCCCGGGCGACCGGGTGATCCGGCCGGGCGACGTGCTGAACGTCGACGTCTCCGCCGAGCTGGGCGGCTACTTCGCCGACACGGGCGGAACGAAAGTCGTGCCACCGGCCGACGCGCGGAAGACCCGCCTGTGCCACGCCGCGCGAACCGCGCTCGACGAGGCGATGAGGCAGGCCCGCGCCGGCCGGCCCATCAACGGCATCGGCGCCGCGATCCAGCGGACCGCGAAGGCGTTCGGCTTCCGGGTCATCGAGAACCTCGGCAGCCACGGCGTGGGCCGCGCGCTTCACGAGGCGCCCGAGCACATTCCCGGGTATTTCGACCCCGCGGACAGGCGCGTCCTGCAGGACGGCATGGTGATCACGATCGAGCCGTTCCTGTCGACGAAGAGCCGCGTGGTGGCCGAGTCGGCCGACGGATGGACGCTCGTCGCGGCGCCCGGCAACCTGTCGGCGCAGTACGAGCACACGATGATCATCACCCGGGGTGAGCCGATCGTCGTCACCCGTCATTGAAAGTCCCTGCATCGACGCGGGCCTGCCCGCCAGGCCCGGACGCGAGGCATCGCCATGACACCGCATAGCGCCGCCCTGCTGGCCCGGTACAACCGCTGGATGAACGAGCGCCTGTTCGAGGCCGCCGGCAAGCTCGCCGAGGCCGAGCTCGCGGCCGACAAGGGCGCCTTCTTCGGCTCGACTCTCGGGACGCTGAACCACATCGCCGTCGCCGACACCATCTGGCTGCATCGGTTCGCGGCGCACCCGGCGCGGTTTGCCGCCCTCCGGGAAATGGCGGAGTTTCCGCGCCCCTCGTCGCTGCGGCAGGCGCTGGCCCCGGACCTCGCCGGGCTCCTCCCCTATCGCCAGCGGCTCGATGGCCTCATCACCCGCTGGGTCGCGGAACTGACGCCGGCGCACCTCGCGTCCAGCCTGGCGTACGCGAACATGGCGGGAGTTTCGTCGAGCCGGAACTTCGGGGACGTCCTGCAGCACTTCTTCAACCACCAGACCCACCACCGCGGCCAGGTGTCGACCCTGCTGTTCCAGTCCGGAGTGGATGTCGGCGTGACCGACCTGCTCACGCTCATCCCGGGCGACGCATGACCCGCGTCGGCTGCTGCCTCGCCCCCGCCGGCGGGCTCGTGCCGGTCCCGCTCGAAACCGGCGACCGGCGTTGACCCTGGAACCGCCATCCCGCTCGCGGCCCGGCGACCCTGCGCCGCGGGCCATCGCGGCCGCGCTCCCGGCAGCGGCGCTGCTGCTGTTGCTGCTCTCCGCCGTGGCCTTCTGGCCCGCCTACTTGTCGAAGGTGCGCGCGGCGGAAGGCTACACGCACGCGCACGCGGCCCTCGGTACGGCGTGGCTGCTGCTGCTCGGCGTGCAGCCGGTGCTGGCGCGCAAGGGCCTGCGCTCCGCGCACCGGGCGCTCGGGAGAGCCGGCGCGGCCGTGGGCATCGCCTTCGCCATCTCCGGGTTCCTCGTCGCGCACCGCAGCGTCGCGCGCATGGGCGCGGAGCAGTTCGCCCGCGAGGGGCACTTCGCGTACCTCCCGCTCGCGATGGCGGCCATCTTCGCCGCCGCGCTGGCCCTGGCAATCCGGTGGCGGTCGGTTCCGGCCCTGCACGGCCGGTACATGGCCGCCACGGCGCTTCCGCTGCTGGATCCGGTGCTCGCCCGGATCCTCTACTTCCACGGCCCGCCGCTGCCTTCCGAGAGCCTCTACCAGGCGCCGGCGTTCCTCCTCGCCACGGGGGTGTTGTTCGCGCTCGCCCGGTCGCTGCCGGCCGCCGCCACGGGGCGTGGCGGCTTCGTCGGATTCGGCTGCGGGGTCGTCGCGGCGCTGCTGGGTTTCTTCGTCGTTCCGCACACCGCCCCCTGGCTCGCGTTCGTCACCTGGTGGCGCGCGTTGCCGATCACCTGAGGCGACGCGGGGTCACGCCGCGAGGGCCATCGCCTGCGGCGAACCCAGCGACGCGGCCAGCGCGCGCAGGAGCCCCGCGCCATCGCCGCGCCAGGCGCTGCCGTGCATGCACGCGAGCACCTGCGGCTGCTCCTGGGCCAGGCGCTCGAGGGTGGCCGCGGTCTGCGGGGCGTGCGCGTAGTAGTCCATCGCCCGGCGGAAGGCCTCGCTCGGGCCGAGGATGTCGCCCTCGGTGACCGCGACGGTTCCCGCGCCGCTTTGGGTGAAGAGGTCGCCGCAGAGGAGCGTGCGCGTCTCCAGCTCCATCAGGAAACCGCAGTCCCACCCGTGCGGCACGTGCGGCGCGTCGATCCACCTGAACGCGTGGCGCCCGGTCCGCAGCACCTCCCCGTCGGCGAGGGCGCGCGGCGGCCGGAGGGCCATGTCGTTCACGGACACCATCGCCGCCACCCGGCTGCAGGCGGCGGTGGCGAGGGGCGCGGCGGCGAGGAAGTCGTTCAGCGCCCCGCACTCGTCGGCCTCGACGTGGGAGAAGGCGACATGGCGCAGGCGCTCGAGCGGCAAGACCTTCCCGATCGCCTCGGCGACGAGGGGGAACATCGCCCGCGGCCCGGTGTGGAAGAGCAGCGGCTCGTCGTCCGCGACGAGGTACTGGTTGAAGTTGAAGGGCTCCCCGCCGGGGATGGGGGCCGGCGTGTTGATGCGGTAGATGCCGGGGGCGATCTCGTGCAGGTTGGTGCCGCTGGCGGCGTTGGTGATCATGGTCTGCTCCTGTCGTGGGTGGGAAACACCGGGGATGTGTAACGAAACGCCCGGCCGTTACACATCCCGGCGATGGTTGCTATGCTCGGCCCGTGCCCCAGGATGACCGCCCCGCCGTCCTCGACGATGGCGCGCTCGCGCGCCGGGTGGCGGCTGCCGGCGCGTCGCCCGATGCCGCCGCGGAGGCCGAGCTCTGCCGCCGCCTGGGCCCGCGCATCCGCCTCTACGGGCTTCGCCACCTGCGCGACCGGCACGCGGCCGCGGACCTCGTGCAGCAGGTGCTCCTCCTCACGCTCGAGAGCCTGCGCGCCGGCAAGGTGCGCGAGCCGGAGCGAATCGCCTCCTTCGTGCTCGGGGCCTGCCGCATGACGGTGCTCGAGATGCGACGCGGAGTGCGGCGGCGCGAGGCGCTTCTCGAGGCCTGGGGCGACAGGGCGCAGGCCTTCGAGGCGCCCGAGCCGATCGTGCTCAATCCGCTCCGCCTCGCCGGGTGCCTGGAGGCACTCCCGGAGCGGGAGCGCTCCGTGGTGCTGCTCAGCTTCTTCGCCGACAAGGCCGCGGACGAGGTGGGTTCGGAGCTCGCGATCAGCGGCGGCAACGTGCGCGTGATCCGCCATCGCGCGCTTTCGCGCCTGCGCGACTGCATGGGCGCCGGGGAGGCGATTCGATGACCTGCGGGAAACCGATCGACTTCGAGGCGCTCGTCGCGTGGTGGCTGGGCGAGGCGCCGGCCGGCGACGCGATCGAGGAGCACCTCCTCGCCTGCGCCCACTGCAGCGGGCGTCTCGAATGGCTGGCGGCGCTCTCCCACGGCGTGCGCGCGGTGGTGCGCGAAGGCCGCGTGAGCATGGTGGTCTCCGCCCCTTTCGTCGAGTCGATGCGGCGCGCTGGCCTGCGGCTGCGCGAGTACCGGCTCGACCCGGGCGGGAGCGTCGATTGCACCATCCGCGCCGATGACGACGCGGTGGTCTCGCGGCTTCGCGCGCCGCTCGCCGGCGTGAGGCGCCTCGACGTCGTGCGCGCGCAGGACGCCGGGCCCGAGGAGCGCATCGCCGACGTGCCGTTCGACGCGGCCGCGGGCGAGGTGCTCCTGGTCCCGTCGGCGGCGTGGCTCAAGACCATGCCGGCGTTCACGACGCGGACGCGGCTCGTCGCCGTGGACGAGGCGGGCGAGACGCAGGTCGGCGAGTACACCTTCGTGCACTCGCCGGGTTGACCCTGCGCCGGACGCGGGCCGCCTCAGGCGGTCACGCGCCCCACGATCCGCCGCACCCAAGGCGCGACGACGGCGACCGTCGGGAAGGCGATGGGCCAGGTCGTCGCGCAACTGCGGAGCCACTGCGCCGGAAAGCCGGCGTGCAGGCCCTGCGTGGTCGTGAGCACGAAGGCCGAGACGATCGCCACCATGATGGCCGAGAGCAAGGCGCTGAAGAGGATCGGGGCGAAGCGGGCGGGAATGCGCATTTCAATCTCCTTGGTGTGGATGGGAAGGGGTTGCAGGGGTCAGGGGGTGAGCAGGGAACGGGTTGCCCACGCGGCGGCGTAGAGCCCGAGTCCGAACACCGCGTGCGTGACGAGGCTCTGGATGCGCGCGGCGGCCGGGCGCGGCGTGCGGCTCGCGGCGATGCCTGCGCCCATCCCCGGCTGCATGAGCAGGAAGGGGGCGGCCACCGTGCCGATGCCGACGGCAAGCGCAAGGCCGGGCGTGGGCTGCCGTGCCCAGTCGGCGCCACCGATGGCGAGCAGGATCGCGGCGAAGGCGATGCCGGTGAGGTAATGGGCCGTCCACCCGACGAACCGCTCGCCGCGCACGGGCGGCGCCGCCTTGATGGAGTCGTGGCGGAATCGCCCGCGCGGCATGTGGGCCAGCCACCGGCCCACGAGGCCGTAGTCGGGCAGGGGCGTCGCGAGGAGGCGCCGGCGGGCGAGCGCCCACAGGTCCATCACCATCGTCGCGCCCGTGCCGGTGAGAATCCCGAAAGCGAGCAGTTCCATTGCCTCTCCCAGTGCTTGCCATGCATCGGCGGAGACGGCACAGTGCCACTTCAAGTCAAGTTGAAGTCAAGGGGGTGGCGGCATGGACATCGCCGAGGTGGCGCAGCGCTCCGGCGTGCCGGCGTCGACGCTTCGCTTCTACGAGGAGAAGGGCCTCATCGCCTCCACCGGCCGGCGGGGGCTGCGCCGCGTGTTCGACGCCGGCGTCCTCGAGCGGCTGGCGCTCATCGCGCTGGGGCGCTCGGCCGGCTTCTCGCTCGACGAGATCGGCCGCATGTTCTCGCCCGGCAAGGGCGTGCGCATCGACCGCCGGCTGCTCGCCGCGAAGGCGGAGGAGCTGGACGGCACGATCCGCAAGCTCAGCGCCATGCGCGAGGGCCTGCTGCACGCCGCCGCGTGCCCCGCGCCGAGCCACATGGAGTGCCCGACCTTCCGCCGCCTGCTGGGGCTCGCCGGCGCGGGTGGGCTGGGCGGGCGCGACAAGAAGAAGCCTTCGTCGAAGGGGCGCTCCTGACATGGACGAGCGGCGCAAGGACCGCGACAAGGCGCTGCGCACGCAGGACGAGGCCATCGCCCGGCACCTCGAGGAGTCGCGGCGCTCCGGCGAGCTCGCGCGCGCGGAAGGGTTCGGCAAGCCCCTGCCCGAGGCCGACGGCTGGGACGAGACGCCGGGCGAGTTCCGCATGCCGTTCAAGATCCTGCGCAACGCGGGCGTGGCGCCGCCCGAAATCGAGCTCTTCCACCGGCGGGCTGCCCTGCGCAAGGCGCTCGAGGCCTGCCAGTCGGACGAGGAGCGCCTCGACATCCAGCGGCGCCTGGCCGAGCTCGAGCAGGCCATCGCGCTGCGGCTGGAGGCGATGCGGGTCACGGGCAAGCTCTGAACCCGCCATGGCCGGACGGCAGGCGCGCCTCACGCTCATCAGGACGGTCCACACGGTGATCTGGGCGTTCTTCGCGGGATGCATCCTCGCCATTCCGGCGGCAGCCTGGCTCGGGCGGCACGAGGTGGCCGCCTGGCTCATCGCGATCGTGTTCGTGGAGGTCGCGGTGCTCGTGGCGAACCGCTGGCGTTGCCCGCTCACCGCCGTCGCGGCCCGCTACACCGAGGACCGGCGGGACAACTTCGACATCTACCTGCCCGCATGGCTGGCGCGGCACAACAAGGCGATCTTCGGTGGCCTCTACGCCGCCGGAATCGCCTACGCGGTGGCGACGTGGCCGTGAAGGGGGCGGCCCCGGCGCTTGCCTTCTTCGCGACGGCGGCCGACTTCCGCCGCTGGCTCGAAAGGAACGCCCATCGCGCCAGGGAACTCGTGGTGGGTTTCCGCAAGGTCGACAGCGGCCTGCCGAGCATGACCTGGCCCGAGTCGGTGGACGAGGCCCTGTGCTTCGGCTGGATCGACGGCGTGCGCAAGCGCGTGGACGAAACCGCCTACCAGATCCGCTTCACGCCGCGCCAACCCGGCTCCACCTGGAGCGCCGTGAACATCGCCAGGGCCGAGCGCCTCATCGCCGACGGACGCATGCAGCCGGCGGGCCTGGCCGCCTTCGCGCGCCGCCTCGAGGAAAAGTCGCGGGTGTACTCGTACGAGCAGGACGAGGCGGCCTCGCTCACGGTGGCCGAGGCGCGGGCATTCAGGCGAGACAAGGCGGCGTGGCGGTATTTCGAGGCGGCGCCCCCGGGTTACCGCAAGACGGTCCTGCACTGGATCGGTTCGGCGCGGCAACCCGCCACGCGGGAGCGCCGCCTGGCGAAGCTCATCGCCGCGTGCGCCGCCGGAAAGCGGCTGTGATTCCTTGCGGCGATGGCTTCCCATCGCGGCCCGGTGGTGTGATGATCCTCACCCGGCGCGGCGCAAGGGAGACCAGGGGGATGACGGAAACGAAGCGCGGTTCGTGCCTGTGCGGCAGCGTGACCTTCGAGGTGCGGGGCGAGCTGGCCGCGCCCGACGTCTGCCACTGCGTCCAGTGCCGCAAGCAGTCGGGGCATTGCTTCGCCTCCACCAACGTGCCGCGATCGGCGATCACGGTCACCGGGGAGGAGAGCGTCTCGTGGTACCAGTCCTCGGCGAAGGTGCGGCGGGGGTTCTGCGCGAAGTGCGGCTCGACGCTCTTCTGGGACCCGCCGGCGCGCGACTGGACCAGCGTGGCGATGGGCGCCTTCGACTCGCCCACCGGCACGCACGTCGCCATGCACATATTCGTGGCGGAGAAAGGCGACTACTACGACATCGCCGACGGCCTGCCGCAGAATCCCCACTGACGAGCCGGCCGGGAGAGTCCGTCCATGCGCAAGACATACAAGGGAAGCTGCCACTGCGGCACGGTGAGGTTCGAGGCGGACCTCGACCTCGCGCAGCCCACCTTCCGCTGCAACTGCTCCATCTGCCGGCGGACGCGTTTCTGGGTGGCGGTGGCGCGCCCGGAGGAATTCCGCCTCCTCTCCGGAGAGGGCGAGATGACCGAGTACCTGTTCAATACGCGCCGGAACCAGCACTTCTTCTGCCGGCGCTGCGGCGTGCGCGCCTTCGGCGTCGGCAACGAGACGCCGATCGGGAAGATGATCGGCGTGAACGTGGGTTGCCTCGAGGGCGTCTCCGAGGAAGAGCTCTCGAGGATCCCGCTCACGCGCGTCGACGGCATGAACGAGCGCTGGAGCGAGGCGCCGGCACATTTCGCGCACCTCTAGAACCGGCCGGCAAGGCCAGCCCAACCACGACGCGGAGGCGAACATGAGGCGAGTCACCGGGATCGGCGGCATCTTCTTCAAGGCGAAGGACCCGGTCGTGCTCCGGGCCTGGTACAAGGCGCACCTCGGCATCGACGTGCAGGAGTGGGGCGGCACGGCGTTCACCTGGGCGGACGACGCGGGCCATGCCGTGAAGGGCACGACCGTCTGGTCGATCGGCCCCGCCGACGGCGATTACTTCGCGCCGAGCACCGCGCCCTTCATGGTGAACTACCGCGTCGCGGACCTCGCCGCGCTGCTCGCCGCCCTCCGCGCGGAAGGCTGCAACGTGCTCGAGAAGACCGACGACTCGGAATTCGGCAAGTTCGGCTGGGTGATCGACCCGGAGGGCAACAAGGTCGAGCTGTGGCAGCCGCCCGAGGGGCAATGAGCGCGGTCGCGCACCTGCGCATCGCCCGGCCCGTGAGCGACCTGGCGAGGTCCTGCGCCATGTACCGCGACGGCCTGGGGCTGCGGGTTCTCGGCAGCTTCGAGGACCACGCCGGCTTCGACGGCGTCATGCTCGGCCTCGACGGCGCGGGCTGGCACCTCGAGTTCACGCACTGCCGCACGCACCCCGTGGCGCCTGCGCCTACGGCCGAGGATCTCGTGGTCCTGTACCTGCCGGAGGCGGCCGGGTGGGAGGCAGCGAACGCGCGCATGGCCGCCGCGGGCTTCCGGCCGGTGTCCTCGTTCAACCCGTACTGGGACGCGCGCGGCCGCACCTGGGAGGACCCGGACGGCTACCGCGTGGTGCTGCAGAACGCCGCGTGGGGCGCGTGAGCGCGATCGGCCCGCTCCCGGCCGTGGTACGGTAATCCTGCACATGACCCGAGGAAGGTTTTCGTGAGCACATCGACGCTGCTGAACTCGCTCTTCCGGCACAAGGCCTGGGCCAACGAGGAACTCTACGCGGAGGTCGCGAAACTCGACCCCGCCACCCAGCAGGCCGAACGGCATTCCGCCATCCGCCTGCTCAACCACATTTTCGTGGTGGACCGCATCTTCCGGGCGCACCTGGCCGGGGAGGCGCACGGCTACGCGGGCGCCAACACGCCCGAGACGCCGACGCTGGACGAGCTTCGCGCGGCCGTGGCCGCGACCGACCGCTGGTACGTCGACTACACCTCGGGCGTTCCCGCCGACCGCCTCGCGGAGGCGATCGACTTCACCTTCACCGACGGCCTGCACGGGCGCATGACGCGCGAGGAGATGCTCGCGCACGTGATCACCCACGGCAGCTACCACCGCGGCGGCGTCGGCCGCATCCTCGCGCAGGCGGGCGTCCAGCCGCCGCGCGACATCTACACCGTCTTCCTGCACCGCGCCGAGCCGCAACGCCGGGAACCAGCCTGACGCCGCGCGATGCCGCGACGGGATCCCGGATTCACGATCGAGCGCTGCATCTCGCCGGCACACCCGGGATGGCTCGCGCTGCGGCGTGAGCTCTGGCCGCACTGCGCTGACGAGGAGCATCGCGCCGAGATGGCAGGCTTCTGCGCCGAATCGGCGCGCTTCGCCCAGTTCCTCGCGCGGGATGCCACGGGCGATGCGGCGGGCTTCGTGGAGGCTTCGGTGCGGCGGGACTACGTGAACGGCGCGCAGTCCACGCCAGTGGGGTTCCTCGAGGGCCTCTACGTCGCGCCCGCCTCCCGCGGCCGCGGCGTGGCGCGGGCGCTCGTGCAGGCGGCGGAGGCGTGGGCGCTTGGCGCCGGGTGCCGGGAGATGGCGCTCGACGCGGCGATCGATGGCGATGCGGCCCACGCAGCGTACCGGGCGATGGGCTACGCCGAGACGGAGCGCGCCGTCTTCTTCGCGAAGCCCCTGCCATGCGAGGCGCGGGCGGCGTCCGGGTCCCTTCCCGTTTCCTTCCGGCGCGCCACGCCGGCGGACGCGGACACGCTCGCCGTGCTCGGGGCGCAGGTCTTCCTCGACACCTACGCACCCGATGGCGTGCGCCCCACCGTCGCGCGCGAGGTGCTCGCGACCTTCTCGCCCGAGGCGTGCGCCGCGTGGGTGGCCGATCCCCGATCGGTGGTCGAGGTCGCGGAACTCGACGGCCATGTCGTGGGATTCGCGCATCTCGTCCTCGGCGCGGGCCACGCGCTGGCGCCGCCGGGCCAGCCCGCGGAACTGCTGCGCCTTTACGTGCAGCGGCCGTTCGCCGGCCGCGGGATCGGCACTGCGCTCCTTCGCCGCGCGGAGCACGCGGCGGCGGAAGCGGGCGCGGCCGTGCTCTGGCTCACGGCCTGGGTGCACAACGCGCCGGCGCTCGCCTTCTACGCCGCGCGAGGTTACGCCGACTTCGGCGCCACGCCGTACCGCTTCGAGCGCGAGGTGCACGAGAACCGCGTTGTGGCCCGGCGCCTGCCGCCGCACAATGCCGGTTCGCCCGGCCCGACCGAAGCCCCGCCATGATCCTCGAGAGCGCGTCCCAGCAGGTCCGCCCCGGCCAGTCGGCGGCGTTCGAGGCCGCCTTCGCCGCGGCCCAGCGCATCATCTCGTCGATGCCGGGCTACCGCTCGCACGAGCTGCAGCGCTGCCTCGAGCGGGAAGGGCATTACCTCCTCCTGGTGCGCTTGGGAAGCTCGTGGCCACGGTGCTCGCGACCGAGCCGGCGTGCCTCGGGATCGAGATCCTGCGGCACGCGGACGACCCCGATCGCATCCTGCTCCACGAGCGGTGGACCGACCGGGAGGCCTACGAGGGGCCCCACATGAACACGCCGCACCTGCGCGAGTTCATCGCGGGCGCGCCGGCGTTTCTCGCGGGGCCTCCGGAGATCTCGATCTGGAGGGGGCGGTGACGGCATTGCGGGCGCTCCTGCGCCACGGCCGCGTCGTCGTCGCCTTGGGCGTCCTCGCCACCGCTTGCGCCGCCGTGCCGCCCGCGGCCGACCCCGCCTCGGACGCGCCGGAGGGCCCGCGCGCCGCGGCGCCGGGCTACAAGGCGCCGCCGACCTACGCGGAAGCCTTGCGCGGCTGGCGATCCGCCGAGGACGTGAATGCCTGGATCGGCGCCCGCTTCGAGTACGACATGGCGCGCGCGATGCGGCTCTCCGAGACGCAACGCAGCCGCGGCGGGCGCCTGCCGATCCACGCCCCGGAGGCGTTCTACGAATCCCCGCGGGGCGTGTGCGTCGACCTCGCCCGTTTCGGCGTGGAGACGCTGCGCGCGATCGACCCGGCCGCGAAGCCCGCCTACCTCATGATCGAGTTCACGCCGGTATCGGTGGCGGGCAACACGCTGCGGCGCCACTGGGTCGCCGCCTACGAGCGCGACGGCAAGCACTACTTCTTCGCCGACTCCAAGCGCCCCGGGCACATCGCGGGGCCCTACGCCTCGACGCAGGCGTACATCGAGGAATACGCGCGCTACCGGGGCCGCGAGATCGTCGCGCACCGCGAGCGCGCCACCTACGAGCGCCAGGAACGCCGGGCCGCGCGCCGGCAGGAGCGCCCTGCCGCGCCATGAGGGATCCCGACCTCTTCATCCTCGCGCGCGTCGTGCACGTGCTGGGCGTGGTGCTCTGGATCGGCGGCGTGGCCTTCGTGACGACGGTGCTGCTGCCGGCCCTGCGGCGCGCGGCCGATCCCGCGCGGCGGCTGGCCCTCTTCGAGGAGCTGGAAGGCCGCTTCGCCTTCCAGGCGCGCATCGTGACGGTCGTGACGGGACTGTCGGGCTTCTACCTGCTGCACTACCTCGACGCGTGGGGCCGCTACGCGAGCGCCGCCTACTGGTGGATCCACCTGATGACGCTCGTCTGGTTCCTCTTCACGATGGTGCTCTTCGTGCTGGAGCCGCTGGTGCTGCACCGCTGGTTCCACGAGCGCGCCACGGCCGACAGCGACCGCGCCTTCCGCGTCGTGCAGGCGATGCATTGGGTGCTTCTCGCGCTCAGCCTCGTGGCCGTGCTGGGCGCGGTGGCCGGCTCGCACGGCTACCATTTCGGCTCGCCCTGAAGCGACAAGGAGACCGCCATGCTGCTGGGACTTCGCACCGCCCTGTATCCCGCCCCCGATCTCGCGCGCGCCAAGGCCTGGTACGAGCAGGTCACGGGCGTGAAGCCCTACTTCGACCAGCCGTTCTACGTGGGCTTCGCCGTCGGGGGCTTCGAGCTGGGCCTCGTGCCCGACGCGACGCCCGGCGAATCCGGCGCGAGCCCGCTGTGGGGCGTGGCGGACGCGCGGGCCGTCTTCGCGCGGCTGCTGGAGCTGGGCGCCACGCAACTCGAGCCCGTCACCGACGTGGGCGAGGGCATCAAGGTCGCGGCCGTGCGCGACCCTTTCGGCAACCGCCTGGGCATCATCGAGAACCCCCACTTCAACGCCTCCGACGTGCGGTGACGAAAGGGGCCGCCGCCGACTATGATGGCGGCTAGACTTCCCGCCCCCGGAGACCCCCGATGCTCCTGATCGCCGGCCTCATCCTCCTCGCGCTGGGCCTCTTCTCCGGCGCCTTCCTCGTGCTCATCCCGCTGGGCCTCGTGAACGGCACGGCGGGGCTCACGCTCTGGATCCTCTTCCCGGCCTTCACCATCGCGGGCTACCTCATGGCGGCCATCCCGACCGAGAAGACGGCGCTGCCCATGCTCTCGAAGGTCACCGGGGCGCTGCTCATCGTGCTGGCGCTCATCTCGGCCGCGGGGCTGGTGATGCAGGGCAGCTCCGTCATCGAGGCGAAGGGGGATTCCTTCTCGCTCTGGTACGTGCTGGTGCTGGGGATCCTCCTCGGCGCGGCGGGAATCGGGGCGCACCGCCGCGACGCGCCGGCGTGAGCCTCACGCCCTGCGGCTGCAACCGCTCGGTGGCGATCCTGGGCGGGCTCTTCGCGGGCCTCGCCGCCTGCCTCGTCCTCGCGCAGGACCGCTGCCTCGACGCGGGCGGCCGGGTGAGCGACGCCGCGTGGGCTTGCGAGCTGGCGTCCGGGGCGAGCGCCTCGCTCTGGTCGCTCGTGCCGCCCGGGATGGCGGTGCTCGTCGTGCTCGCGGTGGGTGTCCCGGTGTATGTCGCCGCCAACGCGGTCGGCCGGCGCCTCATCGTCGCCTGCGGGCTTCCGGCGGACTGAGGCGATGGCCGTCGCGATCGACCACCTCCTCCGGCACGCGCATCTCGCGGAAGAGGTCGCGCGGCTCATCCACGCGGAATTCTGGGCGGACCGCCCGGGCGGCATGACGGAGGCCGACCTCGTGGCGCACCTCGGGCGCGCCACGGACCCCTCGCGCATCCCCCTCTCGCTCATCGCGCTGGACGGCGCGGATCTCGTGGGCACCGTGAACCTCATCGACAACGACGACGCGAGGCGCGCGCACCTTCACCCGTGGCTCGCGGCGATGGTCGTGAAGGCGGCGTACCGCGGGCAGGGCATCGGCACGCGGCTCGTGCTGGCGCTGCTCGGGGAAGCCACGCGGCTGGGGCACCCGCGCGTGTACTTCGGCACCGACGGCCCCGGGTTCTACGCGCGGCTGGGCGCGGAGCTGCACGAGCAGGTGACGCCCGCGTTCTGCATCATGCGCTTCCCCCTGCCGGTGCCGGGTTCCCGTGGCTGAGACGCTCTTCGCGGCGCCCGGCTGCCGCGCTTTCGCGATCGGGGAGGGCGACCTTCCGGCGCTGCAGCGCTTCTTCGAGGAGAACCCGGCCTACTTCGAGATCGTCGGCGGCGAAGGTCCCGCATCCGACGCTGCCGCGACCGAGTTCACGGATCGCCCGCCTCCCGGCTGGCCGTGGGACGGCAAGTGGATGATCCGTTTGGAGGACGATGCCGGGGCCTGGGCCGGCGTGGCCGACGTGGTGCGAAACCTTCTTGCCGAGGGGGTGTGGCACGTCGGGCTCTTCATCGCGGCCTCGCGTCTCCACGGCAGCGGCGCCGCCGCGGGCATGTACGCCGCGCTCGAGGCGTGGGCACGCGCAGGCGGCGCACGCTGGATGCGCCTCAACGTCGCCGCGGGCAACCCGCGCGCCGGGCGGTTCTGGGAGCGCAGGGGCTTCACCGAGGTTCGCCGTCGCGAGGGCGTGGAAGTCGGGCGGCTCGTGAACACGATGCGGGTGATGGTGAAGCCGCTCGCGGGCGACGGCCTCGAGGCTTACCTCGCCCTCGTGCCGCGCGACCGGCCTGGCGCGCCGTAGTCCTGGCGATGGCCGGACGGCTCCGCGAGCGCGTCGAGGCCCTCAAGCGGGAGACCTTCGCGCTCTGGCTCGCCGCGCGCCATCCCGGCACGCCGTGGTTTGCGAAGGCGTTCGTCGCGATGGTGGTCGCCTACGCGGTGAGCCCCATCGACCTCATTCCCGATTTCATCCCCGTGCTGGGTTTCCTCGACGACCTCGTCCTCGTCCCGGCCGGCATCTGGATCGCGATGCGCCTGATCCCCGCGGAGGTGCTGGAGGAGTGCCGCGCGCGGTCCGCGGAAGCGTTGTCGGGCGGCAAGCCCCCGGGCCGCTCGGCCGCGATCGTGGTGGTGGCGATCTGGGTGGCGCTGGCCGTCCTCGCCGCGATCTTCGTGGCGGGATTATGATCGTGGCATGGACCAGGAACACTTCATCACCGGCGCCGCGCGGCTGGTGGAGCTGGCGGGGGTGGCGGTCCTGCTCCTCGGGGCGATCCTCGCCGCTGGCGCCTTCGCGAGGCGGCTCGCGTCGCGCGTGGATTTCCACGTCGCCTACCACGGCCTGCGCGCCGACCTCGGCCGCGCCATCCTGCTGGGCCTCGAGCTCCTCGTGATCGCCGACATCATCGGCACCGTGGCGATCCAGCCCACCTTCCACAACCTCGGGGTGCTCGCGGCCATCGTCGCCATCCGCACGCTCCTCAGCTTCACGCTGGAGCTGGAGGTGAGCGGGCGCTGGCCGTGGCAGCGCGAGGAGCCGGAGACCGGCGGGAAATGAAGCCGGCAAGGCCCGCGGGCTACTCGGGCACGCCGCTCGCGAGAAAGCTCGGCATCGGGCCCGGGGCGGTCGTTTGCGTGCTGGAGGCGCCGGCGAACTACCGGGAGCTCCTGGCGCCGCTGCCCGAGGGCGTTAGGTTCGTGCCGAAGGTCTCGGCCGCGGCGGGCGTCGTGCATGCCTTCGCCGTCAAGCGCGAGAAGCTCGAGGCCATCCTTCGCGATTGCCGCGGCGCCATCGCCGCGGATGCGGCGGTGTGGGTGTCGTGGCCGAAGAAGGCCGCGAAGGTGCCCACGGACATCACCGAGGACAAGATCCGCGAATCGGCCCTGCCGCTGGGCTTCGTGGACGTGAAGGTCTGCGCGGTGGACGAGACCTGGTCGGGCCTCAAGCTCGTCATCCGCAAGGAACTTCGATAAGGGCGGCCGGCGCACGACCTTCCCACACTCCGGAGACAACGATGCGCAAGATGCTGGCTTCCATACCCCTCGTCCTGGCGGCCGCGGCCGCCCCTGCCGCCGTGGCGGCAGATGTCGACCTGCGCGTGATCCTCTCGGGCGAGCTCGCGCCCGGCATCTACGGGCGCGTCGACTTCGGCACCGCGCCGCCGCCGCTGCTGCGCCCGGATCCCGTGATCATCATGCGCAAGCCCGGCCCGCCGGCCACGCCGCTCTACCTGCACGTGCCGCCGGGGCACGCGAAGAACTGGCGCAAGCACTGCCACCGCTACGGCGCCTGCTACCGGCCCGTGTACTTCGTGAAGAGCGCGGAATACGAGCCCGGCTACAAGCGCAAGAAGGAGAAGCGCGAGAAGTAGCGGGCCTCAGGCGAGCTGCGCGTTCATGTGGCGCAGGCGCTCCGCGTAGGCGCGCAGCATCGCGACCGCGAACGCGGGCTGGGCCTTCACCGCCTCCATGAGCGACGCGCGGTCGATGGAGAGGAGTTCGCACTCGGCCTGCGCCAGGGCCGTGGCCGAGCGCGGCGACTGGTCCACGAGCGCCATCTCGCCGAAGGTGCCGCCCGGGTTCACCACGGCGACCAGGCGGTTCTGGACGCCGATCGCCACCGTGCCGGACTTCACCACGTACATGTAGGCGCCCGCCTGGCCCTCGCGCATGATCACCGATTCCTGCCGGTAGCGCGTCACGGCGGCGCGAGGCAGCGCCGCTTCCAGCCGCGCCAGCAGGGTGGAGTCGAACACGGGTGCCTCGCCGGGGTTCGCCGCGATGGGCAGGCGCCTGGCCGCCAGGCGCGCCGTGACGATGCGCAGGCGGTCGAAGATCACGCTCATCAGCATCACCGCGAACTCGGGGAGCCGCGAGAGCGCGGCCTTCAGCTCCTCGGCGCCCATCGACCAGGCGACGCAGTCCGATTTCGCGGTGGCGGTGGCGCTGCGCGGCTGGTCGGAGATGACCGACATCTCGCCGAAGATCTCGCCCACGCCGACGGTGTCGATGGTGCGCCCGGCCGCGGAAAGCGCGACCTGCCCCTCGGCGACGAAGTACATCCGCGCGGCGCTGCCCCGCGAGAACAGGCCGCCCGAGGCCGCCTTCTGGTCCTCCGCGAAGATCGTCGACCCGGCGGCGAAGCGCTCCTCCTTGCCCGAGAGGCGGAAGATCTTCTCCGCCACCGCGCGGTTGTAGAACGGGCTCGCGGGGGTCTTCGGCGGCGTGGCGGGCGAAGGGGCGGGCGTGGCCGCGGGCTGCGGCTTCGTGAAATCCAGCTCTTCCATGGCGCGGGGATTTGTTGCGGTCTGCGGAATCTCGATTATAGTCCGCCATGCCGTCCCGAGCCGCGCCCGACCCCCGCCGAGGAGGCAATCCATGGCCACCGTCGCGACCGCCCGCCGCATCGCCCTCGCCTGCCCCGAAGCCGTGGAGGGCGCGCACATGGGGCACCCCGACTTCCGCGTCGGCGGCAGGATCTTCATGACGCTGTGGCCCGCGGACCGGCGCGCGGTCGTGAAGCTGCCCCCGGCAGACCAGCAGGCGCTGGTTCACATGGACCCGGACGCCTTCTCGCTGGGCGGCTGGTCGCACCAGGGCTGGACGAGCATCCACCTCGCGCGCGTGAACGCGGCGCAACTCCGGCTCATCGCGCAGGCCGCGTGGCGCAACGTCGCCTCGAAGCGGCTGCTCGCGCTGCATCCCCCCGCGGAGTGAGCGACCTCCCGGCGAATCGATGACAACGACAACGACAACGGGAAGGATTTCCATGCTCCGCCACGCCACCGCCGCTTTCGCCTGCCTCCTCCTCGGCGCCTGCGCCACCGCGCCCCTGGCGCCACCCGCCGCGGTCGCGGACCTCGCGCCCACGGGCAAGCTGCGCGCCGTCATCAACTACGGCAATCCCATCCTCGCGAAGAAGGGCGACGACGGGCAGCCCACGGGCGTTTCCGTGGACCTCGCCCGCGAGCTGGCGCGCCGGCTGGGCGTGGAGGCGGAGCTCGTCACGGTGACCTCGGCCGGCAAGTCGGTCGAGACGCTCGCCGAGGGCCGGGTCGACGTGGGGTTCTTCGCCATCGACCCGGCGCGCGCGGCCACGACCGCCTACACGGGCCCGTACGTGCAGATCGAGGGCGCCTACCTCGTGCGCGACGCCTCGCCCCTGCGCGCCAACGAGGAAGTCGACCGCGAGGGCATCCGCGTGGCGGTGGGCAACAAGAGCGCCTACGACCTCTACCTCGCCCGCAACCTGAAGAGGGCGAAGATCGAGCGAGCGCCCACCTCGCCCGCCGTCGTGGACTACTTCCTCGCCAACAACCTCGACGTCGCCGCCGGCGTGAAGCAGCAGCTGGAGATGGACGCGAAGCGGCTGGGCGGCCTGCGGCTGCTGCCGGGGCGGTTCATGGTCATCAACCAGGCGATGGGCATGGCGCGCGGCAAGCAGGCGGGCGCCGATTACCTCGCCGCGTTCGTCGAGGAGATGAAGGCCTCGGGCTTCGTGGCGGAGGCGCTCGCGCGACACCGGATCGAGGGCGCGGGCATCGCCCCGCCCGGCGGCAGGCCTTGAGCCCGGAGCACGCGGCGCGGCTCGCCGCGCTCGCGCACGGGCGGCGCGCGGCGGCGCTGGGCACGCTGCATGCTGGCGCGCCGTTCGTGTCGATGGTGCCGTACGCGCTGCTGCCCGATGGCGGCGCGTTCGTCGTGCACGTGAGCCGGCTCGCGGGGCACACGAAGGACATGCTCGCGGACCCGCGCGTATCGCTCCTCGTCATGCAGGCCGAGGGCGAGGGCGTGGACGCGCAGGCGCTCGCGCGGCTCACCGTGCAGGGCGAGGCGCGCGAGCTGGCGAAGGGTTCCGGCGAGGAGGGCGAGTGCCGCGCCGCCTACCTCGCGCGCTTTCCGGAGGCCGAGCCGCTCACCGCCTTCGGCGACTTCTCCTTCTTCGCGATCCGCCCGGTGCAGGCCCGCTTCGTGGCGGGGTTCGCGCAGGCCATGAGCCTCGCCGGGGAGTCGTTGTCGAGAATCCTCGCGGCCCGGGGCTGAACGGCCCGCTTGACCTTCCCATGATGGGAGGGTTGAGACTGGCGGCACCTTCACCCACGAGGAGCCTCGCCATGGACCACGCCGCACACCAAGGGCATCACGCGCATCACGGGCACGCCGCCCCCTCCGCGGCTGCGCCGTCGCTCGATCGCATCGCCTTCCTCGCCACGCTGCACTGCCTCTCCGGGTGCGCGGTGGGCGAGGTCGCCGGCATGGTGATCGGCACGGCGCTCGGGTTCTCCAACGGCGAGACGATCGCGCTGGCCGTGGCGCTTGCCTTCCTTTCCGGCTACGCGTTCACCATGCTGCCGTTGCTGCGGGCCGGCTACGGCCTGCGCGCGGCCTCGAAGCTCGCCCTTCTGGCCGACACGGCCTCGATCACGGTGATGGAGATCGTCGACAACCTCGTGATGCTCGCGATCCCCGGCGCGATGGACGCGCCGCTCGACAGCTTCCTCTTCTGGGGCAGCCTCGCCGCGGCGCTCGCGATCGCGGGCGTGGCGGCCTTCCCGCTCAACCGCTGGCTGATCGCGCGGGGCCAGGGGCACGCCGTGGTGCACGCGCACCATTGAGCGCGGCGCTCACAGGCCCAGGACCCACTGGATCACGTTCTTGGCGACGAAGCCGAGGATGCCGAAGGCGAGCACGAAGAAGAGGATGAAGGTGCCGAACTTCCCGGCCTTCGATTCCTTCGCGAGGCTCGCGATGACGAACAGCATGAAGACGATGAACCCGCCCACCCCCCAGGTCATGCCGAACTCGGCGACCTGGGCCTCGGTGAGCTGGAATCCCTCGAGCATCGCCGTTCACTCCCGGGCGGGAAGGGCCCTCGCGTCGACGGTCTCGCGGTAGGCGTGCCAGGTGGCGTGCCCGATCACGGGAATCGAGATCACGAACCCCAGCATCGCCGTGGCCATCGAGAGGGCGGTGGCCACCATGATGAGCGCGGCCCAGAAGGCCATGGCGAGCGGGTTGGCGCCCACCACGCGCACGCTCGTCCACACGGCGGTGAGGAGGTCCGTGTCGCGGTCGAGAAGGAGCGGCGCGGAGACGACGGTCGCCGCGAAGACGAGCGAGGCCCCGAGGCCGCCCATCAGCACCCACACCGGGAAGAGGTTCGAGCCCTGCGAGAGCACCACGTGGCGCACGAAGGCCTCGGCGCCGGTGATGGGCGCGGTGACGAAGAGGGCGACCAGCACCGCGGAGACCAGCACCCACGCCGTTGCGGCGAGCGCGAGGCCGAGACCGAGCCACACGAGCGGGCGCGTGCCGCGGCGCCACGCGTCGAGGGCGCACACCATGTCGCCCGGGCGGCCGCGCTCGCGGCAGCGGCTCATCTCGTAGAGCCCCGTGGCGAGGATGGGCGCCACGAGCACGAAGCCCGAGAACGCCCCGGGCAGCAGCGGCAGCCACGCGAGCGCGAGGGCGGCGATGACCCAGCCGCCGATCGTCACGAGGAAGCCGTGCAGCAGGCTCACGCCGGGCGCGTAGCGAAGGTCGCGCCAGCCGTCGGCCAGCCAAGCGAGCGGGCGCAGCACCGGCACCACGAGCACGGACGGCTGTGGCGAGGGCGGGGAATCGGCAGGCGGGGAGTGGCTCATGGGCGGGCGACCAACCGGCCGATTCTGGGGCGCGTCCGCTGCCCTGTCCAGCCGCCGCGGTGGGCTAGACTTGGGTGAGGCGGCCGGGTTGGCCGGAGGCACGGAGGGCGACATGGAACGCGTGGCGATCATCACCGGTGGCGGGCGCGGCATCGGCGCGGCGACCGCCCGGCTCGCGGGCGCGCGCGGCTACGCCGTTTGCGTGAACTACCAGCGCAACGAGGCGGCGGCGCGCGAGGTGGCCAAGGCGATCACGGACGCGGGCGGCCGCGCCATCGCGGTGGCGGCCGACGTCTCCAACGAAGGCGACGTGGTGCGGCTCTTCGAGACGGTGGACTGGGAGCTCGGCACCGTCACCGCGCTCGTGAACAACGCCGGCATCCTGGAGCGGCAGATGCGCGTGGACGAGATGGACGCCGGGCGCATCCGGCGCGTCTTCGACACGAACGTGGTGGGGGCCTTCCTCTGCGCGCGCGAAGCCGTGCGCCGCATGTCCACCAACCGCGGCGGCAGGGGCGGGGCGATCGTGAACGTCTCCTCGGGGGCGGCGCGCTGGGGTTCCCCCGACGAGTACGTGGACTACGCGGCCTCCAAGGGCGCCGTCGACACGATGACGGTCGGGCTCGCCAAGGAGGTGGCCGGCGAGGGCATCCGCGTGAACGCCGTGCGCCCGGGGCTCGTCGCCACGGACATCCACGCGGCCGGCGGCGAGCCGGGGCGCGTGGAGCGGCTCAAGGCCACCGTGCCCCTCGGCCGCGGCGGCCAGCCCGAGGAGGTGGCCGCGGCGATCCTGTGGCTGCTCTCCGACGAGGCGTCGTTTACGACCGGCGCCATCATCGACGTGTCGGGCGGCCGCTAGCGTCGGGTCAGGTGACGCCCTGCGCGAGCATGGCGTCGGCGACCTTCACGAACCCGGCGACGTTGGCGCCGTCGGCGTAGCTCACCGTGCCGCCGGCGCGCCGGCCGAAGCGCACGCAGGCGTCGTGGATGCCCTTCATGATCTCGTGCAGGCGCACGTCGACCTCCTCGCGCGTCCAGGAGATGCGCATCGCGTTCTGGCTCATCTCCAGGCCCGAGGTGGCCACGCCGCCGGCGTTGCTCGCCTTGCCCGGCGCGTAGAGGACGCCCGCCTTCTCGAGGAGCTTCACCGCCTTCATCGTCGAGGGCATGTTGGCGCCCTCGGCGACGCACTTCACGCCGTTGCGCACGAGCGTGGCCGCGTCCTCCTCGTCCAGCTCGTTCTGCGTCGCGCAGGGCAGCGCGATGTCCACGGGCACGCCCCACGGCCTCGCCCCCGCCACGAACTTCGCGCCCACGCGGGCGGCGTACTCGCTCGCGCGCCCGTAGAGGTGGTTCTTCACCTCCATGAGCTCGGCGAGCTTCTCCGGGGTGAACCCCCCCTCGTCGATCACCGTGCCGCCGGAGTCGGAGACGGTCACCACCTTCGCGCCGAGGTCCATCGCCTTCTCGATGGCGTACTGCGCCACGTTGCCCGACCCGGAGACGGAGACGCGCATGCCCTCGAGCGAGCGCCCCGCGTGACGCAGCATCTCCTGCGCGAAGTAGATCGTGCCGTAGCCGGTGGCCTCGGGGCGCATGAGCGAGCCGCCGAACGCGAGGCCCTTGCCCGTGAAGACGCAGTCCGCGCGGTTGGTGAGCTTCTTCAGCATGCCGGTCATGAAGCCGATCTCGCGCCCGCCCACGCCGATGTCGCCGGCGGGCACGTCGGTCTCCGCGCCCAGGTGCCGGAACAGCTCGGACACGAAGGCCTGGCAGAAGCGCATCACCTCGCCGGGGCTGCGGCCCTTGGGGTCGAAGTCCGAGCCCCCCTTGCCGCCGCCCATGGGCAGCGTCGTGAGGGCGTTCTTGAAGGTCTGCTCGAACGCGAGGAACTTGAGGATCGAGAGGTTCACCGAGGGGTGGAAGCGCAGCCCCCCCTTGTACGGCCCGATGGCGGAGCTGTGCTGGATGCGGTAGCCGCGGTTTACGCACACCTCGCCCTTGTCGTTCACCCACGAGACGCGGAAGAGCACGGCGCGCTCGGGCTCCACGAGGCGGTCGAGCAGGCCGTGCTCGGCGTAGCGCGGGTTCGCCGCGATGTACGGCCAGAGGCTCTCCATCACCTCGGCCACGGCTTGGAGGAATTCGGGTTGCCCCGGGTTGCGTTCCGCTGCGCGGGCGAGGAATTCGCCCTGGTCCTTGTACTTCACGCTCCAGCCTCCTGTCGTGCCCCCACGGGGAAAGATGTCGTCGAAATGCCTATTTTCGGCCAGGCCGCGCCGCCGGGCACGCGAAATACGCGGGTTTCTTGATTCAGTCGGGATTCGCGGGCGGCGCGGGCAGGCACACGCGGGCCTCGGCGCCGCCGGCGGTGCGCACCGGGACCACCTCGATCGGGCGGCCGTAAAGTCTCGAGAGCGCCGCCGAGGTGAGGGTGGCGAGCGTCGGCCCCTGCGCGACCAGGCTGCCCGCGGCGAGCAGCAGCACGCGGTCGGCGAGGCGGAAGGCGTGCTCCGGGTGGTGCGTGGAGACGAGCACGCCGATGCCCGACTCGCGAAGCCGCGCCACCTCCTCCAGCACGCGCGACTGGTTGCCGTAGTCGAGGTTGGCGGTGGGCTCGTCCATCACGAGGTAGCCCGCCTCGGTGGCGAGCGCGCGGGCGATGAGCGCGAGCTGGCGCTCGCCGCCGCTCACGCCATGGATGGGGCGGTCGGCGAGGTGGGCGATGCCGAGACGCTCCAGCGCCGCGTGCGCGGCCTCGCGGTCGCGCGGCGCCGGGCTTGCGAAGACGCCGCGGTGCGCGGTGCGGCCCATCTCCACCATCTCGCGCAGGCTGAAGTCGAAATGGCTGTCGGCGGCCTGCGGCACCCAGGCGAGGCGGCGCGCGCGCTCGGCGGCGGGCCAGGCGCCGAGGTCGCGGCCGTCGAGCGTGACCTCCCCGGCCAGGCGCGGCTGCAGGCCGAGGAGCGTGCGCATGAGCGTGGACTTGCCGCTGCCGTTGGGGCCCAGCAGGCACACGACCTCGCCCGCGGCGAGGAAGCAGTCGAGCGCGCGCCCCACGACGTGGTCGCGGAAGCCGAAGTCGAGCCCTCGCGCGGCGAGCGTCATCGCCGGAAGGTCGCCGCGAGCAGCGCGATGAAGACGGGCGTGCCCACGAAAGCGGTGGCGACACCCGGCGGGATCTCGGTCGCCGCCACGGTGCGGCAGAGCGTGTCCACGGCGAGCATGAACGCCGCGCCCAGCACGAGGGAGAGTGGCATCACGCGCGCGAAGGAGGCCCCCACGAGGAGCCGCGCGGCGTGCGGGATCACGAGGCCGACCCAGCCGATCACGCCCGCGATCGCCACGGCCGAGGCGGTGACGAGGGTGGCGCACGCGATGACCACGAAGCGAAGCCGCGTCACGTCGAGCCCCAGGGAGCGGGCCTCGTCCTCGGAGAGCGCGAGCAGGTCGATGCGCCAGCGCAGCAGGACGAGCGGCACGAGGCCGAGCGCCACCACCGGCAGCGCCACGGCGAGGTCGGCGGGCAGGGCGCCGCCGAAGCTCCCGAGCAGCCAGAAGGTGATGGCGGGAAGCTGGTTGTAGGGGTCGGCCACGTACTTCACGAGCGCGATGCCGGCGCCGAAGAGCGAGCCCACGACGACGCCCGCGAGGATGAGCGTGAGGATCGGGTCGCGCCGCCCGACCCAGGTGCCGACGGCGACCACGAGGGCGACGGCCGCGATCCCGCCGGCGAAGGCAAGGCCCTGGATCGCGACGATGGGCAGCGCGAAGAGGATGGCGAGCCCGGCGCCGAGCGCGCAGCCGGCGGAGACGCCCAGGATGTCGGGCGACACCAGCGGGTTCTTGAACAGGTTCTGGTAGGCCGCGCCCGCGGCGGCGAGCGCGGCGCCGACGGCGAGCGCCGCGACGAGCCGGGGCGCGCGCACCTGCAGGATCACCGACTCGACGTTGCGCGCGAGCCCGCTCTCGGCGCCCGTGACCGCCGACCACAGCGCCCGCCACACCTCGCCCGGGGAGACGGGGAAGCGCCCCACCGAGAGGCTCCACAAGACGACGGCGGCGAGAGCCGCGAGGGCGAATGCGGTGACGGTGGCGGCCCTGCTCATGGAGCCGCCATTCTAGCGGCGCCTCAGCGATCCGGCTTCGCGTTGGGGAAGAAGAGCTGCTCGCCGCCGATCTTGTAGGCGGCGATGGCCTTCTGGCCTTCCGGCGAGATCACCCAGTCGACGAACTTCTGGCCGGCCTCCTTCTTCACGTGCGGGTGCTTCGCGGGGTTCACGAGCATCACGCCGTACTGGTTGAAGAGGCGCTGGTCGCCCTCCACGACGATCTCCAGCTCGCCGCGGTTCTTGAAGGAGAGCCAGGTGCCGCGGTCGGTGAGGGCGTAGGCGTTCATGCCCGAGGCGGTGTTGAGCGTGGGGCCCATGCCCGAGCCCGTCTCGCGGTACCAGGTGGTCTTGGACTGCGTCGGGTCGACGCCGGCGGCCTTCCAGTAGCGCAGCTCGGCGGCGTGCGTTCCGCTCTTGTCGGCCCGCGAGGCGAAGGGGGCGCCGGCGGCGGCGATCTTCTTCAGTCCCTCGATCACGTCCTTGCCACGCGCCTTGGCCGGGTCCGCCTTCGGGCCCACGATCACGAAGTCGTTGTACATCACCTCGAAGCGCCTGACGCCCCACCCGTCGGCCACGAACTTGTCCTCGGCGACCTTGTCGTGCACGAAGACCACGTCGGCGTCGCCGCGCCGGCCCATGTCGAGGGCCTGCCCGGTGCCGAGGGCCACGACGCGCGCCTCGATGCCGGTGGCCTTCGTGAACTCCGGCAGGAGCTGCTTGAAGAGGCCGGATTGCTCCGTGGAGGTGGTCGAGGCCACCGTGATGAAGGTGCCCTGCGCCGAGGCGGACTGGGCGGCGAGGAGCGTGGCGGCGGCGGTCGCGGCGGCGATCCAGGTGAGCGAAAGGCGCCAGAAGGCGCGCGGCAGGTTCATTTCCATGGCAGTTCTCCTTGAAGGAACAGGCGTGCTTCGTTCGATGCGGGTTGGTCGAAGAACCGGTCGGCGGCGGTCCGCTCCGCGGCGCGCCCGGCGTGGATGAAGACGATTTCGTCGGCCAGGCGCCGGGCCTGGCCGAGGTTGTGCGTGGTCATGACGATGCGCGTGCCCTCCGCGGCGATGGAGGCGATGACGCGTTCCACCTCCGCGGTGGCGCCCGGGTCGAGGCTCGCGGTGGGCTCGTCGAGGAAGAGGATCTCGGGCCTGAGCGCCCACGCGCGGGCGAGCGCGAGGCGTTGCTGCTCGCCGCCGGAGAGGACGCGGGCCGGCCGGTCGGCGATCCTCTCGAGACCCACGCGGGCCAGCGCCGCGGTGGCGCGCGACGTGCGCTCGGGCTCGGCCACGCCGTTCACGGCGAGCGCGTAGCGGAGGTTGGCGAGGGCGGAGCGGCGCAGCATCACCGGGCGCTGGAAGACCATGGCCTGCCGCACCGGGCGGCTCCACGACACCGTGCCGGCGGCGGGGGCGATGAGGCCGTGCAGCGTGCGCAGCAGCACGCTCTTGCCCGCGCCGTTGGGGCCCAGCACCACGGTGCGCAGCCCGGGCTCGAGAACGAGGTCGAGCCCGTCGAGGGCGCGCACGCCGCCGAGCACGACGGAGACGCCGCGCGCCTCCAGCTGGAAGGGGCGTGCCTCAGCCATGGTGCCTGGCGCTCCACTCGCGGATGCCGAAGGCGCCCGCGTTGATCGCGAGCACCACGGCAATGAGGACCACGCCCAGCCCGAGGGCGAGCGGCAGGTCGCCCTTGCTCGTTTCCAGCGCGATGGCCGTGGTCATCACGCGCGTGACGCCGTCGATGTTGCCGCCGACCACCATCACGGCGCCCACCTCGGACGCCGCGCGGCCGAAGCCCGCCATCACGACGGTGAGGAGGGAAAAGCGCGTGTCCCACAGGATGGTCGGCACGGCGCGAAGGCGCGAGACGCCGAGCGAGGTGAGCTGCTCGCGGTACTCGCCCCACGCGTCCTCGGCGGCCTGGCGCGCGAGGGCGGCGACGATCGGAACCACGAGCACCGTCTGCGCCACGATGATGGCCGCCGGGGTGAAGAGGATGCCGAACTCGCCGAGCGGGCCGGCGCGGGAGAGCAGGAGGTAGACCACCAGGCCCACCACGACGCTGGGCAGTCCGAGGAGGGCATTCAGGATCACGATGAGGGCCCGCCGCCCGGGAAACGTCCCGACGGCGATGAGGGCGCCCAGCGGCAGCCCGATCGCCGCGCCGGCGACGGCGCTGGCGAGCGAGAGCTTGAGCGACAGGAGGACGATGCTCCACAGCTCGGGGTCGGCGCCGCCGATGAGTTGCAGGGCCACCCCAAGGCTTGCAAATATTTCAAACATTGTGCAATTTTACCGTTTTCTTGGAGACGGCACCTTGACCCGCGCCCGGTAGAATCGCCGCCATGCCTTCCGCCCCCGCCCACCTCACCGTCGCCGAGGTCGCCCGCCACCTGCGGCTGGGCACGCGCAAGGTCTACGACCTCGTGGCGAGGAAGGGCCTGCCGCACGTGCGGGCGGGCGGCAAGCTCCTCTTCGACGTGGCCGAGGTCGAGCGCTGGCTCGCGCAGTCGGCGGGTGGGGCGGCGCCTCGCGCGGGGCTCCCGCCGCCGGTGGTGGGCGGCAGCCACGACCCGCTGCTCGAGTGGGCGGTGCGGGAATCGCGCTGCGGGCTGGCGCTCCTCACGCAGGGAAGCGCCGACGGGCTGGAGCGGCTCTCGCGTGGCGAGGTGGCCGCGGCGCTCATGCACCTGCCGTCGGCGGATCTCTCCGATTTCAACCGCGCCGAGGCGGACGAGAGGCTGCGCGGACGCGGCGTGGCGCTGGTCGAGTGGGCCCGTCGCGAGCAGGGGTTGCTGGTCGCTCGCGGCAATCCGAGGAAGATCCGCGCGGTGGCGGACCTCGCCCGGCGCGGCGTGACGGTCGCCGCCCGCCAGCCGGGGGCGGGCAGCGCCGTGCTGCTGGAGCGGCTGCTCGCGCGAGAGGGCATCGACCGCCGGCGGCTTCGCGTCACGGCCACGACGATGGGCGAGGGCGACCTCGCGATGGCGGTGAAGTCCGGCGAGGCGGATGTCGGCCTCGGCGCGCGCGCAGCTGCCGCGCCGCTGGGGCTGGACTTCGTGCCGCTGGTCGTCGAGCGCCTGGACCTCGGCGTCTCCCGCGCGGCGTGGTTCGAGGCGCCGATGCGCTCTCTCATGGCCTTCGCGCACGGCAAGCGCTTCGCCGGGCACGCCCGCTCGCTCGGCGGCTACGACATCTCGGGCCTCGGCGCCGTCACCTGGAACGACCCCGCCTGAAGCGGAACCGGTCTACGGAACCGGTCTATTCGCTGAGAAATGGCAGGATCGCTTCGATGCCTGAATAGACCGGTTCCGTAGACCGGTTCCGCAGACCGGTTCCGCGGGGATCAGGCGAATCCGACGGCGTGGCGGTCGAGGGCGACGGCCTTCACGAGGGCGAAGGCGCGTTTGCCGGGCGCGAGCGCGAGGCGGTCGCAGGATTGCTGCGATACGCGCGAGATCACCACCGCGCCGCCGACGGCGAGCGTCACGTCGACCAGCGCGCCCTTCCGGGGCGAGACCGCGGTGACCGTCCCCTCGAGCACGTTGAGGAAGCTCGTGTCCGGCGGTGGCGCGAGGGCGAGGGCAACGTCGCGCGCGCGCAGCCGCACGCGCACGCGCTCGCCGGGCAGCGAATCGACCACGGGCACGAGCAGCCGCCCGCCGTCGAAGTCGAGCGCGGTGAGCCCGCCGTCGAGGTCGTGCTCCGCCACGCGCGCCTCGATGACGGAGCCGGCCTGGAATCGCCCCGTGATGGGCTCGAGGTCCGGCCGCCCCATGATCTCCGCGACGGTGCCGGCGGCGACCGTGCCGCCGTCCGAGACGAGGACCAGGTGGTCGGCGAGCCGCGTCACCTCCTCGATCGAGTGGCTCACGTAGACGATGGGGATCCCGAATTCGTCGCGCAGGATCTCGACGTAGGCGAGGATCTCGGCCTTGCGCGGGATGTCGAGCGAGGCGAGCGGCTCGTCCATGAGCAGCAGCCGCGGGCTCGCGAGGAGCGCCCGGCCGATCGCCACGCGCTGGCGCTCGCCGCCGGAGAGCCCCGCGGGGCGGCGGTCGAGGTGGGACGCGAGGCCCAGCAGGCCCACCACGTGCGCGCGGTCCACGTAGCGCTCCGCCGGCGGCGTGAGCCGCTCGCCGTACTCGAGGTTGCCGCGCACGGTGAGGTGGGGGAAGAGCAGCGCGTCCTGGAACACGTAGCCGATGCGGCGCCGCTCCGGGGGCAGGTTCACGCCGGCCGCGCCGTCGAAGAGCGTCTCCTCGCCCACGCGGATGCGTCCGGCGACCGGCGTGACGAGCCCCGCGATCGCCTGCACGATCGTGGTCTTGCCCGAGCCGGAGCGGCCGAAGAGGGCGACCACCGGCGCCTGCGTGGAGAAGCGCGCCGCGAGCGAGAAGCTCCCCCGGCGCAGCGTGACGTCGACCTCGATCAAGCCCGCGCCCCCGGGCCGCGGGAGCGGCGCGCGAGCCACTCCGACGCGGCCAGCGCCGCGAGCGAGATCACGACCGACACGGCCGAGAGCCGCAGCGCCTCCGCCTCCCCGCCCGGCACCTGCGTGAAGCCGTAGATCGCGAGCGGCAGCGTCTGCGTCTCGCCGGGGATGTTGGAGACGAAGGTGATCGTCGCGCCGAACTCGCCGAGGCTGCGGGCGAAGGACAGGAGCACGCCGGTGGCGATGCCGGGCAGGATGATCGGCAGCGTCACCGTGAGGAACGCGCGCCACGGGCCCGCGCCCAGCGTGCGCGCGGCCGACTCGAGCCGGTGGTCCATCGATTCGAGCGAGAGCCGGATGGCGCGCACGAGGAGCGGGAAGCCCATCACGGCGGCGGCGAGCGCGGCGCCCGTCCACTTGAACGCGAAGGTGACGCCGAGCGGCGCGAGCAGCGAGCCCAGCGGGCCGTTGCGGCCGAGGAGCAGCAGGAGGCCGAAGCCGATGACCACGGGCGGCAGCACCAGCGGCAGGTGCACGACCGCGTCGACGAGGACCTTGCCGGGAAAGCGCGCCCGCGCGAGCAGGTAGGCGGTCGCGAGCGCCGGCGGCAGGCTCGCGGCGACGCTCCAGGACGCGACCTTCAGGCTCAGCCCGATGATGCCCCAGGTATCGGCGCCGGCCCCCTCCATCGGGTCAGTTCGCCAGCCGGAAGCCGGCCCGTTCCCAGGCGGCGCGCGCGGCCGGCGAGCGCAGGTGCTCGAGGAAGCGCTTCGCCTCGGCCACCTGGCCGCCCTTCACGGCGGCGGCCGGGTAGACGATGGGCGGGTGGGTGCCGGCGGGGAAGGCGTCGACCACGCGCACGCCCGCGTCCGCCATCGCGTCGGTGCGGTAGACCACGCCCAGCGGCGCCTCCCCGCGCGAGACGAGCGCGAGCGCGGCGCGCACGTTCTCCGCGCCGGCGACCCGACCCTCGATCGAGGGCCACACGCCCAGCGCCGTGAACGCGGCCTTCGCGTACTTGCCCGCGGGCACGGAGGCGGGATTCGCGAGCGCGATGCGGCCGCCGCCCAGCGCCTGGGCGATGGGGAAGCCGGGGGCGATGCGAAGCTGCACGGCGCCTTGCCTCGGGGCGATGAGCACGAGCTCGTTGGCGAGCAGGTTGGCACGCGTGCCGGCGGCGATCAAGCCGCGCCCGTCGAGGTGGTCCATCCAGTCGAGGTCCGCGCTCACGAAGACGTCGGCCGGCGCGCCGGCCTCGACCTGGCGGGCGAGCGCCGAGCTCGCCGCGAAGGATATTCGCACGGGCGGGCCGCCCGCCTTCGTGAAGGCCGTGGCGACCGCGTCGAGCGGGCCACGCAGGCTCGACGCGGCCAGGACGGTGAGGCCCTGCGCGGGCGAGAGGACGGGCAGCGCGAGCCCGAGGAGGGCGGCGGCAAGGGTGGCCGCCCCGCGGAAGGGGAATCGCTGCGTGGCCGGCGCGGGCTCGTGGCGGCGCGCGGCCATCGCGGCGCTCAGGCGGGCTTCTTCGCGCCTTCCAGCAGCTTCTGCAGCTCGCCCGACTGGTACATCTCGCGCATGATGTCCGAGCCGCCGACGAACTCGCCGTTCACGTAGAGCTGCGGGATGGTGGGCCAGTTGGCGTATTCCTTGATGCCCTGGCGGATCTCGGGGTCCTGAAGCACGTCGATCGCCGCGAAGTTCTCGACGCCGCAGAGGTGCAGGATCTGGGTGGCCGTCGCGGAGAAGCCGCACATCGGCATCTGCGGCGACCCCTTCATGAACAGGACGACGGGGTTCGAGGTGACGGTGCTCTTGATCTTTTCCTGGACGCTCATGGGGATGCTCTCGTGGAGGGGGTGGATCGGAAGCCGGCCACCATTTTACTTCGCCGCGAGGCCCTCCGGCCCGCAAAGACCCCGGCTAAGAAGGGTCATTGCCGCCGGCCTCCCGCCACGCGGGCGATTCCGGCAAGGTCCGCGACCGACGCGATTTCCGCGAATCCAGCCTGCGCGAGGAGGTGCCGGCATGCCGGCGCCTGGTCCCAGCCGTGCTCCACGAGGAGCCAGCCGCCGGGCGCGAGGTGCGCGGGCGCGCCCGCGATGACGGCACGAAGCGAGTCGAGACCGTCGCGGCTTCCGTCGGTGAGCGCCGCGCGCGGCTCGAAGCGCAGGTCGCCCTCGCCGAGGTGGTGGTCGCCTTCGGCCACGTAAGGGGGGTTCGCCACCACGAGGTCGAAGCGGCGGCCCGCGACGGGCGCGTACCAGCTGCCGAGCAGGAACTCCACCTTCACGCCGTGGCGCCCGGCGTTGGCGCGCGCCACTTCGAGGGCCTCGGCGGAGGCGTCCACTGCGCAGACGGCCGCGCCGGGCCGCTCGCAGGCGAGGGTCACTGCGATGGCGCCGCTGCCGCTGCCGAGGTCCAGCGCGGTGCCGACCGCGGGCAGGCGGGCGAGTGCCGCCTCGACCAGCGTCTCCGTCTCCGGTCGCGGGATGAGGACGGCGGGGCCCACGGCGAATTCCCGCCCCCAGAACTCGCGCGTGCCGGTGAGGTAGGCGACCGGCATGCCCATGGCGCGCCGGGCGACGAGCGAGTCGTACTGCGCGTCCTGCGATTCCGTGAGGACGTGCATCGGGTTGGCGATGAGCCAGGCGCGGCTCGCGCCGAGCAGGTGGCAGGCCAGCACGCGCGCGTCGACGGCGCCGATGGCGGCGGCCGCTTCCTCCAGCGCCGCGCGCACGGTGCGCCTCACGGCGACCCCAGCACGAGCGCGCGAAGCGGCGCCGACTTGCCCTTGAGCGCGAACTCGCGCGCGGGCGCGGCGGCGAGGCCCGGCGTGGCGGCCGCCTCGGAGACGAGGATCTCCCCGCCGGCGGCCGCGTCGCACAGGCGCTTGGCCGTGTTCACCGTGTCGCCCAGCACGTCGAAGGCCTTGACCGACTCGCTGCCCAGCATTCCCTCGACCAGCGGCCCGGCGTGGATGCCGAAGCCCGCGGCGAGGCCGAAGGGCGCGAGGTGCGCCGCCAACGCCTCGCGCAGGGCGCGGGCCGCGGCGACGGCGGCTTCCGGCCCGGCGAAGACGAGCAGCGCCTCGTCCGCGGTGTACTTGATGCGGATGGGGTGGTGCGGCGCCACGGCCGACTCGGTGGCGCCGTAGAAGGCGTTGAGCATCCGCACCACCTCCTCGGGCGCCGCGCGCTCGCTCCACGCCGTGAAGCCGCGGATGTCGAGGAACAGGACGGCGCGGCTGCGGCGCGTGGGCGCGAGGCTCGCCTCGTCGGCGACGGCGCGCTCGAGGATGCCGCGGCCCATGGCGAGCTCCGAATAGCGGCGAAGCTGCGCGGCCGTCGAGCGCAGCAGCGCGAGGTAGCCGTCGGCGGTGACCTGGGCCGCGCCGATCACGAGGCCCAGCGCGAGGAGCGCCGCGGTGACGTAGACGTGGCTCGCGTCGGCGAAGAAGCCGGCGGGCGTGGCGTTGCGCGGGTTCGAGAGCGCCTCGAAGATCGCGTACATCACCACGATGATCGCGGCGCGCAGCACGTTCTCCGCGAGCGTGGCGGCGATCCGCGCGCGCCGGCCGGCCGTCCGCAGCCGGGCCTCCTGCGCCGCGCCGATCGCGATCGCGAAGCCCCAGTAGGCGAGGTGGTGGGGCGCATCGAAGAAGCGCGCACCCTCGAGGGCGCCTTCGACCGCCGTGTAGAACGCCGGGCCGATGAGGTTGCCGAGGAAGGGGCGCGGCCGGCCCGCGTGCTTCCAGCCGCCGGCGAACCAGGCCTGCACCGCGCCGGTCGCGAGGAGCGCGTAGGGGTCCGGCGAGCGCACGAAGGCGTGCCAGCCCTCGCGCAGCCATTCGAAGAGGAGGTTGGCGAGCGGGAAATAGGCGCTGTTGCCGAGGAACTCCTCGCGCACGGCCCCGGCGCGCGTTCCCCCGAGGCGCGCCTCGAGCGGGAGCGCCGCGCTCACGGCGACTCGGCGAGGCTCGCGAGGAGTTCCGCCTGGTGCTCGGCCATCAGCGCCCCGGTGAGCTCCGAGAGGTCGCCGTCCATGATCTGGTCGATCTTGTAGAGCGTGAGGTTGATGCGGTGGTCGGTGACGCGGCCCTGCGGGAAGTTGTAGGTGCGGATGCGGTCGGAGCGGTCGCCGGAGCCCACGAGGCTCTTCCTCTCGCTCGCCTCCTTCGCCTGCTGCTCGCGCACCTGCTTGTCCTTGATGCGCGCGGCGAGCACGCGCCAGGCCTGCTCGCGGTTCTTGTGCTGGCTCCTCGCGTCCTGGCACTCGACCACGATCCCGGTGGGCAGGTGGGTGAGGCGCACGGCCGAGTCGGTCTTGTTCACGTGCTGGCCGCCGGCGCCGCTCGCGCGGTAGGTGTCCACGCGCACGTCGGCGGGGTTGATCTCCACGCCGCCAGCGTCGTCGGCCTCGGGCATCACCGCGACGGTCGCGGCCGAGGTGTGGATGCGGCCCTGCGTCTCGGTGGCGGGCACGCGCTGCACGCGGTGGCCGCCGGACTCGAACTTGAGCCGCGAGTAGGCGCCCTGGCCGGCGATGCGCGCGATGATCTCCTTGTAGCCCCCGGCGTCGCCCGGGCTCTCGGAGACGACCTCGACCTGCCAGCGGTTCCTCTCGGCGAAGCGCGAGTACATGCGGAAGAGGTCGCCCGCGAAGAGCGCGCTCTCGTCGCCGCCGGTGCCGGCGCGGACCTCGAGGAAGAGGTTCCTCTCGTCGTTGGGGTCCTTCGGCAGGAGCATGCGCTGGATGTCGGCGGCGATCTCCTCCAGGCGCGCGCGGCCCTCGCGGATCTCGCCCTCGGCGAAGTCGCGCATCTCCGGGTCGCGCGCCATCTCCTCGGCGGCGGCGACGTCGGCCTCGGCGGCCGCGTAGTCGCCGTAGCGCGCCACCACGGGCGAGATGTCGGCGTGCTCCTTCGAGAGCCTGCGGTAGTTGTCGAGGTTCGCCGTGACCTCCGGGTCGGCCAGCAGCGCGTCGAGCTCCCGCGCGCGCGAGACCAGGCTCGCGAGCTTCGCGGCCACGCTCGCCTTCATGGCTCGCCCGCCTCCTCGCGCCCGTTGCCGTTGTCGGGGAAGAGGATCTCGACCGCGCGCACGAGGGAGTCGCGCTCGCCCTCGGCGGCGCGGTTCAGCGCCTGCGTCGGGTGGTGCAGGATCTTGTTCACGAGCCCCGCGGCGAGGCCCTCGAGGACACGCGCGGGGTCCTCGCCCTTGGCGAGCCGCGCCTTCGCCTTGGCGAGCTCGGCGGTGCGGTACTCGTCGGCCTTTGCGCGCAGCTGCACGATGGCCGGCACCGCCCCGCGCGCCTTGAGCCAGGCCTGGAAGGCCTCGACCTGGCGGTCGACGATGGCCTCGGCTTCGGTCACGGCGGCCTGCCTCTGCCCGGCGCCCTCCTGCACGATCGTGCCGAGGTCGTCGATCGTGTAGAGGAAGAGGTCCTCGAGCTCGGCCGCCTCGGGCTCCACGTCCCTCGGGACGGCGAAGTCCACGACGAACATGGGGCGGTACTTGCGGGCCTTGAGGGCGCGCTCGAAGGCCGACTTCGAGAGGATGGGGAGCGTGGAGGCCGTGCCCGTGATCACCACGTCGAACTCGTGCAGGCGCTCCGGAAGCTGCTCGAGCGCGATGGCGGTGCCGCTGAAGCGCTCCGCGAAGGCCTCCCCGCGGGCGAGCGTCCGGTTGGCCACCACGACCGACTGCGGCCCCTGCGCGACGAAGTAGGTGGCCGCGAGCTCCACCATCTCGCCCACGCCGATGAGCAGCATGCGCGTGCGCGAGATGTCGCCGAAGAGGTTCTGCGCGAGCTTGAGGGCGGCGGCCGACATCGAGATCGACTGGGCGCCGATGGCCGTCTGCGTGCGCACCTCCTTGGCCACCGAGAAGGTGGTCTGGAAGAGGCGGCCCAGCGTGGAACCCAGCGTGCCGCTGTGCTCGGCGGTGCGCACCGACTGCTTCACCTGCCCGAGGATCTGCGGCTCGCCCAGCACCATCGAATCCAGGCCCGAGGCCACGCGGAAGGCATGCCGGATGGCCTGCGCCTCGCTGTGGGCGTAGAGGTGGCCCTCGATGTCCAGGCCCGCCCGGGCCGCCTCGTCGCGCAGCCACGCGCGCACGGCCGCCATGTCGTCGGCGCGGCAGTAGACCTCGGTGCGGTTGCAGGTCGACACGAGCACGGCCTCGGACACGCCGGGCCGCGCGGCGAGCGAGTTGAGCGCGTCGGCCTGGGTCTCCGGCGGGAAGGCGAGCTTCTCCCGCACCTCGAGGGGCGCGCTGTGGTGGTTGATGCCGAGAACGTGCAGGGGCATGGGGCCTTGCGGGGCCTCGCCGGGGGCCGGCCGGTGGATCGGGAGGGCGGATTATACAGGGGGGTCGCCGGGGCCCCCTTGAGGGTTTCGGGGTCGTCCGGCGCGCCGCAGCCTGCGTATGATGGGGCGCATGGCTCCCCGTCCTATCCCGTGGCTTCGCCCCCTCGCCGCCCTCGCCGCGGCCGCGGCGCTGCCCGCCGCGGCCGCGTGCCCTGCGCTCCTCGACCACCGGATGAGCTCCCTCAAGGGGGAGCCCGCCGACCTCTGCGCCCACGCGGGCAAGGTCGTGCTGGTGGTGAACACGGCGAGCTACTGCGGCTACACCGGCCAGTACCGGGGGCTGGAATCGCTCTACCAGCGCTTCCGCGGGCGGGGCTTCGTCGTGCTGGGGGTGCCCTCCAACGACTTCGGGGCGCAGGAGCCCGGAACGGACGCCCAGGTGGCCGATTTCTGCGAGCGGACCTACAAGGTGCGCTTCCCGATGCTCGCCAAGTCCGTGGTTTCCGGGCCGGACGCGGCGCCGCTCTACCGGGGCCTCGCCGCGGCCACGGGCGAGAAGCCGGGCTGGAATTTCCACAAGTACCTGCTCGGCCGCGACGGCAAGGCCGTGGCGAGCTTCCCGAGCGCCGTGGCGCCGGAAGACCCCCGGGTGGTCGCCGCCGTCGAGAAGGCGCTGGCCGCTCGCTGAGGCGCCCCGGCGGCACGGGCCGGCGCGCACCGGCCCGATTCTTTACAACCAGAACGAAAAAGGCGCACTATTGCGTTGATTTAAAGGAATCTTTTCAATGTCCGCTGCCCCCGGAACCTTCAGCGCCCTCGGCCGCGCCCTCGTCCAGCAGGGCAAGCTGATCCAGGCCGACGCCACGGCGATCCAGCTCGAGGCGTCGAAGGCGGGCATCACCTTCGTCCAGCAGCTCGTCGCCTCCCGCAAGCTCTCCGCGCGCGACATCTCGCAGTTCGCGGCCAACGCCTTCGGCTACCCGCTGCTCGACCTCTCGGCGGTCGACACGGACCAGCTCCCGCTCAACCTCATCGACGCGAAGATCGTCACCAACCACCGCGTGATCGCGCTGGGCAAGCGCGGCAACCGCCTCTTCGTGGGCATGAGCGACCCCACCAACGAGCAGGTGATGCAGGAGGTGAAGTTCGCCACCGGCATGACCATGGAGCCCGTGGTCGTCGAGGACGACAAGCTCTCGGTGGTGGTGAAGAAGCTCACCGACTCCTCGGCCAAGTCGCTCGAGATCGCGACCGAGGACGTCGACCTCTCCGGCGTCGAGGTGACGGACGGCGAGGCGGGCCCGGAGATGGTCCCCGAGGAGATCGACGACGCGCCGGTGGTGCGCTACGTGCAGAAGATCCTCCTCGACGCGATCAACGGCGGGGCCTCCGACATCCACTTCGAGCCGTACGAGAAGTTCTACCGCATCCGCTACCGGCAGGACGGCGTGCTCTACGACATCGCCCAGCCGCCGCTCGCCATCAAGGAGAAGATCGCCTCGCGCATCAAGGTGGTCTCCAAGCTCGACATCTCGGAGAAGCGCGTCCCGCAGGACGGGCGCATGAAGATCGTCCTGTCCAAGACGCGGGCGATCGACTTCCGCGTCTCGACCCTGCCCACGCTCTTCGGCGAGAAGATCTGCATGCGCATCCTCGACCCCTCGAGCGCCACGCTCGGGATCGACGCGCTGGGCTACGAGCCGGACCAGAAGGAGGCCCTCATGCACGCGATCCAGCGCCCCTACGGGATGGTGCTGGTCACGGGCCCGACGGGCTCCGGGAAGACCGTCTCGCTCTACACCTGCCTCAACATCCTCAACAAGCCGGGCATCAACATCTCCACGGCCGAGGACCCGGCGGAAATCAACCTGCCGGGGATCAACCAGGTGAACATGAACGACAAGGCGGGGCTCACGTTCTCGGTGGCGCTCAAGGCGTTCCTGCGCCAGGACCCGGACATCATCATGGTGGGCGAGATCCGCGACCTCGAGACCGGCGAGATCGCGATCAAGGCGGCGCAGACGGGCCACATGGTGCTCTCGACGCTGCACACGAACGACGCGCCCTCGACGCTCACGCGCCTCATGAACATGGGCATCGCGCCGTTCAACATCGCCTCCTCGGTGATCCTCATCACGGCCCAGCGCCTGGCGAGGAAGCTGTGCACCTGCAAGCGGCCCGTGGCGATCCCCGAGGAGGCGCTGCTGCGCGCGGGGTTCCGCGAGGAGGAGCTCGACGGCACCTGGCAGACGTACGAGGCCGTGGGCTGCGAGCTGTGCAAGAATACCGGCTACAAGGGCCGGGTCGGGATCTACCAGGTGATGCCGATCTCCGAGGAGATCGAGCGCATCATCATGAAGAACGGGACGGCCATCGACGTGGCCGACCAGGCGCAGAGGGACGGCGTCCGCGACCTGCGGCAGTCGGGGCTCCTCAAGGTGAAGAAGGGGCTCACCTCTCTCGAAGAGGTCGAGGCCGTCACGAACGAGTAGGGAGGACGGACATGGCAGCGTTGGCCAAGAAGGAAGCGAAGGACGTCAAGCTCTACAGCTACTCGTGGAGCGGCAAGGACAAGAGCGGCAAGATCGTCAAGGGCGAGATGCGCGCCGGGGGCGAGCACGTCGTGATGGCCACCCTGCGCCGCCAGGGCATCCAGGTCGCCAACGTGAAGAAGCAGTCCATGCGCGGCGGCAAGAAGATCACCGACCAGGACATCACGATCTTCACGCGCCAGCTCGCGGTGATGATGAAGGCGGGGGTGCCCCTGCTGCAGGCCTTCGACATCGTCGGCAAGGGCCACGCCAACCCCTCGGTGGGCAAGCTCCTGCTCGACATCAAGACCGAGGTGGAGACGGGCTCCTCGCTCTCCACGGCCTTCCGCAAGTACCCGCAGCACTTCGACCAGCTCTTCTGCAACCTCGTCGGCGCCGGCGAGCAGGCGGGCATCCTCGACAGCCTGCTGGACCGCCTGGCCACCTACAAGGAGAAGATCCTCGGCATCAAGAAGAAGATCAAGGGCGCGCTCTTCTACCCCGTCTCGATCATCGTCGTGGCGCTCGTGATCACCGCGGTGATCATGATCTTCGTGATCCCGACCTTCAAGGACCTGTTCAAGGGCTTCGGCGCGGACCTCCCGGCGCCCACCCAGATCGTCATGAACATGTCCGACTGGTTCGTGGCCAACTGGTACATCCTGTTCCCGGCGCTGATCGGCGCGGTCTGGGTGACGCTGTGGTTCTACAAGCGCTCCGTCGCCATGCAGAACGCGGTCGACCGGCTGATGCTCAGGCTGCCGATCTTCGGCGACGTGATCCGCAAGGCCTCCATCGCGCGCTGGTGCCGCACGCTCTCGACGATGTTCGCCGCCGGCGTGCCGCTGGTGGAGGCGCTCGACTCGGTGGCGGGCGCCGCCGGCAACCACGTCTACTTCGTGGCGACCAAGAAGATCCAGCAGGAGGTCTCCACGGGCACGGGGCTCACGGTCGCGATGCAGAACGCCAACGTCTTCCCCAGCATGGTGCTGCAGATGACGGCGATCGGCGAGGAATCCGGCGCGCTGGACGCGATGCTCTCCAAGGTGGCCGACTTCTTCGAGGCGGAGGTCGACGAGGCGGTCGAGGCGCTCTCCTCGCTCATGGAGCCCCTCATCATGGTGGTGCTGGGCGGCCTCATCGGCGGCCTCGTGGTGGCGATGTACCTGCCGATCTTCAAGATGGGTTCCGCGGTCTGACGGGGAGCCCGGGAACGCGGCGGGCGCGGGAAGCGATTTCCGCGCCCGCTTTTCTTTTGAGCTGACGAGATGGACCTCACGCCGCTGCAACACTCCCCCGCCCTGCTCGCCCTCGCGACGGGGCTCCTCGGCCTGTGCGTGGGCTCGTTCCTGAACGTCGTGATCCACCGCCTGCCGATCATGATGAACGCGGAGTGGCGGGCGGACTGCGCGGAGTTCGAGGGCCGCGAGGCGCCGCCCGCGGAGCGGCTGACGCTCCTCTTCCCGCGCTCGCGCTGCCCCTCCTGCGGCACGCCCATCACGGCGCTGCAGAACGTCCCGGTGGCGAGCTGGCTCGCCCTCGGCGGCAAGTGCGCCGCCTGCAAGGCGCCGATCAGCGCGCGCTACCCGCTGGTGGAGCTCGCGACGGGGCTCGCCTCCGCCTTCCTCGCGTGGCGCTTCGGCTGGGGGGCGGCGCTCGCCGCCGGCCTCGTGTTCACCTGGGCCCTCATCGCGGCTTCCGCCATCGACCTCGACACGCAGCTCCTGCCCGACCGGATCACGCTGCCGCTGCTGTGGCTGGGGCTCCTCGTGAACACGGGTGGGGTCTTCGTCGACCTGCGCTCGGCGGTGCTGGGCGCGGTGGGGGGCTACCTGCTGCTCTGGAGCGTCTACTGGGGGTTCAAGCTCCTCGCCGGCAAGGAGGGCATGGGCTTCGGCGACTTCAAGCTGCTCGCGGCCCTGGGCGCGTGGACGGGTTGGCAGACGATCCCCCTCATCCTCCTCGTGTCGGCGACCTCGGGCGCGGCGATCGGGATCCTCGCCATCTGGCTCTCGGGCAAGGGGCGCGACACGCGCATCCCCTTCGGGCCCTACCTCGCCGCCGGCGGGATGGTGGCGCTGCTGTGGGGCCGCGAGGCCGTCGTCGCCTACCTCGGGCGCTTCCCGGCGTGAGCCGCCCCATCGGGCTCACGGGCGGCATCGGTTCCGGAAAGTCCACGGCGGCGGGCTTCCTCGCGCGGCTCGGCGCGGGCGTGGTCGACGCCGACGAGATCTCCCGCGAGCTCACCGCGGCGGGCGGGGCGGCGCTGCCGGCGCTCCGCGAGGCGTTCGGCGACCGGATGGTGCCTCCGGGCGGGGCGCTCGACCGCGCCGCCATGCGCGCCCTTGCGTTTGCCGACCCGGCCGCCCGGGGGCGCCTGGAGGCGATCCTGCACCCGATGATCCGCGAGGAGTCGGCGCGCCGCGTGGCGGCGGCCTCCGGGCCCTACTGCCTGCTCGTGGTTCCCCTGCTCCTGGAATCGGGCGGCTGGGGGCGGCGCGTCGAGCGGGTGGTCGTCGTGGACCTCGCCGAAGGGCTGCAGCTGGAGCGCACCGTCGCCCGCTCGGGGCTCGCGCCCGCGGAGGTGCGCGCGATCATGGCCACCCAATGGCCGCGCTGGCGCCGCCTGCAGGCCGCCGACGACGTGCTCTGGAACGGCGGCACGCCGGAGCAGTTGCGTGCCCAGTGCGAGCGGCTCCACGGCCGGCTGGCGGCCCGCCCGCGGTGACGGGATTTGTCAAGGACGCTCGCCATGGCCCACAATCGGGCGATTCCGAAAGTCGACCCTCCCACCGGGGGCTGCGCGCGGCCGTGATCACCTACGAATACCCCCTGAACGAGCGCGTGCGCACGCTGCTCCGGCTGGAGGACCTGTACGACCGCGTCCACTTCTTCCTGCAGCACGACAGCCCGCACGACCACCACGCCTGCCTCACCGGGATCTTCGAGATCCTCGAGGTCGCGAGCCGCGCCGACCTGAAGAGCGACCTGCTGCAGGAGCTCGACCGGCAGCGCACCTTCCTCGACGCGCTGCGCGCCAACCCGGCCATCTCGGAGGAGAAGCTCGACCACATCCTCACCGAGATCGACCGCGCGTTCACGAACCTGCACGCGCTCTCGGGCAAGACCGGCCAGAACCTGCGCGAGAACGAGTGGCTGATGGCCATCAAGCAGCGCGCGAGCATCCCCGGCGGCACGAGCGAGTTCGACCTGCCTTCCTACCACTACTGGATGCACCGCCCGGTGGAGGCGCGCCGCGCCGACCTGATGGCGTGGATCCGGCCCATCGACCCCATCCACGCCGCGCTGTCGATCGTGCTCAGGGTGCTGCGGGAAAGCGGGCGGACGGTCTCCCTCGTGGCGACCCAGGGCGTGTTCCAGCAGGGGCCGGGCGACAAGCCCGCGCAGATGCTGAGGCTCGCGATCCCCGAGGCGCTCGCGTGCGTGCCGGAGATCAGCGCCAACAAGTACGCGCTCAACATCCGGTTCCTGGTCCCCGAGGGCGTGCAGAAGAGCCGGGTCTTCGAGCACGACGTCGCCTTCGACCTCTCGTTCTGCAACCTGTGACCGCGCCGGCCCCGAGGCCCGCCCGGCGCGTGGCCTGCCCCGGCTGCGGCGCGCCCGCGGTGTACGGCCCGGAGAACCCCTGGCGGCCGTTCTGCTCGGAGCGCTGCCGCGCCGTCGACTTGGGAGCCTGGGCCGCCGAGACCTACCGCATACCCCTGCGGGAAGGCGAGTCCGAGGCGCCCGCCGACGAAGCGCCGGGGGCCGCGGGCGGCTCCGGTACTCCCGACGGATAAGGTTTCTTTGCGCTACATCAAATGGTTCGGCTAGAATCCGGGGCTAGCCGATTCCCGTCCCGCATGTCGCTCCCGCCAGATCCGCCACCGCAGGTTTGGTCCGCGGTGCCCAACCGATCGCTGGGCCCGCCCGGGCGCAAGGCCTGCCTCGCGGCCATCGCGGCCATCACCCTCGCGGCCGCCGCGGGCGCAGCCGCCCTGGGAGCGTGGCTCGTCCTGCCATTCGCCGGCCTGGAGGTCGCGCTCGTCGCGGCCGCCTTCCGGCGGTTCGCCCGGCACGACGGCGACTACGAACGCCTCGAGATCGAGGGCGGGCGGGTGCGGCTCAGGACGCGCCGGGCGCAGAGCGCCCAGGCGCTGGACGGCAACGTCGCCTGGGCGCGGCTGGTGGTGCGGGATTGGCCCGGCGAGTGCGGGCTGGAACTGAGATACGCGGGCAGGGCGGTGCCTTTCGGCCTCCTGCTCACCGAAGGGGGGCGGCGCGAATGGGCCGCGGAACTCGGGCGCCGGCTGCCGGTGACCCGGACATGAGAAGACAAGACTGACCAGACGATGGGCCTCGACATGATTCGCAAAGCTTCCCGAAACGCCGCCCTGGCGGCCGCCGCCCTCACCGCGAGCGCCGCGGCCCACGCCGCCTACGACGTGGACATCCTCCCGCCGGGCTCTCCCATCGCGCAGCAGATCTACGACCTTCACTGGGCGATCATGTGGGTCTGCGTCGTGATCTTCGTCATCGTCTTCGGCGCGATGTTCTACTCGATCTTCAAGCACCGGAAGTCGGTCGGCGCCAAGGCCGCGCACTTCCACGAGAACACGACGGTCGAGGTGATCTGGACCGTGATCCCCTTCGTGATCCTCATCGGCATGGCCTACCCGGCCACCAAGACCGTGCTGGAGATGAAGGACACCGCCAACCCCGACCTCACCATCAAGGTGACGGCCTACCAGTGGGCCTGGGAGTACGACTACCTCCAGGACGGCGTGAAGTTCAATTCCCTGCTCGCCACCCCGCGCGCGCAGATCGAGGAGTGGGAGAAGAAGGGCGAGGCGAAGAACCCCGACTACCTGCTCGAGGTGGACAACCCGATGGTGGTGCCCACGGGGAAGAAGGTCCGCCTGCTCGTCACCTCCAACGACGTGATCCACGGCTGGTACGTGCCGCAGCTGGGCATCAACCAGTACGGCATCCCGGGCTTCGTGAAGGACACCTGGTTCAAGGCCGACAAGCCCGGCACCTACCGCGGCCAGTGCAGCCAGATCTGCGGCAAGGAGCACGGCTACATGCCCATCGTCGTGGTGGCCAAGGCGCCCGAGGAATACGCCGCGTGGGTGAAGGAGCAGAAGGCGAAGGCGCCGCAGGCCGCCGCCCCGGCCCAGGTTGCCGCGGGGTCTCCCTCGACCGGCGCAGTCGCGACCACGGCCGCGGCCCCCGCCGAGGACCCGAACAGGAAGTGGACCACGGACGAGCTGAAGGCCCTGGGCGAGAAGGTCTACGCCGCCAACTGCGTGGCCTGCCACCAGGCCACCGGCAAGGGCATGCCCCCCGCCTTCCCGGCGCTCGACGGCTCGAAGGTCGTCACGGGCGCCAAGGGCGCGCAGGTCGCCCTCGTGCTCAACGGCAAGCAGGGCACCGCGATGGCCTCGTTCGCGCGCCTGAGCGACAGCGAGCTCGCCGCCGTCATCACCTACACGCGCACCGCCTGGGGCAACAAGGCGGGCGAGGTGACGCCCGCCGAGATCAAGGCCGCGCGCAAGGGCTGATGCGGCCCCGGCCACGACGAAACCCACGGATTCCAGGAAAGCGAAAGCACCCATGAGCGCTGCCACCCACGCCCAAGACCACGGCCACCACGACGACCACGCCCACCACCCGACCGGGCTCAAGCGCTGGCTCTTCACGACCAACCACAAGGACATCGGCACGCTGTACCTGTGGTTCTCGCTCACCATGTTCTTCATGGGCGGCGTGATGGCGCTGCTGCTGCGCGCCGAGCTCTTCCAGCCGGGGCTGCAGCTCATCAACCCCGAGTTCTTCAACTCCCTCACCACCGTGCACGGCCTGGTGATGGTGTTCGGCGCGATCATGCCGGCGTGGGTCGGCTTCGCCAACTGGCTGATCCCGATGCAGATCGGCGCGGCCGACATGGCCTTCCCGCGCATGAACAACTGGAGCTTCTGGCTCGTGGTGCCCGCCGCGATCCTGCTGGTCGCCTCGTTCTTCGTGCCGGGCGGCGCCGCGGCCTCCGGCTGGACGCTCTACCCCCCGCTCATCATCCAGCAGGGCATCTCGATCGACATGACGATCCTGGCGGTGCACATCCTGGGCGCCTCCTCGATCATGGGCTCGATCAACATCATCACCACGATCCTCAACCTGCGCGCACCGGGCATGACCCTCATGAAGATGCCGCTCTTCGTGTGGACCTGGCTCATCACCGCCTACCTGCTCATCGCCGTGATGCCGGTGCTCGCGGGCGCGGTCACGATGCTCCTCACCGACCGCCACTTCGGAACCTCGTTCTTCAACGCGGCCGGCGGCGGCGACCCCACGATGTTCATGCACATCTTCTGGTTCTTCGGGCACCCGGAGGTGTACATCATGATCCTGCCGGCCTTCGGCGTGGTCTCGGCGATCATCCCGGCCTTCGCGCGCAAGCCCCTCTTCGGCTACGCCTCGATGGTGTACGCGACGGCCTCGATCGCGATCCTGTCGTTCATCGTGTGGGGCCACCACATGTTCACGGTGGGCATGCCCGCCGCCGGCAACCTCTTCTTCATGTACGCGACGATGCTCATCGCCGTGCCCACGGGCGTGAAGATCTTCAACTGGATCGCGACGATGTGGCAGGGCTCGATGACCTTCGAGACGCCCATGCTCTTCTCGATCGGCTTCATCTGCCTGTTCACGATCGGCGGCTTCTCGGGGCTGGTGCTCGCCATCACGCCGGTGGACATCACGCTGCACAACACCTACTACGTGGTGGCGCACTTCCACTACGTGCTGGTCTCCGGCGCGCTCTTCACGCTCTTCGCGGGCGCCTACTTCTGGATCCCGAAGTTCACCGGCAAGATGTACAACGAGAGCCTGGGCAAGCTCCACTTCTGGCTCTCGGTGATCGGCTTCAACATCGCCTTCTTCCCGCAGCACTTCCTCGGGCTCGCCGGGATGCCGCGGCGCATCCCCGACTACGCGCTGCAGTTCGCCGAGTGGAACATGTGGTCGACCATCGGCGCCTTCATCTTTGGCTTCTCGCAGCTGCTCTTCCTCTACAACATGATCGAGTGCATCCGCTCGAACCGGAAGGCGGCCGACAACCCGTGGGAGGGCGCGGACACGCTCGAGTGGACGCACCTGCCCAGCCCGGCGCCGTACCACAGCTTCGAGACGGCCCCGGTCGTCAAGTGAGCGGAAGCCGCGCGATGGCCGAGCGCCACAAGCCCACGCCCGAGCAGCGGCGCCGCGCGCTGGTCTCGGCCATCGTGCTCGCCGCCACCGTCGTGGCGATCTACGCGACCTTCGTGCTCAAGTTCACGCGCTGATGGACGCCGCCCTCGCCGACCGGAACCGCCAGACGATGACCAAGCTGCTGGTCATCGCGGTGGCCATGCTCGGCTTCGGCTTCGCGATGGTGCCCATGTACCGGCAGATCTGCGAGTCGCTCGGCATCACCCAGACGCGGGTGGTGGGCGCGGCCAACACGCAGGTCGACGCGAGCCGGTCGGTGACGGTGGAGCTTCTCGCCTCGAGCGGCGGCCTGCCGTGGCGCTTCGAGGCCCTCGAGCGCGAGGTGAGGCTGCACCCCGGCCAGCTCGTGACCGTGAACTACCGCGTGGTGAACACGCTGGGCCGCCCCGTGACCGCGCACGCCGTCATGAACGCGGCGCCGTCCAACGCCGGGCGCTACATCGAGAAGCAGGCCTGCTTCTGCTTCTCCAACCAGAGCTTCGCGGCGGGCGAGGAGCGGGTCATGCCCGTGGTCTTCCGGGTGAGCCCGGAGGCGCCCAGGGACATGTCGACGATCTCGCTCTCGTACACCTTCTTCGAGCAGCCCGGGGGCGCGTCGTGATGGACGCCTTCAAGGCCGTGTTCTGGAGCTTCTTCGGCGTGAGGAAGAAGGCGGAGTACGACAAGGACGCGAAGCAGCTCACGCCGCAGGCCGTGATCGCGGCGGGGCTCGTCTCGGCGGCCGTCTTCGTGCTCGTGCTGTTCGGCATCGTGAAGCTCGTCACGCGGTAAGCGCAACGCATTCGAACCAGGCATTCCAAGGGAGTCACATCGTGGGCAACGCACAACCTGGCGGCTACTACTTCGCACCCCCCTCGCACTGGCCCATCGTGGGCTCCTCGGCGCTGCTGCTGATGGCGATCGGCGGGGTCATGCTCATGAACAGCGTGGGCGGCGGCGGCTGGATCTTCCTCGCCGGCACGGCCATTCTCGTCTACATGCTCTTCGGCTGGTTCGGCACCGTCATCCGCGAGAGCGAGGGGGGCCTGTTCAACAAGCAGGTCGACATGTCCTTCCGCTGGAGCATGAGCTGGTTCATCTTCTCCGAGGTCATGTTCTTCGCGGCCTTCTTCGGCGCGCTCTACTACGCGCGCGTGTACTCGCTTCCCTGGCTGGGCGACGCGGACAACAAGCTGCTGTGGCCCGAGTTCAAGGCGCACTGGCCCTCGGCCGGCCCGTACCTGCCGCCGCAGTTCTCGGCGATGGGCGCGTGGGGGATCCCGGCGCTCAACACGTTCCTGCTGCTCTCCTCCGGGGTGACCGTCACCTACGCGCACTGGGCGCTGCGGATGAACAACCGCAAGGGGCTGATCCTCGGGCTGCTGGCGACGGTGCTGCTGGGCTTCACCTTCCTCGGGTTCCAGATCTACGAGTACGTTCACGCCTACGCGGACCTGAACCTCAAGCTCACCACCGGCGTCTTCGGCTCGACGTTCTTCATGCTCACGGGCTTCCACGGGTTCCACGTGACCCTCGGGGCGGTGATGCTCACCGTGATCCTCTTCCGCTCGATCAAGGGGCACTTCACGGCCGACCACCACTTCGCCTTCGAGGCGGTGGCCTGGTACTGGCACTTCGTGGACGTGGTCTGGCTGCTGCTCTTCGTCTTCGTCTACTGGGTCTAGGCCCGCGCGGGGCACGCGGCCCCGCCCGGCGCGAGAAAGCCGCACCTCGGTGCGGCTTTTTCGCTAGAGGCGCCCGCCGGGCACGAGCCCGAAGAAGTACGATCCGATGAGGATCGCGAAGACGACCAGCGAGAGCACGATGCGGATGGTGAGCGAGACGACGGCGCGGTTGGAGTCGCCCTTGTCGCGGTAGACGAAGAAGAGCCCCGAGAACAGGCTCGCGATGATGGCGAGGAGCAGCAGGATGACGACGATCTTCATGGCGGATTGGCGCGCGCGCGGGAAGCGCGGGGGCCCATTCTACGCCCCCGGCCGGGATGCGGCCCGGTGAGGATCGGCGCGTTCTCCTTCACGCCCCGGCCGGTGCCGACGATCGCCGCCTTCGCGCTCGTGGCGCTCACGCTCTGGCTGGGCCAGTGGCAGGCCGGGCGCGCCGCCGAGAAGGCGGGGTGGCAGGCGCTGCTGGAGGCGCGCGTGGCCGAGCCGCCCCTCGTGATCGCCGGCCGGGTACGCGACGCCGAGGACGTGCTTTTCCGGCGCGTGCGCGCGCACGGGCGCTTCGACGCGGCCGGGCAGGTGTTCATCGACAACCGCATCCACGGTGGCCGCGCCGGCTTCCACGTGATCACGCCGCTCGCGCTGGGCGAAGGCGGGCCGTTCCTCCTCGTGAACCGGGGCTGGGCCGCGCGCACGGCGGACTATCCCGCGCCGCCGCCCGCGCCGGTGCCCGCGGGCGAGCAGTGGGTCGAGGGGCTCGCCACGATCCCGTCGAAGCGCTTCGTCGAGCTCTCCGGCGACACCGTCACGGGGAGCGTGTGGCAGAACCTCTCCGTCGAGCGCTACGCGCAGCGCACGGGCCGCGAGGCGCTGCCGGTGGTCGTGCTCGCCGACCCGCCGGCGCCCGGCCTGGCGGCGGTGACGGAAAAGCCGGACGCCGGCATCGCCAAGCACCAGGAATACTCGCTCACCTGGTTCTCGCTCGCCGCGACGGTGGCGGCCCTGTGGGTGGGCCTCAATCTCCGGAAGGTGAAGCCGTGATCCGCAATGCGCGCCTGAAGCTCGTGATCATCATGGCGCTCTTCGCGGCGCCCATCGTGGCCTCCTTCCTCGCCTACTACGTCTTCCAGCCGCGCGGCGGGGCGAGCTACGGGGAGCTGCTCATGCCGCCGGCCACGATCACCACGGCGCAGTTCGCGCGGCCGGGGGGCGGGGCGTTCCGCTTCGAGGCGCTGCGCGGCAAGTGGATCCTCATCGCGTCCGACGCCGGGGCCTGCCCGCCCTCCTGCGTGGCCAAGCTCACGCTCATGCGGCAGGTGCGGCTCATGCTCGGGCGCAATTCCGGGCGGCTCGAGCGCGTCTTCGTGGCGGACGACACGACGCCGCTCGACCCGAAGGCGCTCGCGCCCTTCGAGGGCACGATTGCCATCACGCCGCCCACCGGAATGGCGCTGCCCCTCGCGCCGGTGAACGACCGGGCGCACTTCTACCTCGTCGACCCCCACGGCAACGTGATGATGCGCTTCCCCGCCGACGCGGAGCCACGCCGGATGTTCAAGGACCTCGAGCGCCTGCTGAAGGCCTCGCAGATCGGGTGAGCGACGGGCCGGCCGGGGCGGCGGAAGCCTGCTCCCGGCGGTATAATTGCCGACCGCCGCGGCAGGCGCCGCGGCCCCCCACACAGGACATGCCAGGAACGGAACCCACGCGATGACGGCACAAGCGATCCAGGGCGCGGTGGACGTGCTCGGCCAGTTCTGGCGGCTCACGAAGCCCCGCGTCGTCTCGCTCATCGTCTTCACGGCCGTGATCGGGATGCTGCTCGCCGCGCCGGGCCTGCCCCCGCTCGTTCCGATGGCCTACGGCACGGTGGGCATCGCGCTCGTCGCCGGCGCCGCGGCGGCCTTCAACTGCCTCGTGGAGGAGAAGCTCGACGCGGTGATGGCGCGCACGCGGGGGCGGCCGACGGTCATGGGCTCGATCACCACGGCGCAGATCGTGCTCATGTCGGGCGCGGTGGGCGGCCTCGGCCTCGCGATCCTCTGGCACGCGGTGAACCCGCTCACGATGTGGCTCACGCTCGGCACCTTCGTGGGCTACGCCATCGTCTACACGGTGATCCTCAAGCCGGCCACGCCGCAGAACATCGTGATCGGCGGCGCCTCCGGCGCCATGCCGCCGGTGCTGGGCTGGGCGGCGATCACGGGCGAGGTGCCGTACCAGCCGCTGCTGCTCTTCCTCATCATCTTCGCGTGGACGCCGCCGCACTTCTGGGCGCTGGCCCTCTACCGCCGCCGCGAGTACGAGCGCGCGGGCATCCCGATGCTGCCGGTGACGCACGGCGTGGCCTACACGAAGCTGCACCTGCTGCTCTACACGCTCATCCTGGTCGCCACGACGCTCCTGCCCTTCGCCACCGGCATGGCCGGGCTCTTCTACCTCGGCTCGGCGCTCGTCCTCGACGCCGTGTTCCTCGTCTACGCCGTGGCCATCTGGCTCGCGTACACGGACTCGCTCGCCAAGCGCGCCTTCCGCTACTCGATCTTCTACCTCGCGGTGCTCTTCGCGGCGCTGATGGTCGACCACTACCTGCCGTTGCTGCTGCCGCGATGAGGGTGAAGCGACGCGCGCTCCTCGGCCTCGCGGCGGCGGCGCTCGCGCTCGCGGGCTGCGACAAGCTGGCGCCGGGCTCGCGCACGCCGTTCAACGGCGTGGACATCACGGGGTCGGACCTGGGGCCGGATTTCCGGCTCACGGACCACAACGGCAAGGAGCGATCGCTCGCCGATTTCAAGGGCAAGGCGGTGGCGATGTTCTTCGGCTACACCCACTGCCCGGACGTTTGCCCGACGACGCTCTCGGACATGGCCAACGCCCTCAAGGCGCTCGGCCCGGACGGGCAGCGCGTGCAGGTGCTGTTCGTGACGGTGGACCCGAAGCGCGACACCCCCGAGCTGCTGAAGAGCTACGTGCCGGCGTTCAACCCGACCTTCCTCGGCCTGTACGGCGATGCGGCCGCCACGGCCAAGGTGACGAAGGACTTCAAGATCTACGCCGCGGAGAGGCCCGGGAAGACGCCGGAGTCCTACACCGTGGACCACTCGGCGCAGACGCTCGTCTTCGACGCGAACGGAAAGCTGCGGCTGATGCTCGCGTACGGCACGCCCGGCGACAAGATCGCCTCCGACCTCAGGATCCTGCTGAACTCCTGAGCCGCCCGCCACGGCCCTCCGGGGGAGGGCGCGGCGACGCGCTATCGCACCGCGGCGAGGTGGCCCTTCATCTTCTGGAGCGCCTTGGCCTCGATCTGGCGGATGCGCTCGGCCGAGACGCCGAACTCGTCCGCGAGCTCGTGCAGCGTCTTCGCCTCACCCTCGGCGAGCCAGCGGGCCTTCACGATTCGGCGGCTGCGGTCGTCCAGCGCGGCGAGCGCGCGGGCGAGCCCTTCCGTCTCCAGCCCCTCGGACTGGCGGCGCTCCACGATCTCGGCCGGGCCCTCGGCGGCGTCGGCCAGGAAGGCGATGGGGCCGGGGCGGTCCTCGCCGTCCTCCGGCGTGGGGTCGATCGTGATGTCGTGGCCCTGCAGGCGCTGCTCCATCTCGACGACGTCGCTTTCCTTCACGTCGAGGGTCTTCGCGATGGTCTTCACCTCCGCGGGGCTGAGCGTCGCGGTGGAGCTCTTGAGGCTGCGCAGGTTGAAGAAGAGCTTGCGCTGCGCCTTGGTGGTGGCGACCTTCACCAGCCGCCAGTTGCGCAGGATGTACTCGTGGATCTCGGCCTTGATCCAGTGGATCGCGAAGGAGGCGAGCCGAACCCCGCGGGCCGGGTCGAAGCGGCGCACGGCCTTCATGAGCCCGACGTTGCCTTCCTGGATGAGGTCGGCTTGAGGCAGGCCGTAGCCCATGTAGTTGCGCGCGACGGCGACCACGAGGCGCAGGTGCGAAAGGACGAGGTCGCGGGCGGCCGTGAGGTCGCCGGATTCCTTCAGGCGGCGGCCGAGCTCGACCTCGCGTTCCGCGGTGAGCAGCGGAACCGTGTTCACGGCCTGGACATAGGCTTCCAGGCTGGAAACGGGCGAAAGGGCGGGCAGCGTCACAGTCGTCATCAGGACATTCCTCCTTGGGAAGATTTTAGCACTCGCGGCATTGGAGTGCTAAACGCGCCGCGGGTTCCCCGTCAGGCGGCTTGGGAGAAGCGGCGAAGCTCCCGGGAGACCGAGATCCAGGCGCCGGCGACGCCCAGCGCCACCACGGCGGCCACCGTGGCGATCAGGGTGTCCGGGCCCGGAAAAAGTATTTTTATTTCATAGGCATAACTGGAAGTGAGCGCTGACAGCTCGGCATTGAGCCAGGCGATCACCCCGGCCGCCAGGGCGATCGCCACGCCGCCAGCCGCCAGGCCCTGAAGCAAGCCGTGATACAGAAAGGGCCGGCGCACGTCCGCGGCGGTGGCGCCGATGAGCTGGCTCACCTCGATCTCCTCCTTCATCGTCACGACCTGCAGCCGGATGAGGTGGCCGACGATGAAGAGCACGGCGGCGGCCAGCACGGCGGCGAGCCCTGCCAGCGCGCGGGCCGCGAATCGCGTCCATCGCGAGATCTTCTCCGCCCACTCGAATTCCGCGGAGACCTGGTCCACGGCCGGGAGCGCCGCCCACTCGGCCCGCGCCGAGGCGAGACGGGCGGCCTCGCTCGATTTCGTCCGCACCGAGAAGGCGTGCGGCAGGGGGTTGCGTTCGAGGTTCGCGAGCAGGTCCGCGAGGTGCGAGGTGGCCTTCAGTTCCTCGAGGGCCTTGTCCCGCGGCACGAACCGCACGGAGGCCGACTCCGGGTGCGCCTTCAGCGCAGCCTCGATGCGCCGCACATCCGCGTCGGTCGCCTCCAGGGAGAGGAACACGTTCACGTGCGGGTCGGTGTCCAGCCCGGCCGTGGCGCGGGAGACGCTCTGCACCAGCGCGAAGGCGAGGACCGGGAGCGCGACGGCGAGGGCGATCACGACCACGGCCACGGCGCTCGCCACCGGCTGCGCGGCCAGGCGACGGCCCGCATCGGCGAGGGCCTGGCGGTGCAGGCGCAGCCACGCGCTCACGGGGCGATCCTCCCGCCGGCGATGGCGACGCGCCGGCCGCCGAGGAAGGCGAGCGAGGACTCGTCGTGGGTCGAGAGCAGCACCGTCACGCCCACGCGGTTGAACGAGAGGAAGAGCTCGAGGATGGCCCGCGAGGACTCGGCGTCGAGGTTGCCCGTGGGCTCGTCCGCCACGAGGATCGCCGGCCGGTTCACGATCGCGCGCGCGATGCACAGGCGCTGCTGCTCCCCGCCGGAGAGCGTGATGGGCATCGCCCGCTCCTTGGCGAGCAGCCCCACCTTGTCCAGCGCCGCGCGCACGCGCCGACCAGCCTCGGAGGCGTCCGCGCCGGCGATGCGCAGCGGGAGCATCACGTTGTCGCGGGCGCTGCGGTCGAAGAGGAGCTTGTGGTCCTGGAACACGAAGCCGATGTTCCGGCGCAGCACCGCCAGCGCCGTCTCGCCCAGCGAGGAGAGGTTCTGGCCGTTCACGACCACGCTGCCGCGCGTGGCGCGCTCGATGCCGGAGGCGAGCTTGAGGAGCGTGGACTTCCCCGCGCCGGAGTGGCCGGTGACCACCACCAGCTCGCCCGCGGCCACCTCGAGCGAAACATCGCCCAGCGCCTCGTGCCCGTTCGGGTAGCGCTTGGCGACCGCGGAGAACCGGATCATTCGAAGAGGGCGTCCACGAAATCCGCGGACGCGAAGGGGCGCAGGTCGTCGGGCTTCTCCCCGATGCCGATGAAGCGGATGGGCACGGGGTGCTCGCGCGCGATGGCGGCGAGCGCCCCGCCCTTGGCCGTGCCGTCGAGCTTGGTCACGATGAGCCCGGTGAGCGCGAGCGCCGCGTCGAAGGCCTTCACCTGCGCCACCGCGTTCTGGCCGGTGTTGGCGTCCAGCACGAGCCAGGTCTCGTGCGGCGCGGCCGCGTCGGCCTTGGCGATGACGCGCTTCACCTTGCGGATCTCCTCCATGAGGTTCAGCTGCGTCGGGAGCCTGCCCGCGGTGTCGGCGAGCACCACGTCGATGCCCCGGGCGCGCGCCGACTGGATGGCGTCGAAGATCACGGCGGCGGAGTCGCCGCCCTCCTGCGAGACGACCGTGACGCCGTGGCGCTCGCCCCAGGCCTGGAGCTGCTCGCGCGCGGCGGCGCGAAAGGTGTCGCCGGCCGCGAGGAGCACCGACCGGCCCTGCGACTGGAAGAGCCGCGTGAGCTTGGCGATGGTGGTGGTCTTGCCCGCGCCGTTCACGCCCGCCAGCAGGATCACGAAGGGCTTCGGCAGCGCATCCGGCAGCGGCTTCTCGAGCGGCGCGAGCAACGCGGCGAGCGCCGCGCGCAGTTCCGCCTCGAGCTGGCCGCCGTCCTCCAGGCGCTTGTCGCGCGCGGTCTTGCGCAGCGTGGCGATGAGGTGCGTGGTGGCCTGCACGCCGACGTCGGCCGACAGGAGCTGGGCCTCGAGCGCCTCGTAGAGCGCCTCGTCGATCTTCGGGTGGGCGCGGAAGACGCCCGCGACCTTCTTCAGGCGCTCGCCGGTGAGGGCCAGGCCGCGCTTCAGGCGGCTCTTCCAGTCCGTCGCGGGCGCGTCGGCCGGCTTCTTCGATCCGAGGGAGAACATGGCTTGCGGCCCGTTGCGCCGCGAGGGGAAAGGTCGCGAACATTTTACGGTATCATCGCCCGCGATGACCGCCGTGCGCCGAACCGCGACCGGGCCCGGTCCGGGCCGCCACGGCGCGGGGGCGAACCGCCTTCGCATCGTCGGTGGCCTGTGGCGAAGCCGCATCGTGCGCTTCCCCGACGCCGCGGGCCTGCGCCCCACCCCGGACCGCGTGCGCGAGACCCTCTTCAACTGGCTCGGCCAGCGCCTCGCGGGCCTGTCCTGCGTGGACCTCTTCGCCGGCAGCGGCGCGCTGGGCTTCGAGGCCCGCTCGCGAGGGGCCGCGCGCGTGGTGCTCGTCGAGCGCGACCGGCGCGTCTGCGAGCAGCTTCGCCGCACCGCGGCCGAGCTGGGCGGGGAAGGAATCGAGATCGTGAACGCCGACGCCCTCGCCTGGCTCGCGCTTCCGGGCGAACGCTACGACGTGGCCTTCGTGGACCCGCCGTACGCCTCGGGGCTCGCGGCGCCTGCGCTCGCCGCGCTGGAGGCGAGGCTCAACCCCGGGGCGCGAGTCTACGTGGAGGCCCCGGCCGATTTCGCGGCGCCGTCCGTGCGCTGGGCGAGGCTTCGCGAGGGGGCGGCAGGCGCCGTCCGTTTCGCGCTCTACGAATTCGCCGGCGCACCCGGTGGCAGCACCCCACAGGAAGCGAGCCCATGACCATCAAGCGAGCCGTCTACCCCGGCACCTTCGACCCCATCACCAACGGGCACGAGGACCTCGTGCAGCGCGCCTCGCGCCTCTTCGACGAGGTGATCGTGGGCGTGGCCCACAGCCAGGCCAAGCGCCCCTTCTTCTCGCTGGAGGAGCGCGTGGGCATCGCGAAGGAGGTGCTCGCGCCCCACGCCAACGTGAAGGTGCTGGGCTTCGCGGGGCTGCTCTCGGAGTTCGTGCGCGAGCACCAGGCGGGGATCATCCTGCGGGGGCTTCGCGCCGTCTCCGACTTCGAGTACGAGTTCCAGCTCGCCGGCATGAACCGCACGCTCGCCCCCGGCGTGGAGACGCTCTTCCTCACGCCTTCGGACAAGTACCTGTTCCTGTCGGCCACGATCGTGCGCGAGATCGCCGTGCTCGGCGGCGACATCACGGCGTTCGTGAACCCGGTCACTGCCGCCCGCATGCGCGAGAAGATCGGGCGGCCCGGCGGCGGGGAGTAGCGCGCGCGTGGCCCTGAAGATCACCGACCAGTGCATCAACTGCGACGTCTGCGAGCCCGAGTGCCCCAACGGCGCGATCTCGGCGGGGCCGGAGATCTACGTGATCGACCCGAAGCGCTGCACGGAATGCGTGGGCCACTTCGAGGCGCCGCAGTGCCGCGAGGTGTGCCCCGTGGACTGCATCCCGCTCGACCCGGACCACGAGGAGTCGCGCGAGACGCTGCAGGCGAAGTACGAGGGGCTTCTCGCCGCGGGGATCGCGAGGAAGCCGGCCGGCTGAGCCCCTAGTGGGGCAGGGGGCTCGCGGCCTCCGCCAGCAGCCGAGCGATGCGCCCGTCGTGCGCTTCCCACTCGCGCCCGAGGCGGTCGCAGTCGGAGAGGAACTGCTGCAGGCCCCCGACGCGCTCGAGCAGGCCCGACTCCGCGTCGCGGATCCGCGCCATCCCCTCGATGCGGGCGTTGGCCTGCTCCTGGAAGGTGCCGACCTGCGCCTCCAGCGGCCGGATGAACGAGTTCATCCAGGTGCGCACCTCGCGGTCGGCGATCTCGAAGACGTGGATCGCCTTGAGGGCCACCGTGTCGAAGAAGAGCGCCGCGAGCGTGCGCCGGCCGCGCGTGAGCAGGCTGGTCGCGCTGCGGAAGTCGCGCGTGCAGTGCTCCTCCAGCCGGTCCAGCTCCAAGAGGAACCGGTCGGTGGAGAAATTGGCGACCTCGACGGGCGCGAGGCCCCACGAGTCGGCGAACCGCTGGTTCACGGTGGCCATCATGGCCTTCACCTCGCCGATCACCTCCACGGCGCGCGTGATGCGCCCGCGCATCTGGGCGAAGTAGCCGTCGACCGCCTCCCCGATGCGCCCGCTGAAGACCGCAGAGAGGACCGCCGCGCGCGCGCGCAGGCCGGCGTCGCGCGCGGTGTTGGGGTCGAGCAGCTGCGCCAGCTCGTCGGCGTGCCGGTTGTGAACCGCGCGCAGCCCGGTGAGGGCGTTTCGCGCGTCCTCGATGCGCGCGCGCTCGTCGGCCGCCTTGCGGCCCAGCGTCTCGACGAGCTTCTGGTTGCGGCCCTGCAGCAGCCCCAGCTCGCCCACCTGCTCCTCGACGAAGGAGCGGCGGCTCTCGAGCAGCGCGTGGGACTCGGCGAGCAGCGAGCGCACCTCGGCGCGCACGCTCGTCGCGTGGTCCTGGCGCCTCGATTGCACGAGGCCGCGGGCCAGCGCCTGCTCGAGGCGGTAGACGCGACTCTTGGCGAGGGCGTCGCCGTCGCCGCGGAAGCGGGCCTCCAGCCCCTGCCGCGCCGAGAGCGGAAAGACCTGCGTGGGGTCGATCCCCAGCGTCTCGGCGGTCGCGCGAACCTGGCGGTCGATCTCCGTGAGCACCTCGGTCTCGGGCCGCGCCCCGTCGCGCAGGCTGTCGATCTTGTTGAGCACCACGTAGCGCGTGTGCCCCTGCCCCTCCATGGGCTCGACGTGCTCGTTCCACAGGGCGAGGTCGGCCTGCGAGGGGCCGGTGTCCACCGAGAGCATGAAGACGACGGCGTCGGCTTCCTGCAGGCGGTGCATCGTGAGCTCCGGCTCGCACGCTAGCGCCTCCAGCCCCGGCGTGTCGAGGATCGAGAGCCCCATCGAGAGGAGCGGGTGCGGCAGGTTCACGATCGCGTAGCGCCAGCGCGGGATCTCGACCCGCCCGCCTGACTCGCCGCCGAGGCCGAGGTTCTGGGCCTCGGCCGCCGTCACGTTCTGTGTCTCGCAGAGCACGTCCAGCGCCTCGGCGAGCGACTCGGGCCGCGCCGGGTCCAGCGCGATCTCCTTCCAGCCGGCGGATTCGGCGATGAACTCGCGAAGCGCCCGCGGGCTCTCGCGCGTCTCGACCGGGAGCACCCGGATGGAGGGCGGGCGCGTAGCGTCGTGGAGGATCTCCGTGGGGCAGATCGTCGTGCGCCCCTCGCGCGCCGGCAGCAGCCGCGTGCCGAGGTCGGCGAAGAAGAGCGCGTTGATGAGCTCGCTCTTGCCGCGCGAGACCTCCGCCACGAAGGCGACGGAGAGCCGGTCGGCGGCGAGCCGGCGCTCGAGGTGGGCGAGCCGCGCGGCGCCGTGCTCGTCGCCGAGGCGGTTCACGATCGCCCAGCGGCGCAGCTGCGCGAGCGCCGCGGCCATCTCGTCCCGCCAGGTCTTGAGGGCGGCGAGGCCCGGCTCGAAGGCACGGTGGTCCGGGAGGGTGCGCGGCGCGCTCATCGCTGGCAGGCCGCGCAGTAGTAGGTGGAACGGCCGCCGTGGCGCGTGGCGCGCACCGGCGCGCCGCAGGCCGGGCAAGGCAGGCCCTCGCGCCCGTACACGGCGCACTCCTGCTGGAAGTGGCCGGGCTGGCCGTCGCTGCCCACGAAGTCGCGAAGCGTGGTGCCCCCGCGCGCGAGCGCCCGCGTGAGCGTGGCGCGGGCCTCCGCGGCGAGGCGGTCGTAGCGGCCGCGCGAGACGCGCCCGGCGGGGCGCGACGGGTGGATGCGCGCGGCGAAGAGCGCTTCCGAGGCGTAGATGTTGCCGATGCCGGTGACCACGTGGGCGTCCATCACGAACTGCTTCACGGGAACGCGGCGGCCCTGCGCGGCGCGGTGCAGCCATTCGCCGCCGAAGGCGTCGTCGAAGGGCTCGGGGCCGAGGTCCCGGAGCAGCGCGTGCGTGGCGGGCTCGCGGACCCACAGCATCGCACCGAAGCGCCGCGGGTCGTTCAGCCGCACGATCTCGCCGCTGTCGAGCGCGATGTCCACATGGTCGTGGGGCCGCGCGGGAGCGTCGCGCCCGACGACGGTGAGGTTGCCGGACATGCCGAGGTGGACCAGCAGGTGGCCCTCGCCCACGGCGAAGAGGAGGTACTTCCCGCGGCGGCGGATGTCCTGCACGCGCTCCCCGCGCAGGCGCCCGGCGAGGTCGCGCGGCACGGGCCAGCGCAGCCGCGGCTCGCGCACGACCACGTCTCGGATCCTTCGGCCCACGACGCGTGGGACGAGACCGAGGCGTGTCGTCTCGACTTCGGGAAGTTCCGGCATGGTCGGGGGAGGCTTTTCCCCGCCGATTATAGGCCACCGCCGGAAACGGCCCGGCCGCGGCGCGGTCCAACGGGGCCGGCGCGCCCGTGGACGGGCCGCCGAAAAGTTCTATGATGGTCGGGCGCATGGGGCGCGAAGACGGCATCCGGAGCGACGGTCGATGGCGAAGGGCAAGGCGGCACTGGCGGTGATCCTGGCGGCGGGCATGGCGGCGGCGTTTCCGGCTGCGGCCCAGGAGCGGCGCGCCTCCCCGCCCAGCCGCGAGGCCGCGATCTTCGAGTTCCTGGCGGCGGAAGTGGCCGCCCAGCGCGGCGAGACGCCCCAGGCGCTCGCGACGATGGCGCGGCTCGCCCGGGAGCTCGGCGACCCGCAGGTCGCGCGCCGCGCCGTGGAGCTCGCGATCCGCGCGCGCGCGCTGGAGCCCGCCCTCGAGCTGGCTTTCCTGCTGGTCGAGATGGAGCCCGAGTCCACGCTCGGGCGCGACCTCATCGCATCCCTCCTCGCGAGCCGCGGCGACGTCGCCAAGTCGCGCGAGACCATCGACCATTACATCAAGGCGAGCGGCGACAAGCCGCTCCTCTTCACGCAGCTCGCCTACTATTTCGGGAAGTATTCCGACAAGGCCGCAGTCCTCGAGGCCACGAAGACGCTGGCCACCGGCTACCCCGACCTGGCCGAGGCCCGCTACGCGGTCGGCGTGGCGGCGCTCGTCGCCGGGCAGCAGGAGGTCGCCAAGGCGGAGTCGGCCGCGGCCCTCGCGATGAAGCCCGGCTGGGCGCAGGCGGCGATCCTGCGCGCGCAGGTCCTCAAGAAGGACGCGCCCGGCGAGGTGATCCCGTTCTACCAGGCCTTCGTCGCCGCCAACCCCGACGCGAAGGAGGTTCGCCTTCAGCTCGCGCGCGAATACGCCGCGGCGCGGCGCAACGCCGAGGCGCGGCAGGAGTTCAAGGCGGTCGAGCGCCTGGCCGGCACCGACCCGCAGGTGCCCTATGCGGTGGGCCTCCTCGCGCTCCAGCTCGAGGACGCCGCCGACGCCGAGAGCGCCTTCCGGCGCGCGCTGGGCATGGGCCACCCCGACAGCGGCGCCGTCTACCTCGGCCTCGGGCAGGCGGCGGAGCTCGCCAAGCGCACCGACGAGGCGCTCGACTGGTACGGCAAGGTCGAGGGCGGCGACTGGGTGCGCGCGCAGATGCGCATCGCCACGCTCATCGCCAAGCGGGACGGCCTCGCCAAGGGCCGCGCCCACCTGCAGGCGATCGAGCCGCGCCGGCAGGAGGACCGCATCCAGATGATCCAGATCGAGGCGCAGCTGCTTCGCGACGCCAAGGCCTGGCAGGACACCTACGACGTCCTCACGAGCGCCGTGGAGCGGTTCCCGGATTCCTTCGAGCTCCTCTACGACCGCGCCATGGCCGCCGAGCGCGTCGACAAGCTGGACGTGCTGGAGGCCGACCTGCGCCGCGTGATCGCGCTCAAGCCCGACTACGCGCACGCCTACAACGCGCTGGGCTACACGCTCGCCGACCGCACCAACCGGCTCGACGAGGCATGGGAGCTCATCAACAAGGCCGTGAAGCTCGCGCCGGACGACCCGTTCATCCTCGACAGCCTCGGCTGGGTGCAGTACCGCCGCGGCGAGCTGGGCGAGGCGCTGAAGAGCCTGGAGAGCGCCTACAAGGCCCGCCCCGACCCGGAGATCGCCGCGCACCTGGGCGAGGTGCTGTGGAAGATGGGCCGCCGCGACGAGGCCGCGAAGGTCTGGAAATCGGCGCTCAACGAGCACCCGGGCCACGAGACGCTCCTCGCGGTGATCCAGAAGTTCCAGCCCTGACTTCCCGCGGCACCACCCTTTCCCCCGTGAAACGCCTCGCGAGCCTCGCCGCGGCGCTCCTCCTCGCGGCCTGCGCCGCCGTGCCGCCCGCGACCATCCCCCTCGACGGCATCCCCGCCGCCTTCGAGATGAACGGGCGGCTCTCGGTCGCGCAGGGCGGGCAGGGTGAGATCCTGCGCGTGCGCTGGCAGCACGCGCCGGCGCTGGGCGTGTGGGTGCTCGCGACGCCCGTGGGCACCGAGGTCGCGCGGATAGAGCGCACGGCGCGCGGGCTTACGGTGCAGCGCCCGGGCGCGCAGCCCGTCACGGCCGCGAGCTTTGCGGAGCTCACGGAGAACCTCCTCGGCGCCCCGCTGGACGAGCGGCTGCTCGTGGCCTGGCTCCACGGCCGCCCGCTCGCCGGCCCCGAGGGGTGGGACGTGACGATCGACGAGGCCCGCGCCATCGGCGAGACGACGCTCGCCCGCCGCCTCACCGCCCGGCGCGAGGAGGCGACCGTGAAGCTCGTGGTCGACGACTACCGGGTCCTCGCGCCATGAGGCTCCCGGGCCCGGACTACCCCGCGCCGGCGAAGCTGAACCTCTTCCTGCACGTGGTGGGGCGCCGCGCGGACGGCTATCACCTGCTGCAGAGCGCATTCGCCCTGATCGATGCGGCCGACCGCCTGCGATTCGCCGTGCGCGAGGATGGCGCCATCCGCCGGGTGAGCGAGCTCGCGGGCGTTCCCGCCGAATCGGATCTCGTGGTGCGCGCGGCGCGGCTCCTCCAGGCCGAGACGGGCACGCGGCTGGGCGCCGACATCGAGGTGGAGAAGAACCTCCCCCTGGGCGGCGGGGTGGGAGGGGGCAGCTCGGACGCGGCCACGACACTCCTCGCCCTGAACCGCCTGTGGGGCACCGGTCTCGACCGCGCTGCCCTGCAGGCCCTGGGCGCCCGCCTCGGGGCCGACGTCCCCTTCTTCGTCTTCGGGCGCAATGCCTGGGTGGAGGGGGTCGGCGACAGGCTCACCGCCCTGGACCTGCCCCCGGCCTGGTACCTGGTGCTCGTGCCCCCGGTCGCGGTGCCCACCGCCGCGGTCTTCGCCGCCCCCGAATTGACCCGGGATACGGAACCCCTTAAAATGGAAGACTTTTCGGCGCACCTGGCCCCGGGCCGATTCCGGAATGACCTGGAACCGGTCGTGGCCGCCAAGTACCCCCCGGTTCGCGAGCACCTCGAGTGGCTCGCCGGCCAGGGCGGCGGGCGGCTCACGGGCTCCGGCGCGTGCGTCTTTGCCCGGTTCGAGGACCGGGCATCCGCCGAGGGAGCGCTCGCGAGGCTCCCGGGCGGGATGAAGGGATTCGTCGCGCGGGGCCTCGAGCACCACCCCTTGCGCGACCTGTAAGGGCAATACCCGCGGCCGGGAAGTGCCGGGCGCGGGCGCAAGGGGAGTCGCCAAGCTGGTTAAGGCACTGGATTTTGATTCCAGCATGCGAAGGTTCGAATCCTTCCTCCCCTGCCAACCAACCGGTGCACGGTGAATCGGGAACAGAGCGCGATGCCTTTCGACAACCTGATGGTGTTCACGGGCAACGCCAACCCGAAGCTCGCGCAGAAGGTCTCGCGGCACCTCAACGTGCAGATGGGCAAGGCGAGCGTCTCGAAGTTCAGCGACGGCGAGATCATGGTCGAGCTGCTCGAGAACGTGCGCGGCAAGGACGTGTTCGTGCTGCAGTCGACCTGCCAGCCGACAAACGACCACCTGATGGAGCTCATGATCATGGTGGACGCGCTGCGCCGCTCGAGTGCGGCGCGGATCACTGCGGCGATGCCCTACTTCGGCTATGCGCGGCAGGACAGGCGGCCGAGGAGCGCGCGGGTGGCGATCTCCGCGAAGGTGGTGGCCAACATGCTCACCTCGGTGGGCGTGAACCGGGTGCTCACGATGGACCTGCACGCGGACCAGATCCAGGGGTTCTTCGACATCCCCGTGGACAACGTCTACGCGACGCCGATCCTGCTGGGCGACCTGTGGAAGCACGGCTACAGGAACCTCGTGGTCGTGTCGCCGGACGTGGGCGGCGTGGTGCGGGCGCGGGCCATCGCCAAGCGGCTGGAGAGCGACCTCGCCATCATCGACAAGCGGCGCCCGCGGCCGAACGTGGCCACGGTGATGAACATCATCGGCGACGTGAGCGGGCGCACGTGCGTGATCATGGACGACATGGTCGACACGGCCAACACGCTGTGCGAGGCCGCGCGGGCCCTGAAGGAGCACGGCGCCGAGCGCGTGGTGGCGTACTGCACGCACCCCGTGCTCTCGGGCCCGGCGGTGAGCCGCATCGAGGCTTCCGTGATCGACGAGCTGGTGGTGACGGACACCATCCCGCTGCGGGCGGAAGCCGAGGCCTGCAAGAAGATCCGCCAGATCAGCGTCTCGGAGCTGCTCGCCGAGACCATGCGAAGGATCTGCGAGGAGAGCTCGGTGAGCTCCCTCTTCGTGGAATAGCGAATCCGCTCCGCGCCCGGCGACGGGGGCGGGCAACGGGGTGAGGGGGCCGATTCCCCCTCGAAGGGCGGGAAGCCTGGTCGCGGGCCCCCGCCACAACTGGAGTGAACATGAAGATCGACATCAAAGCCGAACCGCGAAGCCTGCAGGGAACGGGTGCGAGCCGCCGCCTGCGCCGCGAGTCCAAGGTGCCCGGCATCCTCTACGGCGCCGGCAAGGACGCGCAGCCCATCCAGCTCGACCACAAGGAGCTCTTCTTCAAGCTGAAGACCGAGGCGTTCCACTCCTCGATCCTCGACATGGAGATCGGGGCCGAGAAGCTGCAGGTGCTCCTGCGCGACTACCAGATGCACCCGTTCAAGCTGCAGGTGCTCCACGCCGACTTCCAGCGCGTGGCGGCCGACCGCAAGATCCACATGAAGATCCCGCTGCACTTCGTGAACGGCGACATCGCCCCCGGCGTGAAGGTGGCCGGCGGCGCCGTCCAGCACATCGCGAACGAGCTGGACATCACCTGCCTGCCGAAGGACCTGCCCGAGTTCATCGAGGTGGACCTGAAGGACCTGCACGCCGGCCACTCCATCCACGTCTCGGGGCTCAAGCTCCCGGCGGGCGTGGAGTCGGTGGCGCTCGCGAAAGGCGACGACATCACGGTGGCCACGATCGTCATGACCCGCGCGATGACGGCGGAAGAGGAAGCGGCGGAGCTCGCCGCGCCGACGCCTTCGGCTGCGGACGTGCCGACCACGGCCCAGAAGGCCAAGGAGGAGGAGACCGGCAAGGAAGCCGGCAAGGGCGGCAAGGACGAGAAGAAAGAGAAGAAGTAGAGCCGGCCCGGGGCGCTTCGAGCGAGCCTCACGGATGCGCCCGCCGGGACCGGCGGGCGCGTTCGTTTTGGGCCCCCGGCGCCGCGTTCCCCGTGACCTGAACCCATGGAACCCATCCGCCTCATCGTCGGCCTCGGCAATCCCGGCAGGGAGTACGAACGCACGCGCCACAACGCCGGCTTCTGGTGGGTGGACGCCATCGCCGCCGACCGCCGCGGCCACTGGGCCAAGGAGACGAAGTTCTCCGGCTGGGTCTCGCGCGTCGCCGAGGGCGGGCGCGACTTCTGGCTGCTCAAGCCCGCCACCTACATGAACGAGAGCGGCCGCAGCGTGGGCGCGTTCCTGCGCTTCCACCGCATCGAGCCGGCGCAGATGCTCGTGGTGCACGACGAGCTGGACCTGCCGCCCGGCACGGTGAAGCTCAAGTTCGGCGGCGGCACCGGCGGGCACAACGGGCTGCGCGACATCGACGAGGTGCTGGGCACGCGCGAGTTCTGGCGGCTCCGCATCGGCATCGGCCACCCGGGCCACAAGGACGCCGTGGCCGACTACGTGCTGCATCCGGCGCGGCGCGAGGAGCAGGAGGCGATCGACCCTGCCTTCGACCGCAGCCTCGGGCTGCTCGCGCGCATCGCCACGGGCCGCATGACCGACGCCACGACCTGGCTGCACACCGTCATTCCCGCGAAGGCGGGAACCCAGCCCAAGCCCGAAGTCGTCATTCCCGTGAATACGGGAATCCAGCAAAAGAAAGACGAAACATGACCCTCCAATGCGGCATCGTCGGCCTGCCCAACGTCGGCAAGTCGACCCTCTTCAACGCGCTCACCAAGGCGGGCATCGCCGCGGAGAACTACCCCTTCTGCACGATCGAGCCCAACGTCGGCGTGGTGGAGGTGCCCGACCCGCGCCTGAAGGCCATCGCCTCCATCGCGAAGCCCCTCAAGGTGATCCCGGCGGTGGTGGAGTTCGTGGACATCGCGGGGCTCGTGGCCGGCGCCTCCAAGGGCGAGGGGCTGGGCAACCAGTTCCTCGCCAACATCCGCGAGACGGACGCCATCGCCAACGTGGTGCGCTGCTTCGAGGACGAGAACGTGGTGCACGTGGCCGGCCGCGTCGACCCGATCTCGGACATCGAGGTGATCCACACGGAGCTCGCGCTCGCGGACATGGCCACGGTGGAGAAGGCCCGCGAGCGCCACATCCAGAAATCGCGCTCCGGCGACAAGGAGGCCGCGAAGCTGGTGGCCGTGCTGGAGAAGGTGCAGAAGGCGCTGGACGGCCTGCACCCCGTGCGCACGATGCCGCTGGACGACGAGGAGCGCGCGCTCCTCAAGCCCCTCTTCCTGCTCACCGCCAAGCCCGCGCTCTACATCGCCAACGTCGAGGAGCACGGCTTCGAGGGCAACGCGCTCCTCGATCGCGTGAAGGAATACGCCGCGAAGGAGGGCGCGCCGGTGGTGGCCATCTGCGCGAAGCTCGAGAGCGAGATCGCGGACCTCTCGGGCGAGGAGAAGGAGATCTTCCTCGCCGACATGGGCATGCACGAGCCGGGGCTCGACCGTCTCGTGCGCGCGACCTACGACCTGCTCGGGCTGCAGACCTACTTCACGGCGGGCGAGAAGGAAGTGCGCGCCTGGACCATCCACAAGGGCGACACGGCCCCCCAGGCCGCGGGCGTGATCCACACCGACTTCGAGAAGGGCTTCATCCGGGCCGAGGTGATCGCCTACGACGACTACATCGCGCTCAAGGGCGAGCACGGGGCGAAGGAGGCCGGGAAGATGCGGCTGGAGGGGAAGGAGTACGTCGTGAAGGATGGCGACGTGATGCACTTCCGCTTCAATGTCTGACGGCCAGGGGACGTGCGCTGGCGCGCATGCCCGGCCGTCTGTCGCCGTACGAGCGGACGCTTCGCGCCGCTCAACGCCGACGGGGCGCGGAATTCGAGTCGATCAAGAGGGCGGCAGGGTGGCCGATTTCTTGACCGGCACGCGCAAATCACGGAAAATGCTTGGCTTTCCGGCGAGTTAGCTCAGTGGTTAGAGCAGCGGAATCATAATCCGTTGGTCCGGGGTTCAAATCCCTGACTCGCCACCAGTTCCAGTGGAAACGCCAGCCCTCGGGCTGGCGTTTCCGTTTCCGCAGCCGCCCGGGTCAGCGCCCCACCGCCGCTCGCAGGTAATCGGGAAAGGCTCCGTAGATCCTCACCTCCGAAGCCGGGCAGGTGTGCCGGATCATCCCCGCGCGGCAGTTCACCGTGAGCCTCATCTCGAACGCGTCGCGCCCCGCGGGAAGCTTCGCGACGGAAAGGCCGACTTCGCCCAGCACGATCGGCGGGTAGGTCTCGATGGCCGTGGCGGTAACGCTGCGGATGCGCATGTCCGCGTTCGCGGCGACGAAGCTCTCGGCCGCGGCCCACGCCTTGTCGCAGTCCGCCTTGCCCTCGCAGCGCCACACGGCGCGCGCCTTCGCTTCAGCGACCTGGGCTGGCGGGGCGGGCCGGGGAGGTGGCGGCGACACAGGCGCCGCCTTCGCGACCGGGGCGGGTGGCGCGACCGGGGCGGGTGGCACGGGCGCGGCGGGAGGCGTTGCAGGCGCAGCCGGAGGCGCTGCTTGCGCCGGCGCCACCGGGGGCTCGATCGCCTTGGCCATCGCTTCCGGCTTCGGGGGGGCCACCGGTTTCGGAGGCGACGGTGGCGGAGGAGCCGCCTGCGCAACGCCCGACCGCCTCGCATGCGCCGCCGCGATTTCGCGATCCACGTCGATCGTGCGGTCGAGCAGCTTCGCGAACGCCACTCGCTCGTGCAGCGGCCCCTTCGTGACTTCCCGCTCAAACGAGGCGAGGTCTCCCGCGTGCGAGCCCGCCGCCTGCCGGAGAATCTCCCCGAGATCCGATCGCGCGACGGCCATGATCTCCGGGCTGCGCCACGCGTGGCGCAGCGTCTCGGCCTTCACGTCCGCGGTGCCGTCGCGCCAGCTCGCGTAGAGATCCGCGTACGCCGCGCGGTAGTCGCCGGCCTTGGCGGCCTCGCGCCAGTCGCGGCTGCGCGGGGCGGCGCAGCCGGCAACCAACGACACGGCCGCGGCGCAGAACGCGGCGGCAGCGAAGGCCTTCGCGAGGCCCATGGCCATCAGCCCTTCTTCGCCTTGGCCTTCGCCGCCTCGAGCGCCTTGGCCGGGTGCACGAGGAACCGCCGCCCGTCGACGGTCTTGTCCACGGTCGCGAGGATGATCGCGATCACCTCCGCGGGCTTGAGCTTCGGGTTCACCGCGAGCATCTTCGCCGCGAGCCCGGCCACCTGCGGCGAGGCCATCGAGGTGCCGGAGAACGCCACGCGGTCGCCGCCGGGCAGGTAGCTCTCCACCTGGTAGCCGTTGGCGTGCGCCTTCACCGTCGGGCCGTAGCTCGTGAAGGGCGCCTCGTCGCCGGCCTTGTCCACGGCGCCCACGGTGAGGAGGTTGGGCGCGGAGAGGTCCGCGGGGATCGCCTCCTCGAAGGCGGCATCCGCGTTCGAGTTGCCGGCCGCCGCCACGAAGAGGATGCCGGGCGCGCCGCGGATCGCCGCGTCGAGCGCCTTCTTCTGCATGTCGAAGTACCCGCGGGCGATGGCCTTCCTCTCCTCCGGGTTCTTGCCGATGTTGCAGAGCTCGAGGTCGTTCTCGAGGGACTTGGCGGTGCCGCCCCAGCTCATGTTCACCACGCGAACGCCGTTCTTCCGGAAGAAATCGACGTAGGCCTTCATGTTGCGCGCGTTCTTCTCCGCCAGCTCGCGCGAGGGGCAGGGGTCGGGCAGGAGCTTGTAGCCGAACTCGAGGCGTGCGTTCAGGAGCCGCGCGTAGGGGTTCCCGGCCATCGCGATCCCGGCCACGTGCGTGCCATGGCTGTAGTTGCCGGCGAGGCCCAGCTCCTCGACCACGGCCTTGTACTCCTCGCGCTTGAGCTTCGAGAGCGCGGCCTTCACCTCGCTCGCCTCGGGGCTGTCCACGTTCGACTGCAGGTCGGAGAGGCCCTTCATGCGCGACTTCATGGTCGGCAGGCGGTCGCGCAATTCCGCGGGGATCGGCACGAGCGGGCTCTTCGAGGGGTTCTCGAAGACGTCGAAGGCGATGAAGAGCGGCTTGCCGGCGGCGTCGCGCACCGCGCGGTCCTTGAAGATCGGGGCGTCGACGCCGCTGTCCCAGATGGCGATGCGCACCGGCGCGAGGCCGGCGCCTTCCGGCAGCGCCACGTCGCGCGCCGCCCAGATGTCGGCCTTCTCCACCTTGTTGGCGGCGAGGTACGCCGAGTAGGTGTCGACGAGCACCTGCTTGAGCGGCAGGCGCGTCACCAGCGCGAAGCGGGAGCGCACGATGGCCGGCGCGAAATCGGAGCTCATCACCCCGCCCGCCTTGTCGACCACGGGCTGCAGCCGGTCGCGCACGCCGCCCAGGATCAGCGCCTCGCCGATGATCTCCGCGGACGACTTGTAGCTCTTGATGTCGTTCTCGATCACCGCGAACGGGTGCTTCGCGAGCTCCGCGGCCACGAGGCGCCCCACCTCCCTGCGATAGGCTTCCGAGGTGGTGTCGCCGACCTTGGCCTGCGCCGCCACCATGGTGCGGATGGCCATCCCCGAGATGAGCTTGTCGGCGGGCTTCTCCTCCAGGGCGCGGATCTCCTCGGCGCGCTTGGCCGCCTCGGCGTAGCGGCCTTCGAGGAAGTCGATCTGCGCCTGCACGGCCAGCAGGTCGCGGTGCGCGGCCTTGTCGGCGATCTCGTAGCCGTCCAGCACGGACTGGTTGTCGCGGCGCACCTGCGCGGCGAAGCGGCCGAAGGCGCCCGCGTCGCGCACGAGGTCCTCGAGCTTGCCCTCCACCTTGTAGGTGAAGGTCGGCATGTCGGTCGCCTTCTCGATGCGCTTCTTGGCGAGGGCGAGGGGCGAGGCGGCGACCAGCGCCGCGAGGAGGAGGGAGGCCAGGGTCTTCATGGGGGAAGTTCTCTCGATCGGGGGCGTCATGATACGGCTCAGGCCTTCGGCTTGTCGCTCCACAGGACGCCGGCCGTGGCCCAGTCGCTCTTCCTCACGTCCGAGAAGATCACGTCCACGGCGCCGGCGTCGATGCCCAGCACGCGCACGGAGGCTTCCGTGAGCGCCTTGGCGTACTCGCGCTTCTGCTCGGTGGTGCGGCCTTCGAAGAGTTCGACTCGGATGATGGGCATGGCGTCTCCTTTGAGGCGGGTTTCAGGGAAGGAAGGCCGGGTCGTCGAGCGAGCGCAGCAGCGCGGGCCACTCGTCCACGCCCTCGGGCGTGCGGCCGTCGCCCACCCACTGGCGGCGCGTGCGCTCCGCGACTTCGTCGGGGGCCACGAGGGGCCGGCCGCCCGTCGCGGCCATCGCGGCGAGCTGCACCTGCGCGGCGCGGTCGGCGAGCATCATGAGCACGAAGGCCTCCGCGACCGTGCGGCCCACGGTGAGGAGGCCGTGGTTCTCGAGGATCACGCCATCGAGGTCGCCGAGCGCGGCCACCAGGCGGTGCTGCTCGTCGGCCGTGAAGGCGAGGCCCTCGTAGGGGTGCCGGCCCAGCCGGCGAAAGAGCCGCATCGCCGGTCGGGAGCAGGGCAGCAGCCCCTCCGGGATCGCCGCCAGCGCCTGGCCCCAGAGGGTGTGCAGGTGCAGGACGCAAAGCGCGTCGGGCCGTGCCGCGTGGATGCAGCCGTGGATCGCGAAGCCGCTGGGGTTCACGGGGGCGCCGCTCCCGTCCACCACGCGGCCCTGCACGTCGACCTTCACGAGGTTCTCCGGCGTGATCTCCGCGAAGCGCAGGCCGAAGCGGTTGATGAGGTAGCGGCCGGGCTCGGCCGGCAGGGCGGCCGAGATGTGCGTCCACACCGTGTCGTCCCAGCCGCGGCGCGCGGCGAGGCGGTAGGCGGCGGCGAGGTCGCGCCGGAGCTCGGTTTCGGTGGGCGGGGGCATGGGCGGGCGTCGGCGGCAATCTAGCACGGGTCGCAGGCAGGCCCCGCCGATCGGGTAGAATGCGCGCCTTTCCCCCTGCCCGGATTCAACCTCCGCGACCCAGGACCCCCGATGGCCGACCCCGCCAAGAAGGTCTTCATCCGCACCTTCGGGTGCCAGATGAACGAGTACGACTCGGACAAGATGGCCGACGTGCTCGCCGCCGCCGAAGGCTTCGAGAAGGCGAGCTGCGCCGAGGAAGCCGACCTCATCCTCTTCAACACCTGCTCCGTGCGCGAGAAGGCGCAGGAGAAGGTCTTCGCCGACCTCGGCCGGCTCAAACCCCTCAAGCAGGCGAACCCCGGGCTCATGATCGGCGTGGGCGGGTGCGTGGCGAGCCAGGAGGGCGAGGCGATCGTGCGCCGCGCGCCCTTCGTGGACGTGGTGTTCGGCCCGCAGACGCTGCACCGCCTGCCCGAGCTGCTGGCCGCGCGCCGCGCGAGCGGCCGGCCGCAGGTGGACATCTCCTTCCCCGAGATCGAGAAGTTCGACCACTTGCCGCCTGCGCGCGTGGAGGGGGCGAGCGCCTTCGTCTCCATCATGGAGGGCTGCAGCAAGTACTGCAGCTTCTGCGTCGTGCCCTACACGCGCGGGGAGGAGGTCTCTCGGCCCTTCGCGGATGTGATGCGCGAGATCCGCGACCTCGCGGCCAGGGGCGTGAAGGAGGTGACGCTCCTCGGCCAGAACGTGAACGCCTACGTGGGCGAGCTGCCGGGCGGGGAGCCCGCCGACTTCGCGCTGCTCCTCGCGCACGTGGCGAGGGTGGAGGCGATCGAGCGCATCCGCTACACCACTTCCCACCCGCTCGAGTTCACGCAGCGGCTCATCGACGCGTACGCGAAGATCCCGAAGCTCGTGTCCCAGCTGCACCTGCCCGTGCAGTCGGGCTCGGACCGCGTGCTCGCCGCCATGAAGCGCAACTACACGGCGATGGAGTACAAGTCGATCGTCCGCCGGCTGCGCGAGGCGAGGCCGGACATCTCGCTTTCCACCGACTTCATCGTCGGCTTCCCGGGCGAGACGGAGGAAGACTTCCAGCGCACGATGAGACTGGTCGACGACGTGCGCTTCGACGGCGCCTTCAGCTTCATCTACAGCCCGCGCCCCGGCACGCCCGCGGCGGACCTGCCCGACGACACGCCGCACGCGGTGAAGCTCGACCGCCTGCAGCGCCTGCAGCGGCGCCTCCAGGAACTCTCCGAGGCGTACTCGGCAGCGATGGTGGGCACGCGCCAGCGCGTGCTGGTCGAGGGGCCCTCGCGCAAGGACGCCGCCGAGCTCGCCGCGCGAACCGACAACAACCGCGTCGTGAACTTCCCCGGCCCGCCTGGCCTCGCCGGCCGGTTCGTCGACGTGGAGATCGTGAAGGCCCTGCCCCACAGCCTGCGCGGGGCGTGCGTGGCCGAGCCAACTTCCTGATTCGAAAAGCGAACATTCCGTGACAAACCCGGTCCGGCCGCGTGCTACCTTGCGGCGCTTCACGGACCCCGCATCCGAGGACTCCCCATGACCCGCCTTCGCACCCTCACCATCGCCACGCTCGCCGCGTT
>JAHCAK010000024.1 GCA_019634955.1 Burkholderiales bacterium
GCACGGCGGGGAGCTTGGGGCATGAGCCCTCCGAGCCCCTCTTCGGTACCGGCAGGAGGCGCTGCGATCTACTCCGTGACAGGCACAGGCGCCCCGCGCCGCCCCCTCGCGGTGAGCCACACGCCCGCGAGTATCAGCGCGATCCCCACCACATGGAACGCCCGGATGCGCTCGCCCAGGAACATCCACGCGAGCAGGCTCCCGAAGGCGGGCATGAGGTGGATGAAGATCCCGGCCACGTTGGAGCCCACCTCCGCCACGGCGCGGTTCCAGAAGACGTAGCCGAGGAACGACGGGACGATCCCCACGTAGAGCATGGCGGCGAACGAGGCCGGCGTGAGCGCGACGGAACCGCCCCAGAAGAGGAACTCGGCCGCGGCGAGCGGCGCGAGGAGCACGACGCCCACCACGCCGCAGCAGGCGAGCAGCGCCAGGCCCGGGAGCTCCGCGGGCTTCAAGCGCAGCAGCACCGTGTAGACGGCCCAGAACACCATGCCGACGATCACGATGACGTCGCCCTTGTTGAGGGTGAGGGTCGCGAGCAGGCGCAGGTCGCCCCCCGTGAGCACCGAGAGCACGCCCGCGAGCGAGACCACGACGCCCAGCGCCTGCACGCGCGTGATGGTGTCGCGGTAGAGGATCCATCCGGTGACGATGATGAGCACGGGGATCGAGCTGTTGAGGATCACGCCGTTGGTGGCCGTCGTGTAGTGCAGGCCCACGTAGGCGAAGGCGTTGTGCAGCCCCGTGCCCCAGAAGCCGATGAGGGCGATCGCCTTCCAGTTGGCGCGCACGACCGGCCAGTGGTCGCGGATGAGGGGCCACGCGAAGGGCAACATCGCCGCCACGGCGATGACCCAGCGGATGAAGGTGAGGAAGAGCGGCGAGATCGTGCCCACCACGGCCTTGCCGATCACCCAGTTGAGCGACCAGAAGAGCGCGGTGGCGCTGAGCAGGAGGTAGGGCGAGCGAAGGCCCGTCGAGACGGGGAGCGCGCCGGCGCCTGGGTGCGGGCCCGCCATGCTCAGGTCACCGCGCGGATGGCCGCGAGCGGCGGCGAATCCACGGCGCGGCGCGTGCCCAGGAGCCCCGCGATCGCGACGCCGACGCCGCCAGCCAGCAGCCCTGCCACCGGCACGACCCAGTCGAACTCGTAGGGCACGCCCAGCACGCGCTCCGAGAGCGCGAAGGTGAGGCCCACGGCGCCGGCCGCGGCCACCATCCCCGCGAGGAGCCCGATCGCGAGGAACTCCGAGAGCTGCGTGAGCACCATCTGCCGGCGGCTCGCCCCCAGCGTGCGCATCACGGCGCCCTCGAAGACGCGCTCGTCCTGCGTCGAGGTGATGGCGGCGAAGAGCACGACGAGGCCCGCGGCGATGGCGAAGAGGAACACGAACTCCACGGCGCGCGACACCTGGTCGGAGATGCGCTTCACCTGCCCCATGATCGCCGTGAGGTCGATCACGCTCACGTTGGGGAAGCGTTCGACGAGGCGGTTCACGACCTCCTCGCGGCCGGCGGGCAGGTGGAAGCTCGTGATCCAGCTCGCGGGGTAGGCTTCCAGCATGCCCGGGCTCGCGATCACGAAGAAGTTGGCCTTGAAGCTGTCCCACTCCACCTTGCGCAGGCTCGTCACCTTCGCCGTGAAGCGCGCGCCGCCCACGTCCCACGAGAGCGTGTCGCCCACCCGGATCGAGAGCGTCTTGGCGATCCCCTCCTCCACCGAGAACTGCGGCGCGGCGTCGCCAGCCTTCCACCAGCTCCCGGCCACGATCTTGTTGTCGGGCCGAAGGTCCTTCGCCCAGGAGAGGTTGAACTCGCGCTCGACGAGGCGGCGGGCGCGCTGGTCGGTGTAGTCCGCGGGCGACACCGTCTTGTCCCCGATCGCCACGAGCCGGCCGCGCACCATCGGATAGAGGTCGGGGGTGGCGAGGCCGAGGTCGGCGAAGTAGGCCTTCACGGCAGGCAGCTGGTCGTTCTGGACGTTGATCGCGAAGCGGTTGGGCATGTCCGCCGGCATCGACTTCTGCCACTTCACGATGAGGTCGGAGCGCACCAGCGTGAGGAGCAGCATGGCCATGATGCCCACGCCGAGGGCCATCACCTGCACGAGGCTCGCGCCCGTGCGCCGCCGCAGGTTCGCGAGGCCGTAGCGCCACGGGCCGGAGGCGCCCGCGCGCAAGCGCGAGAGCGCCCGGATGAGGATGAAGCCGGCGAGCGCGGCCACGCCAAGCGCGGCCGCGAAGCCGCCGACCGAGATGGCGCCCAGCCGCGTGTCGCCCGCCTGCCAGACGATGAGCGAGGAGAGCGCGCCGAGGCCCAGCGCGTAGGCGAAGAGGCTCGAGGGCTCGGCCACCGCGACGTCGCTGCGCAGCACGCGCAGCGTCGGCACGTTGCGCAGGCGCAGCAGCGGCGGGATGGTGAAGCCCAGCACCAGCACGAGGCCGATGACGGCGCCCTGCACCGCCGGCCGCCATCCTGGCGCCGGCAGCGCCACCGCGAAGAAGCCGGAGAGCCAGTGCGCGAGCACCGCCTGCGCGCCGAAGCCCGCGGCCGTGCCCGCCGCGCAGCCCGCGGCCGCGAGCAGAAGGAACTGCCAGGCGTTGATGGCGAAGATGTCGGCCTGGGCCGCCCCGAGGCAGCGCATCATCGCCGCGCCGTCGGTCTGGCGCAGCGAGAAGCGGCGCGCGGCGAGCGCCACGGCCACGGAGGCGAGGATCACCGAGAGGAGCGAGGCCAGCCCGAGGAAGCGCTGCGCGCGCTCGAGCGACACGCGCACCTCGCTGCGGGCGTCGCGCACGCCCTCGATGCGCTCGCCGCGGCCGAGCCTCGGCCGCATCTCCGACTCGTAGCGCGAGACCTGGCGCGACTCGCCCGCCACCAGCAGCCGGTAGCTGACGCGGCTGCCCACCTGCACGAGGCCGGTTGCCGCGAGGTCGGCGTCGTTGATGAGGACGCGCGGCGCGATGCCGAAGAAGTCGAGCACGTTGTCGGGCTCGCGCGTGATCACCTCGGCGACCCGCAGCGACGCGTTGCCGACCTTCACGGTCTCGCCCACGGCCGCGCCGATGCGCGAGACGAGCGGGCCGGCCACCCACACCGTCCCCGGGGCGGGCGCGCCGTCGGCCTCGCGGTCCGGCGCCACCGGCGTCGGCGCCACGCGCAGCCGCCCGCGCAGGGGGAAGCTCGAGCTCACGGCCTTGATCTCGGCGAGGCTCGTGCCCGCCGCGCCGGCGACCATGCTCGGGAAGGTGGTCGTCTGCGCGATCGCGAGGCCGTCGGCGCGCGCGCGCTCGACGAACGCCGCCGGCACCGGGTGGTCGGCGATCACCACGAGGTCGCCGCCCAGCAGCTCGTTGGCCTGGCGGTCGAGCGCGCCGCGCACCCGGTCGGCGAAGAAGCCCACGGTGGTGACGCTCGCCACCGCGACGAGGAGCGCCGCGGCGAGCACCCGGGCCTCGCCCGAGTGGGCGTTGCGGCGCAGCATGCGCAGCGCGATCGCGAAGTTGTTCGTCATCCCTGCACCACGCCGGCAGAGATGGCGATCCGCCTGTCGCACCGCGCCGCCAGCGCCTCGTCGTGCGTCACCAGCACGAGCGTGGTGCCGTGGTCGCGGTTCATGCGGAAGAGGAGCTCGATCACCTGCCGGCCCGTGGCGGAATCGAGGTTGCCGGTGGGCTCGTCGGCGAAGAGGAGCTTCGGCTCGGTGGCGAAGGCGCGCGCCACCGCCACGCGCTGCTGCTCGCCGCCCGAGAGCTGGCGCGGGTAGTGGCCGAGCCGGTCGGCGAGCCCCACCTGGTCCAGCACGCGCGAGGCGCGCGCGCCTGCGTCGGCCACGCCCGCGAGCTCGAGCGGCAGCATCACGTTCTCGAGCGCGGTGAGCGCCGGCAGCAGCTGGAAGGACTGGAACACGAAGCCCACGAGGCGGCCGCGCAGGCGCGCGCGCCCGTCCTCGTCGAGGGCGAAGAGGTCCTCGCCGTCGATCCACACGCGGCCGGCCGAGGGAACGTCGAGCCCCGCGAGCAGTCCCAGCAGCGTGGACTTGCCCGAACCCGAGGCCCCGACGATGGCCACCGAGTCGCCGGCGGCGACCTCGAAGCTCGCCTCGCGGACGATGACCAGCTCGTGGTCGGGCGTGGAGACTTGTTTGGTGAGGCCCTCGGCCCGCACAATGGCGGGCTTGCGCGCGCTGGCGGGGGGGCTTTCCGGTTCCCTGATGGCGTTCATGGTGCTCCGCTTGCGTGCCGGTCGCCGAGGCAACACGACGTGAAATTCATCGATCGATTCCTGCGCCGCGCGGCCCCCGGCCTCGCGGCCCTTCTCCTCGCCCTGCCCGCCGCGGCTTCCGACGCCGCGCGCACCGTCCTCGTGTTCGGCGACAGCCTCTCGGCCGCCTACGGCCTCGCCACGCCCCAGGGCTGGGTTTCCCTCCTCGGCGAGCGCATCGCCCGCGAGCGGCTGGGGTGGCGCGTCGTCAACGCGAGCATCTCCGGCGAGACCACGGCCGGAGGCCTGCGCCGCCTGCCCGGGGACCTCGAGCGCCACCGGCCTTCCCTCGTGGTGATCGCCCTCGGGGCCAACGACGGCCTGCGCGGCCAGCCGGTGGCCGCCGCGCGCGCCAACCTCGAGGAGATGATCCGACTCGCCCGCGCCGCCCGGGCCGAACCCGTGCTGGTGGGGCTCATGATTCCGCCGAATTATGGCATCGATTATGCCCGCGAGTTCCGCGAGCTCTTCCCCCAGCTCGCGCGGAAGGCGAGGGTGCCCCTGGTGCCCTTCCTGCTGGACGGCATCGCCGACAAGCGCGACCTCTTCCTCCCGGACCAGCTCCACCCTTCGGCCGCCGCGCAGCCGCTCATCCTCGACAACGTCTGGCCGACCCTGGAGCCCCTGCTCCGGCGGTCGCCGCGCAAGTGACCCAGCTCCCGGATTTCCGCGACCGCCCGGCCTCGCGGGCGCGGCTGCCCCTTTCCGCGGCAGCCCTGGCGGAGTGGGACGCGATCCTCGACGCGCGCAGCCCTTCGGAGTTCGCGGAGGACCACCTTCCCGGCGCCGAGAACTGCCCGGTGCTGGACGACGGCGAGCGGGCGCTCGTCGGCACGGCCTACAAGGAGCGCGGCGCCTTCGAGGCCAAGCGGATCGGCGCGCCGCTCGTGGCCGCCAACATCGCGCGGATCATCGCCGGGCGGTTCGCCGACCGCCCGAGGAACTGGCGGCCGCTGGTCTATTGCTGGCGCGGCGGCTCGCGTTCCGGCGCCCTCACCCACGTCCTTCGCCAGGTGGGGTGGGACGCCTTGCAGCTCGAAGGCGGCTACAAGGGCTTCCGGCGGCAGGTGGCGGCCGACCTCGAGGCCATGCCCGGGCGCTTCTCGTTCCTCGTCGTCTGCGGGGCCACGGGGTCGGGCAAGAGCCGGCTGCTGGAGGCGCTCGCGACGACCTCCGCCCAGGTCCTCGACCTGGAGGCGCTCGCCGCGCACCGCGGCTCCGTCCTGGGCGAACTGCCGGGCGCGCCGCAGCCCTCGCAGAAGGCCTTCGAAACGGCCATCTGGTCGGCGCTCGCGCGCTTCGACCCCGCGCGCCCGGTGTTCGTGGAGTCGGAGAGCCGCAAGGTGGGCAACCTTCGCGTGCCCGAAGCCCTCATCCACCGCATGCGCGAGGGCCGGTGCCTGCGGCTCGAGGCCGGGCCGGCCGTGCGCACGCGGCTCCTGCTCGAGGATTACGCCCACCTGGTGGCCGACCCCGACCGGCTGCGGGAGAAGCTCGCCTGCCTCGCGCCCCTGCACGGCAACGAGCGCATCGCGCGCTGGGACGGCCTCGTGTGCGCCGGCGATTGGGCGGGCCTGGTCGCGGACCTCCTCGAGGCCCACTACGACCCCGCCTACCGGCGCTCGATGTTCCGCAACTACGCGGGCGCCGCCACCGCGGAGGTGGTGGAGGTCACGGACGCGTCGCGGGAAGCCTTCCTCGCGCTGGCCCGCGGGCTCGCCGCGCGGTGAGCCGGGCCGCGGCCCGGCTCAGTGGGGCTTCTTCAGGAAGGTGACGACCTGCATCCCGGGGGCGTTGCGCGTGCCGCAGCCCTCGCCGCCCAGGGCCAGCTCGGCCTCGTGCAGGAGGTTGATCACGTCGACGTAGTCGCGGTCCTTCACCATCATGAGGGCCGTGCGGCCGCCCTCGTTCCTCGCCGCGGGGTCCGCGCCAGCGGCGAGCAGCGCCTCGACCACGCCCGCTTCCCCGTTGCCGGCCGCGTACATGAGCGGCCGCACGCCGTAGCCGATGCGTGCCTCCCGGTCCGCGCCCGCCTCGAGCAGGGCACGCACCACCTCCGGGTAGCCGCGATCCTCGTCGCCGTTGTAGCAGGCGTGGAAGAGCGCGGTGAAGCCCATCGCGTCGGCCGCGTTCACGTCGGCGCCCTCCGCGAGGAGCCGGCGCACCTCCGCCAGGTCGCCCCGCCCCGCCGCCGCCATGAGCGGCGTCCTGCCTTCGACTTCCATGGTCCCTGCCTCCGTTTCGCGTGCCGGCGCCATTATCCCCGCGCCCGCCTCGCCGGATCAACGGCGGCGCCGATGGGGGTATGCGCTGCGCCCGTTCCTTCGCCCCGCCGCGCCCACTTCGGTTAAACTGCCCGCAAAACGCGGCATTGCGACCACGCCCCCTCACCCGGTGTCCGAACGCCCCCACAAGATCGGCAAGTACACGGTCCTCTCCGAGATCGGGCAGGGGGCATCGGCCAACGTCTACGTCGGCGAGGATCCCTTCAACGACCGCAAGGTCGCGATCAAGGTCGCCAAGAGCGACGCCGACATGTCGGAGGAGGAGGCCAACCGCTTCGAGAAGCTCTTCCTCAACGAGGCCTCGCTAGCCGGGAAGCTCAACCACCCCAACATCGTCGCGGTGTACGACGCGGTGGTCGACGGCGAGACGCGCTACATCGTGATGGAGTACGTCCCGGGCGGCTCGCTCAAGAAGTACTGCACCGAGACCAACCTCCTGCCCGTGCGGCAGGCCGTGCTCGTGATCTTCAAGATGTGCCGGGCGCTGGACTACGCCTTCCAGAACGGCGTGATCCACCGCGACATCAAGCCCGCCAACATCCTGCTTTCCGAGCGCGACGACATCAAGATCAGCGACTTCGGCACCGCCAAGATCTCGCACGCCACGCACACGCAGATCGAGGGCTTCCTCGGCTCGCCGGCCTACATGTCGCCGGAGCAGATCAACGAGGAGTCGCCCTCCGTCCAGACCGACATCTACTCGCTGGGCGTGGTGATGTACGAGCTGCTCACGGGCAAGCTCCCGTTCCGCGCCGAGAACTCCGTGGCGATGATCAACAAGATCCTCAACGAGGAGCCCGTGCCCCTCGAGCAGCTTCGCCCCGACCTCCCCGACAAGCTCGTGGAGATCGTGAAGAAGGCGATGGCGAAGGACCCGCGGCAGCGCTACCAGACCTGGTTCGAGATGGCGAGCGACCTCGCCGACACCTTCCCGCAGCTCGAGCGCTACTCCACCGAGATCAGCTCGACGGAGAAGTTCAACAAGCTGCGCGCCCTGCCCTTCTTCCGCGAGTTCCGCGACGCCGAGCTCTGGGAGGTGCTGCGCGGCGCCATCTGGGAGGTCCACGCCCGCGACGAGAACCTGCTCCTCGAGGGCGAGATCGGCCAGGCGTTCTTCATCATCGTCGCCGGGCAGGTGAAGGTGGTGAAGGACGGCAAGCTCCTCAACGTCCTCAAGGAAGGCGACTGCTTCGGCGAGATGGCCTACCTCTCGGGCGACCGCGCGCGGCGCTCGGCCTCGATCATCTCGGTGTCCGAGGTGCACCTCCTCAAGATCCAGGCGACGCACCTCGAGAGCCTCACCGAGGGCTGCCAGCTGCGCTTCAACCGCGAGTTCCTGAGGACGCTCATCGAGCGCCTCAGCTGGACCACCTCCGTCCTCGCGCAGTTCCGCCGCTAGGGCGGCCCCCCCCCCGCTCAGGCGCGGGAGAAAGCGCGCCAGCGCGCGGCGCTGCGCATGCGCGAGCTCACGGGGCGAAGCACGCGGTACTCGCCCGTGCCGCAGAAGGCGGCGTAGTCTCGCGACGGCAGCGCGTGCCCGACCCAGCGGTAGCCGGGGACCGGCTCGGGCGCGGGCTCCGGCGGCTCGTGGAGCGCGCGCCGCGCGGCGGCCACCGTGAGGGCGGCGTGTGTCTTGCCCGCGAGCACGACGAAGGCCGCGCCGAGCGCCGGGGCGATGTCGTGGAACACGTGCCAGCGCCCGTCCATGAGGGGCTTGAGGACCGGGTCGGTCACCAGCATCTCGCCCGCCACCCAGCCCAGCACGCCGCCGCCCACGGTCACGATGACCGGGAAGCGCGTCATCAGCTTGAGGACGAGGGTGCTGCCGTAGACGATGATGGGGATGCTGATGCCCAGCCCGATCACGAGCAGCGCGACGCTGCCCTTGGCGGCGGCGGCCACGCCCAGCACGTTGTCCAGGCTCATGATGAAGTCGGCGACGATGATCGTCTTGATGGCGGCCCACAGGTGCGCGGCGCCGTCGATCTCCTCCTCGCCGTCGTCGGGCGCGAGCATCTGGATGCCGATCCAGGCGAGCAGCACGGCCCCCACGAGCTTGAGGAACGGGAGCCCCAGCAGCAGCACCGCGAAGTAGGTGAGCACGACGCGCAGGAAAATCGCGCCGAAGCTGCCGAAGAGGATGGCCTGCCTCTGCTGCCGGGCGGGCAGCGAGCGGCTCGCGAGCGCGATCACCACCGCGTTGTCGCCGCTCAGGACGATGTTGATCATGATGATCTGGGCGAGCGTCACCCAGAACGCGGACGTGGCGAACATCTCCATGGCGGTCTCCTCCTCCGTTCTTGTCGTGCTTCGGTGCTTCGCGCGTACGAGGCTACGCGCGCGCCCTGACACGCTGCTTTCCCGCGGCTGACGGAAGCCCCTCGCCGGGCTGAACGGCGCCTTACGGCGCCGGCGGGAGGGTGAGGCTGAAGGTGTTGCCGACGCCGTCGGCGTCCTCGGAGAGCGAGATGGCCCCGCCGTGCAGGCGCGCGATCTCCTGGGCGATGGCGAGCCCGAGGCCGCTGCCGTCCTGCCCCGTGCCCAGCAGCCGGTGGAATCGCTGGAAGACCCGCTCGCGCTCGTCGGGCGGGATGCCCGGCCCGTCGTCGTTCACGTCGACCGTCGGCGCCGGCGAGGCCGCCACGCGCACGGTGACGCGCCCGCCGTCGCGCGTGTAACGCACCGCGTTGTCGAGCAGGTTGTCGAGGAGCTCGCGCAGCCGCAGCGCGTCGCCGCGGATCGCGACCGGCCCCGCCGCGCCCTCGAAGCCCAGGTCGATCCCCTTCTTGAGGGCCTCCGGCACCCACTCGGTGGCCGCTTCCAGCGCGAGCGCGTTGAGGTCCAGGGCGACGAGGGTCACCCGGGCGGCGGCCTCCGGCTCGTTCCGCGCGAGCGACAGCAGCTGCGAGACCACGCGCGAGAGCCGCTCGAGGCCGGCGCCCGCCTTGCCGAGCGCCTCGCGCAACCGTGCCGGGTCGTCCTCGCGCGCCGCCAGCTCGAGCTGCGTGCGCAGGGCCGTGATCGGCGTCTTCAGCTGGTGCGCGGCGTCGCTGATGAACCGGTTCTGGATGGTGAGCGCGCGGTCGAGGTCGGCCACCAGGCGGTTGATCGCCTCCAGGAGCGGGCGCACCTCGCCGGGCACGCCCTCCACCGCGAGCGGGCGCCAGTCGCCCCAGGGCCGCGAGGCGAGCGTGCGCCGCAGCCGCTCCAGGGGGGCGAGGCCGTGCACGACGCCCACCCAGACCACGAGGCAGGCCACCGCCACGAGCAGCGCCTCGGGAACCAGCACCCCCACGAGGATCTCGCGCGCGAGCGCCTCGCGCTTGTGCAGCGTCTCGGCCACGCGCACCACGGCGGCGGGCCGCCCCGCGGCCCCGTCCGCGTCGACCCGCAGCTCCACCAGCCGCACCGGCTCGCCTGCTGCCGCGCCATCGTAGAAGGCCTCCCTCGCGGCGGAAGGCGGGCCGGCCGCGAGCCGCTCGCCGGCGACCGCGCGGCCGTCCTGCGTCGACACGTCGAAGCGGATCCGGTCCACCGGGTCGCCAAAGAGGATCGCCTGCGCCTCCGCCGTGAGGTCGAGGGCGAGCCCGTCCGGCGCGGCGCGCAGCCGCAGCGACAGCTCGCGCGCGATCTCCGCGAGCGGGCGGTCGTTCGCGCGCCGCGCGAGGTTGGCGGCCATCCACTGCGTGAGCACGGCGTCGACCGCGAGCAGGGCGAGCAGCGGCACGAGGAGCCACGCGAGCAGTTGCCCGCGCAGCGTCGGCGCCGCGCTAGCCACCGGCCTTCTCGATGAGGTAGCCCATGCCGCGCACCGTCTTGATGTCGATGCCGGTGAAGGCGAGCTTGCGGCGCAGGCGGTAGACGAAGACCTCGACGGCGTTCACGCTCGACGCGTCGTCCCAGCCGTACAGGTGGTCGATGATCTGCTGCTTGGTCACGACGCGCCCCTCGCGCATCAGCAGCAGCTCCACGACCGCGAGCTCCCGCGCGGAGAGCTCGACCGGCTGGCCGTCGAAGGACAGCCTGCGGCCCGCCATGTCGAGCCGCAGCCGGCCGTGCACGATCTCGGAGCTCGCGAGCGCGTTGGCGCGGCGGATGAGCGCCCGCACGCGCGCCTCCAGCTCGTCCAGGCGGAAGGGCTTGGTGAGGTAGTCGTCGGCGCCCAGGTCGAGGCCGGCGACGCGGTCCTCCGGGGAGTCGCGCGCGGTGAGCGCGAGCACCGGCACGCGCGAGCGCCGCTGGCGCAGCCGCCGCAGCACCTCGAGGCCGTCGAGCCGCGGCAAGCCGAGATCGAGCAGCACCAGGTCGAAGTCGTCGCCGGCGAGCAGGCGGTCCGCCTCGTCGCCGCTCGCCGCGCGCGTCACCAGGTGGGCCGACTGCCGCAGCGCCGCGGCCACCGCCTCGGCGAGCATCTCGTCGTCCTCGACGATGAGGATGCGCATGGCCGGCTACGCCCCCGCGAGCAGGCACGCCGCCTGGGCCGCGATCCCCTCCCCGCGCCCCGTGAACCCCAGCTTCTCGGTGGTGGTGGCCTTCACGTTCACGCACCCCGAGTCGATGCCGAGGTCGGCGGCGATGTTGGCCACCATCGCGGGGACGTGGGGCGCCATGCGCGGCGCCTCGGCGACGATCGTCGCGTCCACGTTCACGGGCGCGAAGCCCGCCTCGCGCACGAGTCCGGCCACGCGCCGCAGCAGCTCGCGGCTGTCGATGCCCTTGTAGCGGGGGTCGCTGTCGGGGAAGTGCCGGCCGATGTCGCCGAGCGCCGCCGCCCCGAGGAGCGCGTCGCTGATGGCGTGCAGCAGCACGTCCGCGTCGCTGTGGCCGAGCAGCCCCTTGTCGTGGGCGATCTCCACGCCGCCGATCACGAGCCGGCGGCCGGCGACGAGCGGGTGGACGTCGAATCCCTGGCCGATGCGAAAGGCCGTCATGCGTGCTTCCTCCGGAGGGCGAGGATCGTCTCCGCGAGGGCGAGGTCCTCGGGAAAGGTCACCTTGAAGTTGGCGTTGTCGCCCTGCACCAGCCGCGGCCGGTGCCCGAGCGACTCCACGGCCTGCGACTCGTCCGTCGCGGCCGGCGCCTCGGCGAGCGCGCGCCGCAGCAGCGCATAGCGGAAGAGCTGCGGCGTCTGCGCGCGCCAGAGGCCCTCGCGCGGCACCGTCGCCCCGACGCGCGCAGGCTCCCCCTCGCGCTTGAGGGTGTCGGCCACGGGCATCGCGAGGAGCCCGCCCACGGGGTCGTCGCCCACTTCGTCCAGCAGGCGCTCGACCATCGCCGGCGTGAGGCAGGGGCGCGCGGCGTCGTGCACGAGGATCCAGTCGTCGGGTGAGGCCTCGCCCGCCAGCCGCTCGAGGGCGTTGGCCACGCTGCGCGCGCGCGTCTGCCCGCCGGCACGAAGCGGCTCGACGCGCCCGGCGAGGGCGGACCAGTCGTGCGCGTCCCAGCGGGCATCCCCCGGCGCGAGGATGGCGATCACGCGGTCCACGCGGGCCACGGCGGCGAGCGCGGCGAGCGAGTGGCGCAGCATCGGCAGGCCCGCGACCGCGAGGTACTGCTTGGGCAGGGCGTCGCCCATGCGCGTGCCCTGGCCGGCGGCGGGCACGAGTGCGTAGGTCCTGGGGGTCGTACGGGGCATCCTCGGCCGATTATCGCCGATTTCCCCGGCCGGCCGCCCGATGCGGCGGCGCAGATTGAATCGGGCGCGGGGCCGGGTCACACTGCGGGCCATGGCCGCGCGGATCCTCCTCGTCATCCTCGTGATCCTCGCGGCGGGGTGCGACATCTCGCGCCCTCCGGTGAAGGCGCTTTCCGAGGGCGGCAAGCTGGTGGTGGTGACCCTCAACGGCCCGGCCACCTGGTACGAGGACGCGCAGGGCCACCCGGGCGGCTTCGAGCACGACCTCGTGTCGCTCTTCGCGAAGGACCTGGGCGTCCCCCTCGAGTACGACTTCGTCGAGAGCCAGGCGAAGGCCGAGCAGGCGCTCGCCGACGGGCGCGCGCACTTCGCCGCGGCGCTCCTGCCGCGGCGCTTCGACCTGCCGGGAGGCCTCGCCTGGGGGCCGTCGTACCGCACCGCGCAGTTCCAGCTCGTCTGGAAGGCGGACCTCCCGCGGCCGCGCGGCCCCGCGGACCTCGAAGGCCGCCGCGTGGGCACGATCGGCGACCCTTTCGCCGATCCGCTGCTGCTCTCGGGCGCGACGCTCCCGGCGCGGCTCGAGCGCCTGCCGCCCGACGCAGCCGTCGAGGACCTCCTCGAGCGCGTGGCGCGCGGCGAGCTCGACGGCGCGTTGGTCGACTCCGCGCGCTTCACCATCGCCCGCAGGCACTTCCCCCAGGTCGAGGTCGCGTTCGACGTGGGCAAGCCCGTCCACTACTCCTGGCGCGTCGGGCGCGTCGACCAGAAGCCTCTGCTCGACCGCATGAAGGCGTTCTTCGCGCGGATCGAGAAGGACGGCACGCTCAGGCGCCTCACCGACCTGCACTTCGCGCACGCCGCGCGCATCTCGGCCATCGACTCCGGGACGCTGATCGAGCGCATCAACACGATGCTGCCGCGGCTCAAGCCGCACTTCCTTGAGGCCGAGCAGGTCTCGGGCTTCGACTGGCGCCTCATCGCCGCCATCGGCTACCAGGAGTCGCACTGGGACCCGCTCGCGACCTCCCCCACGGGCGTTCGCGGCCTCATGATGCTCACCGAGGAGACGGCCGACCGCCTGCAGGTCAATGACCGGCTGGACGCCCGCGAGAGCATCCTCGGCGGCGCGCGCTACCTCGGGCTGCTGGCAAACGCGCTTCCCGCGCGCATCGCGGAGCCCGACCGCACCTACCTCGCGCTGGCCGCCTACAACCTCGGGATCGGGCACCTCGAGGACGCGCGCATCCTCGCGCAGCGCCGCGGACTTTCGCCGGACAAGTGGCAGGACGTGAAGCTCGCGCTCCCGGGGCTCACGGACCCGGAGTCCTACCAGAAGCTCAAGCACGGCTTCGCGCGCGGCCACGAGGCCATGCAGTTCGTGGACAACGTGCGCAACTTCCACGACATCCTGTCGCGCATCGCGCCGCGCGACGGGCCGCTCGCCCCGCGGCCCGTCCCGGCGCCTCAGGGCTCCACGAAGGGCTCGGTCGCCTCGAGGTGAGCGGTGTCCGCCCAGGCCTCGACGGACCACTGCCCGCCGTCGAAGACGAGCGCATTGTAGGACGCGTTGGGGATGGGAATGGGCTGCGCCGCGCCCACCGGGATCCCCTGCACGTGCCGGTACAGCATGGCGAGGACGCCCCCGTGGCAGACGACCGCGAGGCGCTCGCCGTCGTGCGCCCGCGCGAGGGACTCGAAGGCGCCGCTCACGCGTTCGTACATCTGGCGCCGGCTCTCGCCGCCGGGCACGACGTAGTCGGGGTCGGTGTCGCGCACGCGCGAGAAGATCTCCGGGTAGTGCACGCCGATCTCGCCGTAGGTGAGCCCCTCGGCGAGGCCGTAGTTGCGCTCGCGCAACCGCGGCTCCGGCTGGATGGCGTGGCCGGTGCGCGCGGCGATGGCCTGCGCCGTGCGCCACGCGCGGCCGAGGTCGCTCGAGAGCAGCCGGTCGAAGCGCTCGCCGGAAAGCCGCGCCGCGATGGCCTGCGCCTGCGCGAGGCCGGCGGGCGTGAGCGGGCTGTCGGCGTGCCCCTGGATGCGCGAGGCGACGTTCCACTCCGTCTCGCCGTGGCGGACGACGACGAGGCGCGTGCTCACGCGCGCGCGATCCGGTCCACCCCGCCCATCCACGGCGCGAGCGCCTCGGGCACCGCGACCGAGCCGTCGGCCTGCTGGTAGTTCTCGAGGATCGCCACCAGCGTGCGCCCCACGGCGAGGCCGGAGCCGTTGAGCGTGTGCACGGGCTCGGGGCGGCCCTTGTCGCCGCCCTTGAACCGCGCCTGCATGCGCCGCGCCTGGAAGGCCTCGAAGTTGGAGCACGACGAGATCTCGCGGTAGGCCTGCTGCCCCGGGAGCCACACCTCGAGGTCGTAGGTCTTGGCGCTGGAGAAGCCGAGGTCGCCCGTGCACAGCATCATGGTGCGGAACGGCAGGCCCAGGCGCTTGAGGATCGCCTCGGCGTGCCCGGTCAGCTCCTCGTGGGCCTCGCCGGACTTCTCCGGGTGCACCACCTGCAGGACCTCCACCTTGTCGAACTGGTGCTGGCGGATCATGCCGCGGGTGTCCTTGCCGTAGCTGCCCGCCTCCGAGCGGAAGCAGGGGCTGTGGCACACGAACCTGAGCGGCAGGTCCTTCGCCTCGAGCAGCGTGTCGCGCACGAAGTTGGTGACCGGATACTCCGCCGTCGGGATGAGGTAGAGGTCGCGCCCCTCCAGCTTGAATAGGTCGTCCTTGAACTTGGCGAGGCTCGAGACCCCGTCGGCGCACTCGCCGGTGACCATGTAGGGGACGTAGACCTCGGTGTAGCCGTGCTCGCGCGTGTGCACGTCCAGCATGAACTGGGCGAGCGCGCGGTGCAGGCGCGCGAGCCCGCCCCTGAGCACCGAGAAGCGCGCCCCGGAGAGCTTGGCCGCCGTGTCGAAGTCGAGCATGCCCAGGCCCGCGCCCACGTCGACGTGGTCCTTCACCGGAAAGTCGAACGCGCGCGGCGTGCCCCAGCGGCGCACCTCGACGTTGTCGTCGCTCGATTTCCCGTGCGCCACCTCGGGCCGCGGGATGTTGGGGATCGTGCGCAGGAACGCGTCGAGCCGCCCCTGCAGCGCCGAGAGCGCCGCCTCGTTCGCCTTCAGCTCGTCGCCGATGCCGCCCACCTCCGCGAGCACGGCGGAGGCGTCCTCCCCCTTGCCCTTGAGGATGCCCACCTGCCTCGACAGGGCGTTGCGCTTCGCCTGCAGCTCCTCGGTGCGCGTCTGCAGCCCCTTTCTCTCGTCCTCCAGCGCCCGGAAGCCGGCTTCGTCGAACGCGAGGCCGCGGCGGGCGAGGCCGGCGACGACGGCGGGAAGGTCCTTGCGCAGCAGTTGGATGTCCAGCATGGGTATCGCGCGTGAAGGTAAACCGTGATTATATTCGGTCGGTCCCCGAAGCGGCCCGCACCATGCCCAAGCAAGGCGAAATCGACTACCTGAGGAACATCGGCGAGGCCGGCCTCGCGCACGCCGCCGGCAAGCCCTTCTCCGACGCGGGTTGCGCGCAGATGCTGGTCGACATCGGCATCGTGATGCAGCTGCTCCCGCCGCCGCCGTCGCGCATCCTCGACCTCGGTTGCGGCACGGGCTGGACGAGCCTCTTCCTCGCGCGCCGCGGCCACGAGGTCACCGGGCAGGACATCGCCCCCGACATGATCGCGGCCGCCGGGGCGGCGCGCGACCGCGAGGCGCTCGCGAACCTGCGCTTCGTGAGCTCCGACTACGAGAGCCTCGCCTTCGACGGCGAGTTCGACGGCGCGCTCTTCTTCGACTCCCTGCACCACGCCGTCGACGAGGAGGCGGCGCTGGCCGGCGCGTACCGTGCGCTCCGGCCCGGCGGCGTGCTCGTCACCCACGAGCCCGGCGAGGGGCACGCGGCAAGCCCCGCGACCCAGGCGGCCGTGGCGCGCTACGGCGTGACGGAGAAGGACATGCCGCCGCGCCACATCGTTGCGGTCGCGCGACGCGTCGGCTTCTCCGCCGGCCGCATCCTCGTCAACTCCGAGCGCCTGGTGCGCCTGGGGATGGGCATCGGCGAGACGGGACTCCTCGGCCGGCTCGCGCGCCACCGCGCCGCCCAGCCGCTGGTGGCCGCCGCGATGCACTTCTGGCGCTGGGGGCGCCTGGGCAGCATGGTCGTGCTGGTGAAGTAGCGGCGCGCTCAGGAATCGCCGCGGGGCTCCTTGTCGCGGCTGCGCAGCCACGCGAGCTTGTCGCGGATCTTCGCCTCCAGCCCCCGGTCCGTCGGGCGGTACCAGCCGGGCGGCTGCATGCCGTCGGGGAGGTAGGACTCGCCCGCGGCGTAGCCGCCTTCCTCGTCGTGCGCGTAGCGGTAGTCCTTGCCGTAGCCCAGTTCCTTCATGAGGCGCGTGGGGGCGTTCCGCAGCCGCAGCGGCACGGGGCGGCTCGCGTCCGTCGAGACGAACCGGCGCGCTTCCCCCCAGGCGACGTAGACCGCGTTGGACTTGGGCGCCACCGCGAGGTAGACCACGCACTCGGCGAGCGCGAGCTCGCCCTCGGGCGAACCGAGGCGCTCGTACACCTCCGCCGCGCGCGTGGCGATCTCGAGCGCCCGCGGGTCGGCCAGGCCCACGTCCTCGCTCGCCATTCGCACCATGCGCCGCGCGAGGTAGCGCGGGTCGGCGCCGCCGTCGAGCATGCGCGCCATCCAGTAGAGGGCGGCGTCGGGGTCGCTGCCGCGCACGCTCTTGTGCAGCGCCGAGATCTGGTCGTAGAAGTTCTCGCCGCCCTTGTCGAAGCGCCGCCCGGCGCGCGTGACGACGCCCTCCACGAACGGGGCGTCCGCGCCGCGCCGCGCCGCCGCGCGCGCGGCGCTCGCCACCTGCTCCACCAGGTTCAGGGCGCGCCGGCCGTCGCCGTCGGCGTACTCGGCCACGCGGCCGCGCGCCTCCTCCGTGACGTCGATGCCCTCGGCCTCGAAGCCGCGCACCACGAGCCGGTCGAGGTCCTCCAGCCCCAGCGGCTCCAGCACGTACACCTGCGCGCGCGACAGGAGCGCCCCGTTCACCTCGAAGGACGGGTTCTCGGTGGTCGCGCCGATGAAGGTGAAGAGGCCGCTCTCGACGTGGGGCAGGAAGGCGTCCTGCTGGGCCTTGTTGAAGCGGTGCACCTCGTCCACGAAGAGGATGGTCGCGCGGCCGTGCGCCTCGCGCGCCAGGCGCGCGCGGTCGACCGCCTCGCGGATCTCCTTCACGCCGGCCAGCACCGCGGAAAGCGCGATGAACTCCGCGCCGAAGGCCTGGGCGAGGAGCCGCGCGAGCGTCGTCTTGCCGACGCCCGGCGGGCCCCACAGGATCATCGAGTGCAGCCGCCCCGACTCGAGGGCGACGGCGAGCGGCCTGCCCTCGCCCAGCAAGTGGCGCTGGCCGACCACGTCCTCGACGCGCCGCGGGCGCAGCCGCTCCGCGAGCGGGGCGCTGGCCTCGCCGGTGGGAGTGAACAGGTCGCGGGCTTCGGTCATGGCGGGGAAATCCGGCGCAGGCCCGGCGGCCGGGCGCCCATCGCCGCTATCATAGCCTTCGACGGGAAAAGGAGATCCATGGACTACCGGGTGACGGTGCTCGAGAGGCACGTGCAGGTCGAGACGGGCGGCGCCTTCGACGCGGACGTCGCGCGCGAGATCGTCGCGCGCCTCTTCGAGGCCTGCGCGACCAGCGGCCACGGGCTCGTCCTCGTCGACGCGCGCGGGCTGGCCCCCGGCGTGGGCATCGACGACCGCCTGGATCTTGCGCGCGCGATCGCCGGGAGCGGCGGGCCGCCGGTGAGGATCGCCCTCCTGGTGGACACCGCGCAGATGGTCACGAAGACGCTCGAGAACGCCGCGCACGACCGCGGGGTTCCCGTGCGCACCACCGCGAGCGTGATGGAGGCCTACCGGTTCCTGGGGATCGATCCGCCCGGCTGACCGGCGGCCGGCGCGGGCCGCTCGTCCAGGACGTCGGCCCCCTTGGGCGGGGTGAAGGCGAAGGCGCCGGGATCGACCTTCGCGCCCGCCCGGAATTCCGGGAAACGCAGCATCGTGCGGCCGCCGAGCGAATCGTGCAGCTCCATCGCCGCCGGCGCGTTTCCCTTCATCCCGATGCGCACCCGCTCGAAGCCGGTGTCGCGCTCCTTCGGCACGGCCTCCAGCCACGCGAGCCCGCCTTCCGCCCCCGCCTCGCGCAGCGTGAAGACCGCCGTCACGTCGGCCTGGCCGGCAAGCAGCGCCGCCGGCGTGGCCGTGAGGGCGCGGTCGATGGCGCGCACGGTGACCTGGTTCAGGTCCTCGTCGTGGATCCAGAGCCGCGCCCCGTCGGCGACGATGAGCGTACGCGATGGCCGGTCGTAGGCCCAGCGGAACTTCCCGGGCCGCGAGAAGGCGAAGGTGCCGGCCGAGCGGTCGACCACCCGGCCGTCGCGGTCCAGCACCTCCTGCTCGAAGCGGGCGGTGGCGGTGCGCGAGGCGGCGGTGAAGGCGAGGAAGGCGTCGACGGCGCCGGCCGCGGCGGGGAGCGACAGGCCGGCGGCGAGCGCCGCGGCCGCGACCGCCACGCCCCTCACTTCTCGGCCCTCGCGGGCGACAGGATCTCGCGGTTGCCGTTGGAGGCCATGGGGGAGACCAGGCCCGCGCGCTCCATGTCCTCGATGAGCCGCGCGGCGCGGTTGTAGCCGATGCGCAGGTGCCGCTGCACGAGCGAGATCGAGGCGCGCCGGTTCTGCAGCACCACCTGCACGGCCTGGTCGTAGAGCGGGTCGGCCTCGCCGCCCGGCGCGTCGCCCCCCGCCTCGGAATCCGCCTGCTCGGGGTCGTCGAGGATGCCGTCGATGTACTGCGCCTCGCCCTGGCGCTTCAGGTGCTCGACCACGCGCTGCACCTCGGCGTCGGCCACGTAGGCGCCGTGCACGCGCTGCGGGTGGCCCGTGCCCGGCGGCAGGTAGAGCATGTCGCCCTGCCCCAGCAGGCTCTCGGCGCCCTGCTGGTCGAGGATGGTGCGGGAATCGACCTTGGAGGAGACCTGGAAGGCCACGCGCGTGGGCACGTTCGCCTTGATGAGGCCCGTGATCACGTCGACGGACGGGCGCTGCGTGGCGAGGACGAGGTGGATGCCCGAGGCGCGCGACTTCTGCGCGAGGCGCGCGATCAGCTCCTCGACCTTCTTGCCGGCGACCATCATGAGGTCCGCGAGCTCGTCGATCACCACGACGATGAACGGGAGCTCCTCGAGATCCTCGGGGTTGTCGGGAGTGAGCGAGAACGGGTGCTTGAGCGGCTGCTTCTTCTCGATGCCCTCGCGCACCTTGTGGTTGTAGCCCGCGAGGTTCCTCACCGAGACCGCCGACATGAGCTTGTAGCGCCGGTCCATCTCCACCACGCACCAGTGCAGCGCCGCCGCGGCCTGGCGCATGTCCGTCACCACCGGGGCGAGCAGGTGCGGGATGCCCTCGTACACGGAGAGCTCGAGCATCTTCGGGTCGACGAGGATGAGGCGCACGTCGGCGGCCGGCGACTTGTAGACGAGCGAGAGGATCATCGCGTTGATCGCGACCGACTTGCCCGAGCCCGTGGTGCCCGCGACCAGCAGGTGCGGCATGCGCGCGAGGTCGGCGACCACGGGCTTGCCGGTGATGTCCTTGCCCATCGCGATCGTGAGGCGCGAATGCATGTCGGCGTAGGCCTGCGAGCCGACGATCTCGGAAAGCCGCACGATCTCGCGCTTGGCGTTGGGGATCTCGAGCCCCATGCACGAGGTGCCGGGGATCGTCTCGACGACCCGGATCGCGGTGACGGACAGCGCGCGGGCGAGGTCGCGGGCGAGGTTCACCACCTGCGCGCCCTTCACGCCGACGGCAGGCTCGATCTCGTAGCGCGTGACGACCGGGCCGGGATAGGCCGCGACCACCTTCACCTGGACGTTGAAGTCGAGGAGCTTCCTCTCGATGAGGCGAGAGGTGTACTCGAGCGTCTCGGGCGTCGGCCGCTCGACGTGGGCGTCGGCCGCATCGAGGAGCGCGATGGGCGGCAGCGGCGAGTCGGGGAGCTCCGCGAAGAGCGGCACCTGCTTCTCCTTCACCACGCGCTCGCTCTTCGCGATCACCGGCTCCGGGGGCACGATGCGGATGGGCTCGTAGTCGTCGAAGATGCGCCTGGCCTCCTCGACCTTCTCCTCGCGCTCCTGCGCGGCCGCGAGCCCGGCCTCGCGGTCGCGGCTCGTCTCGCGGCGCTCGCGCACCGCGAGCCACGCCCGTTCGAGCGCGGCGCCGATCTTCTCGGCGAGCCGGATCCACGACAGGCCCGAGAAGACGCTGAACGCCGAGGCGACGACGGCCACGAGGACGAGGGTCGCGCCGGTGAAGCCCAGCGCCGCCATGGCCGGCCCCGCGGCGAGCTCGCCCACGGCGCCGCCCGGCTCGAAGCCCAGCGCGGGTGCCCGCGAGTGCAGGCGCAGCGTCGCGAGCGTGCAGGTCGCCGCCACGAGCACCACGAAGCCCGCCAGCGCCACGACGAGCGAGCGCCGGTTCACGATCTCCCAGGCCTCGACGCGCGGGTAGAGCCGCAGGATCCCCCAGGCGAGGAGCGCCACCCACCACCACGCCGACAGGCCGAACACGCCGAAGAGCAGGTCCGCGAGCCATGCACCCAGCCCCCCCGCGCGATTCGCCACCGGCGCGCCCGTGCCGCTGTGGAAGGGCCCCGGGTCGGCCCGGTCGTAGGTGCCCAGCGCCAGCGCGAGATACGCGCCCGCGGCGAGCAGCAGGATCCAGCCCGCCTCGCGCAGGATGCGGGCGAGACGCGGGGAAGGAGACGCGGATTTCGCGGGGGAGGCGGCCATCACGATCGGCAAGCGCGGAATGCCCGATTATAGGGCCCCCCGGCCCCGGAAAGTCCTCTCGCCACGACTCGGTGGTGACCTCTGGAGGAGACCTTCTGCGCGAGGACACCGGTAATGACGCCGTGTGCAGTGTGGGCAGAGGGGGTGCGGTTGGGTGTTCGCGTTTTGGATTCTTGGCCGAGTCAAGGGGCTCAGGGCGTCGATATCCGGGCCTGTGTCGACATAGGTCGGGAGGATGGCTCCGTTCGCCAGTTGATTCGGCCAAAAATCCAAAACACGAACACCCAACCGCACCCCTTCCCCTTCCGCGCGACCGGAGGTGACAACGACGTTCTGCGGCCGAGGCCCCCTCCAGGGGTACCACCGAGTCGTGGTCAAGAGGGCTTTCCGGGGCCGGGGGGCCTGCAACGAGGGAGGGAGTTCGCGGTTGATGCGGGGGTCCCCATCCCGATGGGGCGGGACCGGGACGATCATCGGGTGCTACAGGGACGGAGGAAGCTCCCTGTTGATGATCGTGATGGACTTCGACTCCACCGCGATGAAGCCGCGCTCGGAGAGGTCCTTGAGGATGCGGTTCACCATCTCGCGGGAGGCGCCGACCATGTTGGCGAGGTCCTGCTGCGAGAGCTTCTCGCTCACCACGAGCTTGCCGTTCTGGTTGACGGCCAGCTCGAGGAGCGTGCTCGCCACGCGCCCGTAGACGTCCATGAGGGCGAGCGTGCCGATCTTGCGGTCGGCCTCGCGCACGCGCTGGGCGAGCACGCGCAGCACCATGTTGGCGATGCGCGGGGCGCGCTCGACGCAGTGCTCGAAGGCGTGGTGCGAGAGGATGAGGAAGGTCGAGGGCTCGAGCGTGGTGACGGAGGCCGACCGCGGCTGCTGGTCGATCATCGCCATCTCGCCGAAGAAGTGCCCCGTGCCGAGGAGCTTCAGGATGATCTCGCGCCCCTCCTCGTCGCCGATGAACACCTTCACGCGACCGGACTCGATCATGTAGAGAGAGTCGCCGATCTCGCCCTCGGTGAGGACGACGGCGTGCTTGGGGTAGCTCTTCTCGACGGCGACGGAGCGGATCACGTCCAGCTCCTGGTCGCTCATCTGCGTGAAGAACGGCACCGCCTTGAGCGCCTGCGTGCGCTCGCCGATCGCGGCCTTCGGCGTGGGGGAGGTCATGGGTAGGGACTATAGCCAAAAGTCCTTGTCTGTCAATTGCTTGATCTCAAGCTTCCCCCCGCATGGGATAATGCGCGTCCAGGATGCCGAACCGGCCTCCCCCACCGCGACTCCCCCCTTCCATGACCACCCGACACAGCCGCCTCCTCATCCTCGGGTCCGGCCCCGCCGGCTATACCGCCGCCGTCTACGCCGCCCGCGCGAACCTGAAGCCCGTCCTCATCACCGGCCTCGCCCAGGGCGGGCAGCTCATGACCACGACCGACGTGGACAACTGGCCGGCCGACCACGCCGGCGTCCAGGGCCCGGAGCTCATGGAGCGCTTCCAGAAGCACGCCGAGCGCTTCGAGACCGAGATCATCTTCGACCACATCCACACCGCGAAGCTCGGGGAACGCCCCATCACGCTGGTGGGCGACTCCGGCACCTACACCTGCGACGCGCTCATCATCGCCACGGGCGCCTCGGCCATGTACCTGGGCCTGCCCTCCGAGCAGGCGTTCATGGGCAAGGGCGTCTCCGGCTGCGCCACCTGCGACGGCTTCTTCTACAAGGGGCAGGACGTCTGCGTCGTCGGCGGCGGCAACACCGCCGTCGAGGAGGCGCTCTACCTCGCCAACATCGCGCGCCACGTGACCGTGATCCACCGCCGCGACCGCTTCCGCTCCGAGAAGATCCTGCAGGACAAGCTGTTCGCGAAGGAGAAGGAGGGGAAGGTCTCCATCGCCTGGAACCACACGCTGGACGAGGTGCTGGGCGACAAGTCGGGCGTCACCGGCGTGCGGATCAAGTCCACGGTCGACGGCGCCACCCGCGAGCTGAAGGTCTCGGGCTGCTTCATCGCCATCGGCCACAAGCCCAACACCGACCTCTTCGAGGGACAGCTCGCCATGAAGGGCGGCTACATCCTCACCAAGGGCGGCGCCGAGGGCGACGCGACCGCCACGAGCGTCCCCGGCGTCTTCGCCGCGGGCGACGTGCAGGACCACGTCTACCGACAGGCCGTCACCAGCGCCGCCACGGGCTGCATGGCCGCCCTCGACGCCGACCGCTACCTGGAGAGCCTCGCCACTTGAAGCGCCCCCGCCCGGAGCGCGCGCCGGCGGAGGGAGAGGACGACGAGGGGCTCTTCCGCCGCGCGATGCGCGACGTCGCGCCCGTGCGGGCGCCCGACCGCGTGTCGCACCCGCGCACGCCGCCGCCGCCGGTTCCCGTGCAGCGCATCGAGGACGAACGCGCCGTGATCGAGGAGCTCTCGCGTCTCGCGGGCGGTGCCGACGACGTGGAAATCGAGGAGGACCACGCCTACCTGCGCCCGGGGCTGCCGCGCGAGGTGCTGCGCAAGCTCCGCCGGCTGCACTGGGTGGTGCAGGGGGAGCTGGACCTGCACGGCCTCACCGGCGACGAGGCGGCGCTGGCGACCGCGCGCTTCCTCGCCGAGAGCTCGCGGCGGGGATTGCGGTGCCTGCGCATCATCCACGGCAAGGGCCGCGGCTCGCCCAACCGCGAGCCCGTCCTGCGCGGCCGCATCCGCCGGCTCCTCGCGCGCAAGTCCGAGGTGCTCGCCTTCTCCGAGCCGCCGCCCGCCCACGGCGGCTCCGGCGCCGTGATCGTGCTCCTCGACGCGAGGCCCGGCCCGTGAGCGTGCCGCGCGCGGTCCTCGTGCTGCTCGCCCTGCTCGCCCTCTTCGTGGGCGTCGACAACATGCAGCGCCCGCTCGCGCATCCCGACGAGGGCCGCTACTCGGAGATCTCGCGCGAGATGGCCGCGACCGGCGACTGGGTGACGCCGCGCCTCAACGGCATCAAGTACTTCGAGAAGCCGCCGCTGCAGTACTGGGCGAGCGCCGCCGCCTTCCGGCTCTTCGGCGAGAGCCCCTTCACGGCGCGGATCTACACCGCGCTCGCGGGCCTGCTCGCGCTCGTCGCCGTGGGCTACACGGCCCGGCGCCTCGCGGGGCGCGACGCGGCGCTTCTCGCCGTCGGGGTGCTGCTCTCCAGCCCGTACTTCCTCGGCATGGGCGGCGTGGTGACGCTCGACATGGGGCTCACCGCCTGGACCACGGTCGCGGTCTGCGCGTTCCTCCTCGCGGCGGCGGGCCCGCCCGGGGAGCGCCGCCGCTGGATGCTCATCGCCTGGGCCGGGATGGCGCTCGCGGTGCTCTCGAAGGGCCTCATCGGGATCGTGTTCCCCGCGGCCGCCGTCTTCCTGCACTGCCTCGTCCACCGCGACTGGCGGCTGCTCGCGCGGCTGGAGTGGGCGCGCGGGGCGGCGCTCTTCCTCGCCATCACGGTGCCGTGGTTCGTGCTGGTGTCGGCCGCGAACCCCGAGTTCCCGCGGTTCTTCTTCGTCCACGAGCACTTCGAGCGCTTCCTCACGAAGACCCACCGCCGCGAGGAGCCGTGGTGGTACTTCTGGCCCATCCTCTTCGCGGGTTTCCTGCCGTGGATGCTCGCGCTCGTGCCGGCGGCCGTCGAGGGCTGGCGGCGGGAAGCGGCGGCGGCCGGCTTCCCCTGGCGGCGCTTCGCGCTGCTGTGGTCGGGCTTCATCCTGCTCTTCTTTTCCGCCTCGGGCTCCAAGCTCCCCGCCTACATCCTGCCGGTCTTCCCCGTCTTCGCCCTCGTCCTGGGCGACTGGCTCGCGCGGGCCGAGGCGCGGCGGCTGTGGAAGATGGTGGCGATCGTCGCGCCCCTCCTCGCGGTCGCCATCGCCTTCGCCTGGGGCGCGCCGGAGCGCGCGAGGAACGCCTGGACGCGCGAGCTGTACGCGGCCGCGCGGCCGTGGATCCTCGCCGGGCTCGCCGTGCTGGCGGTCACGCTCGCCGCCGCCGCCCTGCGGCTTCGCGCCGGCCGCAAGGCGGGCGCCCTCGCCGCGATCGTCGCGGCCTCCCTCCTCTTCATCGACTTCGTCGAGGACGGCTACGAGCGGCTGGCCCCGCGCCAGTCCGGCTTCCAGGTGGCCGAGACCATCCGCCGGGAGGCGCCGCCTGGCGCGCGCGTGTACTCCGTGGGTCTCTACGACCAGACGGTCCCCTTCTACCTCGGGCGCACCGTGACGCTCGTGGCCTACGTCGACGAGTTCGAGATGGGCCTGCGGCTGGAGCCCGGCCGCGCCATCCCGACGCTCGAGGCGTTCGCGGCCGACTGGGTGCGGCCGGGGAGCGCCGTCGCTATAATCCACCCCGACACCTACGAGACGCTCTCCACCCGGGGCCTCGCGATGACCCTCCTGCACCGCGACGAGCGGCGCATCCTCGTCCGCAAGCCGTGAACGCCGCGAGCTTCTCCCTGGTGCTCGCCGGCGTGCTGCTCAACGCCGCCGCCCAGCTGCTCCTCAAGGCCGGCACGAACCGCATCGGCGAGTTCGCCTTCACCCTCGGCAACGTCGTGCCCGTGGGGCTCAAGGTTGCCGCGAGCCCCTTCGTGCTCGGCGGCCTCGCGTGCTACGCGGTGAGCGTCGTGGTATGGATCATGGCGCTGTCGCGCGTGCCGGTGTCGGTGGCCTACCCGATGCTCTCGATCGGCTACATCGTGAACGCCTTCGCGGCCTGGGCGCTCTTCGGCGAGTCGGTCACGGCGCAGAAGCTCGCGGGCATCGGCTTCATCGTGGTGGGCGTCTGGCTGGTGGCGAGATCGTGAACGACCGCGCCCGGGACCCGGCCACAGCCCTGCCCTTCCTGCCCTTCGCGCGGCCCGTGATCGACGAGGCGATGATCGCCGTCGTCGGCGACACCCTCCGCAGCCGCTGGATCGCGAGCGGGCCCCAGGTGGCGGCCTTCGAGAAGGCGCTCTCGGAGCATGTGGGCGGCCGGCCCGTGCGCACCTTCACGTCGGCCACCGGGGCCATGGAGGTCGCGCTGGCGCTGCTCGGGATCGGGCCCGGCGACGAGGTGGTCACGCCGGCGCAGAGCTTCTTCGCCTCGGCCAACGTGATCGCCCGCGCCGGCGCGCGCGCGGTGTTCGTCGACGTGGACCTCGCCACGCGCAACGTCGACCTCGCGGCCGCGGCGGCGGCCGTGACGCCGCGGACGCGGGCGCTGCTGCCCGTCCACTTCAACGCGCCCCTCGATCCCGCGGCGCTCGCCGCCTTCCGGGCGCGCCACGGCGTGAGGATCCTGGAGGACGCGGCGCTCGCGATCGGCTCGCGCGCAGGCGGCCGCCCCGTCGGCGCGACGGGCGACCTCGTCTCCTTCAGCTTCCACCCCAACAAGAACATGACGACCATCGAGGGCGGCGCCCTCGTGGTGAACGACGCGGCCGAGGCCGCCGCCGCCGAGCGGCTGCGCTTTCACGGCATCGCGCGGCTCCCCGACGGCACGCGCGACGTCGAGGTGGCGGGCGGCAAGTACAACCTCTCCGACGTCTCGGCGCGGCTGGGCCTCGCGCAGCTCGCGCGCCTGGCCGAATGGTGCGCCGAGCGCGAGCGCCTGGCGATGCGCTACTTCGACTGCCTCGCGGGCGACGACCTGCTCACGCCGGAGCGGCTCCCGCCCCGCGACAATCCCGGGCACAGCTGGAACATGTTCACGGTGCTGCTCCCGCTGGGCGACATGGCGCTCACGCGAAAGGGCTTCATGGAGGCGATGCAGCGCGAGGGCATCGGCACCGGGCTCTCCTACGAGGCCATCCACCTCGCCACCTACTGGCGCGCGCAGGGCTGGCGCGAGGGCCAGTTCCCCGTGGCCGAGCGCATCGGGCGCGAGACGGTGACCCTCCCGCTCTACCCCGGGATGGCCGACGCCGACGTCGAGCGCGTGTGCGTGGCGCTCGCGCGCGTCATCCGCTCGCGCCCCGCCTGAGGCCATGGGCGCCCCGGTCCTCTCCGTCGTGATCCCCGTCTACAACGAGGAGGCGGTGCTTCCCGCGCTCTTCGCGCGCCTCTACCCGGCGCTCGACGCCCTCGGCTGCAGCTACGAGATCGTGTTCGTGAACGACGGCAGCCGCGACCGCTCGCCGGCGCTGCTGCGCAGCCAGTTCCAGGCCCGCCCCGACGTGACGCGCGTCATCCTCTTCAACGGCAACTTCGGCCAGCACATGGCGATCATGGCCGGCTTCGAGCACTGCCGCGGCGAGCGGATCGTCACGCTGGACGCGGACCTGCAGAACCCGCCGGAGGAGATCGCGAAGCTGCTGGCGAAGATGGACGAGGGCCACGACTACGTGGGCTCGATCCGTCTCATGCGCCAGGACGTCGCCTGGCGCCGGGTGGCCTCGAAGGCCATGAACCGCCTGCGCGAGCGGCTGACCCACATCCGCATGACCGACCAGGGCTGCATGCTGCGCGCCTACAGCCGGCCCATCGTGGACGCCATCCGCTCCTCGCGAGAGGTGAGCACCTATATCCCGGCGCTCGCCTACTCCTTCGCGCACAACCCGGCGGAAGTGGAGGTCGCGCACGAGGAGCGCGCGGCCGGCGAGTCCAAGTACTCCCTCTACAAGCTCATCCGCCTCAACTTCGACCTCGTGACCGGGTTTTCCGTGGTGCCGCTGCAGCTCTTCTCGCTCTTCGGGATCGGCGTCTCCATCGTCGCGCTCGCGGCCTACTTCGTGGTCATCCTCAAGCGCATCCTGGCCGGCGAGGGCAACGGCCTGTGGGTCATCTGGGACCGCGACATCCTCGCCTTCTTCCTCATCGGCGTGCTCCTCTTCGGCCTGGGGCTCGTGGGCGAGTACGTCGGCCGCATCTACCAGCAGGTGCGCGAGCGGCCGCGCTTCCTCGTGCAGGCCATCCTCGAGCAGCGCGAAGAGTGAGCGCCACCGCCGTCGTCTTCGCCTACCACGACGTGGGCTGCCGCTGCCTTTCCGCCGTGATGGCGGCGGGCGTGCGCGTCGCGCTCGTCGTGACCCACCGCGACGACCCCGGCGAGACGATCTGGTTCGCGAGCGTCGAGCGCCTCGCCCGCGAGGCGGGCCTGGAGGTCGCGATGCCCGACGACCCCGACGACCCGACCTTCGTCGCCCGGCTCGCCGCCCTCGCCCCGGATTTCCTCTTCTCGTTCTACTACCGCCGGATGCTCTCCCCCGCGGTGCTCGCGACGGCCCGGCGCGGCGCATTCAACATGCACGGCTCGCTCCTGCCGAAGTACCGCGGCCGCGTGCCGGTGAACTGGGCGGTCCTGCGCGGCGAGCGCGAGACGGGGGCGACGCTGCACGAGATGGTGGCGAAGCCCGACGCCGGCGCGATCGTCGGGCAGGAGGCGGTGCCCATCGGCGAGAACGACACGGCGGCCGAGGTCTTCGCGCGCGTGACCGGCGCCGCCGGCCGCGTGCTCGAGCGTGCCCTGCCGGCACTGCTGGCCGGCACGGCGACGCCCGTGCCGCAGGACCTCGCGGCGGGCAGCTACTTCGGCGGCCGGCGCCCCGAGGACGGGCGCATCGACTGGGCGAGGCCCGCGCGGGAGGTGCACGACCTCGTGCGCGCCGTGGCGCCTCCCTACCCCGGCGCTTTCACGACGCTGGGCGGCAGGACGGTGCGCGTGCTGCGCACCTGGTGGTCCCAGCCCCCGGCGCTCCCCGCGGCGCCGCCCGGGTCGACCGCCGCGGCCGGGGGCCGCGCCTGGGCGTGCTGCGGCGACGGCCGCTGGCTCGAGATCCGCGCGATCCAGCTGGAGGGCGAGCCGCCCCTCGAAGGCGCCGCGCTCGTCGCGCGCTTTGCCGCCGGCTCGGCCGGCATGGGACAATCCGGTTCCGGCGCCGACCGCGCGCCGGCCCCCGCCAAAAGCACCCCATCATGACCCAGCGCATCTGCATCCTCGGCGTGAACGGCTTCATCGGCCACCACCTCTCGCAGAGGATCCTCGCCGACACGCCGTGGGAGGTGTACGGGATGGACATGGGCTCGGACCGCGTGGCCGACCTCCTGCCCCACCCGCGCTTCCACTTCTTCGAGGGCGACATCACCATCAACCGCGAGTGGATCGAGTACCACATCCGCAAGTGCGACGTGATCCTGCCCCTCGTGGCCATCGCCACGCCGGCGACCTACGTGCGCGAGCCGCTCAAGGTCTTCGAACTCGACTTCGAGGCGAACCTTCCCATCGTCAGGTCGTGCGTGAAGCACGGCAAGCGCATCCTCTTCCCCTCGACTTCCGAGGTTTACGGGATGTGCCGCGACGCCGAGTTCGACCCGTACGCCTCCGAGCTCGTGCTGGGCCCCATCGACAAGCAGCGCTGGATCTACTCCTGCTCCAAGCAGCTCATGGACCGCGTGATCTGGGCGTACGGCGCGATGGAGGGCCTGGACTTCACGCTCTTCCGCCCCTTCAACTGGATCGGCGCGGGGCTGGACTCGATCCACACGCCCAAGGAGGGCTCCTCGCGCGTGATCACGCAGTTCCTGGGCCACATCGTGCGCGGCGAGCCCATCAAGCTCGTGGACGGCGGCTCCCAGAAGCGCGCCTTCACCTTCATCGACGACGGCATCGCCGCGCTCATGCGCATCATCGAGAATCCGGGCGGCGTGGCCACCGGCAGGATCTACAACATCGGCAACCCCGCCAACAACTACTCGGTGCGCGAGCTCGCCACGATGATGCTCGAGCTGGCCGCCTCCTACCCGGAATACCGCGACAACGCGGCGCGGGTGCGGATCGTCGAGGTGAGCTCGGGCGAGTACTACGGCAAGGGCTACCAGGACGTGCAGAACCGCGTGCCGAAGATCGAGAACACGATGCGCGAGCTGGGCTGGGCGCCGAAGGTCGACATGGCCACGGCGCTGCGCCGCATCTTCGATTCCTACCGCGCCGCGATCGACGACGCGCGCGCCCTTTCCGCCTGAGGCTTCCCCATGGAAAACCCCGTCGTCGGCGTCGTGATGGGCTCCCAGAGCGACTGGGACGTGATGCAGCACGCGGCCAAGGTGCTCAAGGACTTCGGCGTGCCCTTCGAGGCGAAGGTGGTCTCGGCCCACCGCACGCCGGATGCGATGTTCGAGTACGCCGAGACCGCGCGCGGCCGCGGCCTGCGCTGCATCGTGGCGGGCGCCGGCGGCGCGGCGCACCTGCCGGGGATGATCGCCTCCAAGACCACGCTCCCGGTGCTGGGCGTGCCGGTGCCGTCGCGCCACCTCGCCGGCCAGGACTCGCTCTATTCCATCGTGCAGATGCCCAAGGGCATCCCCGTGGCGACCTTCGCGATCGGCGAGGCGGGCGCGGCCAACGCCGGCCTCTTCGCCGTGAGCCTGCTCGCCGCCACCGATGCGGGGCTCGCCGGAAAGCTCTCCGACTACCGCCAGGAGCTGCGCGAGAAGGTCGCGGCCATGCAGCTCCCGGACGTGCTGTGATCGCGCCCGGCGCCACGCTGGGGCTGCTCGGCGGCGGGCAGCTCGGGCGCATGTTCACGGTGGCCGCGCGCACGCTCGGCTACCGCGTCACCGTGCTCGATCCCGACCCGCTGTCGCCCGCCGCGGAGTTCGCCACGGGCCACCTCAACACCGCCTACACGCACCCCGTCTCGCTCGCGGAGCTGGCCCAGACCTGCGCGGCCGTGACCACGGAGTTCGAGAACGCGCCCGCCGAGGCGCTGCTCGCGCTGGCCGAGAAGACCGTCGTGCGGCCCAGCGGCAACGCCGTGGCCGTGGCGCAGGACCGCAGCCGCGAGAAGGGGTTCATCGCCGCCCACGGCCTGCCGGTGGGCCCCTGGGCGGACATCCGGGCGGAAGCCGACTTCGACGCCGCCCTCGCGAAGGTGAGGCTGCCCGCCATCCTCAAGACGGCGCGCTTCGGCTACGACGGCAAGGGCCAGGCCACCATCGCCTCTCGCGCCGACCTCGAGCGCGTCTTCGCCGAGTGGAAGCGCGTGCCCTGCGTGCTGGAGGAGCGGCTCGCCCTCGAGCTCGAGGTCTCGGTGATCCTCGCGCGGGCGGCCGACGGCGGCGTGGAGGTCTTCCCGGTCGCCGAGAACCGCCACGCCCGCGGGATCCTCGACCTCACCATCGCGCCGGCGCGCATCCCCGCGGCGCTCGCCGCCGAGGCGATGGCGCTCGCCACCCGGCTGGCGAACGCGCTGGACTACGTGGGCGTGCTCGCGGTCGAGATGTTCGTGGCGGGCGGAAGGCTCCTCGTGAACGAGATCGCGCCGCGCCCCCACAACAGCGGCCACTACACGATCGACGCCTGCCGCACCTCGCAGTTCGAGCAGCAGGTGCGCGTGCTCTGCGGCCTGCCGCTGGGCGATCCCACGCTGCACACGCCCGCCGTCATGGTGAACCTGCTGGGCGACATCTGGGGCGCCGGCGAGCCGCGGTGGGAGGCGGTGCTGCGCCACCCGGGCGCGCACCTGCACCTCTACGGCAAGCGCGAGGCGAGGCCAGGCCGCAAGATGGGCCACGTGACCGTCTGCGAGCCCGACGCGGGCCGGGCGCTCGAGGTGGCGCTCGCCATCCGGCACGACCTCGGGATCGCTGAATCCGCCTGAGCCTTCCACGCCGTCCAACGGGGACGACCACTGCCCCGGGAGCCCCCCTCATGACCCGCCGCCTCGCCCTCGCCGCCACCCTCGCCACCGCAGCCGCCCTCCTCGCGCCGGGCGCCGCCCACGCCTTCCTCGGGACGACCATCGCCGCCTCCGGCAAGGTCGTCACGGAGTCGCGCGAGGCGAGCGGCTACACGGGCGTGGCCGTGTCCCTTCCCGGCACCGTCGTGGTGCGCCAGGCGGCGAACGCGCCCGTCGCCATCGAGGCCGACGACAACCTGATGCCCGAGATCGAGACGGTGGTCGAGCGCGGCGTGCTCCGGATCCGCTTCAAGCGCAACCTCAGCGTGACCGGGCGGCCGACGATCAAGGTGCTCGTCACCAACCCGGAGATCCAGTCCCTGGCGGTCGCCGGCAGCGGCGACGTCCTGTCCGAGTCGCTCAAGACCCGCGCGATGGAGATCTCCGTCGCCGGCAGCGGCGACGTGCGGATCGCCCGCCTGGAGGCCGACTCGCTTGCCGCCTCCGTGGCCGGCAGCGGCGACGTGAAGGTCGCGGGCAAGGCCGCCGAGGTGAAGGTGAGCGTCGCCGGCTCCGGCGACGTCGAGGCCGACCGCCTCGAGGCCCGCAAGGCGAAGGTCTCCATCGCGGGTTCCGGGGACGTGTCCCTCTGGGTGGCCGAGACGCTCGACGCCTCCGTCGCCGGCAGCGGCGACATCCGCTACTACGGCGACCCGGCCCTCACGAAGAAGGTCCTCGGCTCCGGGTCGCTCAAGCGCCTCGGGCGCGCCCCTTAAGGCATGCCCGGCTGGTTCCGCCCCCGGGAACCCAGGGCCGAGCCCATCGACGAGGGGCTCTGGGAGAGCGCCACCTTCCCCTACCTGTTCATGCGCGGCCTCGCGCCGGCCGACTCGGAGCGGCTGCGCGCGCTGGCCTCGCAGTTCCTCGCGCGCAAGCACTTCTCCGCCACGCACGGCCTGGAGCTCACGCCGTTCATGCGCGTGCAGGTGGCCGCCCAGGCCTGCATCCTGGTGCTGGAGCTGGGCATCGGCTGGTACGACGGGTGGACCGAGGTCATCGTGTACCCCGGCCAGTTCGCGCCCGAGCGCGAGGTGGTCGACGAGGCGGGGGTCGTCCACCTGGTGAACGACCCCATGGCGGGCGAGGCCTGGCTGGGCGGCCCGGTGATCCTCTCCTACGAGGATGTCGCCCTCACGAGCGACGAGGAAGCGCGGGTGGCCGGCTACAACGTCGTCATCCACGAGTTCGCGCACAAGCTCGACATGCTCAGTGGCGACCCCAACGGCTTCCCGCCGCTGCACGAGGGGATGTCGCCGGCCGCCTGGCGCGACGCCTTCCGGGACGCCTACGGGGATTTCTGCCGGCGCGTGGACGAGGCCGACGCCCTGGCAGAGCGCGATGGCGGAGCCGCCCTCGACGCGCTGCCGATCGACCCGTACGCGGCCGAGAGCCCTTCGGAGTTCTTCGCGGTGGTGTCCGAGGCGTTCTTCGAGACGCCCGAATGGCTGCAGCCCGCCTACCCGGCGGTCTACGGGCAGCTGCGGCTCTTCTATCGGCAGGACCCCCTCGCCCGGCTCCCGGCCGGCTAGGGGCTTGGCGGGCGCGGGCCCGTCAGAGGAAGAGGACGGCGGGGAAGACGGCGATCGCCAGCACGATCAGGATCCACTCGCAGTTCCAGCGCTTCAGGTGGCCCGTGTAGTGCAGGATGATCGCGGCGATGGCGAATACGTAGAAGGCGGCAAGAAGCATTCTTTTCCCCTGATTTTGCCGGTGAGGATAGCAGGAATGGGCCGGGGGGGCCTAGACCGCTTCCTCCCCGGTCTCGCCGGTGCGGATGCGGACGACCTGCGGGACGTCGCAGACGAAGATCTTGCCGTCGCCGATCTTGCCGGTGCGGGCGGCCTTGACGATCGCGTCGATCGCCTTGTCCACCATGCCGTCTCCCACCACGACCTCGACCTTCACCTTGGGCAGGAAGTCGACCACGTACTCCGCGCCGCGGTAGAGCTCGGTGTGGCCCTTCTGGCGGCCGAAGCCCTTCACCTCGGTCACTGTGAGCCCGGAGACGCCCAGCTCCGAGAGGGCCTCCCGGACCTCGTCCAGCTTGAAGGGCTTGATGACGGCTTCGATCTTCTTCATGGCGCTCACACCTTCGGTCGGAAACCCGATGTTATCGGATAGCGCCAGTCCTTGCCAAAGCCGCGCGGCGTGATGCGCACGCCCGGCGGCGCCTGGCGGCGCTTGTACTCGTTCACGCGGATGAGGTGCACCACGCGGCGCACGGCTTCCGCGTCGTAGCCCAGGCCCATGATGGCCTCCGGGTCCATGTCGCGCTCCATGTAGCGCTCGACCACGGCGTCGAGGAGCTCGTAGGGCGGCAGGCTGTCCTGGTCGGTCTGCCCGGGCCGCAGCTCCGCCGAGGGCGCCCGGTCGATCACGCGCTGCGGGATCACGCGCCCGCGCGTGTTGCGCCACCAGGAGAGGCGGTAGACGAGGGTCTTCACCACGTCCTTGATGAGCGCGAAGCCGCCGGCCATGTCGCCGTAGAGCGTGGCGTAGCCCGTGGCCATCTCGCTCTTGTTTCCGGTGGACACCACCATCCAGCCGAACTTGTTGGAGAGCGCCATGAGGAGCGTGCCGCGCGCCCTCGCCTGCAGGTTCTCCTCGGTGGCGTCCTCGGCACGGCCCGCGAAGGAGGGCGCGAGCTGCGCGCGGAAGGCCTCGAACACGGGCCGGATCGCGATCTCCCGGTAGTCGATGCCCATGAGGCGCGCCATCTCGCGCGCGTCCTCGACGCTCATCGCCGCCGTGTAGTCCGACGGCATCATCACGGCGTGCACGCGCTCCGGGCCGAGGGCGTCGGCGCAGATCGCGGCGACGAGGGCCGAATCGATGCCGCCGGAAAGCCCCACCAGGACGCCGGGGAAGCGGTTCTTCCCCACGTAGTCGCGCAAGCCCGTCTCCAGCGCCCGGTAGATCGTCTCCTCCTCGGTGAGGGGCGGCGCGATGGGGCCCGTCAGGCGCTCGCCCGCGAACTCCACGATATCCACGGCCTCGCGGAAGCTCTCGCCCTGGTAGCCCAGCGTGCCGTCCGCGCTGAAGCCGAAGGAGGCCCCGTCGAAGACGAGCTCGTCCTGCCCCCCCACCCAGTGCACGTAGAGCAGCGGCAGGCCCGCCTCCTTCACCCGGGCGCCCATCACCTCGTAGCGCTGCGCGAGCTTGTTGCGGTGGTAGGGCGAGGCGTTGATCGACAGGAGCAGCTCCGCGCCGGCCGCCTTCGCCTGGGTGGCCGACTGGGGAAACCACAGGTCCTCGCAGATGGTGAGCGCGATCCGGCGGCCGCCCGCCTCGAAGACGCAGGGGCGGTTGCCCGTGGCGAAGTAGCGTTTCTCGTCGAAGACGTTGTAGTTGGGCAGGTGCTGCTTGAAGTAGATCGCCTCGATCCGGCCGCCGCGCAGCACCGAGGCCGCGTTGTAGCGGATGCGGCCCTCGCGGTGCGGGTGGCCGACCACCACCGCGAGGTCGGGCGCATAGGCGGCGAGCTCGAGGAGCTCGTCCTCGCACTGGTCGCAGAAGTCGTTCCGGAAAAGGAGATCCTCCGGCGGGTAGCCGGAAAGCGCCATCTCCGGGGTCACCACGAGCTGCGCGCCCGCGGCGCGGGCGGCGTCGACGGCCGCCCGGATGCGCGCCGCGTTCCCGGCGAAATCGCCCACGGTGGTGTTGATCTGGGCGACGGCGATCTTCATCGGTGCGGGAGGGCCGGCCGTGCCGGCGGGCGGATAGAATCGGGACTCGCCATTATAGTCCGCCCCCCTTGCCCGACCCGCTCCGCCTCGTCGATTCCCTCGACGCCATCGACCCTGCGGCCTGGGACGCGCTCGCCGGCGGCAACCCCACCGTCTCGCACGCCTTCCTCGACTGCCTGCACCGCTCGGGGTGCGCCTCGGGCGAGAGCGGGTGGACGCCGCGCTACCTGGCGCTGTGGGAGGGCGGGGCGCTCGCCGGGGCCGTGCCGCTCTACGAGAAGGCGCACTCCTACGGCGAGTACGTGTTCGACTGGGCCTGGGCCGACGCCTACGAGCGGCACGGGCTCGCCTATTACCCCAAGCTCCTTTCGGCGGTGCCGTTCACGCCGGCCACGGGGCCGCGGCTCCTGGCCGCCACGGACGCGGCGCGCGACGCACTCGCCCGCGCCCTCCTCGGGATCGCGAAGGGGAGCGGCGCCTCGTCGCTGCACGTGCTCTTCCCCGCGGCCGCCGACGCCGCGGCGCTGCGGCGCGCGGGCTTCATGGAGCGCACGGGCATCCAGTTCCATTGGCGCAACGCCGGCTACGCGAGCTTCGAGGACTTCCTCGCCGCGCTCTCGCACGACAAGCGCAAGAAGATACGCCAGGAGCGGCGCCGGGTGGCCGAGGCCGGCGTGAGGCTGCGCCGCGCCACCGGGCGCGAGGCATCGGAAGCCGACTGGGACTTCTTCGCCGCCTGCTACCGCCGCACCTACCGGGAGCACCGCTCGACGCCCTACCTCACGCGCGAGTTCTTCGGGATGCTCGCGGGCCGCATGCCCGACAGCGTGCTCCTCGTCATCGCCGAGCGCGACGGGCGCCCCATCGCCGCCGCGATGGACCTCTTCTCCCGCGAGGCGCTCTATGGGCGCTACTGGGGCGCCATGGAGTTCGTGCCGGGCCTGCACTTCGAGGCCTGCTACCACCAGGCGGTCGAATTCGCCATCGAGCGCGGCATCGCCCTCGTGGAAGGCGGCGCGCAGGGCGAGCACAAGCACGCGCGCGGCTTCCTGCCGGAGGTGACGCGCTCGTTCCACTGGCTCGCGCATCCCGCCTTCGCGCGCGCGGTGGACGATTTCCTCGCGAGGGAAGGCGCGGGCGTCGCGCAGTACGCCGACGAGCTGGCCGAGCGGTCCCCCTTCAGGAAGGCCGGGGTGTGATGCCCGCCTTGTCCCAGGCCGCGGCGAATTCCTTCCAGTGCCCCGCCTTCTGCTCGCCGAGGAAGGCGCGGAAGAGCGCGACCTCCCGGTCGTGGGCGTCGGCGGTGAGGGCCCCGCGCAGGCGCTGGAAGCGCAGCCAGACGAGGTAGGTGTTGGCGACGTCGGTCTCGCAGTAGTCGCGGATCGCGTCGATGCCGCCGTCCTGCCACGCCTGCCACACCTTCGAGCCGTTCATGCCGAGCTTGCCGGGCAGGCCGCAGAGCTGCGCCACGTCGTCCAGCGGCGCGAAGGCGCGGTTCTGGTAGCCGGCCAGCAGGTCCATGAGGTCCGTGTGGCGCGAGTGGAAGCGCGAGATGTAGTTGTTCCACTTGAAGTCGCGGTCGTCGTCGCCGAGATCCCAGTACCGGGGCGCGGCGATGCCGTGGAAGAGCGCGCGATAGTGCAGCACGGGCAGGTCGAAGCCGGACCCGTTCCACGACACGAGCTGCGGCGTGTACTTGTCGATGCCGTCGAAGAAGCGCTTCACCAGCTCCGCCTCGCCGTCCTTCGCCGTTCCCAGCGACCACACGCGCACGCTGTCGCGGTCGCGCAGCGCGCAGGAGATCGCCACGACGCGGTGCAGGTGGCAGGGCAGGAAGTCGCTGCCGGTCGCCTGGCGCCGGCGCTGCGAGGCGAGCTCGGCCACGGCGGCGTCGGCCGTGTCCGGCGGCAGGTCCCACACGCGGCGCAGGCCCGCCACGTCGGGAATGGTTTCGATGTCGAAGACGAGGATGGGGGCCATGGGGTCCGGCGGAGAGGTCGGGGTCGGCGGTATTATCGCCGGGAATGCCGCGCATCCCGCGGCGGGCACGCGAACCGGGCGGCATCGGGGAATCCATGAACGAGAAGAACCTGCAGGTGGTGCTGGCCTCGCGGCCTGCCGCGGCGGCCGGGGAGTCGGATTTCCGCTTCGTCGAGGCGGCGGTGCCGGACCTTCGCGAGGGCGACTTCCTCGTGCGCGTGGACTGGCTTTCCCTGGACCCGTACATGCGCGGGCGCATGAACGAGGGCAAGTCCTACGCCGCCCGGGTGGAGCTGGGCGAGGTGATGGTCGGCGGCGCGGTGGGCACGGTCGTCTCCTCGCGCCACGGCGGCTTCGCCGAGGGCGACAAGGTCCTCGGCTCCTTCGGGTGGCAGCGCTTCGCCGTCTCCGACGGCAAGGGCGTGATGAAGCTGCCGGATCCCCGCCTGCCCGAGACCGTGTGGCTCGGCGCCGCCGGGATGCCCGGCATCACCGCGTGGATGGGGCTCGGGCAGGTCGGGTCGCCGAGGCCCGGCGAGACGGTGGTGGTCTCGGCCGCGAGCGGCGCGGTGGGAAGCGTCGCCGGGCAGCTCGCGAAGATCGCCGGCTGCCGCGCCGTCGGCATCGCCGGGGGGGCGGCCAAGTGCGAGCACGCCGTGAAGGCGCTGGGCTTCGACGAGTGCATCGACTACAAGGCGGGCCCGATCGACGCGGCGCTCAAGGCCGCCGCGCCGGGCGGGGTCGACGTCTACTTCGACAACGTCGGCGGGGCGATCCTCGACGCCGTGCTGCGCCGCGTGAACACCGGCGCGCGCATCCCGCTTTGCGGCCTCATCGCCGGCTACGACGGCGCCGACATCCCGATCCGCAACGTCTTCTCGCTGCTCGTGAACCGGGTCCGCCTGCAGGGCTTCATCGTCTCCGACCGCATGGACCTGTGGCCGGCCGCCATGCGCGAACTGGCCGGCCACGTCGCGGCCGGGCGGATCCGCTACCACGAGACGGTCGCCCACGGCCTCGAGAACGCGCCGCGCGCCTTCCTCGGCATGCTGCGCGGCGAGAATCTCGGCAAGCAGCTCGTGAAGGTGTCCTGACGGCGCCCCGTCAGGCCGGGAAGACGCCCGTCGAGAGGTAGCGGTCGCCGCGGTCGCAGACGATGTGCACGATGACGGCGCTCTCGGCTTCCGCGCTCACCTTGAGGGCCGCGGCGAGGCCGCCGCCGGAGGAGATGCCGGCGAAGATGCCCTCCTCGGCCGCGAGCCGGCGCGCCATCTCCTCGCTCTCCTGCTGCGTCACCTCGATGATCCGGTCCACGCGCGAGCGCTCGAACACCTTCGGCAGGTAGGCCTCGGGCCACTTGCGGATGCCGGGCACGCTCGAACCTTCGGCGGGCTGGACGCCGATCACCTGGACGGCAGGGTTCCTTTCCTTGAGGAAGCGCGAGCAACCCATGAGCGTGCCGGTCGTTCCCATCGTCGCCACGAAATGCGTCACCTTGCCCTGCGTGTCGCGCCAGATCTCCGGGCCCGTCCCCTCGTAGTGCGCGAGCGGGTTGTCGGGGTTGGCGAACTGGTCGAGGATCACGCCCTCGCCCGCGTCGCGCATGCGCGTGGCGGTATCGCGCGCGAGCTCCATCCCGCCCTTCGCCGGCGTGAGCACGAACCGCGCGCCGAAGGCGGCCATCGTCTGGCGCCGCTCGACCGACAGGTTCTCGGGCATCACGAGGACCATGCGGTAGCCGCGGATCGCCGCGGCCATGGCGAGCGCGATGCCGGTGTTGCCGCTGGTCGCCTCGATGAGCGTGTCGCCCGGGCGGATCTCGCCGCGCCGCTCGGCCCCCAGGATCATCGAAACCGCCGGGCGGTCCTTCACGCTGCCCGCCGGGTTGTTCCCCTCCAGCTTGGCGAGGATCACGTTGGAGGTCTTCCCGGGAATGCGCTGCAGGCGCACCAGCGGGGTGTTGCCGACGAACTGCTCGAGGGTGGGATGCATGGCCGTGCCTTCCGGGACGCGAGGGTGAAGTATAGCGGCCGCGCACCGCCCGGAAACGCGAAGCCCCGCGCGGGGCGGGGCCTCGGGGACAGCGGTGGCGCGGGGATTACTTCTTCTTGTCGTCGTCCTTCTTGGCGGCCTTCTTGTCGTCGTCCTTCTTGGCGGCCTTCTTGTCGTCCTTTTCCTTGGCCTCCTTCTTGTCGGCCTTCTTCGGCTCGGCGGCAGCCGCTTTTTCCTTCTTCGGCTCCTCCTTCTTCACCTCGGCCTTCTTCGGCTCGGCGGCAGCCGCCTTTTCCTTCTTCGGCTCCTCCTTCTTCACCTCGGCCTTCTTCGGCTCGGCGGCGGCCTTCTTCGGCTCGGCCGCGGCCTTTTCCTTCCTCGGCTCCTCCTTCTTCGGCTCGGCCTTGGCGGGCGAGTCGACCTTCGTCGTGCCCGTGAGCATGATGTCCTTCCTCACCTTGTCGAAGGTCGCGTCGCCGATGCCGTCGACCTTCTTCAGGTCCTCGAGCGTCCTGAACGGCCCGTTCTTCTTGCGATAGTCGATGATCGCCTGCGCCTTCACCGGCCCGATGCCGTCGAGCGTCTCGAGTTGCTCCTTGGTCGCGCTGTTGATGTTCACCGCCGCGAGCGCGATGCCCGCCCAGGCGAACAGGGCCACGAAGAGCCCGATGATCCGTTTCATTGTTTTCCCCCCTAAGGTTGCTGCGTGGATGGAACTGCCGTTTGCGGCCGGCCCGGAGGCCTGCCGCTTCCTGCGGCGGCCGCACTGGCCCGCCATGGGAAGCTGGAGATTCTAGTCCTCCTGCGCAGCCGCCGCCCGCGGGCTAGCGGATGCCCTCGCGCTCGACGCGGTGGGCGACGTAGCGGCCCACGCCTTCCTCGACGGAGAGGAACGGGTCGCGGTACCCGGCGTCGCGCAGCGCCGTGACGTCGGCCTGCGTGAAGCTCTGGTACTTGCCCACCAGTTGCGGGGGGAAGGCGATGTACTCGATCACGCCCTTGTCGCGCAGCTCACCGGCCGTCATGGGCGCCTGCCCCCGCGCACGGCGCATCGCGTTCACCGTGGCCACGGCCACGTCGTTGAAGCTCTGCGCCCGCCCCGTGCCGACGTTGAAGATGCCCGAGATCTCCGGGTGGTCGAGGAAGAAGAGGTTCACCTTCACGGCATCCTCCACGCTCACGAAGTCGCGGACCTGCTCGCCGGGGCCGAAGCCGTCGCTGCCCTCGAAGAGGCGCACGCGCCCCTCCTTCGCGTACTGGTTGAGGAAGTGGAACGCGACGGAGGCCATGCGGCCCTTGTGCGTCTCGCGCGGGCCGTAGACGTTGAAGTAGCGGAACCCCGCGATCTGCGCCGTGCGGCCCGGCAGGCGCCGGCGCACCACCTGGTCGAAGAGGAACTTGGAGTAGCCGTAGACGTTGAGCGGCCCCTCGTGCTCGCGCGACTCACGGAAAACGCGCCCGGCGCCGTACACCGACGCGGACGAGGCGTAGATGAACGGGATGTCGAAGCGCTGGCACCAGTCCATGAGGTCCAGCGAATACCGGTAGTTGTTCTCCATCATGTACCGGCCGTCGGCCTCCATCGTGTCCGAGCACGCGCCCTGGTGCAGCACGGCGGCGTGGCCCGCGTCGAACTCGTCGGCCCGGAGGCGCGCGATGAAGTCCTCCTTGTCGAGGTAGTCCGCGATCTCGCAGTCGGCGAGGTTGGGCATCTTCTCGGCGCGCGCGAGGTTGTCCACCGCGACGACGTCGGTGACGCCCCGGGCGTTGAGCGCCCTCACGATGTTGGAGCCGATGAAGCCCGCGGCGCCGGTCACGATCACTTTCACTTTCGCGTCTCCCGTGTCGGTCAGGGGTTGGCGGCGAGGCTCTCGAGGAGCTCGCCGCGGTGGACGACGGCAGTGCCCAGCTTGGCCACGACGATCCCGGCGGCGTGGTTGGCCACGCGCATGGCGGCCGGGAGGTCGGCGCCGGCCGCGACCATGAGCGAGAGCGTGGCGATGACGGTGTCGCCCGCGCCGCTCACGTCGTAGACCTCGCGCGCGCGCGTGGCCTCGTGTCGGCTGCCGGCCGGCGTGAAGAGCGACATCCCGTCCTCGCTCCTCGTGACGATGAGGGCCTCGAGCGCGAGTTCCCCGCGCAGCTTCTGCGCGCGGCGGGCGAGATCGGCCTCGTCCGACCAGCGGCCGGCCACCTCGCGGAACTCGCCGCGGTTGGGCGTGAGCACCGTGGCCCCCCGGTAGCGCGCGTAGTCCGAGCCCTTGGGGTCCACCAGCACGGGCTTGCCGTGGGCGCGCGCGAGCTCGATCATGCGCGCGACGTGCGCGAGGCCGCCCTTGCCGTAATCCGACAGGACGATGGCGTCGGTCTCGTCCACCAGCCGCTCGTACTCGTCGAGCTTCGCCGCGAGCACCTCGTGCCCGGGCGCGCGCTCGAAGTCCACGCGCAGCAGCTGCTGCTGGTGGCCGATCACGCGCAGCTTCACCGTGGTCGAGAGGTCCGGGTCGCGGTGGAGCGAGGCACGCACGCGCCCCCCGGCGAGGACGCGCTCGAGCGCGCGGCCGGCCTCGTCGTCGCCGATCACGGAGAGCAGCGTCGCCTCCCCCCCGAGCGCGTCGATGTTGCGGGCGACGTTGGCCGCGCCGCCGGGCCGCTCCTCCACCCGGCGCACCAGCACCACCGGGACGGGCGCCTCGGGCGAGATGCGCTCGACGTCGCCGAACCAGTAGCGGTCGAGCATGACGTCGCCCACGACCAGCACGCGCCGGCCCGCGAAGTCCGGAAGCGCCGCGTGCGTCATGGGCGGCCGATCGCGAAGTACTCGAAGCCCTGCGCGCGGACCGCCGCGGGCTCGTAGAGGTTGCGGCCGTCGAAGATGACCGGCGAGGCGAGGCGGCGCCGCAGCTCGTCGAAGTCGGGGCTGCGGAAGGCCTTCCACTCGGTGACGATGGCGAGCGCGTCGGCGCCGTCGGCGGCCCGCATGGCCTCCTCCGCGAAGGCCACCCGCGGCTCGCCGGCGTAGAGGTGGCGCGCCTCGGGCATCGCCACGGGGTCGAAGGCCGCCACCGTTGCCCCGCGGGCGAGCAGCCCGTCGATCACCACGCGGCTGGGCGCCTCGCGCATGTCGTCGGTGTTGGGCTTGAAGGCGAGGCCCCAGAGCGCGATGCGGCGGCCCGAGAGGTCCCCCCCGAAGCGGCGCGCGATCTTCTCCACCAGCACGCCCTTCTGGCGCTCGTTCGCCTCCTCCACGGCGCGGACCACCTTGAGGTCGAGGCCGCTTTCCTGCGCCGTGCGCAGGAGCGCCGTCACGTCCTTGGGGAAGCAGGAACCGCCGTAGCCCACCCCGGGATAGAGGAAGTGGTAGCCGATGCGCGGGTCCGAGCCGATGCCCTTCCTCACGTGCTCGATGTCGGCGCCCAGCCGCTCGGCCAGCAGCGCCAGCTCGTTCATGAAGGAGATGCGCGTGGCGAGCATCGCGTTGGCGGCGTACTTGGTGAGCTCCGCCGAGCGCACGTCCATCACCTGCAGGCGCTCGTGGCTGCGCTGGAACGGCGCGTAGAGCTCGCGCATCGCCTCCACGGCCTCGCGGTCGTCGGCGCCGATCACGATGCGGTCGGGGCGCATGAAGTCCTCGACCGCCGCGCCCTCCTTCAGGAACTCGGGGTTCGACACGACGGAGAACGGGATCGCCGCGCCGCGCGCCGCGAGCGTCCGGGCGACTTCCGCGCGGACCTTGTCGGCGGTGCCCACCGGGACGGTCGACTTGTCCACGATGACGCGCGGGCCGTCCATGTGCGAGGCGATGCCGCGGGCCGCGGCCAGCACGTACTGCAGGTCGGCGGAGCCGTCCTCGCCGGGAGGCGTGCCCACGGCGATCATCTGCACGCGGCCGTACCGGGCGGACTCGGCCGCGTCCGTCGTGAAGGCGAGCCTCCCCGCGGCGGCGTTCGCGCGCACGATCTCCTTCAGCCCCGGCTCGAAGATGGGGATCTCGCCGCCGCGCAGCATCGCGATCTTGCGTTCGTCGACGTCGAGGCAGAGGACATGGTTGCCGACGTCGGCCAGGCACGCGCCGGTGACCAGCCCGACGTAGCCGGTGCCGATGATGCTCACTTTCATGAAGGCGTCCTTTCCCCTGCGAGGGAGCGCGCGATGGCGTGGAGCGTGGCCGCCGGGTCGGCCGATTGCGTGACCGGCCGCCCGATCACGAGGTAGTGGGCGCCCTGCCGCACCGCGTCCTGCGGCGTCACCACGCGCGACTGGTCGCCCTTCGCGTCGCCGGGGAGCCGGATGCCGGGCGTCACCGTGACGAAGGCGGGGCCGAGCGCGCCCCGGACCATCGCCGCCTCCTCGGCGGAGCAGACGATGCCGTCGAGACCGCTCGCCCGGGCGAGCCCCGCCAGGCGGGAGACGTTCTCGGCCGCGCCGCCCGGAAAGCCGATCTCGGCGAGGTCGGCGTCGGCGAGGCTGGTGAGCACGGTGACGGCGATGACGAGCGGCGGCCTTGCGAAGCCGGCGGCGGCCTCGCGCGCCGCGCGCATCATCGCCGAGCCCCCGCTCGCGTGCACGTTCACCATCCACACCCCGAGGCGCGCCGCCGCCCGCACGGCGCCCGCCACGGTGTTGGGGATGTCGTGGAACTTGAGGTCCAGGAACACCTCGAAGCCGCGCGCGTGCAGGCTCTCCACGACCGCGGGGCCTGCGGCGACGAAGAGCTCCTTGCCCACCTTCACGCGGCAGAGCGCCGGGTCCAGGCGCGCGGCCATGGCGAGCGCGGCGGCCGCGTCGGGAAAGTCGAGGGCGACGATGACGCGCCTACTGTCCAAGCTGCATCCTCGCGAGGTGGCGGCCCGCCGTCTCCAGCTCCGCCGTGCGGCGCGGCGGAAAGGTCTCCCAGCCGCCGCAGGCCGGGCACTGCCAGAAGAACTGGCGGGCCTTGAACCCGCACTGCGAGCACAGGTAGACGGACAGGGCCTGGGCGTGCGAGTGCACGAGCGACTTCATGAGCTGCAGGTCCTGGCGCCGCTCCGGCGGGGCGCGCAGCAGCTCCGCGTCGATCAGCCGGTCCAGGCCCACGAGCGTGGGGTTGCGCCGCACCTCGTCGCGCACGAGGCGCCAGGCGGCCTCGTCGCCCTCGTGCTCCGCGCTCGCCTGGTAGACGACGTTGAGGAGGTCGAGGCCCGGATAGCGGTTCTGCAGCCCGCGCAGCAGCGTGAGGCCCTCGCCCGGCCGGCCGAGCGCCTTGTAGCTCTCGACCATCCCTTCGGCCGCGAGGCCGAGGTAGGCCGGGTCCTGCGACTCGACCGCCTTCCACGCGGCGATGGCCTCCTCGTGGCGGCCCGCGCGCGCCAGCCACTCGCCGCGCAGCAGGTTCGCGCGGACGCACTTGCGGTTGGCCTCCAGGGCGAGATCCAGGCGCGCCTGCGCGGCGTCGTGGCGGCCGTGGATCTGCTCGGTGATGGCGAGCTCGCAGTGGTAGTTGGCGATCTCGCGCTGGTAGTTGCGCCTGGCGCTCGCCTCCAGCCCGCGCGCCGCGCCGATCGCCTTCTCCCAGTCCTTTTCCTGGATGTAGATGTCGAGCAGGTGGCGGTGGACGTCGGCCGACGGGTCCTCGGCCGCCATCTTCACGAGGACCGCCTCGGCGTGGTCCAGCAGTCCCGCCTTCAGGTAGTCCTGCGCCAGCTCGAGGGAGGCCTTGCGGCGCTCCTCCGCCGGCAGGTCCTCGCGCGCGACGAGGTCGGTGTGCATGCGGATGGCGCGGTCGACCTCGCCGCGGCGGCGGAAGAGGCTGCCGAGCGCGAACTGCAGCTCCACCGTGTCCGGGTGCTCCTTGGCCACCAGCAGGAACGACTCGATCGCCTTGTCCGGCTGCTCGTTCAGCAGGAAATTGAGGCCGCGGAAGTAGGACGAGGGCATCTGCCGCGACTCCGACAGCAGGCTCTTCAGGTCGACGCGGGCGGCGACCCAGCCCATGCCGAAGAAGACGGGCAGGGCGAGGAGCCACCAGAACTCAAATTCCATGGGGGCCGGGAGGGAGCTGCGGCGGGGCCGGCACCGGGGCGGGTGGGGACGCCGGCACGGGGGGGGCAGCCGGGACGGGGGCGGCCACGGGCGCCGCCGCGAGGGCCTTGCGCAGCCGCGCGGCCTCGCGGCGCTGGCGCACCACCGTGGGAAGCCACGCCGTGAGCCCGATCACCACGCCCGCCACGAAGGCGACGAGCACCACGAAGACGAGCGGCGCCTGCCAGGACTGCTCGGGCAGGCCGTGCAGCGTCACCGGCTGGCTGTTCCTCACCGCGAACCAGACGAGGACCAGCACGATCGCGATGCGGAGGATCCAGGCGAGCGCTTGCATGGTCGTGGTCGTTGGCTGGCGGGCGCGGGCGAAAAAAAAGCGGCAGGGGAGATTCTACCCTGCCGCCCGGTCCTTTCGCCCCTTCCGGGGCGCCTCACTCCTGGGAGTCGACCCGCTCGCGCAGCTCCTTGCCGGCCTTGAAGTGCGGCACGTACTTGCGCGGCACCTGCACCTTCTCGCCGGTCTTGGGATTCCTTCCCACCCGCGGGGGGCGGAAGTTGAGCCCGAAGCTGCCGAAGCCGCGGATCTCGATGCGGTTGCCCGACGCGAGCGTGTGCGCCATCGCGTCGAGCATCGTCTTCACCGCGAGTTCCGCGTCCTTGGGCGCCAGTTGACTGTGCCGCGCGCTCAGCAACTCGATGAGCTGTGACTTGGTCATGGCGTGAGAGTCTCCCCCTTGCATTGGCTGCCGGCTCCGGTCCGGTCGATCGCCGCGTTATTCCTTCGACCCGCTGCCGAGCTTGGCCTTGAGCAGGGCGCCGAGGTTCGTGGTGCCCGCGCTGGCGTTCGACTCGGCGGCCATCTTCTGCAGCGCGGCCGACTCCTCGGCGGCGTCCTTGGCCTTGATCGAGAGGTTGATGGAGCGGTTCTTGCGGTCGATGTTGACGATCACGGCCTCGATCTCGTCGCCTTCCTTGAGGTGGGAGCGGACGTCCTCGACGCGGTCGCGGGAGATCTCGGAGGCGCGCAGGTAGCCCTCGACGTCCTTCTCGAGCTCGACCACGGCGCCCTTGGGCTCCACGGAGACGACCGTGCCCTTCACGATGTTGCCCTTGTCGTGCACGGTGACGTAGTTGCCGAACGGGTCGCCCTCGAGCTGCTTGATGCCGAGCGAGATGCGCTCGCGCTCGACGTCGATGGACAGCACCACCGTCTCGACCTCCTCGCCCTTCTTCATCGCCTTCACGGCTTCCTCGCCGGCGGCGTTCCAGGACAGGTCGGAGAGGTGCACGAGGCCGTCGATGTTGCCCGGCAGGCCGATGAACACGCCGAAGTCGGTGATGGACTTGATGAGGCCCTTCACCTTGTCGCCCTTCTTGTGGTTCATGGCGAACTCTTCCCACGGGTTCGGCATGCACTGCTTCATCCCGAGGGAGATGCGGCGGCGGTCCTCGTCGATCTCGAGGATCATGACCTCGACCTCGTCGCCGAGCGACACGACCTTGGCGGGGTGGACGTTCTTGTTGGTCCAGTCCATCTCGGAGACGTGCACGAGGCCCTCGATGCCGCTCTCGATCTCGACGAACGCGCCGTAGTCGGTGATGTTGGTCACCTTGCCGAAGAGGCGCGTGCCCTGCGGGTAGCGGCGCGAGATGCCGATCCACGGGTCCTCGCCCAGCTGCTTGAGGCCGAGCGACACGCGGTTCTTCTCGGCGTCGAACTTGAGGATCTTGGCGGTGACCTCGTCGCCCACCGCGAGGACCTCCGTCGGGTGCTTGACGCGGCGCCAGGCGAGGTCGGTGATGTGCAGCAGGCCGTCGATGCCGCCGAGGTCCACGAACGCGCCGTAGTCGGTGATGTTCTTGACGATGCCCTTGACGACCGCGCCTTCCTTGAGGGTCTCCAGGAGCTGCTGGCGCTCGACGCCGGCGGTCTCCTCCATCACGGCGCGGCGCGAGACCACGACGTTGTTCCTCTTGCGGTCGAGCTTGATGACCTTGAACTCGAGCTCCTTGCCCTCGAAATGCGAGGTGTCCTTCATCGGGCGCAGGTCGACGAGCGAGCCGGGCAGGAAGGCGCGGATGCCGTTCACCATGACGGTGAGGCCGCCCTTCACCTTGCCGGACACGACGCCGGAGATGATCTTGCCGGTCTCGAGCGCATTGTCGAGATCGGACCAGGCCGCGAGCTTCTTGGCCTTCTCCCGCGAGAGCTTGGTCGCGCCGAAGCCGTCCTCGAGGGCCTCGATGGCCACGGAGACGAAGTCGCCCGGCTTGACCTCGAGCTCGCCGCGGTCGTTCTTGAATTCCTCGGTGGAGATTGCGCTTTCGGACTTCAGTCCCGCGTTGACGATCACGACGTTCGGATCGACCGAGATGACTTCGGCGGTGATGACCTCGCCCGAGCGCATTTCCTGGCGGGTGAGGCTCTCCTCGAAGAGGGCGGCGAAGCTTTCGGTGGCGGGGGTGGGGTTGGTGGATTGGGACAGCATGGGTGGGAGCCTGGACTTTCGTTTCGGCACGGCCTCGCGGCCGTGGCAGGTTGGCGGAAAAGCCAATCGGGAAGAGCCTTCCCGGACCGCGCGCGGGGCGCGAAGCCGCGGGACCACCTAACCGATTGACACCCTTGGGCTTTTGGCCCCGTCAGGGAGAAAGGAAACTATGCCCCGGCACGCTCCCGGTACCACGCCAGCACCTGCCCGACCGCCTGGTCGATGGTGAGCCGCGTCGTATCGAGAAAAACCGCGTCGGGATAATGCCTTAGCGGCGCCACGGGCCTCGCGCTGTCGCGCGCGTCCCGCTGCCGCAGTTCCTCCACAACGTCCGCCATTTTTGCACACATTCCCTTTTCCATCAACTGCTTATGGCGGCGCTCGGCGCGGGTGGCCACGTCGGCCGTGAGGAACACCTTCAGCGTGGCGTCCGGGAACACCACGGAGCCCATGTCGCGGCCGTCGGCCACGAGCCCGGGCCCCTCGCGAAATGCCCGCTGGCGCGCGAGCAGCGCCTCGCGGACTGCGGGGCTGGCGGCCACGCGGGAGGTCGCCGCGCTCACGGCCTCCGTGCGCACGGCCTCGGTCACGTCCTCGCCTTCGAGCCACAACTTCCCGTCGCGAAAGGCGATTTCCAGGTCCCGGGCGATGGTGGCCAGCGCTTCGGCGTCCTCCAGCGGCGCGCCGCGGCGCAGGGCCTGCAGCGTGGCCACGCGGTAGAGCACCCCGCTGTCGAGGTAGCGGAAGCCCAGGGCGGCGGCCACGCGCTCGGCGACCGTGCCCTTCCCCGAGGCCGAGGGCCCATCGATCGCGATGACCGGCGTGTGATTGTTCATGGCTATTTATCTGATAATTTTAATTGTCTTGAACTATTGACCGGCGATTCCCATCATCCTGTCATGAACCCCGACAAGGAGCAGGCCATGGCCAAGACCCTCACCTTCGCCGCCGTCCACATGGGCGTCGCGTTCGCCGTCGGCTACGCGTTGACCGGCAGCGTCGCCGTCGGCGGAGCGCTCGCGCTCGTCGAGCCCCTCGTCAACACGGTGGCCTACCACTTCCACGAAAAGGCCTGGGGCCGGTGGGGCGCCGCGCGTCAGGCGACCACGCGCGCCCACGCCTCGAAGAACCCGGGAAAGGTCTTCGAGACGCACCCCGGGTCGTTGATGCGCACCTGAACGGGCCCGAAGGCGGCGAGCGCGAAGCTCATGGCCATGCGGTGGTCGTCGTAAGTATCGACGGTCGCGCGCGCGACGGCTGGGCGGCCCGCGACGAAGCCCGGCGGCGGCGTGACGGCGAGGAAGTCGGCGCCCTCCTCCACCTGCGCCCCGAATTTCCCCAGCTCGGTGGCCATGGCCGAGAGGCGATCCGTCTCCTTCACGCGCCAGCTCGCGATGTTGCGAAGCCGCGACGGCCCGGTGGCGAAGAGCGCCAGCACCGCGGCGGTCATGGCGGCGTCGGGGATCTCGTTCAGGTCGGCGTCCAGCGGCAACAGCGGCGCCCGGCCCGAGACCTCGATCCAGTCCTCGCCCATCACCACCGTGCCGCCCATCGCCTCGATCACCTCGGTGAAGCGGACGTCTCCCTGGAGCGCCCCGCGCCCGACGCCTTCGACCCGCAGCGGCCCGCCGCCGAGCAGGCCGGCCGCGAGGAAATAGGACGCCGACGACGCATCGCCTTCCACGGCGACCTCGCCGGGGGAACGGTAGCGCGCGCCGGCGGGCACCACGAACGCCCCCCAGCCCTCGCGCGCGACCTCGACCCCGAAGCGCCGCATCAGCGCGAGCGTCATCTCCACGTACGGCTTCGAGATCAGGTCGCCTTCGACCTCGAGGCGCACGCCGCCGCCGGTGGCGCCCAGCGCGAGGAGCAGCCCGGTGAGGTACTGGCTGGACACGGTGCCGCGAACGCGCACGGTGGCGCCGGCGCCGCCCTCGCGCGGCGCGATGGCGAGGGGCGGGAAGCCCGCGCTCGCCTCGTAGCCGATGCGCGCGCCGGCCTGCCGCAGCGCATCCACGAGGTCGCCGATGGGCCGCTCGTGCATGCGCGGCACCCCGTGCAGCCGGTAGCGGCCGTCGCCCAGCGCGAGCACGGCGGTGAGCGAGCGGAAAGCGGTGCCGGCATTGCCGAGAAAGAGCGAGGCCTCCTTCACCGGGAAGCCGTCCGGCGCGCCCGTCACCAGCCACTCGCCCGCTTGCGCCCCCGGCACCAGCGCGACGCCGAGGCGGCGAAGGGCCTCGATCATCACGCGCGTGTCGTCGGAGTCGAGGAGCCCGCGCAGGCGCGTGACGCCCTCGGCCAGCGCCGCCAGCAGGAGCGTGCGGTTGGAAATGCTCTTCGAGCCCGGCAGCCGCATCGTGCCGGCGGCGCGGGTCGCGTGCCGGAGGTCCAGGTGGTCCATGTCAGCTCACTCGTCGGCCTGGCTGCGGCGCCCGCCGGGCCAGGCGCGCCGCGCGTTGCGCGCCTCGGTCATCAGGCGCTGCAACCCCGGCCCGTCGCCGCGGGCCACCAGCTCGCGGAACACCGCCACGCGCGCGCCGTAGCGGTCGATCTCCTCGAGCAGCGCCTCGCGGTTGGCGAGCGCGATGTCGCGCCACATCTCCGGCGAGCTCGCGGCGATGCGCGTGAAGTCGCGGAAGCCCCCGGCGGCGAAGCCGAGCAGCTCGGCCGCGTCCGGGCGCGAGACGATCTCCGAGACGAGCGCGAAGGCGAGCAGGTGCGGCAGGTGGCTCACCGAGGCGAAGATGCGGTCGTGGGCCGCGGCCGGCATCTCCGTCACGCGCGCCCCGCACGCTTCCCAGCAGGCGCGCACGAGCGCGGTGGCCTCGGGCGCGGTCGCTGCCTCCGGCGTGAGCACGACGCGCGCGCCGCGGAAGAGGTCGGGCACGGCCGCGTCCACGCCGCTCGCCTCGCGGCCGGCGATCGGGTGCCCCGGCACGAAGCGCGCGAACCCGGCGCGCAGCTCCTGCGCGGCCGTCGCGACGATGTCCGCCTTCGTGCTGCCCGCGTCCGTCACCACCGCGTCGGGGCCGAGCCCCAGCGCCACGTCGTGCAGCACCGGGCCGATCGCGCGCACCGGCACGGCCACGAGGACGAGGTCGGCACGGGAAGCGGCCTCCGAGGCCGAGTCGGCGGCGGTGTCGATGACGCCCAGCGCGGCCGCGCGCTCGAGCGCCTGCCGGTCGCGGTCGACGCCGACGATGCGCGAGACTGCGCCCGCCTTGCGCAGCGCCAGCGCGAACGAGCCCCCGATGAGGCCCACGCCGACGACGGCCACCGACTTCAGGCGGCGCACGCGACGGCCCTCAGCGCCCCAGCGCGCGGGCGAGCGCCGCGAGGAAGCGCTCGTTCTGAGCCGCGGTGCCGACCGTCACGCGCAGGTGTTCGGGCATGCCGTAGCCGGCCACGGGCCGGACGATCACGCCATCGCGCAGGAGCGCCCCGTAGACGCGCGCGGCGTCGCCCACGCGCACGGCGACGAAGTTGCCGGCCGAGGGAATGTATTCCAGGCCGAGCTTCGCGAAGCCGCGCCCGAGCTGCTCGAGCCCCTCGGCGTTCACGCGCCGGCTCTCGGCGATGAAGGCGTCGTCGTCCAGCGCCGCGCAGGCCGCCACCATGGCGAGGTGGTTCACGTTGAAGGGCTGGCGCACGCGGTTCATGAGCTCGGCCACCTCGGGATGCGCGAGCCCGAAGCCCACGCGCAGGCCGGCGAGCCCGTAGGCCTTGGAGAGCGTGCGCGACACGACGAGGTTGGGAAAGGCGCCGAGCCATCCCGCCGTGGGCGAGCGCCGCTCGTCGGGCAGGTACTCGCCGTAGGCCTCGTCCAGCACGACGAGCGCCGTGGCCGGCACGCGCGAGACGAACGCGCGGACGGCGTCCCACGGCAGGAAGGTGCCGGTGGGGTTGTTGGGGTTGGCGATGAAGACGATCTTCGTGTCGGGGCGGATGGCGGCGGCCATCGCCTCGAGGTCGTGCCCGTAGTCCTTCGCCGGGACCTCGATGCCGCGCGCGCCCACCGCCTTCACCACGAGCGGGTAGACCATGAAGGCGTGCCGCGAGAAGACGGCGGAATCGGCCGGCGTGAGGAAGGCGCGCGCCGCGAGCTCCAGCACGTCGTTGGAGCCGTTGCCGAGCACGATGTTCTCCGGGCGCACGCCGAGCTTCGCCGAGATGGCGGCCTTCAGGTCGTGCCCGCTGCCGTCGGGGTACCAGGCGAGGTCGCCCAGCGCCCCCCGGAGCGCCGCGATCGCCTTCGGCGAGGAGCCCAGCGGGTTCTCGTTGGAGGCGAGCTTGAGGATGTCGGCCTCGCGCAGGCCCAGCTCGCGGGCGGTCTCGGCGATGGGCTTGCCCGGCACGTAGGGGGCGATTTCCCGGACGTGCGCCGGGGCGAGGTCTTTCGGGTGCATTTTCGGGGAGGCCTGCGGCGCGGGCGCCTTGCGGGCGCGGCTAGAGGACGGCCATCGGGTAGGAGCCGAGCACCTTGAGGTAGCCGGCGATGCCGCCCACCTCCTCGAGCGCGGCGGCGACGTTGGCGTCGTCCCGGTGGCCTTCGATGTCGACGAAGAAGAGGTATTCCCAGAGCGCGACCTTGGAAGGCCGCGACTCGAACTTGGTCATCGAGACGCCGCGCGTGGCGAACGGCGTGAGCATCTCGTAGACGGCGCCCGCGCGGTTCCTCGCCGAGAGCACGAGGGAGGTGCGGTCGTGCCCCGAGGGCTTCGGCTCGTAGTCGCCGAGGATGAGGAAGCGCGTCGTGTTGTTGGGCTCGTCCTCGATGTTGGAGGCGAGGATCGCGAGCCCGTAGTGCTCGGCGGCGCGGTCGCCCGCCACCGCGGCGTTGCCCGGCTCCTCGGCGGCGCGGCGCGCGGCCTCCGCGTTGCTCGCCACCGCCACGCGCTCGGCCTCGGGGACGTTCGCGTTCAGCCACTCGTGGCACTGCGCGAGCGACTGGCTGTGGGAGTAGATGCGACGGATCGCGGACACGGGGACCGGCTCGCGGGACATCAGGTGGTGGTGGATGCGGACCAGCACCTCGCCGCACACCTTCGCCGGCGTCTGCGGCATGAGGTCGAGCGAGCGGCCCACGGCGCCCTCGGTCGAGTTCTCCACCGGCACGACGCCGAAGTCCGCCGCGCCCGACTCGACGGCGCGGTACACCTCGTCGATCGAGGGCATCGGCCGCGTCACGGCGGCGAGCCCGAAGTGCTTCATGGCCGCGCTTTCGCTGAAGGTGCCCGGGGGCCCGAGGTAGGCGACGGTGATGGGGCGCTCGAGCGCGAGGCACGCCGACATGATCTCGCGGAAGAGGAAGGCGACCGTCTCGTCGGAGAGCGGGCCGGGATTCCTCTCCTTCATGCGGCGCAGCACCTCGGCCTCGCGCTCCGGGCGGTAGGCCTGCCCGACCTTGAGCGTGCCGATGGCGCGGGCGTAGCGCGCGCGCTCGTTGAGGAGCTCGAGGATGCGGTCGTTCACGCGGTCGATCTCGCCGCGCAGGCGGTCCAGCTCGGTCGTCACCGGGAGGGCTCCTGCGGCGGGGGCACGCGGCGCACGGAGAGCACGCCCGCGATCCGGGAGAGGCTGCGGAGGACCTCCCCGGACGCCTCGCTGTCGAGGTCGACGAGGGTGTAGGCCACCTCCCCCTTGGACTTGTTGACCATGTTGTGGATGTTGAGACCGCTCGCTGCCATCGTAGACGAAATCATCCCGAGCATGTTGGGCACGTTCGCGTTGGCGATGGCCACGCGGAAGGGCGAGCCGCGCGGCATCTCCACGGACGGGAAGTTGACCGCGTTGCGCACCGTGCCGTCCTCGAGGAAGTCGCGCAGCTGGTCGATCACCATCGCGGCGCTCGCCTCCTCCGCCTCCTCCGTGGAGGCGCCCAGGTGCGGCAGCGCCACGATCCCGGGTCGCCCCGCGAAGCGCGGGCTGGGGAAATCGCAGACGTAGGCCTTGAGCCTGCCGTCGCCGACCGCGGCCGCGACCGCCTCCTCGTCGACGATGGCGGCGCGCGAGAAGTTGAGGAGCACGGCGCCCGGCCTGCAGAGCGCGAGCCGGCGCGCGTCGGCGAGGTGGCGGGTGGATTCCAGCAGCGGCACGTGCAGCGTGATGAAGTCGGCCGCCGCGAAGCACTCGTCGACGGAAGCGAGGACGCGCACCGGCGAGGGCAGCCGCGCGAGCGTCTCGGGCGTGGCCTTGGGGTCGTGGCCCACGACGCGAAGCCCCAGCGCGTGCGCCGCCTCCGCCACGAGCCCGCCGATGGCGCCCAGCCCGACCACCGCGAGCGTCTTGCCGCGCACTTCCACGCCGGCGAAGGCCTTCTTGCCGTCCTCCACGCGCTTCTCCCAGTCCGGCCCCGGGGCGAGCGCGCGCACGGCGTCGATGGCCGGCACGAGGTTCCTGGCCGCGAGCAGGATCGCGGCCATCACCAGCTCCTTCACCGCGTTCGCGTTGGCGCCGGGCGCGTTGAAGACGGGGATGCCGCGGCGGCTCATCTCCGCCACGGGGATGTTGTTCACGCCGGCGCCGGAGCGGGCGACCGCCTTCACGGTCGCGGCGACGGCGGAGGCCTCGAGCGCGTGCGAGCGCAGCAGGATCGCGTCGGGGTCGGCCAGCGCGTGCCCGACCTCGTAGGCGCCCGCCGGAAACCGGCGCAACGCCTTCGCGGAGATGGCGTTCCAGGTGGCGATGCGAAGAGGCATCGCGCCCGCGGCGCCCGGCCTGTCCTCGACCATGGCGCGGCTAGCCGTGGCGGCGCGCGAAATCCCGCAGGAAGTCGACGAGGGCCTCGACCCCCTCGCGCGGCATGGCGTTGTAGATGGAGGCGCGCATGCCGCCCACGCTGCGGTGGCCCTTCAACTGCGACAGCCCGCGCGCCTCGGCCTCGGCGAGGAACTTCGCGTCGAGCGAGGCGTCCTTCAGGCGGAACGGCACGTTCATGCGCGAGCGGTCCTCCCTGGCCACCGGGGTCTCGTAGAAGGCCAGCGAGTCCAGGCAGCCGTACAGGAGTTCGGCCTTGGCGACGTTCTCGCGCTCCATCGCCGCGAGGCCCCCCTTGTCGAGCAGCCAGCGGAAGGTGAGGCCCGCGAGGTACACGGAGAAGGTCGGCGGCGTGTTGAGCATCGAGTCCGCGTCGGCCTGCAGCTTGTAGTCCAGGACGTTCGGCGTGCCGGGAAGCGCGTTCCCGATGAGGTCCTCGCGCACGATCACGATCACGAGCCCCGCCGGGCCGATGTTCTTCTGCGCACCGGCGAAGATGAGGCCGTAGCGCGAGACGTCCACGGGCCGCGACAGGATGTGCGAGGACATGTCGGAGACGAGCGGCACGCCGCCCGTGTCCGGCGTCCAGTGGTACTCCACCCCGCCGATCGTCTCGTTGGTGCACACGTGCACGTAGGCGGCCTTCGGCGAGAGCTTCCACGCGGACTGCTTCGGCACGCGGGTGAAGCCGCTGTCCTCCGCCGTCGCGGCGACGTTGGGCCGGCAGTACTTGGCGGCCTCCGCGAAGGCCTTGCGCGTCCACTCGCCGGTGATCACGAAGTCGGCCTCGCCGTGCCCGCGCAGCAGGTTCATCGGAACCGCCGCGAACTGCGCGGTGGCCCCGCCCTGCAGGAAGAGGACCTTGTAGTTCCCCGGGATCCCCATGAGCGAGCGCAGATCCGCCTCCGCCCGCGCGGCGATCTCCACGAAGTCCTTGCCGCGGTGGCTCATCTCCATCACGGACATGCCCTTGCCGTGCCAGTCGACGAGCTCCGCCCTCGCCTGTTCCAGCACCGATGGCACCAGCATCGCCGGCCCCGACCCGAAATTCCACACGTGCATGTCGCCTCCCTAGGCCGCCGGCCCTTCGCCGGCGCCGCCGTGACCGTTGCCGTTGCCGTTCCCGCCCTCTTCGTCGTCCCGGTCCATCACCGTCTGCAGGCCCGAGAGCTTCTCGCCCTCGCCAAGGTTGATGAGGGTGACGCCCTGCGTGGAGCGGCCCATCTCGCGCACCTCGCGCACGCGCGTGCGGATGAGCACGCCGCCGGAGGTGATGAGCATGATCTCGTCGTCGGCGGACACGAGGGTCGCGGCCACGACCTTGCCGTTGCGCGCCGAGGTCTGGATGGCGATCATCCCCAGCGTGCCCCGGCCGTGGCGCGTGTACTCGCTGATGGGCGTGCGCTTGCCGAAGCCGTTCTCGGTGGCGGTGAGCACGCTCTGCGCCTCGTCCTCGGCAACGAGGAGGGCGATCACCTTGCCGCCCTTGGCGAGGTTCATGCCACGCACGCCGCGCGCGCCGCGGCCCATGGGCCGCACGTCGTTCTCGTCGAAGCGAACCGCCTTGCCCTCGTCGGAGAAGAGCATCACGTCGTGGTGGCCGTCGGTGAGCGCGACGCCGATGAGGCGGTCGCCCTCGTCCAGGTCGACCGCGATGATCCCGGAGGCGCGCGGCCGGGAGAACTCCGAGAGCGCCGTCTTCTTGACCACGCCCTCCTGCGTCGCGAAGAAGACGTAGCGGTCCTCGACGAACTCGCGCACCGGCAGGATCGCGTTGATGCGCTCGTCGTCGTCCATCTTCAGCAGGTTCACGATGGGCTTGCCGCGGCTGCCGCGGCTGCCCTGCGGCACCTCGTAGACCTTGATCCAGTAGACCTTGCCCTTGTTCGAGAAGCACAGCACGAAGTCGTGCGTGTTGGCGATGAAGAGCTTCTCGATGAAGTCGTCTTCCTTGGTGGTGGTGGCCTGCTTGCCGCGCCCGCCGCGCTTCTGGGCGCGGTACTCGTCGAGCTTCTGGCTCTTGATGTAGCCGGCATGCGAGAGCGTGACCACCACGTCCTCGGGGGCGATCAGGTCCTCCATCGACATCTCGATGCCGTTCACCACGATCTCGCTGCGTCGCGCGTCCCCGAACTCGCGCTTGATCTCGAGCAGCTCGTCGGAAATGATGCGCGTCACGCGCTCGGGCTTCGCGAGGATGTCCAGCAGGTCCTCGATGGCGGCGATCACCTCGCGGTACTCGGAGAGGATCTTGTCCTGCTCGAGGCCCGTCAGGCGCTGCAGCTGCATCTCGAGGATGCGCTGCGCCTGCACGTCCGAGAGGCGGTAACCCTGCGCGGAAAGCCCGAAGTCGCGCGGCAGGTTCTCGGGGCGGAACTGGTCGGACATCGCGCGCGCGAGCATCTGCTCCACCAGCGGCGAGCGCCAGGTGCGCGCCATGAGCTCGCCCTTGGCCACCGCGGGCGTCGCCGCCGCCTTGATGATGGCGATCACCTCGTCCACGTTGGAGAGCGCGACCGCCAGGCCCTCCAGCACGTGGCCGCGCTCGCGGGCCTTGCGCAGGTCGAAGACGGTGCGGCGCGTGACCACCTCGCGGCGGTGGCGCAGGAACACCTCGAGGAACTGCTTGAGGTTCAGCACCCGCGGCTGGCCGTCCACGAGGGCGACCATGTTCATGCCGAACGTCTCCTGCATCTGCGTGAGCTTGTACAGGTTGTTCAGCACGATCTCGGCGACCTCGCCGCGCTTCAGCTCGATCACCAGGCGCATGCCGCCCTTGTCGCTCTCGTTCCGGAGGTCGGCGATGCCCTCGACCTTCTTCTCGTGCACGAGCTCGCTGATGCGCTTGAGGAGCTGGTCGCCGCCGACCTGGTAGGGCAGCTCGTCGACGACGATGGCCTGCTTGCCGGCCCTTTCCATGTCCTCGACGTGGGCGCGCGCGCGCATCACCACCCGGCCGCGGCCGGTGCGGTATCCCTCCTTCACGTCGGCCGTGCCGTAGATGATGCCGCGCGTGGGGAAGTCGGGCGCGGGGACGATCGCGATGAGATCCTCGATGTCGATGTCGGGGTTGCCGAGCACGGCGATGCAGGCGTCGACCACCTCGCCCAGGTTGTGGGGCGGGATGTTGGTGGCCATCCCCACGGCGATGCCCGAGGAGCCGTTCACCAGCAGGTTCGGGAATCGGGCCGGCAGGATGAGGGGCTCCTCCTCGCTGCCGTCGTAGTTGGGCCCGAAGTCGACCGTCTCCTTCTCGAGGTCGGCCAGCATCTCGTGGGCGACCTTGGCCATGCGGATCTCGGTGTAGCGCATGGCGGCGGCGCTGTCGCCGTCCACCGAGCCGAAGTTGCCCTGCCCGTCGATGAGGGGGTAGCGCAGGCTGAAGTCCTGCGCCATGCGCACGATCGTGTCGTAGACGGCCGTGTCGCCGTGGGGGTGGTACTTGCCGATCACGTCGCCGACGATGCGCGCCGACTTCTTGTAGGCCTTGTTCCAGTCGTTGGAGAGCTCGTGCATCGCGAAGAGGACGCGGCGGTGCACGGGCTTGAGGCCGTCCCGGGCGTCCGGGAGCGCGCGCCCCACGATCACGCTCATCGCGTAGTCGAGGTACGAGCGGCGCATCTCCTGCTCGAGGCTGATCGGGTGGGTTTCCTTGGCGAACGGTTCCATGGGCAGGGTCGGGGCAGCGTGCCGGCCGCAATGCCCCGAGGGCTAGCGACTAACCGCTTGTTTTAATGGAGTATTTGCCGGTCGGCGAAAGTGAAATCCTAGCACACTCGGCGGGCTCGCCGCCACCGGCCGCGCGGCGGCGGCGAGTGTGGCGGAAACGCAACCCCGCGGCCCCGTTGTTGCGCGGATCGGACGCTCGGTTGCCGACCCGAGGGGCCGTTGTGTATCATCGGCTTAGTCGTTTCAGGCGCGAGCCTTGAAGAATCGCCCGGCCTCCAAAATCACCAAAACTCTTGGGAGTTCCTAACATGAAGATTTCGAAGCTGCTGACCGGCTCGATCGCCGCGATGGCCCTGGCCTCCGGCCCGGCGCTGGCCCAAACCGTCAACGTCCTGACCGACGCCCAGGGCGTTCCCGTCCGCGACGCGCAAGGCCAGTGCGTGCTGACCTCCGGCATCCCGCACCCCGACTGCCAGCCCAAGAAGGACGCCCCGGCTCCGAAGCCTTCCGCCCCGGCCACCCCGACCGCGCCCGCCGCCCCGGCGACGCCCGCCACCCCGGCCGCCGCCGCGAAGCCCGCCCCGGCCTCCGTGCGCCAGGCCGTCGTGATCCAGGCCGACGCGCTCTTCGACTTCGACAAGTCCGTCGTCCGCGCCGATGGCAAGAAGAACATCGATGACGCGCTCGCCAAGCTCGCCGGCGTCGACGTCGAGATGGTCATCGCCACCGGCCACACCGACTCCGTTGGCACCGATGCCTACAACCAGAAGCTCTCCGAGCGCCGCGCCGCGGCCGTGAAGGAGTACCTGGTCTCCAAGGGCATCCCGGCCTCGAAGATCACCACCCTCGGCAAGGGCGAGTCGCAGCCCGTGGCGACCAACAAGACGAAGGAAGGCCGCCAGAAGAACCGCCGCGTGGACATCGAGTTCAAGGGCGTCAAGAAGTAAGCCCCCGACGACCGGCAGAAAACCCCGCCTCGGCGGGGTTTTTTGTTCCTGCCCCGACCGCGCCATGAAGGAAGCCGACACCCTCATCCACGCCGCGTGGGTCGCCCCGGTGGAACCCGCCGGGGTCCTCCTCGAGCGTCACAGCGTGGCCGTACGCGACGGCCGCATCGCGGCGCTGCTGCCCTCGGACGATGTGCCGGGCGCGTGGATCGCGCGGGAGGAAGTGCGCCTCGACCGCCACCTGCTCATCCCCGGGCTCGTGAACCTGCATGGGCACGCGGCGATGGCGATGCTGCGCGGCATCGCCGACGACCTGCCGCTCATGGCCTGGCTCAAGGACCACGTGTGGCCCGCCGAGGCGCGGCACGTCGGCGACGAGTTCGTGCACGACGGGAGCCTCCTCGCGGCGGCGGAAATGCTGCGCGGCGGCATCACCTGCTTCAACGACATGTACTTTTTCCCGGAGGCCACGGCTCGCGCCGCGCTGCGGGCCGGCATCCGCGCGGCGCTGGGCATGATCGCGGTCGAGTTCCCGAGCGCCTGGGCGCCGGACGCGGCCGGGTACCTGCACAAGGGCCTCGCCATGCGCGATGCCTACCGCGGCGAGGAACTGCTCTCCTTCTGCCTCGCCCCGCACGCGCCGTACACCGTGGCCGACGCGACGCTCTCGCGCATCGCCACGCTCGCGGAGGAGATCGACGCGCCCGTCCACATCCACGTGCACGAGACCGCCGACGAGATCGCGCAGGGCCTCGCGGCGCACGGCACGCGGCCGCTGGAACGCCTGCGCCGCCTCGGCATCGTCGGGCCCCGGCTCATCGCCGTGCACGCGGTCCACCTCGAGGAGGCGGAGATCGAGCTCCTCGCCCGCGAGGGCGCGAGCGTCGCGCACTGCCCCTCCTCCAACCTGAAGCTCGCGAGCGGCATCGCCCCCGTGGCCGCCTGCCTCGCCCGCGGCGTGAACGTGGGCCTGGGCACCGACGGCGCCGCGAGCAACAACCGCCTGGACATCCTGGGCGAGATGCGGACGGCGGCGCTGCTCGCCAAGGGCGCGAGCGGGGATGCCCGAGCCGTGGGCGCGCACGAGGCCCTGCGCCTGGCCACGCTCGACGGCGCGCGCGCTCTCGGGCTCGAGTCGCGCATCGGCTCGATCGAGCCGGGCAAGTCCGCCGACCTCGCCGCCGTGGAACTTTCCTCGCCCGAGACCCTCCCTTGTTTCGATCCCGTCTCGGATCTCGTCTACGCCGCCGGCCGCGAGCACGTCACCCACGTGTGGGTGGCGGGTGAAGCGCGGCTCGCCGGCCGGCGCCTGGCCGGCGTGGACGAGGACGAGTTGCGGGCCAAGGCCGCCTGGTGGCGGCAACGCATCCGGAACCCCTCATGAGCACCGACACGCAGGAACGCACGGCCGCCAACGTCGACGCCGCCGAGCTCGCCAAGTTCGGCGCGCTGGCGCACCAGTGGTGGGACCCCGAAAGCGAGATGTTCGGACCCCTGCACCGCATGAACCCCCTGCGGCTTGCGCACATCGAGCGGCTGGCGGGGGGGCTGGCCGGCAAGCGCGCCATCGACGTGGGCTGCGGCGGCGGCATCCTCGCCGAGGCGCTGGCCGCGCGCGGCGCGCAGGTCACCGGCATCGACCTCGCGGAGAAGTCGCTCAAGGTGGCGATGCTGCACCGCCTGGAGAGCGGCGCGGCCGTGGACTACCGCCTCGTCGCCGCCGAGGACGCCGCGGCCGCCGAGCCCGGCGCCTACGACCTCGTGACCTGCCTGGAGATGCTCGAGCACGTGCCGGACCCGGCGAGCACCGTGCGCGCCTGCGCGGGGCTGCTCAAGCCCGGCGGGCTCGCCGTCTTCTCGACCATCAACCGCAACCCGAAGTCCTTCCTCCTCGCCATCGTCGGCGCGGAGTACGTGCTGCGGCTGCTGCCGCGCGGCACCCACGAGTACGCGAAGTTCGTGACGCCCTCGGAGCTCGCCGCGCACTGCCGCGCCGCCGGGCTCGCGCCTTGCGACATCACCGGGCTCGCCTACAACCCGCTCACCAAGGCCTTCACCCTCGGCGGCGACGCGGGCGTGAACTACTTCCTCGCGGCGCGGAAGGGCTGAGCCCGTGGCGACCGCGCTCCGCGCCGTCCTCTTCGACCTCGACGGCACGCTCGCCGACACGGCGCCGGACATGGCGCGCACCGTGAACGCCATGCGCGCGGCGCGGAGCCTGCCCCCGGTGCCGCTCGCGGCCGTGCGGCCATTCGTCTCGCGCGGGGCGCGCGGCATGATCGGCGCGGCCTTCGGGGTCACTCCCGAGCACGGCGAGTTCGCGGCGATGCGCGAGGAGTTCCTCGCCATCTACGCCGAGAACCTGTGCGTGGACACGCGGCTCTTCCCGGAGATGGACGAGCTGCTGGACCTCCTCGACGACCGCGGGCTCGCCTGGGGCGTCGTCACCAACAAGTTCGAGCGCCTCGCGCGCTCCGTGATCGACGGGCTCGGCATCGGCGCGCGCACCGCCGTCCTCGTGGGCGGCGACACCTGCGAGCGGGCCAAGCCCTTCCCCGACCCGCTGCTGCACGCGGCCTCCGTGCTCTCGCTCGCGCCCTCGGCCGTGCTCTACGTGGGCGACGACGAGCGCGACGTGCAGGCGGCGCGGGCGGCCGGCATGCCCGTGCTCGCCGCCGGCTACGGCTACCTCGGCAACGGGCCGGCGCCCTCGCGCTGGGGGGCCGACGCGGTGGTGGACTCCCCGGCAGGCATCGCGCGCTGGGCCGGGCTATCGGGCGGTTGAACTTTCCGCCGCGCGGCCCCATCTCACGAGGGCGCGTAGAATGACGCGTGCAACACCCCGGTTTCCGGGGGCGACCTGGTTTCGACAGGTGCAGTGAAGCAGGCAGGGCATGCCGAGCGCCAACGCCTCGTAAAACCGCTGGAATCGCAAACTTAACTGCGAACGACGAAACGTACGCCCTGGCCGCTTAATACCGGCCAGCTCCGCACCCGTTTTTCACTGGGTGGGGCCAGAACACCGGCAGCGGAGTCATAAACAGTGAATCGGAACCCGCCGGGCCGCTTGGCGGGGACCTAAATCCAAGGCGGCTGGCGGCAGAGCCCGGGAGCCGGTTCCTGGGTGAGCCGCGAGAGCTGAACAACCGGCTACGCATGTAGAACTGTTTGTGGAATGGCATCTGGACGCGGGTTCGATTCCCGCCGCCTCCACCAGTACCCCTAATCCCAACCCTTATCGGTTGGGATTTTTTTGCCTGTTGCGCCAATGAAATTCACCTTGCGCTGGTGTGACCTGCCTGGGGATCGTCGCGCCCTCGGGGCGGCGCAGCATCCGCAGGACTTCCGCCTGCTTGCTGTGCTCGCGGGTGCGTGGTGTGCGCGGCGCTGCGTTCGCCGCGAAGCTCGCCTCGGCGCTGGCGACGGCGGCTTCCATCGCCGGGTCTGCCGCATCCGGCGCGCCGTCGTCGCCCAGCGCCGCCCTGCCCGCGTCGGTCACCGTCCACTGCTTGCGCACCGGCTTCGCCAGCCCGCGCTTGGCGAGGCCGGCGAGCACCTTGAGGCGGGCGCCGCCGTTGATGGTCGGCGGGAACCAGTCGATCCGGCCTTCGGCGCGGCGCACGGCCTGTTCGAGGATGGCGCGCTGCGCCGGGGTCAACGAGACTGCGGTCAAGGGATGCTCCCTGGGGATGGTGATTGGGAGCCCGATGAACGCGCTGTTCGAGGGCGAAGCCAAGCTTCCAATGGCCGCCGCCGGCGCCACCTGATAAACTCGGTCCACTACGATTCACTACGACTTTATGCCGCTGGCTTACTCGCTGATGGAGCACGTGATGGCCGAACCCTGGGTGTCCGTGGAACAGATCGCCGAGCATCTCGGCGTCACCCGCGATTCCATCTACCGCTGGATCGACCGCAAGGGCCTGCCCGCCCATCGCGTCGGGCGGCTGTGGAAGTTCAAGGCCTCCGAGGTGGATGACTGGGTGCGCGCCGGTGGCGCGAATGACGCCGAGCAGCAAACGGCGGCGCCGGGCGTGCCGCCCACGAGATCCGACGCATGAATATCCAGCAACTCGAAACTGAACTCTGGGAAGCCGCCGACCAGCTTCGCGCCAACTCCAAGCTCACCGCTGCCGAGTATGCGATGCCGGTACTGGGCCTGATCTTTCTGCGCCACGCCGACAACCGATTCAAGGCATACCTGCCCGAAATCGAGGCCGACATTCCTGCGCAGGTGCCGGCAGCGCAGCGTGAAACGCTGATCAAGCTCGGTTTTCAGGGCAAGGCCGCGATTTATCTGCCGGAGGCGGCGCGCTTCGACCGCATTGCCAGCCTGCCGCAAGGCGCGAACGTGGGCGAGGTGGTCGACCGCGCCATGGATGTGATCGAGGCCGAATACGAAGTGCTCAAGGGTGCGCTACCGCGCGGCTACCCTGCCTTCGAGACGGATCTGCTGGCCGAGTTGGTCAAGATCTTCGACCGCCCCGCCATCAAGGCCGCTACCGGTGACGTGTTCGGGCGCATCTACGAATACTTTCTCAACAAGTTCGCCATGAGCGGCGCGCAGGAAGGCGGCGAGTTTTTCACGCCGCCGTCGCTGGTGCGCATGATCGTCAACATCATCGAGCCAGACCACGGCCTGGTGCTGGACCCGGCCTGCGGCTCGGCGGGCATGTTCGTGCAGACCGGCCACTTCATCGAAGACGTGCGCCACCAGCAGGCCAACGACACCGTCACTTTTCACGGCCAGGAAAAGAGCGACACCAACACCAAGCTGGCGCGCATGAATCTGGTGGTGCACGGGCTGGACGCCTCCAACATCCGCCAAGGCAACACGTTCTACGACCAGATCGACCATCTGGTCGGGCAGTGCGATTTCGTCATGGCCAACCCACCGTTCAATGTCGACGGCGTGGACACCAAGAAGGTGGAAGGCCAAGCCAGCGACGGCGGGCGCCTGCCCTTCGGACTGCCCGGCACCAACGCCAAGACCGGCGCCATCAGCAATGCCAACAGTCTGTGGATTCAGTACTTTTACGCCTACTTGAACGACACCGGCCGCGCCGGCTTCGTGATGGCTTCAAGCGCTTCGGACGCCGGCAACAAGGACCGCGACATCCGCGAAAAGCTGGTCAAGACCGGCCACGTCGACGTGATGATGGCCATCGGCAACAAATTCTTCTACACCCGCAGCCTGCCCTGCACGCTGTGGTTCTTCGACAAGGGCAAGCCAGAGGACCTGCGCGATCAGGTGCTGATGATCGATGCCCGCAACGTCTACCACGTGGTCTCGGCGCGCTCGCACATCTTCACCGACGAGCAGCACGCCAATCTCAACGCCATCGTCTGGCTGTACCGCGGCCAACCCGAGAAGTTCGTGGCACTGGTCGCCCGCTACCAACGGCAGGTCGATGAACTGCTTGCAGCACTGTCTGAACGCGTCGCCGCAGACGACGCGGCCGTGGCGTCATTGGCGGCCTTGCTCTCCGACTTTGCCCAGCGCACCAACATCTACGAGTTGAATGGTGGCGTGCGCGCGATGGCGGTCGATGGGCCACCGAATCCACCGGAAGAGGACGCGCCTGCGGGCCGCGTCTCCGAGCGCCAGCTGGAGGCATTTCGCGCTGAGCTCGCGGCGGCGAAAAGCGACACCCAAGCGGCTGACACGCTGGCCGAATTGCTCGCTGCCTGCAGCAACGCCCGTGCCGCGGTCGCCAGCGCAGACCTGACCTGTCACGCCGGGCAGTTGGCGCTGCGAGCCACGCTCGACGCGCTCGCGCCTCGGCTCAAGGCCGCGGGCAAGGTGGTGGAAGCGCGACACAAGCACTGGCTTCGATTGCTCGATGTGGCAGAAAAGCAGCTTCGCGCCCGCCAGAGCGAAGCCTTCAATGGCCGGGCGATCCGCGACGCCAAGCGCGCCTTGCTGGCCGCCGATGGGAAGAAGAACGAAGAGCCTACGGTACGCGACGCGTTGCTCGATACGCTGAAGCAGGCCGCCTATTTCATCCACCAGGTCCACTGGCTGCACAGCCGCTTTCCGCATGCCCTCTTCGAGGATGTGCCGGGCCTGTGCAAGGCCGTGACGCTGGACGAGATCGCCGCCAACGATTACTCGCTGACGCCAGGGCGCTACGTGGGCGTGGCGGCGGCTGCGGCCGAAGACGAGGAGGACTTCGCCGAGAAGCTGCGCGAGATCCACAACGAACTGGACGATTTGAACGACAAGGCGGTGGAACTTGCGGGGCGGATCGCGCGCAACTTCGAGGAGTTGCTGGGATGAGTTGGCGAGATGCCCATCTTGGGGATGTGATTCGGCTAAAGCGTGGCCACGATCTCCCCGCGTCTGACCGCGTTCCCGGCGAAATCCCCATCGTTTCGTCATCCGGCGTCACGGGGTTTCACAACGTCGCAAAGGTCATGGGGCCTGGCGTCGTGACTGGTCGATACGGAACTCTTGGTGAAGTCCACTACATCGAGGGCGACTATTGGCCGTTGAACACCGCCCTTTACGTTGAGGATTTCAAGAGCAATTTGCCGCGTTATGTCGCGTATCTGCTGATGACGCTCGAACTTGGCAGCCAGAACGCTGCTGGTGCAGTGCCAGGCGTCAATCTAAATACCTTGCATCAAATGTCGGTCCGCGTTCCCGACGAAGGAACGCAGCGCCGCATTGTTGAAATCGTGTCGGCCTACGACGACCTGATCGCCACCAACCAGCGCCGCATCGCCTTGCTCGAAGACGCCGCCCGCCGCTTGTACCGCGAGTGGTTCGTGCACTTGCGCTTTCCTGGCCATGAGTCGGTGCAAGTGAAGGACGGGGTGCCGGAGGGATGGGCGCAGAAGCTGCTGGGTGTCATCGCGCCGCTAAACTACGGCAAGGCCTTGAAATCCACCGAGCGTAAGGATGGCAATGTGCCGGTCTATGGATCGAGTGGCATCGTCGGTACGCACAACGTAGCGTTGGTAGACAGCGGCGGCATCGTTGTTGGCCGTAAGGGCAATGTTGGGAGCCTGTACTTTTCTCACGTGCCATGTTTTCCGATTGATACCGTGTACTACATCGCTCCAGCGCAGGCATCCTATCGGCTCTTTCTGGCGATGCACCATTTGAACTTCATCAGCAGCGATGCCGCCGTACCCGGTCTGAATAGGGCCTACGCGCATTCGCTTCCGGTTCTTCAGCCTGCTGAAGATGTGGCTGATACCTTCGAAAGATTGGTTCGGCCCGTGTTTGAGCAAGTCCAGCAGTTGACGGAACAGAATGCGAAACTCGCCCAAACCCGAGACCTCCTGCTGCCCAAATTGATGTCTGGGCAGCTCGATGTTTCCGGCATCGCGTTGCCCCAAGCAGAACACACCGAGGGAGTGCCCCTGCAATGCTGACGCACCTGCATATCAAGCACTTCAAGGCATGGAAAGACACCGGCCCGATTCGCCTGGCGCCGCTGACGGTGATCTTCGGTGCCAACAGCGCGGGCAAGAGCAGCCTCGGGCATCTGCTGTTGGCCTTGCAGCAAACGGCGCGCTCGACCGACCGCAAGCGTGCGCTGCATCTGGGCGACACTGCGTCCTTGATTGACCTCGGCACGTTCGCCGATTGCCTGCACGGGCATGACCTGACCCAGTCGCTGGATTTCGAGATCGGCTGGGACCTGCCCAAGGCACTCGACGTGCGCGATCCGCTCCAGCCGAACGCACGCTACCAGGGCGACCGCATGCAGCTGGCGGTGTCGTTGGCCGCCGGCAAGGCCGCGCAACCCGAGGTGCAGCAGCTGCGCTATGCCCTGGGCTCTGGGTCGAGCGATGTGCTAGATGTGCAATTGCGTCGCGACGACAAGCGCAAGTTCACCCTGTCCTCCCAGCATTACGGCTTCAAGATGGCCGATGGCCGCAAATGGCCGCTGGAGGAGCCCGAGAAGTTCTACCGATTGTCCGACATCAGCATCGCGCGCTTTAAGAACGCCGGGTTTCTCTCCGACTTCGCGCTGGCCACCGAGGCCATGCTGGACAGCATTTCCTATCTCGGCCCACTGCGAAATCACCCGCAGCGGATCTATCAGTGGTCGGGCGACACGCCGTCCAGCGTCGGGCAGATGGGCGAAAACGCCATCGCCGCGATCCTGGCCGCGCAGAGCGAAGGCCGCATGCTCAATCGCGGCCCGAAACGCGCGAAGCAGGAGTTCGCGCCTTTCATCGCCGCCTGGTTGAAGGACCTGGGCGTAATCCACGACTTTTCAGTTCGGCCGGTGGCGCAGGGCCGCAAGGAGTACGAGGTGCTGATCAAGACCCACGCCAAGGCGCCGGACGTCAAGATCACCGACGTCGGCTTTGGCGTCTCCCAGGTGTTGCCGGCCCTTGTGCAGGCCTTCTACTGCCCGCCGAACTCCACCGTGTGGATGGAGCAGCCGGAAATCCATCTGCACCCGCAGGTACAGGCCGAATTGGCAGATGTGTTCATTTCCGCCACGCAGGCGCGCGAAGACAGCAAGGAACGCAACGTCCAGCTGATCGTGGAAAGCCACTCCGAGCATTTCCTCAACCGCCTGCAACGGCGTGTCGCCGAGGGTGCCATCGAGGCAAAGAATGTCGCGGTCTATTTCTGCCGTCGCGCCGGCGCGGCCACCGAACTGGAGCCGCTGCGCTTGAACATGTTCGGCGAAATCGAGAACTGGCCAGAGCACTTCTTCGGCAACGAAATGGATGACATCGCGGGCCGCACGCTGGCCGCCATGCAGCGCAAGCGCGAGATGGCGCGCCAGAGCGATCCGAAATGAAGGCGGTCATCGACACCAATGTCTTGCTGGTCGCCAACCAGCAGCATGCCGACGTTTCGGACGACTGCGTGGAGACTTGCGTTCGGCGATTGCAGGCCATGCAAGAGGCCGGCGTCGTGGTGATCGATGAGGGTTACCGGATCCTCGGGGAGTACCAGCAGAAAACCACGCTCAATCCGCCGAAGGGCGTCGGCGATGTGTTCCTGAAATGGCTGCTGCGGGAAACGGGAAATCCGGCGCGGGTCGAACAGGTGGCATTGACCGAGCATGCGGCGGATTGCTTCGCCGAGTTTCCCGATCCAGCCTTGGAGCCACAGTTCGATCCGCCTGATCGAAAGTTTGCCGCCGTTGCCCATGCGCACGCGGACAAGCCGCCGATCTGGCAGGCCGCGGACAGCAAGTGGTTGAATTGGTGGCCGGCCTTGCAGGCCAGAGGCGTCGCGGTCGAGTTCCTGTGCCCCGATGACGTGTGTCAGTTCTACCGCAACAAGTTTCCCGGCGAGCCGGTGCCGGCGCTGCCAGGCGCGACGTCATGACATCGTTCTTCCGTTTCCCCCATACGCCGCACCTGGCCTGGCTGGGTGATGGTGAGCCGCGGGACGACAAGGTCCTCTCGGCGGCCGAAGCAAAGGCGCTGTTGGCCAGCGATGTCGTGGTGGAAGAGAAACTCGATGGCGCCAATCTGGGTTTCTCGGTATCCGACGAGGGCGAACTGCTCGCCCAGAACCGCGGCCAGTACCTAGCCGAACCGCATGCCGGCCAGTTCGCGCGCTTGCCGGCCTGGATCGCCCTGCATCGCGACGCCCTGCTGGACGTGCTCCAGCCGAGCCTGATGGTGTTCGGCGAATGGTGCGCGGCCCGCCATTCCCTGGACTACGGCGCACTGCCCGACTGGTTCCTGGTGTTCGATGTCTACGACCGCGATGCGGGAAAATTCTGGGGTACCCAGCGGCGCAACGCGCTGGCGGAGACAGCAGGACTGGCGACGGTGCGGGAGGTATTTCGCGGACAAACGACTCTGCCCCAGCTGAAACAGCTCGTGGCGACAGAGTCCAGCCGCTTCCGGGACGGGCCGATGGAAGGCATCGTCGTTCGCCGCGAATCCGCGGGCTGGTGCGAAGCCCGCGCCAAACTGGTCCGACCTGATTTCACTCAGGCCATTGCGACGCATTGGCGCAAGCGGGCCATCGAATGGAACCGACTGGATCTCTCGCATCGGCGCGAGGTGGCGCAATGAGCACGGGGCGGCGGTGATGACCAAGAAGGACTATTCCGAAGACCTGTTGATCCAGGCGCCAGCAGCCGAACTACTGGAGAAGCAGCTAGGCTGGCAAAACGTGTTTGCCCAGGACGACGAGGACTTCGGGCCTGGCAGCCTTCTGGGCCGCAACAACGACACCGAGGTGGTGCTCGGCCGCGAGGTGCTGGCCGCGCTCAAGCGCCTGAACCCGGGCCTGTCTGCAGAGGCCTACAGTCAGGCGCTGGCGCAGGTGCTGCAGGACGACATCACCAAGACGCTGATTGCCCTGAACGAGGAGAAGTACAAGCTGCTGCGCGACGGCGTGCCGGTGAAGTATCGGGATGCGGCCGGCCGGCTGGTGGACAAGCGCCTGCGCTTGATCGACTTCGACCACCCTGAGAACAATCGCTATCAAGCGGTGCGCGAGCTCTGGGTGCGCGGGCGACTGTGGCTGCGCCGCCCGGATGTGATCGGCTACGTCAATGGCCTGCCCCTGGTGTTCATCGAGCTCAAGCGCTTCGAAGTGCACATCGACAGCGCCTACAAAAAAAACTACAGCGACTACCTCGACACCATTCCCCATCTGTTCCATTGGAATGCGCTGGTGGTCATCTCCAACGGCCACGATGCGCAGTACGGGTCGCTGACCAGCACCCGCGAACACTTCTACCGGTGGAAACGGCTGGATGAGGACGACCCGGAACCGGGCAAGGACCAGCCCCTGCTACCCATCCTGCTCAAGGGCATGCTGGACAAGGCCCGGCTGCTGGACATCGTCGAAAACTTCGTGGTGTTCGATGCCAGCGAAGGGGCAACGCACAAGATCGTGGCGCGCAACCACCAGTATCTGGGCGTCAACCGGGTGATCGAGCGCCTCACTTCTGACGATCCGGAAATTCAGGCCGAAGTGCGCGCCGGGCAACTGGGCGTGTTCTGGCACACGCAGGGCTCGGGCAAGTCGTATTCCATGGTGTTCTTGACGGAGAAGATCCACCGCAAGATCTCGGGCAGCTACACATTCGTGGTCATCACCGACCGTACGGAGCTCGACGACCAGATCGCCTCCACCTACACCAATGCCGGGCGCGCCAACAGCAAAACGGACCAGGCCTCCAGCGGCGACGCGTTGCGCAAGATGCTTCGGGACCAGAACCGTCGCTACGTGTTCGGCCTGATCCAGAAATACCGCGAGATGGTCAGGGACGCCTATTCGGAACGCGACGACATCATCGTCATCAGCGACGAAGCGCACCGCACCCAGTACGGCCGCCTTGCGCTGAACATGCGCAAGGGCCTGCCACGCGCCAAGTTCCTGGGTTTTACCGGCACGCCCCTGATCGACGCTGGCGAGAAACAGCTGACGCGCGAGGTGTTCGGCGACTACGTGTCGATTTACGATTTCCAGCGCGCCGTGGCCGATGGCGCGACCTTGCCGTTGTTCTATGAGAACCGGGGCGAGAAGCTGAAGATCGTCGATCCCAGCGTGAGCGAACGCATCACCGAGCACATCGAAGCGGCCCGACAGATCGCCACACTCAGCGACCCATGGTCGGATGAGAAGGAAGAAAAGCTCTATCGGGAACTGGCGCGCGATTATCCGATCCTGACCTCACCCACGCGCCTTGAGAAGGTGGCGCAGGATTTCGTCGATCATTTCCACCAGCGCTGGAAGGTGGTGGACACCGGCGGCGGCAAGGCCATGATGGTCTGCCTGGACAAGATCACCTGCGTGAAGATG
>JAHCAK010000025.1 GCA_019634955.1 Burkholderiales bacterium
TACACCTCGGGCACCACCGGCCGCCCCAAGGGCGTGATGCTCTCGCACCAGAACATGCTGCAGAACGTGCTCTCGGGCCTGGGCGGCATCGACGTGTTCACGGACGACCTGTTCCTGTCGTTCCTGCCGCTCTCGCACATGTTCGAGCGCACGGTGGGCTACTACCTCACCATCGTCTCCGGCTCCCAGGTCGCATTCGCACGCTCCATCCCGCAGCTCGCCGAGGACTTCCGCACCGTGCGGCCCACGGCCGTGGTCTCGGTGCCGCGCATCTACGAGCGCATGCACGCCGCCATCCAGGCGCAGCTGCAGGAGGCGGGCGCCCCCAAGCGCCGCCTCTTCGAGATGGCGCGGCACGTCGGCTGGGCGCTCTTCGAGTGGCGGCAGGGCCGCGGGCCGTGGAAGCCCTCGTTCCTGCTCTGGCCCGTCCTGCGCCCGCTGGTGGCGGCGAAGCTGCTCGCGCGCCTCGGCGGCAGGCTTCGCATCGCGGTGAGCGGGGGGGCGGCGCTCAACCCCCAGATCGCCCACACCTTCATCGGGCTGGGGCTGCCCATCTGCCAGGGCTACGGCCTCACGGAGGCCTCGCCTGTGGTCTCGGTGAACCGGCTGGAGAAGAACGACCCGGCCTCCATCGGCGCGGTGCTGCCGGGCATCGAGATCGGCTTCGGCGAGAATGGCGTGCTCCTCGTGCGCGGGCCCAACGTGATGCTCGGGTACTGGGGGAACCCCGAGGCCACGGCGAAGGTGAAGAGCGCCGACGGGTGGCTCGACACGGGCGACCAGGCGCGGATCGAGGATGGGCTCCTTTACATCACCGGCCGCATCAAGGAGATCATCGTCATGGCCAACGGCGAGAAGGTGCCACCGGTGGACATGGAGCTCGCCATCCAGCTCGACCCGCTCCTCGAGCAGGCGCTGGTGATCGGCGAGGGCAAGCCCTACCTGGGCGCGCTGGTCGCGCTCGACGACGAGGAGTGGGCCCGCGTGGCGGCGGCCGAGGGCCTGCCGGCCGACCCGCACGGCGAGGGCCGCGAGAAGGCGGAGAAGTTCGTGCTCGGCCGCATCGCCGCCCAGATGCGGGTCTTTCCCGGCTACGCGCAGGTGCGGCGCGTGGCGATCCTGCGCGAGAAGTGGACGGTGGACAACGGGCTCCTCACGCCGACGCTCAAGCCGAAGCGGGCGAAGATCCTCGAGGCGCACCGCGACCGGGTGGCGGAGATCTACAAGGGGCACGGCGACTGAGCGCCTGGAGTAGAATCAAACGCCCGTTTGAATTCCTGCCCATGCCCCCCGACCTCCCCCGCGGCGAGCAGCCCGTCCTTCGCATCATCCCCATGCCGGCGGACACCAACGCCCACGGCACCATCTTCGGCGGCTGGGTGATGGCGCAGGTCGACCTCGCGGGCAGCGTCCCCGCCTACGAGCGCGCCCAGGGCAACGTGGTCACCGTGGCCGTCAACTCCTTCAGCTTCAAGGAGCCCGTCTTCGTGGGCGACCTCGTGAGCTTCTACGCGCGCGTCGTGAAGGTCGGGCGCACCTCCATCACCGTCGACGTCGAGGTCTTCGCCCAGCGTGGCCGCGACGGGCGCCTCGACGCCGTGAAGGTCACCGAGGCGCAGCTCACCTACGTCGCCATCGACGCCGACCGCAAGCCCCGCCCCATCCCGGGCGGCCCCCAATGGGCCTGAACAGACTTCGATAACCCGCCCGCCGCGCGCGGGCCCGCTCCAGGAGAACTCCGTGTCGAAATTCCTCGTCCGCAAGGCCGCCGTCCTCGGCGCCGGCGTCATGGGCGCGCAGATCGCCGCCCACCTCGCGAATGCCGGCGTGCAGCCGGTCCTCTTCGACCTGGCCGCCGAGGGCCGCGACAAGAACGGCATCGTGAACAAGGCGCTCGAGGGGCTCGCCAAGCTCGAGCCCAGCCCGCTCGCCGTGAAGTCCGTCCTCGAGCGCATCACCGCCGCCAACTACGACGAGCACCTGGCTCTCCTCGCGGAATGCGACCTCGTGATCGAGGCCATCAGCGAGCGCATGGACTGGAAGAAGGCCCTCTACGACAAGGTGGCCCCGCACCTCGCGCCGGGCGCGATCTTCGCCTCCAACACCTCGGGCCTGTCGATCACGGAGCTCTCGAAGGTGCTGCCGGAGGCGGTGCGCCCGCGCTTCTGCGGCATCCACTTCTTCAACCCGCCGCGCTACATGCGCCTGGTGGAGATCATCCCGACGGCCACGACGGACCCGGCCATCGTCGACGCGCTCGAGCGCTTCCTCACCACCACGCTGGGCAAGGGCGTGGTGCGCGCGCGGGACACCCCCAACTTCGTGGCCAACCGCGTCGGCGTGTTCTCGATGCTCGCCACGATGCACCACACCCTCGCCTTCAAGCTGGGCTTCGACGAGGTGGACGCGCTCACGGGGCCGGCCATCGGGCGCGCCAAGAGCGCCACCTTCCGCACCGCCGACGTGGTGGGCCTGGACACCATGGCCCACGTCGTGAAGACGATGCACGACACGCTGCCGGCCGACCCGTGGCACGCCTACTACAAGGCGCCCGCGTTCCTCACGGCCTTGATCGAGAAGGGCGCGCTCGGGCAGAAGACGAAGGCCGGCATCTTCGTGAAGAAGGGCAAGGAGATCCACGTCCTCGACCTCGCGAAGCAGGACTACCGCCCGTCCGCCGGCGCCATCGCCGACGAGGTGCAGGCGATCCTCAAGGAGAAGTCGCCGGCCGCGCAGTTCGCGAAGCTGCGCGCCTCGCAGCACCCGCAGGCGCAGTTCCTCTGGGCCATCTTCCGCGACCTCTTCCACTACTGCGCGGTGCACCTGGCCGAGATCGCCCACTGCGCGCGCGACGTCGATTTCGCCATCCGCTGGGGCTTCGGCTGGAAGCTGGGCCCGTTCGAGCTGTGGCAGGCGGCCGGCTGGCAGCAGGTGGCCGGCTGGATCGCCGAGGACATCGCCGCCGGCAAGGCGATGGCGAAGGTGCCGCTGCCGGCGTGGGTGACCGACGGGCGGCAGGGCGTGCACGGCCCCGCGGGCTCATTCTCGGCCGCCGACGACACGATGCACTCGCGCTCGACGCTGCCCGTGTACGCGCGCCAGCTCTTCCCGGAACTGGTGCTGGGCGAGAAGCCGGCCGACCGGGGCACGACGATCTTCGAGGACGAGGGCGTGCGCCTGTGGCACCAGGGCGACGGCATCGCCATCGTCTCGATCAAGAGCAAGATGCACTCGCTCGGCTCGGAGGTGCTCGCGGGGCTCAACCGCGCGCTCGACGAGGCCGAGGCGAACCACGACGCCCTCGTCATCTGGCACGAGGCGCCCTTCGCCGTGGGCGCCAACCTCAAGGCGGCGCTGGAGTCCCTCAAGGCCGGGAAGTTCGACGAATTCGAGGCGATGGTCGCGCTCTTCCAGAAGACCTCGCAGCGGCTCAAGTACAGCCTGGTGCCGACGGTCGCCGCCGTCGAGGGCATGGCGCTGGGCGGCGGCTGCGAGTTCGTGATGCATTCGCAACGCGTGGTCGCGGCGCTGGAGAGCTACATCGGCCTCGTGGAGGTCGGCGTGGGGCTGCTGCCGGCGGGCGGGGGGCTCAAGGAGATCGCGCAGCGCGCCAACGCCTGGGCCAAGGGGGGCGATGCCTTCCCCGAGCTGGGCCGGCTCTTCCGGCAGGTGGCGATGGCCGACGTCTCGAAGAGCGCGGAGCACGCGCGCGAGCTGGGCTACCTGCGTCCCGCGGACGTGGTGGTGTTCCACCCCGCCGAGCTCCTGCACGTGGCCAGGCAGCAGGCGCGCGCCATGGTGGAATCGGGCCACCGCCCGCCGCTCGCGCCCACGCGCATCCCCGTGGCCGGCTCCACCGGCATCGCCACGCTCAAGATGATGCTGGTGAACATGAAGGAGGGCGGCTTCATCTCGGATCACGACTACGAGATCGGCTCGCGAATCGCCACGGTGGTGTGCGGCGGCGAGGTCGAGCCCGGCAGCCTCGTGGACGAGCAGTGGCTCCTCGACCTCGAGCGGCATCACTTCCTGGAACTCGCGAAGACCGCGAAGACGCAGGACCGCATCGAGCACATGCTCAAGACCGGCAAGCCGCTTCGCAACTGAGTCCCGCGTGGGCAAGACCGGCACCGTCCTCGCCTGCCTCCTCTTCGCCGTCCCGTTCGGCGGCGTGGGCGTGTTCGCCTCGTGGGCCATCGGCTCGACGGTGCACGCCTCGTGGAAGGCACGGAGCTGGGTGCCGGTGCCGGCGACGGTGGAGACGGCGTCGCTTCACACCTCGAGCAGCGACGACGGCGGCGACACCTACCGGGCCGACGGGAGCTTCCGCTACGCCTGGGAGGGCCGGTCCTACTCGGGCTCGCAGCTGGGCATCTCGGCCATGGGCGGCTCCGACAACTTCGACAGCTGGCACCAGGAGGTGAGCTCGCAGCTCACGGCGGCGCGCGAGGCCGGCCGGCCCGTCACCGTGTGGGTGAACCCGGAGAACCCCGCCGAGGCGGTGTACGACCGCGGCATCCGCTGGGCGCAGCTCCTCTTCCTCACGCCCTTCGCGCTGGCTTTCGGCGGCGTCGGCGTGGGCGCGCTCGTCGTGATGGTGAACGTGCTTCGCGGCAAGGGAACGGGCACGGGGGGCGAGAGGACGCAGAAGGCGCTCGACCGCGCGCTCGGCACGGCGGGCAAGGGCGGGCAGGCCTCGGGCCGCTTCCTCTGGATCTTCGCCTTCTTCTGGAACGCGCTCTCCTGGCCCATCGCCATCCTCGCTCTGCGCGACATCGTCGCGAACGGCGAGTGGCTGGGGCTGCTCGTCCTGCTCTTCCCGCTCGTGGGCGTGCTCCTCGTGTGGGGGGCCGCCGCGGCCTCCTGGAAGGCATTCAAGGAGGGGCGCCGCGGGCCGCGGCCCGCGCAGGCGAAGGCCGCCCGGCCGTCTCCGGCCTTCGACCGACCGGCCGACCCTTTCGGCACGAGGTCTCCCGCGCGGCTCGCGCTGCCGGATTCGCTCGCGGAAGTCGAGGACACGGGCGCCACGCTCTCGATCCGCTACAGGACCCGCCGCCGGCTGGGCCTCGCCATCGTGCTCGTGATCCTGGGCGCCGTCCTCGCCCTCGTGGGCATCCTCGTGTTCCACGACGGCAGCGCTTTCTGGGGCGTCGCGCTGGTCGCGATCGGCGCGGCCCTCGACCTCTCGGCCGTCGGGATGCTGGTCGGCCGCCTCGCCGTGACGGCGAAGGCGGGCGAACTCTCGGTCGAGCGCCGCACGCTCATGGGCAACCGGCACTCGCGCCTGCGCGCCGACCAGGTCCGCGCCATCCGGACCGCGCTCTCGTACTCGATCAACGAGGAGCCGTACTACGCCATCGTGGCCGACCTCGGCGCCGGGCAGCTCACGCTGGGCAACTCCATCCCGGGCGAGGACCTGGCGAACGCCGTCGCCCGCCGCATAGCGGACGTCGCCGGGGTCGCCCGGTGACCTCCTTCCCGAACCCCTTTCCGAGAATCCCGCACAGGAGAACGCCATGACCCGCCAGATCCAGGACGCCTACATCGTCGCCGCCGTGCGCACGCCCGTCGGCAAGGCCCCGCGAGGGATGTTCCGCGCGGTGCGCCCCGACGACCTCCTCGCCCACGTGCTCAAGGGCGCGGTCGCCAAGGTGCCCGGCCTCGACCCGAAGGACGTCGCCGACGTGATCGTCGGCTGCGCCATGCCCGAGGGCGAGCAGGGCATGAACGTGGCGCGCATCGGGGTGCTCCTCGCGGGCTTCCCCGACAGCGTGCCCGCCATGACCATCAACCGCTTCTGCTCCTCGGGCGTGCAGGCCATCGCGCTCGCCGCCGACCGCATCCGCACCGGCGACGACGAGGTGGTCATCGCCGCCGGCACGGAATCGATGTCGATGGTGCCGATGATGGGCAACAAGGTCGCACTCAACAGCGCCGTGTTCGCGAAGGACGAGAACGTGGCCATCGCCTACGGCATGGGCATCACGGCCGAGAAGGTCGCCGCGCAGTGGAAGGTGTCGCGCGAGGAGCAGGACGCCTTCGCCGTGGAAAGCCACCGCAAGGCCGCCGCCGCCATCGCCGCCGGCCACTTCCGCGACGAGATCCTGCCCTACGAGATCGTCTCGGCCGCGCCGGACCTCGCTTCCGGCAAGGTCGTGCACCGGAAGAGGCTCGCCGAGAACGACGAGGGGCCGCGGCCGGATTCCACGCTGGAGAGCCTCGGCAAGCTCCGGCCGGCCTTCGCGGCCCGCGGGTCGGTCACCGCCGGCAACAGCTCGCAGATGTCCGACGGCGCCGGCGCCGTGGTGCTCATGAGCGAGGCCGCCATGAAGCGCTACGGCGCGCGGCCGCTGGCGCGCTTCGTGGGCTTCGCCGTGGCGGGCGTGCCGCCGGAGATCATGGGCATCGGCCCCATCAAGGCGATCCCGAAGGTGCTGGCGATGGCCGGCGTGAAGGCGGCCGACTTGGGCTGGATCGAGCTGAACGAGGCCTTCGCGGCGCAGGCGCTCGCCGTCGTGAAGGACCTCGGGCTCGACCCCGCGAAGGTGAACCCGCAGGGCGGCGCCATCGCGCTCGGCCACCCGCTGGGCGCCACCGGCGCCATCCGCGCGGCGACGATGGCGCATGGCCTGCGGCGCACGAAGGGCCGCTACGGCATGGTGACCATGTGCATCGGCACCGGCATGGGGGCCGCGGGGCTGTTCGAGGCGGTGAATTGAGCGGGGCCTCCCGCCCGTGCGCGGGCGGGGGGGTATAGTTCGCCACACGCCCCGGCGGCGATGCATCGCCGGGGAAACCACAAGAACCGACAGGAGGAAGTCCATGAAAACCCGCTTCGCCCGGGCTGCGGTCCTCGCCGCCCTGGGGATGGCCGCGATCCACGCCGGCCCCGCCCTCGCCCAGACCTACAGCGCCGAGATCCGCCGCACCAGCTTCGGCGTGCCCCACATCAAGGCCGCCAACTACGGGAGCCTCGGCTACGGCGTGGGCTACGCCTTCGCGCAGGACAACTTCTGCATGATCGCCGACGAGTTCGTGACCGTCCGGGGCGAGCGCTCGCGCCATTTCGGGGAATCGGGCACCACCCCGTACGGCCGCAACAACCTCGTTTCGGACTTCTACTACGCGCTCATGAACGGCGACGCCGCGCCCCTCACGGCGGGGCTCAATTCGATGAGCGCCGACATGCGCGCCGCCTTCCGCGGCTGGGTGGCCGGCTACAACCGCTACCTGCGCGACACGGGCGTCGCGAACCTGCCGGCGCCCTGCAAGGACGCGGCGTGGGTGCGCCCCATCGACGACGTGGACATGATGCGGCTGGTGCGCCGCTACCTGCTGGAGGCCTCCACCAACAACTTCATGGAGGGCATGGTGGCGGCCAAGCCGCCGACGGCCGCCGGGGCGGGCGCCGCGCAGAAGCTGGGCCCGAAGTCGGACGCCGGCATCCCCGGCTTCGACCAGGACTTCTGGCCCGAGTGGCGCTACAACATCGGCAGCAACGCGCTCGCCCTCGGTCGGGATGCCACCGACAACGGCAAGGGGCTGCTTCTCGGCAACCCGCACTTCCCGTGGTCGGGGACGCTGCGCTTCTACCAGTTCCACATCACCATCCCCAACGAGATCGACGTGATGGGCGGCTCGCTCTCCGGCTTCCCGCTCGTGAACATCGGCTTCAACAAGGACGTCGCCTGGAGCCACACCAACGACGTGGCGTGGCACTTCACCATCTATCGCCTGAAGCTCGACCCGGCCAACCCCACGAAGTACGTCTACGACGGCCAGGTCCGCGACATGACCACCAAGACGGTCACGGTGCAGGTGAGGAACGCCGACGGGACGCTCTCGCCGAAGTCGAACACGTTCTACCTCTCCCACTTCGGCCCCCTCACGACGAGCACGGCGCTGCCGATCCCGTGGACGAGCCAGTACGCCTTCGCCATCCGCGAGACCAACATGGACAACTGGCGCATCGGCGACCAGTGGCTCGCGATCAACAAGGCCGCGAGCACGGCCGAGATCAAGAAGGCCCTGCAGTCCATCGTGGGCATTCCCTGGGTCAACACGACGGCCGCCGACAAGGACGGGAACGCCTTCTACGGCGACATCAGCACGACGCCCAACCTCTCGCGCGAGCGCCAGTCGCTGTGCACGCCGGACGTGACCTTCGCCGTGGTCTTCTCGCTCAAGGGGCCGGCCGTCCTCGACGGCTCGCGCTCGGACTGCGAGTGGGAGGTGGACGACGCGGCACCCCAGGCGGGGCTGCTGCCGGGCGCGCGCATGCCCTACATCGAGCGAACCGACTTCGCGCAGAATTCCAACGACAGCTACTGGCTCGCCAACCCCGCGGTGAGCTCCTACCGCTGGGACATCCCGGCGACGGTGGGCGTCGTCCCGGACATCCAGAACATGCGCACCCGGATCGGCGTGCTCCAGGCCCAGGCGCGGCTCGCGGGCACCGACGGGCTCTCCGGCAACCGCTTCTCGCTCGCCAACCTCCAGCAGATCGCGCTCTCCAACCGCAGCCTCACGGCCGACCTCTTCATGGCGGACGTGGCGGCCTTGTGCGCGCTGCCGGCGGCCTCCGGCGTGCAGGCCGAGTGCGGCGCGCTCTCCGCCTGGGACCGCAAGTACGACCTCGCGAGCCGCGGCGCCCACCTCTTCCGCGAGTTCTTCAACACCGCGCGCAACATCGCGAGCGTCTACGCCGTGCCCTTCAACTACCTCGACCCGCTCAACACGCCGCGCGGCTTCGCCGTCTCCAACGCGACCGTGGCCACGGCGCTCGTGGCCGCGCTCAAGGCGGCCGGGGACAAGATCCGGGCCGCGGGGCTGGCGATCGACGCCCCGCTGGGCACCGTGCAGTTCACGCTGCGCGGCGCGACCCCGATTCCCGTCCACGGCGGCGAGGGCGACTACCTCGGCATCTACAACAAGCTGAGCAGCGTGCTCGTCCCCAACGTGGGCTACGTGATCACCACCGGCACGAGCTACATCCAGACGGTGCAGTTCACCGACTCCGGCCCCAACGCGCAGGGCTTCCTCACCTACTCGAACTCGACGAACCCCGCCTCGCCGCACTTCGCCGACCAGACGCAGCGCTTTTCGGCCAAGCAGTGGATCGCCTTCCCGTTCACCGAGTCCGCGATCACCTCGGACCCGGCGTACAGCACCCGCACGGTGAGCGAGTGACGGGCCGCGGGAGGGGGCGAATGCCCCCTCCCGTACCCCGCCGCCCGCCGGCCATTCGCTGCACCGCCGCATTGTCTTTTCCCCCGGCAATGAAGGACAATTGCCGGGCGCCGATCACCCGTCGACAGGCGGGCGAACAAACAACGACATCGCTCAGGAGAACCGCTCCATGAAACCCGCCTTCCGTCCCCTGCTGAAGCCCCTCGCCCTCGCGCTCGCGCTGGCCGGCGCCGGGCCCGCGCTCGCCTTCCAGTTCAAGCTGGACAACGGGCTCACGGGGAGCCTCGACACGACCCTGTCCTACGGGATCTCGGTGCGCGCGAGCGACCGCGACCGCTCGCTCGTCGGCATCGCCAACGGCGGCACCGCCCGCTCGGTGAACGAGGACGACGGCAACCTCAACTACAACAAGAACAAGGCCTTCGCGAGCATCGCCAAGGCGACCACGGAGCTCGAGCTCAAGTGGGGCAACTTCGGCTTCTTCGGGCGCGGCCTCGCGTTCTACGACTTCGAGAACGCCGACAACGACAAGCTGGGCCCGACGGCCAAGGACCGCGTCGGCAAGAACGTCCAGGGCCTGGACGGCTTCGTGAGCGCGGCCTTCGAGCCCATGGGCAAGAACCTGCGCCTGCGCGCCGGCCGGCAGGTGATCAGCTGGGGCGAGAGCACCTTCATCCCCAACGGCATCAACGTGATCAACCCCGTGGACCTCTCCAAGCTGCGCATCCCGGGCTCGGAGATCAAGGAGGCCTTCCTGCCCACCACGGGCCTGTGGGCGAACCTGGAGCTCACGCAGAACGCGAGCCTCGAGGGCTTCTACCTCACGAACCACGACAAGATCCGCATCGACCCGCGCGGCACCTACTTCTCCAACAACGACTTCGCCTCCGACGACGCCACCCGCGTGATCCTGTCGTTCGGCCGCCGCAACGACCAGAACAAGCCGCCGTCCAACCCCGTGCCGCCGGTCGTCCCGACGCTCGGCACCGCGGCCAGCGCCCTCTACGGCCCGTTCGACCCGGCCGCCTCCGTGTGGGCCCCGCGCTCCCCCGACCGCGACCCCAGCGACAACGGGCAGTACGGCCTCGCCTTGCGCTACCTCGCGCCGGACCTCAACAACACGGAATTCGGCGTGTACTACATGAACTACCACAGCCGGATCCCGCTCTTCTCGGGCATCAAGGGCACGGCCACCTCCATCCTCACCGGCGGGCCGCTCATCGCCCCGATCTGCGGCCAGGCGGCGCTGCGCTCGCTCTGCCACACGGGCACCGCGACCTATTTCGCGGAGTTCCCGGAGGACATCCGCCTCTTCGGCGTGAGCTTCAACACGGCCGGCCCGGCGGGCATCGCGCTGCAGGGCGAGTACTCCTACCGCTCCAATCTCCCGGTCCAGTACTCGACGCCGGAGCTGCTGCTGGCCGCCCTCGGCCTGCCCAACACGATCACGGGCTTCACGCAGATCCCGGGCGCGCCCACGGGGGCCACGTCCGCGGCGCTGGTCCCGGACGGCTCCTACCTGCAGGGCTACCGGCGCCTCAAGGCGAGCCAGTTCCAGCTCACCGGCACCAAGAGCGTTCCCAACACCTTGGGCGCCGAGCAGCTGGTGCTCCTCGGCGAGGCGGGCGTGACCTACTTCCACAGCCTGCCCACGGACGTGAAGTTCAACGGCCCGGCCAACCACCTGCCGGTGACCGCCTTCGGCTCCGTGCTCTCGAGCGCTTTCTCGACGCAGCCCGACGGGTTCCTCACGAGCGTGTCGTGGGGCTACCGCCTGGTCGGCCGGCTCGAGTACACCAACGCGCTCTTCGGCGGCAACATCGCCCCGCGCATGGCGTGGGCGCACGACGTGAAGGGCGTGGGCCCCAGCTTCAACGAAGGCGTGAAGTCGCTCTCCGTCGGCGCGAGCTGGGACTACCAGCGCCAGTGGCTGGTGGACATCCAGTACACCGGCTACATGGGCGGGCGCACCTACTGCGGCACCGACGTGCCGCCGACGGGCAGCGTGGTGACCCCGGGCCAGAGCGCCAGCTGGTGCGGCAGCGCCAACCCGCTCAAGGACCGCGACTTCTACTCGGTCAGCGTGAGCTACTCGTTCTGATTCCCGCACCGGGGGCGCCGCCAGGCGCCCCTGGCGGCACGCACAAGACAGACAACCGGAGGAGACCCAGCATGTTCGCCATCACGAAGAAGGCCGCGGCGCTCGTCGCCGTCGGCGCAGCCTTCGCCGTTCCCGCCGCCGCCGAGATGTCCGCGGCGGACGTCGCCAAGCTCGGCACCACGCTCACCCCGGTGGGCGCCGAGAAGGCCGGCAACGCCGCGGGCACCATCCCCGCCTGGGACGGCGGCATCACCCGGCCCGTGCCGGGCTACAAGGCCGGCGGCCAGTACCCGGACCCGTTCCCCAACGACAAGCCGCTCTTCACGATCACGGCCGCGAACGCCGACCAGCACAAGGACAAGCTCTCGCCCGGCCAGGTGGCGATGCTGAAGAAGTACCCGGACTACAAGATGATCGTGTATCCGACGCGCCGCACGGCCGCCTTCCCGCAGTGCCACTACAACGAGACGAAGGAGTGCGCGCCCAAGGCGAAGCTCGCCGCGGGCGGCAACGGTGTCACGGGCTGCACGGGCGGCATCCCGTTCCCGGTTCCCAAGGACGGCTACGAGGCCATCTGGAATTCGATGCTGCGCTACCGCGGCGACACCTTCGCCCAGCACTGGGCGCAGGCGGCCGTCACGCGCACCGGCGACTACGCCATCGTGAAGTTCGAGTACGAGTACGACTTCCAGTACGGCAACTGCTCCAAGCCCGTGGCGCAGCGCGAGAACAACAAGATCCTCAACTACCTGCAGGTCACGACCGCCCCGGCGCGCCTGGCGGGCCAGATCCTGCTCGTGCACGAGACGGTCGACCAGGCGAAGGAGCCGCGCTCGGCGTGGACCTACAACCCCGGCCAGCGCCGCGTGCGCCTCGCCCCGAACGTCGCCTACGACAACCCCGGGACGGCGGCCGACGGCCTGCGCACCAACGACGACTTCGGCATGTTCAACGGCGCGACCGACCGCTACAACTGGCGGCTGGTGGGCAAGAAGGAGATGTACATCCCGTACAACTCCTACCGCATGACGGCCCCCAACCTCAAGTACGCGGACGTGCTCAAGCCCGGGCACCTCAACCAGGATCTCGCCCGTTACGAGCTGCACCGCGTCTGGGTGGTCGAGGCCACGCTCAAGCCGGGCACGAGCCACATCTACGCCAAGCGCAACTTCTACATCGACGAGGACAGCTGGGCGATCGTGGCCACCGACAAGTACGACGGGCGCGGCGAGCTCTGGCGCTTCTCGGAGCAGCACAACGAGAACTGGTACAACGTCCCGATGTTCTTCGGCACGATCGAGGTGCACCACGACCTGCAGTCCGGCCGCTACATCGCCATGGGGCTGAGGAACGAGGAGACCACGATCTACGCGCCGGTCAAGCGCTCCGGGGCCGACTACAGCCCGAACGCGCTGCGCAGCCTCGGGACGCGCTAGTGCCCGACCCGGCCACCGGCCGGCCGGGGGCAGTATCGCCGCGCGGGCATCGCGCGGGGGACTGCCCCCTTTTCATTGGAGAGCCGCCATGAGAACCACCGCCGTTGCCGGGCTCGCCGCCGCGGCAGCCCTCGCGCTCGGCACGGCAGCCGCTCGCGCGGAGATCCTGCCCGAGTCGGGGCCGCTGCCGAAGGTCACGATGGAGCGCCTGCTGCTCATCGACGCCACCCACCGCGGCAGCCGCGTCGTGGCGGTGGGCGACCGCGGCTACATCGTGCTCTCGGACGACAACGGCAAGACCTGGCGGCGCGCCAAGTCGCCCCCGGCGCCGCTCCTCACGGCGGTCGAGTTCCTCGACGCGAAGCGCGGCTGGGCGGTGGGCCACGATTCCGTGATCCTCGCCACGGCCGACGGCGGCGAGACCTGGACGCGGCAGTTCGAGGCCGCCGCGGAGCAGCGGCCGCTCCTGGACGTGCTCTTCGTGGACGGGAACACCGGCTACGCCATCGGCGCCTACGGCGCGTTCTACGAGACGGCCGACGGCGGCAAGACCTGGAACGACCGCAAGGTCATCGCGGACGACAAGCACCTCAACGCCCTCATCCGCCTTCCCGAGGGGCGGCTCCTCATCCTCGGCGAGGCGGGCACGATCCTCTCGTCGAAGGACGCGGGCAAGACCTGGACGGCCGTGCCCTCGCCGTACAAGGGCTCGCTCTTCGGCGGCGTCGTCGCCGACAACGGCGCGGTCGTCGCTTTCGGGCTGCGCGGGCGGATCTTCCGCTCGACCGACGGCGGGGCCAGCTGGAAGGCCGTGGACAACGCCTCGACCGCCACCCTCATGGGCGGCGCGAAGCTGCCCGACGGGGCGCTGGTCCTCGCCGGCAACGGGGGCACGGTGCTCGTCTCCCGCGACCACGGCGAATCCTTCGTGCCGCTCGCCACGGGCAGCACCAAGGCCTTCGCGCGGGCGATCCTCGGGCCGCCCGGCGCGGTGATCCTCATCGGCGAGACCGGCGCGCGCGAGGTGCCGCTCCCGCTCGCCAAGCGCTAGGAGCGCGAAGACGATGCTCGACAGGCTCATCCAGGCGGTATCCAACCTCGTCTTCGGCAACCGCAAGGCGCTGCTCGTCGTCTTCGCGATCCTGACGGTCCTCTTCGCGGCCTCGGCCTCGCGCCTGACGGTGGACGCGGGCTTCAACAAGATGGTGCCGCTGGAGCACCCGTACATGAAGGTGTACCGCGACTACGAGAAGGTGTTCGGCGGCGCCAACCGCATCGCCGTCGCGATCGTCCAGAAGGACGGCGACATCTTCAACAAGGAGTACATGGCGAAGCTGAAGGCGCTCACCGACGACGTGTTCCTGCTGAACGGCGTCGACCGGCCGAGCGTGAAGTCGCTCTTCACGCCCAACACGCGCTTCATCGAGGTGATCGAGGAGGGCTTCTCGGGCGGCAACGTCATCCCCGCGACCTTCCAGGGCACCGACGAGGACCTGCAGCAGGTCCGCGCCAACGTGCAGAAGTCGAGCGAGATCGGCCGCACGGTGGCCACCGACTTCACGGGCGCGCTGGTGACGGCGGGCCTCCTGGAGATCGACCCGCAGACGAACAGGCGGCTCAACTACTTCGAGGTCTCGGCGAAGCTGGACGAGCTTCGCGCCAAGTACGAGGGCCCGAGGCACAGCGTGCACGTGATCGGGTTCGCCAAGGCCGTGGGCGACATCCGCGACGGCGCGCGCGGCGTGCTCGCCTTCTTCGGCGTGGCCTTCGTGATCACCGCCGGCCTCATGCTCTGGTTCGTGAAGGACGTGAAGCTCACCGGGGTCGCGCTCGTGGTGGCGATGATGCCGGTGCTGTGGCTGCTGGGGACGCTCCCCATCCTCGGCTACGGCATCGACCCGCTTTCCATCCTCGTGCCCTTCCTCATCTTCTCCATCGGCGTCTCGCACGCCGTGCAGATGGCCAAGACCTGGGAGCACGAGGTCGTGGCCGGCACCGACAGCCTCACGGCCGCCAAGCGCGCCTTCGCGCGCCTCTTCATCCCCGGCACCTTCGCGCTGCTCACCAACGTGCTGGGCTTCGCGGTGATCATGCTGATCCCCATCGACATCGTGCGCGAGCTGGGCATCACGGCATCGCTCGGTGTCGCGTGGATGATCGTCACGAACAAGATGCTGCTGCCGATCCTGCTCTCGCACCTGCACATCGCGAAGCAGGCGGCCAGCAAGGACGCCTACATGGAAAGCCGGGTGGAGCGCGTCTGGAACGCGGCCTCGGGCAGCGTGGAGCGCGGCCGCGCCACCGCCATCGTCGCCGCCGCCGCGGTCGTCCTCGCCGTGGGGATCGTCGGCGCGCACGACCTGAAGGTGGGCGACTACGGCATCGGCGTGCCGGAGCTGCGCCCCGAGTCCCGCTACAACCTCGACAACGCGAAGATCGTCGAGAAGTTCGCGATGGGCACCAACACGCTGGGCGTGGTCGCGCAGACCAAGGGCGTGCAGGGCGCGTGCACGAACTACGAGATCATGACCCTGATCGAGAAGTTCGACTGGTTCATGCAGAACGCGCCCGGGACGCAGTCGGTGATCTCGCTGCCGGGCCTCGCGCGCGGCGTGAACGCGGGTTTCAACGAGGGCAACCTCAAGTGGCGCCAGCTCCCGCGCGACCCGCAGGTGATGGCGCAGTCGGTGACGCCGATCGACACGGCCACGGGGCTCCTCAACCCAGACTGCAGCGCCATGCAGGTGCTCGTCTTCACCACCGACCAGCAGGGCGAGACGATCGCCTCCCTCGTGGCCAACGTGAAGGACTTCGCCGCGAAGCACGACAACGCCAACCTCCAGTTCAAGCTCGCCACCGGCAACGTGGGCGTCATGGCCGCGACCAACGAGGCCGTGGATTCCGCGCGCTGGGAGATGAACTTCGCCATCTTCGGCGCGCTGCTGGTGATGTGCATGATCACCTTCCAGAGCCTGCGGGCCACGCTCTGCATCCTCATCCCGCTCGCGATCGTCTCGGTGCTCTGCGAGGCGCTCATGCCGCTGCTGGGCATCGGCCTCAAGGTCTCCACGCTCCCGGTGATCGCGCTCGGCGTGGGCGTCGGCGTCGATTACGGCATCTACCTCTACGACCGGATCGAGGTGCACCTGGAGGAGGGCAAGGCGCTCGCCACCGCCTTCTTCGAGGCCCTCAAGGAGCGGGGCACGGCCATGGTCTTCACGGCGGTGACGATGACCATCGGCGTGGGCACCTGGGCGATGTCGGCGCTCAAGTTCCAGGCCGACATGGGGATCCTCCTCGCCTTCATGTTCTTCCTGAACATGCTGGGCGCGATCTTCCTGCTGCCGGCGCTGGCGGCGTTCCTGATCAAGCCGCACAAGGCGGCGTAACGGCGCCGGCCAGGGGGCGATGGATGCTCCCCGGGGCGCACAAGGGAGGTGTGAAGATGGGATGTTCCACAAGGCGAATGGCGCGAATCCTGGCATGCGCGGCGTCGGCGTGCCTGGCGACGGCGGCGATGGCCGCGCTGCCGATGGCCGCCGGGACCGGCGCCGCGACCTACGTCGTTCGCAACGACGGCACCGCGTGGGTCTTCGGCACCAGTTCCGGCGACGTGTCCTACCTGCCGACGCCGCTGCTCATCGAAGGCAACCTCGCTCCGCTCCGCAACGTCACGTCGATCGCCGGCGGCACCAGCCACGCGGTCGCCGTCGCCGGAGGCAGTCTCTATGTCTGGGGGTTCAACGGCAACGGCGAGCTCGGCACGGGCGATACGGCTTCCGTGTCGCGGCCGAGGTTCCGGTCGAGCGGCTGCGGGGGGAGCGTGGTCGCGGTGGCAGCGGGGGCGACGCACTCGCTTGCGCTCTGCAGCGAGGGGACGGTCCGTTCGTGGGGGTCCAACGGCACCGGCCAGCTGGGCATCAACGTCGCCGGCGCGTCCCAGCTCACGCCGCAGACGGTCGTCGGCGTGGGCGGGGCCGGCACCCTCGGCAACGTCGTGGCGATCGCCGCCGGAGGAGCGGCTTCCTACGCGCTCCTCGGCGACGGTACCGTGGTGGCGTGGGGATTCAACGGCGACGGCCAGCTCGGAGACGCCACCACGACGCAGCGCAACGCGCCCGTGGCGGTGAAGAACGTGGGGGGCGCCGGCCAGCTCGCGAACGTGACGCACCTCGCGGCGGCGTTCAGGCATGCCGTCGCGCGGCGCAGCGACGGGTCGGTCGTGGCCTGGGGCGACAATGCGTATGGCCAGCTGGGAGTCGGCTCGACGGCGGGCCCTTACACCAGCCCGACGCCCGTGCAGGGCGTGGGTGGCGGCGGAACGCTGGCCGGGGTGCGTTCCATCGCGGCCGGCGGCTTCGCCACGAGCTACGCCATCACCGAATCCGGCAGGCTGCTCGCCTGGGGAAGCAACACCGAGGGCGTGGTCGGCGACGGGTCGACGGCCAACCGCACGACCCCCTTCGACACGGGGCTGGAGGGCGTGGCCGTGGTCGGCCCCAATTTCTCGAACTGCACGAATTGCAACCACCACGTCGTCGCGGTGACAGGGTACGGCGTCACCTTTTCCTGGGGCGACAACACCTACGGCCAGCTCGGCGTCGGCTATGCGTTCTCCGGTTCGCGCACGATCCCGGGGCTCGTGAACTCGCAAGACCCGGCCGTGCCCTTCTTCGCCAAGGTGGGCACCGACGCGCAGCAACCTCGTGCGGATGCCACCGGCGACCTGCGCTCGGACGTGATATGGACGGAGCCTTCGACCGGCGGGCTGTACCTGTGGGCCATGGACGGGCGGGGAGTCTTCCCGCAGCCCCTGGGGGCGGTGGGAGGCGGCTGGGCGCTCGCGGGCAGCGGCGACCTCGACTTCGACGGCTTCGCGGACCTCCTTTGGCGCCATGCCGACGGGTCGATGTACGCGTGGTTCATGGAAGGGCCCGTCGTCCGCGGCCACGGCTTCCTGCCGGGCATCGACCCGGCGTGGTCCATCCTCGCGGTGAACGATTTCACGGGCGAGGGAAGCGCGGACATCCTGCTGCGGCGGGCGAGCGACGGCGCGATGGTGATCTGGCAGATGGCGGGGCTTTCGCTCGCCCGCGTGATCAATGCGGGCACGCTGTCCGCCGCCACCTGGTCGCTCGCGGCCAGCGGCGACCTCAACGGCGACGGAAGGGCGGACATGCTCTGGCGCGACACCGCGGGCGGCTTCTATGCGTGGATCACGGGCGCCCCCAACTCGTTGACCGGCAATCTCTCGCTCCTGGACCAGGGCGCGCTGCCCAACCCGGGGCTCGAGTGGACGGTCGCGGCCGCCGCCGACGTGGACGGCGACGGCAAGGCCGACATCGTGTTTCGCCGGCCCTCGGACGGCGCGAACTACCTGTGGCGCATGAACGGCAAGGCGCTGGCGAGCCAGGCGGCGCTGCCCTTCGTCGGCCCGGAGTGGTCGATCGCGACCGTGGGCGACTTCAATGGCGACGGCCGCAACGATCTCTTCTTCCGGCGCGGCGACGGCGTGAACTACGTCTGGCTCATGAACGACGCCACCATCATCGACCAGGGCACGCTGCCTTCGGTCGGGCCGACCTGGTCGGTCGTCTCGCCGAAGTGAGCGCCGGGGCGGTGGCTTCCCGCCCGTCACCGTAGCGGTTACACTGCGCAGCGCAACGCGCCCCCGAGAGGGCGCGGGCACCTCTTGGCGCAAACCGGTTTGTCTCCGACAACAACGGATCGGGAGGCGTCGATGGCCGGCAAGTCGATTCGCGCGGCAGGGGTGGCGGCGGCCACCCTCGTGTTCCTTGGTGTCGTTCCCCCGGCGGCTGCCGGCTCGCCGCAGGTGGCGGCATCCGCCGTATCCAGCGTCCTCGTCCGCAACGACCGGACGGTCTGGCAATGGGGCGCGTGGACGGGGCAATCCAGCCAGTTTCCCGTGCAGGTCCGCACCGACACCTCGGCCCCCTTGCTCGCGGACATGGTCGCGGCCGGCTCGGGCCACTTCCTGACGTCCAACGGCGTGATCGTCTATTCCTGGGGGGTCAACAGCAGCGGGCAACTCGGGGACGGCGGCACGGCGTCGACGACCACCGCCAAGTCGATCGGCGACCCCTGCCCTTCGAGCAGCGTCACGGCGCTGGCGGCAGGCCTCTCGCACTCCCTCGTCCTGTGCTCCGACGGGTCGGTGTACGCTTTCGGGGCCAATTCCAGCGGCCAGGCAGGCACTGGCGTCTCGGGGGGCACCGTCCTCACGCCCACGAAGGTCGTCGGCGTCGGCGGCGCCGGGACGCTCGGCTCCGTCGTCGCGATCGCCGCCGGCGCCTTCGCATCCTACGCGGTGCGTTCCGACGGCACGGTCGTCGCGTGGGGCCTCAACAGCGACGGGCAACTGGGAGACGCGTCGACCACGAGCAGCGCCGCGCCGGTGGTCGTGAAGAACGTCGGCGGCGCGGGCCAGCTCGGGAACGCCGTGGAGGTGAAGGCGGGCTTCAACTTCGCGCTGGTCCGGCGTGCCGACGGCACGGTCGTGTCCTTCGGCGCCAACGGCACCGGGCAACTGGGCATCGGCACCACGGGCGGCGTCTACACGAGCCCCGTCGTCGTGCAGGCGGCCGGCGGCGGCGCGCTCTCGGGCATCCGCGCGATCGGCGCGGGAGGGGTCTATTCGTCGTACGCGATCACGAACGCGGGGCGCCTGCTCGGGTGGGGCGAGAACGTGGTCGGCATGGTGGGCGACGGAACGAACACGGACCGCAACGCGCCCGTCGACACGGGGCTTGGGGGCGTCTCGGTGATCGCCGCCAACTACACCAATTGCGCCAACTGCGACCAGCACGCGCTCGCCGTCACGAGCTACGGGCTCGCCTACTCGTGGGGCTACAACGGCGCCGGGCAACTCGGCACCGGCCAGGCCTACGCGGGCTACCGGGCTTCCCCGGGCCTGGTGAACTCCAGCACGCCGATGCTGCCCTTCTACGCGAAGGTGGGCACGGACGCGATGCAGCCGCGCTCGGACCTCTCGGGCGATCTGGCCTCCGACGTCCTGTGGACGGAGCCCTCGACGGGGAGCCTCTACCTGTGGGGCATGAACGGCCGGTCGTCGTTCCCGCAGTCGCTCGGCGCCGTGGGCGGCGGCTGGACGCTCGCGGGCACGGGCGATTTCGACTTCGACGGTGCCGCGGATCTCCTGTGGCGGCACGCGGACGGCTCGTTCTATGTGTGGTTCATGGATGGCGCCGACGTTCGCGGCCAGGGCTTCCTGCCGTGGGCCGGGCCCGAGTGGAGCGTGCTCGCCGTGAACGACTTCACCGGCGAGGGCGGCGCGGACATCCTCATGCGCCGAGCAAGCGACGGCGCGATCGTGATCTGGCAGGTCGCCGGGCTCTCGCTGGCGCGGGTGGTGACCGCGGGGTCGCTGCCGGTGGACGCCTGGTCGCTCGCCGCCACGGGCGACTTCAACGGCGACGGCCGCGCCGACATCCTGTGGCGCGACACGGCCGGCGGCTTCTACGCCTGGATCCTGGGCACCGGCGGCTTCAACAGCAACGTCCTCGCCCTCACGGATCAGGGCGCGCTGCCCAACCCGGGTCTCGAGTGGACGGTCGTGGCCGCGGCCGACGTGGACGGCGACGGCAAGGCCGACATCGTGTTTCGCCGGCCGTCGGACGGCGCTAACTACCTGTGGCGCATGAACGGCAAGGTGCTGGCGAGCCAGGCGGCGCTGCCTTTCGTCGGCCCCGAGTGGTCGATCGCGACCGTGGGCGACTTCAACGGCGACGGCCGCAACGATCTCTTCTTCCGACGCGGCGATGGCGTGAACTACATTTGGCTCATGAACGACGCGACGATCGTCGACCAGGGCACGCTGCCTTCCGTCGGGCCGACCTGGTCGGTCGTCGCCCCGAAGTGAGCGCTGCGCGCTTCTTCATCGCGGCCGGCGCCGTGATCCTCGCCGCGGGCGTGGCGCTCGGCGCGGTGGGCGCGCACGCGGCGAAGGCGGCCCCGCATCCCGAGGCCGCGCGCCTCGTGCAGACGGCGGTGCTCTACCAGCTCGTGCACGGGCTGGGACTCGTGGCCGTGGGCACGCTCGCTCACGCGGCCGGCCCGTCGCGGCTGCTCTCGGCCGCGGGCGCGCTCATGCTCGCGGGCGTGGCGGCCTTCTGCGGCTCCCTCTACTCGCTCGCGTTCGCGGCGGTCTCGCTGGGCGCGCTCGCGCCGGCGGGAGGCATGGCGTTCATCGCCGCCTGGCTGGCCGTGGCGGCGTGGGCGGTTCGTGAATCGCGCTGAAGCCGGTTCGTATCCACCCGTATCGAGGAGGCACCGACATGAGAAGCAGGCATACCTTGGGCATGGCCACGCTTGCCGCCGCGCTCGCGGCACTTCCCGCCGTTGCGCCCGCGATCCAGCCCGTGGTCGCGGGGGGCCACGGGTTCGCGGTGGCGCTGCAAAGCAACGGGGTGCCGGTGCAGTGGGGGCAATCGCCGACGGGCACCTACTCGTTTCCCGAGTACGTGCCCGGCCTCACGGGCTACGGGCAACTCGTCGCGGACCTGGTCGGCGTTTCCTCGGGCGATGGCTTCGCCATCGGCTGGAACAGCTCCTTCTTCTACGCCTGGGGAGGGAACTTCTACGGGCAGCTCGGGAGCGGCACGACCGATTCGACCTACTTCCCGGTAGACCGCTACTTCGGCGGAACGTGCTCCATCGCGCAGATCAGCGCGGGAGACGGGCACGTGCTGCTCCGGTGCTCGACCGGGCAGGTTTACGCGTGGGGAAACAACGGCAGCGGGCAGGTCGGCGTGAACGTCGCGGGGGGCACCTACACCACGCCGCAGCAGGTGGTCGGCGTGGGCGGCGTCGGCACCTTGTCGAACGTCGTTCACGTGGCCGCCGGGACGATCTCGTCGTATGCCGTTCGCGCCGACGGCTCGGTGGTCGCGTGGGGAAGCAATTCCAGCGGGGCCCTGGGCGACGGGACGACGACGCAGCGCAATGCGCCGGTCGTCGTGGTGAACATCGGCGGTGCCGGCGCGCTCGCCAACGTGACGCAGGTGGCCGCGGGCAGGAGCTACGCGCTCGCCCGCCGCGCGGACGGTTCCGTCGTCGGCTGGGGTGTGAACGCGAGCGGGCAACTGGGAAATGGCGTGACGGGCGGGACCTTCTCGAGCCCCGTGCCCGTCCTCGGCGTGAACGGCGCCGGCCTGCTCTCGGGAATCCGCTCGGTCGCGGCGACGGGCTTCTCGTCGGCCCTGGCGCTCACCGAGACGGGCAGGGTGCTGGGCTGGGGCAACAACAACTACGGCGCCGTGGGTGACGGAACGACGACGCAGCGCCTCTTCCCCGTGGACATCGGGCTCGCAGGCATCGCCTCCATCGTCGGGACGCGCACCAACTGCGTCAACTGCGAGCAGGCGGCGTACGCCGTCACGACCTACGGCCTCGTGTACGCGTGGGGCTTCGGATCCCAGGGCCAGCTCGGCAATGGCGCGCCATTCCAGGGCTTCCGCCCCTTCCCGGGACCGGTCCTTTCCGCGCCGGGGATCCATCCCTTCGTGGCGAAGGTGGGCACCGACGCCCAGCAGCCGCGCGTGGATCTCGGGGCCGACCTGAGGAGTGACGTCCTGTGGCACCAGCCTTCGACGAACGCGGCCTATCTCTGGGGCATGAGCGGCAAGTCGAGCTTCGGGAACACGGTCGGCGTGGCGAGCGGCGGCTGGACTCTTTCCGGCACGGGAGATTTCGATGGCGATGGCACCGCCGACATCCTGTGGCGCCACGCGGACGGCTCCAACTACGCGTGGTTCATGGACGGCCCGGCGGTGCACGCGCACGGCTACCTGCCCGCGGCGGCCGCGTCCTGGAGCGTGCTCGCCGTGAACGACTTCACGGGCGACGGCCGGGCCGACATCCTCTGGCGCAACGCCGACGGCTCGATCGCCGTGTGGGAGATGTACGGGACCGCGATCGGCCGCGCGCTCGCCATGGGCAATCTTTCCCCCGGCACCTGGTCGCTCGCGGCCACGGGCGATCTCAACGGCGACGGCCGCGCCGACCTCGTCTGGCGCGACACGGCGGGTAATCCCTACGTGTGGATCACGGGTGAAAACAACGGCATCTTCGGCGGCGGCTCGACGCTGCCGCTCGCGGACCAGGGCGCGCTGCCCAACCCGGGCGCGGAATGGGCCATCGTGGCCGCGGCCGACCTCGACCGCGACGGCAAGGCCGACCTCGTCTTCCGCCGCGCCTCCGACGGCGCCAACTACCTGTGGCGAATGAACGGCAAGGCCATCGCGAGCCAGGCGGCGCTGCCCTTCGTCGGCCCGGAGTGGGCGATGGCGATGGTGGGCGACTTCGACGGCGACGGGATGAACGACATCCTTTTCCGCCGCAACGACGGCGTGAACTATGTCTGGCTCATGAACGACGCGACGATCGTGGACCAGGCGACGCTGCCCGCGATCGACGCGTCGTGGACGATCGTCAAGCCGAAATAGTCGACCGTCCTCCCGCAACCGAAAGGAGCGCACGATGGAAACGACCCTCCTCCGGATCGCCCGGCCTGCCGCATGCCTCCTGCTTGCGATCGCGTTGCCCGCTGCCGCCGTGAAACCCGTCGTCTCCGTCGGCGGGATCTACACCGTCGTCCTGCGAAGCGATGGCTCGGTGTGGCAGTGGGGCGCCCAGCCCGGCATCGGCGGCGCGATCGCGACATCGCCCGTGCCCGTGCAGGGCGTCGGCGGTTTCGGCGTGCTGCGCGATATCAACGCGATCAGCGCCGGCCGCCGCGCGGCGCTCGCCCTGAGCGGGCAGGTGTACGCGTGGGGCCAGGCCCCGCTGGGCGACGGGACGACCAACAGTTCGCCGACGCCGATCCTCGTGACGACCTGCGCCACCCCCACGGCGGTCTCGGCCGGCAACAACCACTACCTCGTCCGTTGCCTCGACGGCACCGTGGTCTCGTGGGGAGCCAACTCCTCGGGCCAGGTCGGCGTCGGCTCGACCGCGGTCTCCCAGTACAACACCGCCCAGACCGTCGTCGGCGTCGGGGGCGCCGGCACGCTCTCGAATGTCACGGCCATCGCCGCGGGGTACAACAGCTCGTACGCGCTCCGCGGCGACGGCACGGTGGTCGCCTGGGGCTACAACGATTTCGGGCAGCTGGGCGACGGCACCATCACCTCGCGGAGCGCGCCCGTCGCAGTCGTGAACGTCGGCGGCGCCGGCACGCTTTCGGGGGTCGTGGCGATCGCCGCCGGCCGGTACTGGGCGATGGCGCTCAAGAACGATGGCACGGTGGTCGCGTGGGGCTACAACGGGTACGGGCAATTGGGCAACGGCACGACCAACACGCCGTTCCTTTCTCCCAATCCCGTTTCCGGCGTGGGTGGCGTGGGAACGCTCTCGGGCATCACGGCGATCGGCGCCGGCGGTGCCGGGACTTCCTATGCGATCGACGCCTCGGGGAAGGCTTACGCGTGGGGGAACAACAACGACGGCCTCGTGGGTGACGGGACGACAGCGCAACGGCTCACGCCGGTGCCGTCGCTGTTGCCGCCGGTCACCGGGATGGACGGGGCGCTGTCGGACTGCCTCAACTGCAACACCGCCGCCGCGGCGATGACGCCCTACGGCCTCGTGAAGACCTGGGGCAACAACGATTTCGGCCAGCTCGGCAACGGCACGACCTTCGCGTTCGGCGCGCGCACCATCCCCGACAACGCCCTCGACGACTCCCTCATCTCGCCCTTCTACGCGAAGGTCGGCACCGACGCCGGGCAACCGCGCGGGGACCTCAGCGGCGACCTGCGCTCGGATGTCCTCTGGCGCCAGGCCTCGTCGGGAGCGCTCTACTTCTGGGGCATGAACGGGCGCGCGTACTTCGCCCGGGACATGGGCGTCGTCGGCGCGGGATGGGAGATCGCGGGCGCGGGCGATTTCAACGGCGACGGGTTCGCGGACATCCTCTGGAGGCACGCCGACGGCTCCAACTACATCTGGTTCATGTACGGCCCGGAGGTGATCGGCCAGGGCTACACCGCGTGGGCGGGGCCGGAGTGGTCTGTCCTCTCCGTGAACGACTTCGACGGCGACGGGAAGGCCGACATCTTCTGGCGCCGCACGGGCGACGGCGCGCTGGTGCTCTGGCCGATGGCGGGCCTGTCGGTGGTGCGCACGCAGCAGGCCGGCAGCCTCGACCCCGCCGTGTGGTCTTTCGCGGGCTCCGGCGACCTGAACGGCGACGGCATCGCCGACATCCTGTGGCGCGACACCGGGGGTGCGTTCTACGGCTGGGTCTCCGGCAACTCGCGCTTCTCGACCAATTACTTTATCGCCTCGCAGGGCGCGCTGCCGAACCCCGGCCTCGAGTGGCAGGTGGCGGCCATCGCCGACCTGGGCGGCGACGGCAAGGCGGACATCGTCTTCCGCCGCACGACGGACGGGGCCAACTACCTGTGGCGCATGAACGGGCTTTCGATCGCGAGCCAGGCGGCCCTGCCCGCCGTCGGCCTCGAGTGGAGCCTCGCCCTCGTGGGTGACCTCGACGGCGACGCGAGGAACGACTTCATCTTCCGCCGCACGGACGGCGTGAACTACGCGTGGCTCATGAACGACGCGACCATCGCGGACCAGGGAACGCTGCCCGCGATCGACGCTTCCTGGGCGATCGTCAAGCCGAAGTAGCGGCGGGGACGACCGCGTCGCCGACCCGGACCGCGCCCGGGCGCACGGTGACGGCGTTCATGCCGAACATCGCGCCGAACTCGGGGCTCATGCGCCACGCCGAGAGGGTGGCGAGCGGCTCGGGGCCCGTCACCTCGCCGGTCGACTGATCGGTGGTGGTGACCTGGCAGCGCCCGCAGGGCTTCGCCATGCGCAGCGCCGCCTCGCCGACGGTGAAGTCACCCCACGCATCCTCCGTGAAGGGATCGCCGCCGCGCACGACGACGTTGGGCCGGAAGCGGTCCATCGGCACGGGGTGCGCCAGCCGGGCGTTCAGCGCTTCCAGCGAGGCCTCCGAGATCACGAGGAAGGCGTAGCCGTCGGCGAAGCCCACGAGGTGCCCGGGGCCGGCGCGGCGCGGCTTGGATTCGCGGCGCGTGGACTCCGGCATCCAGGCGAGGCGGCAGGGCCGGCCCAGCGCTTCCGAGAGCCAGCGGTCGGCCTCCGGCGAGGGCGCGAGGGCAGCGCAGCGCGAGTCCCATACTTCCACCTCGAGCGACTCGCCGCGCACCGGCTCCAACGGCACGGCGACCTCGCCGGCGTCCGGCGCGGCGAGCAGGAGCTCCGCCCCGGCGATCTCCGTCCAGATCGTGGCCATGGCCGGCAGCTCCCGCTGCGAGAGGAAACGGCCGTCGGGCTCCACCACCATGAACCGCCGGTCGTGCGCGAGGCCCCGGGGGGTGGCGGCCGACGCTTCGAGCGAGATGCCCTTGAGGCCCTTGACGGGGTAGATGTTGAGCTGGGAGACGGTGAGGCCCATGGCTTCGCGAGGATTGAATTGGGGGGAGAAGGGGGGTACTTTACCCGTCCCGGCCGGGGGGTTCCCGGCGGCCTTCCATTCCTGAGAGGGGACGCCATGGCTCTGTGGGACAAGTTGATGGGCGAACTGGTCGACATCGTCGAGTGGCTGGACGACACGAACGACACGCTCGCCTACCGCTTCGAGCGCTACCAGAACGAGATCAAGTATGGCGCGAAGCTCGTGGTGCGCGAGGGCCAGGTCGCCGTCTTCATCAACGAGGGGCAGCTCGCCGACGTCTTCAAGCCCGGCACCTACACGCTCACGACGCAGAACCTTCCCATCCTCGCCACCCTCAAGGGCTGGAAGTACGGCTTCAACAGCCCGTTCAAGGCCGAGGTCTACTTCTGCTCCACGCGCAAGTTCACCGACCTCAAGTGGGGCACGCCCGGCCCGGCGATGATGCGCGACAAGGACTTCGGCGTCGTGCGCGCCACCGCCTTCGGCCTGTACGCCATCCGCGTGAAGGACGCCGGCACCTTCGTGAAGGACCTCGTCGGCACCGACAACCGCTTCACGCTCTCCGAGATCCAGGAGAACCTGCGCGGCAAGATCGGGCTTCGCATCAAGGAGGTGATGCCGGAGCTGGGCATCCCGGTGCTCGACCTCGAGGCCAAGGTCACCGAGCTGGGCACGCGGCTGCGCGACCGGCTCACGGCCGAGTTCGAGGGGCTGGGCATCGAGCTGGTGGAGGTGCAGGTGCAGGACATCGGCCTGCCCGAGGAAGTCGAGAAGGCGATGGACAAGCGCGGCGCGATGGCCGCGATCGGCAACCTGCAGGCCTACGCGCAGTACGAGACGGCCTCGGCCATCCGCGACGCGGCCAACAACCCGGGCGGCGCCGCGGGCGCGGCCGTGGGCCTGGGCGCGGGCGTGGCGATGGGCGCGCAGATGATCAACGCGATGGGAGGCCAGATGGGCCTGGGCGGCGCACCGGCCGCGGGCGGCGCGGCTATGCCGCCCCCCATCCCCGGCGCAGTCGCCTTCCACGTCGCCGTGAACGGCCAGCAGGCGGGCCCCTTCGACCTCGCGGCCCTGCAGCAGCAGGCGGCGAGCGGCAGCCTCACGCGCGCTTCCCTCGTGTGGAAGGCCGGCATGGCGCAGTGGGCCGCCGCGGGCGACGTCCCGGAGCTCGCCGCGCTCTTCGCCAACGTCCCGCCGCCCGTCCCGCCCGCCGCCTAGCGCATTCGGGGACGTACCCGCGGGACGTACCCGCGGGACGTACCCGCGGGACAGACCCGCGGGTCTGTCCCCGGGGTCTGTCCCCGGGCCGCCAATGGAACAAGCCGAACTGCAGCCGGCGCGGCACGACCGCGCCTTCGTGAAGACCTTTCCCTGCACGGGGTGCGGGGCGAAGCTCTCGTTCTCGCCCGGGACGAAGGAGCTCCGGTGCGAGTACTGCGCGACCGCGAACCCCATCCCGGAAGACGGCGAGAACGTCGAGGAACTCGACTTCGACACCTACCTCCAGGCCCTCGAGGGCAAGATGGAGGTGGAAGAGGTCGAGGAGGTGCGCTGCGAGAAGTGCGGCGCGGAGCAGTCGATGGCCGGGCACCTCTTCGCGGGGCACTGCACCTTCTGCGGCGCGGCCATCGTCTCGAAGAGCTACGCCAGCCGCCGCATCAAGCCGAAGTCGCTCGTGCCGTTCCAGGTGACCCGCGACCGCGCGGCCGAGGCCTTCCGCCGCTGGGTGCGCGGCTTGTGGCTCGCGCCCGGCGACCTCAAGCGCTATGCGCAGAAGGACGCGGGCCTCGCCGGCGTGTACCTGCCCTACTGGACCTACGACTGCGAGACGGCGAGCGACTACGCCGGCGAGCGCGGCGACGACTACTGGACGACCGAGACCTACACGACGCAGGACGCGCAGGGGAAATCCGTCACGCAGACGCGGCAGGTGAAGCACACCCGCTGGACGCCCGCGGCGGGCCACGTGGAGAAGTTCCACGACGACGTGCTGGTGATGGCCTCGAAGACGCTGCCGCCGCAGATCACCGGCTCGGTGATGCGCTTCGACCTGAAGGGCCTCGTGCCCTACCAGCCGCAGTTCGTGAGCGGCTTCCAGGCCGAGGCCTACCAGGTGACGCTGCGCGAGGGCTTCCCCGTCGCGAAGCAGTCCATCGACGAGGCCGTGCGCGCCCTCATCCGCCGCGACATCGGCGGCGACCAGCAGCGCATCCACTCGGTCTCCACGCGCTACTCGGGCGTGAAGTTCAAGCACGTCCTGCTGCCGGTGTGGATCTCCGCCTACCGTTACCGCGACAAGGCCTACCGCTTCCTCATCAACGGGCAGACGGGCGAGGTCTCGGGCGAGAGCCCGAAGTCGTGGTGGAAGATCGCCGCCATCGCCCTCGGCGTCCTCATCCTCCTCGCCCTCGTGCTCGTCTCCGGCGGCGGGCGGTGATCCGGCGCCGTCAGCCGAGCTGCTTGAGCATCGTCGCGCCGTCGGAGACCTCGAACTTGCCGGGGCCTTCGATGTTGAGCGACTTCACCACGCCGTCGTCGACGAGCATCGAGAAGCGCTGGCAGCGCATGCCCATGCCGCGGGCGTTGAGGTCGAGCTCGAGGCCGAGCGCCTTGGTGTAGGCGGCACTGCCGTCGCCCATGAAGCGGATCTTGCCGCCGGCCTTCTGGTCGCGGGCCCAGGCGCCCATGACGAACGGGTCGTTCACGGCGAAGCACCAGATCTCGTCCACGCCTTTGGCCTTCAGCTGGTCGTGGACAGAGAGGTAGCTGGGCACGTGCTTCGCGGAGCAGGTGGGCGTGTAGGCGCCCGGCAGGCCGAAGATCGCGATCTTCTTCCCTTTCACCAGGTCCTCGACCTTGAAGGTGTTGGGGCCGAGCGTGCAGCCGCCGCCCTCGACTTCGATGAACTCCTGGACCGTGCCCGCGGGCAGGCGGTCGCCGACTTGGATGGTCATGCTCGATGCTCCTCTCGTTGTGGGTTGTTGGGGGGGGGAATCAGGATGCGGCCGCGTGGCCGCGGCGGAAGGCGGCGAGCGCGAGCCCCGCGCCCACGAACGCGCCCCCGAGGATGCGGTTCACCCAGCGCAGGTGCGAGGGGTCTTTCATCACCGCGAGCACCCGCGCCGCGAGGCCGATGTAGCCGGCCATCACGACGAGATCGACCACCAGCGTGGTGAGCCCGAGGATGGCGTACTGCGCGAACTGCGGCCGCGCCACGTCGATGAACTGCGGCAGCACGGCCACGTAGAAGATGATCCCCTTGGGGTTCGTGATGTTCACGAGGAAGCCCTTGAGGAAGACCTCGCGCGAGTCCTTGCCCTGCGGCGCGTCCGCCCGCTCGTCGAACCTGTGCGGCTCCGACCGCCAGGTGACGATCCCGAGGTAAACGAGGTAGGCCACGCCGCCCCACTTCACCGCGGTGAAGAGCGCCTCCGAGGCGAGAAGGATCGCGCCCAGGCCCACGGAGACGATCACCATCAGCGCGAGGTTGGCCACCTGCATGCCCACCGCGTTCCACATGCCTCGGCGGAAGCCGTGGTTCAGGCCCGCCGCGAGGCTCGAGAACACGCCCGGCCCCGGCGAGACCGACAGGATGATGGTGGCCACCAGGTAGGTGACCCAGACGGAGAGATCCACTCAGCGGCCCTTCTCGATGGCGCGGCGGGCGATGCGGTCGACCGGCCCGGGTGCGATGCGCTCGGGAGACGTTCCCATTTTACCGCGAAAGGCCTCCACCCCCGGCTTGTTCCCCGCGTCGAGGAAGGCGGTCCGGGCCCTCATCGCGCTCCCGCCCCGGTTGCCGCGGGCGAATGTAAATCGTTGTTAGCGGGCATTCCGGTCATCGCGGCCGGTGGTACCTTCTGCGCCGAATCCAGACGCCAGGGCGCAAGCCCCCTCATTTTCCGGAGACAGGACCCATGAGCATCGCATCCGAATTCAAGTCGTTCGCCGTCAAGGGGAACGTGATGGACCTCGCCGTGGGCGTGATCATCGGCGCCGCGTTCGGCAAGATCGTCGACTCGCTGGTGAACGACATCATCATGCCCGTGATCGGCCGCCTCACCGGCGGGCTCGATTTCTCCAACTACTTCGTCAAGCTCTCGGAAGGGCCCGCCGGTATCCCGCAGACCTTCGTGGAGCTCAAGAAGGCGGGCGTGGCCCTGCTCGCCTACGGGAACTTCCTCACGGTCGTCGCCAACTTCGTGATCCTCGCGTTCGTGGTGTTTCTCATGATCCGCCAGGTGAACCGCATGCGCGCCGAGGCACCGGCCGCCCCGGCGGCGCCGCCCGAGGACGTGGTGCTGCTTCGCGAGATCCGGGACCAGCTCAAGGCCAGGGCGTAAGGGCCGGCCGCGACGCGGCCCTGGGCGCGTCGCCGCGCGGCGAAGCCGGATACCCCGAAAGAACCCTTTCCACCGATCGGCTATGATCTACACGTTGCGGAGCAGGCCGGGGTTCGATGCGCGTCGCGCTGCTGGAAGATGATCCGGAGGTAGCCAGGGCGATCGCGGCCTGGTTGTCCGCCGCGGGCCACGCGGTGGCGGCTTTCGGCGACGGTCGAGCCCTTCTCGCGGCGGTACACCACGAGTCCTACGACGTCTTCCTGCTGGACTGGCAGGTTCCCGGCGCGAGCGGCGAGCGGGTCCTTCGCAGCCTGCGCGACGATGGCGGCATCACGGCGCCGGTGCTCTTCGTGAGCGCCCGGGACGCCGAGGAAGACGTGGCCTCGATCCTCGGTGCCGGCGCGGACGACTACCTCGTGAAGCCGATCCGGCGCCTCGAGCTGCTGGCCCGGATCACGGCCGTGGCGCGGCGGCTCGCGACCGCGCGGCCGGAACGCCGTTTCGCGGTCGGTTCCTACGAGATCGACCTCGACGCGCGCGAGGTTCGGCTCGACGGCGCGCGCGTGGACCTCACCGACAAGGAGTTCGACCTTGCGGCGTTCCTGTTCGGCCGGCCCGGCGCGCTCCTGTCGAAGGGGCACGTCGCGCAGGCCGTCTGGGGTCACGGCGATTCCATCGTCTCGCGGACGGTGGACGTCCACGTGAGCAAGCTGCGGCGCAAGCTGCAGCTCGGCCCGGAACGGGGAGTGCGCCTCTCGACCATCTACGGCTTCGGCTATCGACTGGAAAGGGTGGAAAATGGCGAATCGGCGTAGAGAGACCGGCCGCCGGATCCTCCGGGGCATCGGCTGCGCGGCGCTTGCCCTGGTCATCGCATCGCAGGGCATCGCCGCCGAGCGGGAATTCGTCTACCGCACGGTCGCGGGGGATACGCTGATCGGCATCGCCGCGCGCTTCCTCACCGATCCCGGCGACTGGAAGCTCCTGCAGGACCGCAACAAGGTCGCCAACCCGCGCGCGATTCCGGTCGGCACGGCGATCCGCATGCCGGTGGCGCGGATGCGCGCCGAGCCCCGTCCCATGGAGGTCGAGGTGGTACGCGGCGCCGCCTCCGGCGAGGCCGGGCCGCTCGCGCCGGGCGCGCGGTTGAGCGAGGGCGATAGCCTGAGGACGGGCGACGACGGGTTCGTCACGCTCAAGCTGGCGGATGGCAGCCGCGTGACCGTGCCCTCGGCCAGCCGCGTCCAGGTGGAGCGATCGCGCGCCTACGGCAACGCCTCGATCGGGGAGACGGTGCTCCGGCTGCTGGGCGGTCGGATCGACACCGCGGCGCGCTCCCAGGGCCGGTCGGACGTGTTCGAGATCCGCTCCCGCCAGGCGATCACGGCGGTCCGGGGCACGCAGTTCCGCGTGGCGGCACTGGACGGGGACGCGGTCGCCACGGAAGTGATCGAGGGGCGTGTCGGCGTGAGCGCGGAAGCGGCCCCGGCCGGCCTCGACGTCCCCGGGGGCTTCGGCACGAAGGTGGAGGAAGGCAGGGCACCGCTTCCACCGGTGAAGCTCCTGCCCGCGCCCGAGGTCACGCGCATGCCGGCACTCGTTGAGCGGACGCTCGTGCGCCTTCCGTTCGAAGCCGTCAAGGGAGCCGCCGGCTACCGCGCCCAGATCGGCCAGGATGCGGCGTTCCGCGCGATCGTGGCCGAGACGCGCGTCGAGTCCCCGGAGGCGAAGTTCGCGGGCCTCGCGGACGGCGACTACTTCGTTCGCGTCCGCGCCATCGACTCCCTCGGCCTCGAAGGGCTCGACGCGGTGCGCCCCTTCAAGCTCAAGGCGCGACCGGAGCCGCCGTTCATCGCCGGCCCCGCGGACCGGGCGAAGACCGACGCCGCCGGCGCGAAGCTCGCGTGGTCGCGCTCGACGCAGGCCGATGCCTACCGCCTGCAGGTGTCGTCCAGGGCCGACTTCTCGGCGATCGCGCTGGAGGAAGGCGCGCTCCCGGCGACGGAGGCGACCCTCGGGAGCCGGCTCGGCAAGGGCACGTGGCACTGGCGCGTCGCCTCGATCCGCAATCCTGGCGACCAGGGGCCGTGGAGCGATCCGCGCAGCTTCACCATCGTGCCCGACCCGCCTGCCCCGAAGGCCGGCAAGGCGGCCGGCGGAGGCCTCGCGTTCGAATGGAGCGGCGAGCCCGGGCAGCGCTACCAGTTCCAGCTGGCCGCCGATTCCGCTTTCCGGACCCTCGTGACGGAACGCACGCTCGACGAGCCCCGCATCGCCCTCCCCGAGCCGGGGGTCGGCGAGTACTTCTTCCGCGTGCGCGCCGTCGACGCGGACGGCTTCCAGGGGCCCTTCAGCGCCGCGCAGAGGGTCGACATCTACCCGAGCCCCTGGTGGCTGCTGTTGCTGCTGGTCTTCCCGTTCCTCTAGGCCGCGCGGGCGGGAAGCGGTGACGGGCGCCCCGCCCCGCCTCGCCCCGCGCAGGCGATAATCGCCCCATGAGACCTTCGCGCCCGACCGACGTCGAGTGGGTGGTGCTCGCGGCGGTCCTGTGCCTGGCGACGTGGCTCGCCGCGGGGCACGCCCTGCTGGCGCGGGTGGACCTCACGCTCTACGACGCGGGCCTCGCCCTGTGGCGCCGCCCGCCACCGCCGCAGGTCGTGGTCGTGGCCATCGACGACCAGAGCCTCGCGGCGCTGGGCCGCTGGCCATGGCGCCGCGCGGTCCACGCGACCCTCGTGGAGCGCATCTCGGCCGCGAGGCCGAAGGCCATCGCCCTCGACGTGATCCTCTCGGAGCCCGACACGGGCGATCCCCGCGGCGACGAGGCGCTGGCACGGGCGATCGCGGCGGCGGGAAACGTGGTCGTCGTGAGCCCGATCGTCGCCGTCGCGGGCGAAGGAGCCCGGGAGATCGCCCCGCTCGAGCCGTTCGCGAAGGCCGCGGCGGCCGTCGCCCACATCCAGGTGGAGACCGACGAGGACGGCGTCGTGCGCGGCCTTCCGCTCTTCGATGGCCTGCGCTCGGTGCGGCCATACCTCGGGCTCGCGGCCCTTGAAGTCGCCGGCCTCGTGCCCCGCGAAACGACGCCCGCGCCTGCCCGCGGCGGCCGCTTCCTCATTCCTTACTACGGTCCCGACGGGACGGTGACGCGTCACTCCTACGCCTCGGTGTTGCTGGGCGAGGTGCCCGCATCGGCGTTTGCCGGGCGGGTCGTGCTGGTCGGGGCGGCGGCGGCGGGCCTGGGCGACGCGCACCCCGCCCCCGCGGGCGGCCGGGCGGCGCCGATGGCCGGCGTGGAGATCGCGGCCCAAGTCGCCGGCGCCGTGCTCGAGGGAACGAGGATCCGCGCGGCGCCCCCGGCGACGAGCGCCATCGTCTCCGCCGCCTGCCTGCTCCTCGTCCTGGGCCTGTACCGCGTGCTGCAGCCGCGAGCGGCGCTGGCGCTCACGGCGGGCGCCCTCGTCGCGGTTCTCGCCGGGTCGTTCCTGGCGTTGCGCCTGCTGCAGGTCTGGATCCCGCCGTCGGCCACCCTGTTCGGGATTGCCGCGTGCTACCCGCTCTGGTCGTGGCGGCGGCTCGAGGCGGCGCTTCGCTACATGCGGGGCGAGCTGGCGCGTCTCCAGCGGGAGCCGGGCGTCACTCCCACCGAGCGTGGCGCGCGGGCGAGGCGGGAGATGCCCGCCGATCCGATCGACGCGACGATCCTGCCGCTGGAGGACGCCATCGCCTCCCTGCGGGACGCGCGGCGCTTCATCGCGGACACGATCGAGAGCCTGCCGCAGGCGCTGATCGCCACGGACGCCTCCGGGCGCGTCGTCCTCGCGAACTCGCGGGCGTGCGAATGGGCCGGCCTCGACCGCGGCCGCTTCGCCGGGCTCGCACGGGCGCCTGCGGCAGGCGGCCCGGATTCGCCGACCCTCGCCGACGTCCTCGCCCGATTCAGCCCTGCGGGCTCCCGTACCTGGGAGTCGGTCATGGACGAGACGTTCGCGACGCGGCAGGTGGTGCAGCTCGACGCCCGCGGCCCGGGCGACCGCGAGGTGATCGCCTTCCTGAGCCCCTGCTTCCGGGCCGGCGGGGAGCTCGTGGGCCTCATCGCCAACATGGTCGACGTGACGGAGAAGCGGGATGCGGAACGGCGGCGGGAGGATCTCCTTCGCATCCTCTCGCACGACATGCGGGCGCCGCAGGCCTCGATCATCACGCTCCTCGAGATGCGCGCGATGGACCCGGGCGCGGTGGAGACGGAGACGCTCCTCGCCCGGGTGCGGTCTTTCGCGCGCCGCACCCTCGAGCTGGCGGACGACTTCCTGCGCCTCGCGCGGGCGGAAAAGGCGCGCACCGAGCAGTTCGTCGAGCTCGACTTCGCGGACGTCGCGGAGGAGGCCTGCGGGGAGGCGTGGACGCTCGCCCGCGCGAAGAACATCCGCATCGAGCGCCGGTTCGAGGTGGACGCCGCACCCGTGATGGGGGACCGGTCGCTGCTGCTGCGCATGATCGAGAACCTGCTCACGAACGCGATCAAGTTCAGCCCGGAGGCGACGACCGTCCGGGTATCACTCGAGCCGCAGGGTGTGTCGTGGCTCCTGCGGGTCGCCGACGAGGGGCGGGGCATCTCGCGCGAGGACATGCCGAGGCTCTTTACGCGGTTCGGGCGCGTCGGCGCGCGCGCCGACGACCCGGGCGGCGTGGGCCTGGGCCTGGTGATGGTCCGCACGGTGGTGGAACGCCATCGCGGCGTCGTGAGCGTCGCGAGCGAGCCGGGGCGCGGCTCCACCTTCAGCGTGAGCCTGCCGGCCGCCCGGCACGAAGGGCAGGCCTAGACTTCCAGGTCCACGCTGCCGAAGGTGGCGACGCGCTCGCGCCGCAGGCGCGCCTGCGACGCCAGGGCCTCCATCGCGACCGCCACCGAGGCGCCGTCGGGGAACCGGTCCTTGCGGGCGATGGCCAGCAGCCGGTCGAGGAGAGCCTGCAGGTACGCGAGCGGCTCCGGCAGCGCCGGCCGCGGTCCCGCGACGTGCGCGGCGAAGAGCGCGGGCATCGTCTCCGCGCGGAAGGCCCGCTCTCCCGTGAGCATCTCGTAGAGGACGCAGCCGAGGCTGTAGATGTCCGAGCGTGCGTCGGCCCGCTCGCCGTTGAACTGCTCGGGGCTCATGTAGGCGGGCGTGCCGATCACGTGGCCGTGGGTGGTGAGGTCGTGGCTCTCCACGCGCCGGGCGATGCCGAAGTCCACGAGCGCGAGGCCGCCGTCCGCCCGGCGCATCAGGTTCGACGGCTTCACGTCCCGGTGCACGACGCCGGAGGCGTGCAGGGTTCCCAGCGCGCGCGCCACCTGCCGGCATTCCTCCAGCGCCCTTTCGGCGGGGAACGGCTTGCCGAGCTCCCGGGCGAGGCTGCCGCCCGGGAGGTACTCCATCGCGATGTAGAGGCAGTTGTCGTCGACGCCGTGGTCTATGACCCGCGCGACGCCGGGATCGTCGAGCCCCTCGAGGATCGCGCACTCGCTCTGGAAGCGCGCGATGACGGCGGCCTGCCCGTCGAGGCTTTCGGGAATCACGATCGTCTTCAGGGCGCATTCCTCGCCCGTGCGCGTCCTCACCGCGAGGTGCACGCTGCCCGAGCCGCCCTCGCCCAGGGGGCGCACCGTCCGGTATCCGGCGACGCGGACGCCTGCCGGCTTGCGGTCGGCGGCGGCCTGTTCCTGCCGCTGCTGGACGCAACGGCAGAGGTCCTCGCACGAGACCGGCTTGATCAGGAAATCGGCCGCCCGCAGCCCGAAGGCGCGGCGGTAGCTGGTTCGGTCCTCGACGCTCGACATGAAGATCACGGGCGGCGGGCAGGGGCCGAGGCACTCCCGCAGCGCGCCCGCCAGGCCGAAGCCGTCCATGCCGGGCATGTAGACGTCGGAGATGACGAGGTCGACATCGTTCTCGCGGGCCAGGCGCAGGCCGGCCTCGCCGTCCGCCGCGGTGAGGACGGCATGCCCGGCGCGCCCGAGACACAGCCGGGCGTGCTCGAGAACCAGGGGGTCGTCGTCGACGACGAGGATGCGGGACATGGCGAGTGGGATGGTCCGGCCCCCATTCTAGGCCCGGCCGCCGGGGGGCGGCCGCAAAAACTCGTAAACGCGGGCGGGGCGATCCGCTAGCGGCCCTTCTCGATGGCGCGGCGGGCGATGCGGTCCACCAGCCCCGGCGCGACGAGCTTGAGGAACATGCCCATCCTGCCGCGCAAGGTCATGACCACCTCCCGCTTCCTCGCCGCGATGGCCGCCAGCGTGATGCGGGCGCACTCCTGCACGCCCATCACCTCGCCCTCCTTCACCGGGCTCACGGCGATCGGCCTGCCGTCCGGGCCGGTGGCGTTCTCGCGGATGCCGGTGGAGACGAAGCCGGGGTAGATCATCGTGACGGTGACGCCCGAATCCGCGAGCTCGATGCGCAGCGTGTCGAAGAACCCGCGCATCGCGTGCTTGGAGGCCGCGTACCCCGAGCGCGTGGGCACGCCCACGAGCGCCGTGAGGCTCGCGATGCCCACGAGGCGCCCGCGCGAGGCCTTGAGGTGCGGGAGCGCGTGATGCGTGCAGTAGACGGCGCCCAGGTAGTTCACCTGCATGATGCGCTCGAGGATCGCCATGTCGGCGATGTCCTCGAAGCGCGCCCACATCGTCGCGCCCGCGTTGTTCACGAGCGTGTCGATGCGGCCGAAGGCGGCGACGGTGCGCTCGACGAGCCGGCGGCAGTCTTCCTCCTTCGCCACGTCGGCCACGATCACCTCGGCGCGGCCGCCCAGCGCGACGCACTCGGCGGCCACCTTCTCCAGCGCCTCCCGGTCGCGCGCCGCGAGCGCGAGGCACGCGCCCTGTGCCGCCAGCTGCCGCGCCAGCTCCGCGCCGATGCCCTTCGACGCGCCCGTGACTATCACCACGTTGCCCTTCATGACATCCCCGCCCTCATCCGTGTTCATCCGTGTTCCCGCCCTTGGCCGGCATCACTCGCTGTCGGTCATTTCTCCGTTTCCGGATCCGGGATGTGGTTGAAGGCGATGTGCATCCCCCCGCGGTCGCGCGCCTTGTGCGCCGAGGCGAAGTACACCGCCTGCCTGCCGAAGCGCGCGTTCAGCTTGTCCAGCGTCTCGTAGAGGCTCTTCGCCTTCGACTCGCCCGCGAAGAGCGAGCCCGTGTGCGAGGCCTCGGGCACGAGGTCGGAGAAGGCCATGCCCACCTGCAGGATCGTCCTCCGGTCCTTCGGCCGCCCGGCCCAGAGCTTCGCGAGCGCGTGCAGGAAGACGACCGTCTCCTGCGTGTCCACGAGCCGCAGGTCCGCGTCCCAGCGCGAGCCGTCGAGGTACTTGAGGCCCACCGAGAGGCGCGAGGCGTAGAACCCGGCCTTGCGAAGGCGCATCGCCGCCTTCTGCACCAGGCGGTCGAGGATCGCCGCCGCGTCCTCGGGGTTGCGCTTGTCGGGGGCCAGCACGCTCGAGTGCGAGATGGAGTGGGTGTCGCCGTCGCGGTGCGCCACCGCCTCGCCGCGCAACCGGTCGAACATCACCTCGCCGCCCACGCCGCCCCACACGGCGCGCAGCTCCTCGCGCGTGCGGCCGCAGAGGTCCTCGACCGTGCGGATGCCGTGGCGCGCGAGGCGCTTCTCCATCTGCTTGCCGATGCCGGAGAGGTCGCGAAGCTGCAGGCCGTAGAGCCGCTGCGGCAGCTCGTGGCGCTGGATCATCACCAGGCCGTCGGGCTTCATCATGTCGGAGGCGGTCTTGGCGATGAAGGTGTTGGGCCCGATGCCGATCGAGGTGCGCAGGCACTCGCCGATGGCGCCGCGAAGCGTCTCCTTCACCTTTCGAGCGATGGCGAGCGCGCGATCGGGCTCGCGCCACCGGCCCGTGAGCTCGCAATCCATCTCGTCGATGGAGAGGACCTCCCGCACGGGCACCACGGTGTCCACGGCGGCCACCGCGCGGTGGTGGAAGTCGATGTAGAGCGCGTGGCGTGCGAGCACCAGCTCGATCCCGGGGCAGAGCTTCTTCGCGTCCCCCACCTTCGTGCCCGTCTTCACGCCGAAGGTTTTCGCCTCCACGCTCGCGGCGATGCACACGGTGGTGTCGGCCATCATCGGCACCACGCCCACGGGGCGGCCGCGCAGGCGCGGCTCCACCTGCTGCTCCACCGAGGCGAAGTAGGAGTTGAAGTCGACGAGGAGCGAGCGCAGCGTCATCGACGCCGCTTCAGAGGTCGGTCGCCTCGGCGAACGCGGCGACGAGGGCCTCCAGCCCGCGGGCGTCGTCCTCGTCGAAGCGCGCGGGGAGCGGGCTGTCGAGGTCGAGCACGCCCACGAGGCGGCCGCCCTTCACGACGGGGACGACCACCTCGCTCGCGGAGGCGCTGTCGCAGGCGATGTGGCCCGGGAAGGCGTGCACGTCCGGCACCACGACCGTGCGCCGCGAAGCGGCGGCCGTGCCGCACACGCCCTTGCCCAGCGCGATGCGCACGCACGCGGGCTTGCCCTGGAAGGGGCCCAGCACGAGGCCGCCGTCCTTCAGCCAGTAGAAGCCGGCCCAGTTGAGGCCCGGCAGCGCGTGGAACAGCAGGGCGGCGAGGTTGGCGGAATTGGCCCCCGCGTCACGCTCGCCGGACAGCAGCGCGCGCGCCTGGGCGAGCAGGTCGGCGTATTGGGCGGGCTTGGCGGCCCCGGCGGCGGGAGGAGCGACGGCGAACATGGCGGGCGGTCCGGGGAGGGACGCCGCCAGCTTACCACCGCGCCACGGCGCGATAGACGGCCACCGTTCGCTCCGCGCAGCGCGCCCAGGTGAACTCGCGCGCGCGCGCGGCCCCCGCCGCGGCGAGCCGCCCGCGCAGCGCCGCGTCCTCCAGCAGCGAGCGGAGCGCCTGCGCCATCGCGCCCTCGTCGTCGGGGTCGACGAGGAGCGCCGCGTCGCCCGCGACCTCGGGCAGGCACGAGGCGGTGGAGGTGACCACGGGCACGCCGCAGGCCATCGCCTCCACGACGGGAAGCCCGAAGCCCTCGTAGCGCGAGGGGTAGGCCACCGCGAGCGCGCCCGCGTACAGCAGGGGCAGGTCCTCCTGCGCGACGAACCCGAGGAAGCGCACGAGCCCCTCGCGCTCGAGGCGTTCCACCAGCGGCACGAGCGAATCGGTGAGCCAGCCCTTCATCCCTGCGACCACCAGCGGCCGTCCGCCGCGCACCGCCTCCGGGAGCGAGGCCCACGCGCGCAGCGCGAGCACGAGGTTCTTGCGCGGCTCGAGCGTGCCCACGGAGAGGACATAGCCCCCGTGCGCGAGGCCGTGGCGCGCGAGAACGGCCGCCGTCGCCTCCGCGCCGCGCGGCGCGAACTCCGCGCCCACGCCGAGGTGGATGGCCGTCACGCGCCGCGGGTCCAGCCCGAAGTGCCGGATGGCCTCCTCGCGCACCGTCTCGGAATCGGTGACCACGTGCGCCGCGCGCGCGAGGGTGGCGGGCAGGTAGCGCGCGAGGTGCTCCAGCCGGTCCTTCGGGTGCGACTCGGGGTGGCGCACGAAGGAGAGGTCGTGCACCGTCACCACGAGCGGCCCGTCCCACGGCAGCGCCACGTAGTTGGGCTCGTGGTAGACGTGCGGGCGCATGAGCCGCATGCCGCCGGAGAACATGAGCCGCTGGCCCGTGCGCGAGACGATGTACGGATACGGCACCACCTTCTTCACGACGCGCTTCACGTCATCGATGGCGGCCACGGGCGAGGTCACGGCCTTGCGGCCCCAGTGGCTCGCGTAGAAGTAGCGCGCCTCGACGTCGCCGCGCGCCTCGATGGCCGCCATCAGGCCGCGGATGTACTGGCCGACGCCGGTGAGCGGGGAGCGGAGCGGGACGGCGTTGACGGCGAGGCGAAGCATCGCGCGATTATCCCCGAGGACGGGGCCGCGCCGCACGCGCTCGCTTCAGGGCGCGGCCAGTTGCCAGGTGCCGCCGGGGTTCGGCAGGGGCAGGTACGCGGCCACGGCGGTGCCGTTCATGCGCCACAGGAAGGTGGTGCCGTCCGCGTGCCGCCACACGAGGTCGGCGCGTGTGTCGCCGTCGAGGTCCGCGATCGACTGCACCGTCCAGGCGGGCCCCGGGTCGCCCAGCGCCCCCGCGCCCGCGATGGCCGCGCCGCGCATGAGCCACGCGTAGAGGCCGCCCGAGGGCGCGCGCCACAGGATGTCCTCGCGCCCGTCGCCATTGAAGTCGCCCGTGCCGGCGATCGTCCAGGCGGCGGGGTCCACGACGCCGGCCGAGGCGGCCGATCCGATCGCAGTGCCGTTCATGAACCAGAGGTAGAGCTCGCCGGTCGTGGCGTGCCGGAAGGCGATGTCGGCACGGCCGTCGCCGTCGAAGTCGGCCACGGAGACGATCGCCCAGGCCGTGCCCGGATTGCCTGCGAGGCCCTGCGCGGCGATGCCGCCGCCGTGCATCAGCCACGCGTAGACGCTGCCGTCGGCGCCGCGCCAGACGAGGTCCGCGCGCCCGTTGCCGTCGAGGTCGCCCGCGCCGGCGAGCGTCCACTGCGCGGGGTCCAGGACGCCTAGGTCGGCGAAGCCGACCGGCGCGAGGCCGTCCAGCCGCCAGTAGTAGGTGCCGCCCGCGCTGCTTCGCCACACGAGGTCGCTCCTGCCGTCGCCATCGAGGTCGCCCGTGGCGGCGATGGACCATTCCGGCGGCACGAAGAACCAGTTCGCGCCCGACAGCGCGGCACCGTTCATGGTCCACCAAGAGAGGCCGCCGGCGGCATCGCGCCAGTAGAGGTCGCCGCGCACGTCGGCGTTCGCGTCGCCGCGGGCGGGGCTCGCGTTCGCGGCCTTGCCGGAGTTCGGGTCGACCACCATCACGGCGGTGTCCACGGCCTCGAAGTCGGAGCCCTTGAGCACGTCGAGCTGGTGCAGCTCGTCGTCGTCCCAGCGCGGGTCGTGCGCGCCGGAGACGAACCAGTTGGAGCCGTTGTCCGCGAGGATGATGCCGTAGGTCTTCATGGCCTGCGCGATGGCGCGCGGGCGCGGCGAGAAGCCGGAGATATCCTTCGAGGCCTTGAGGCGGAAGCGCGCGCCCATCGGCGGGCGCGTGACGCTGGTGTTGCTCGAGGCGTCGTGGCGCGCCGGCCAAACGTGCGCCTTCTGCGTGATGGAGGCGGTGAAGCGAAGCGCGTGGCGGATCTCGCCCGCGTTCGCCTCGTCGTAGCGGACCAGGCCCGGCAGGATCGGCAGGCCCGCCGCGTCGGCGGAAGTCCAGGTGTCCGGGCGCAGCGCGTGCGAGCGCAGGTCGAACACGGCGCCGGAGTACGCCGTCCAGCTCGCGCCGCCATTCTGCGGGAAGCTGTTGTACAGCTCGTAGAGGAGGCAATTGTCGCGCTCGAGCACCAGCACGTGGCGGTCGCTCCCGGCCGGCGCCCCCGCGCCGCCCTCGATGGGCGCATCCGGCGGGATGGGGTAGGGGCCCGGGTCGCTCTCGTCGCCCGCTTCCGAACCGAAGGCGATGGGCACCATCGGCTGCGTGCCCGGCACCGTCACGAAGGGAATGCCGATGGGCGCGCCCAGGTAGAAGGTGCCGAAGTCCATGTGGAAGCCGGTGTTGGCGCCGATGGAGGCCACCCAGTCCGCGGAGCTCGCGTGCACGGGCAGCCGGTCGACGCGCGCGTTCCACGCGTTGTCGGGGCCGAAGACGGGGCAGCCGTCGAGCGCGACTTGCGCGCCCGCCGCGAGCGGGAGCGCGCCGGCGAGCAGGATGGCAAGCGCGCGATGCATGGGCTCAGGGCTGCGCGATCGACCAGATCGCGCCCGGCGCGCCCAGCGACCCGCCGGCGCGGATCGTCTGGCCGTTCATGAGCCAGATGTAGAACTCGCCCGTGGTGGAGTTGCGGAAGATGATGTCCGCGTGGCCGTCCGCGTTGGCGTCGGCGACGGATTCCACCGTCCAGTCCGCGCCCGGCGTGACCAGCGTGACCGGGGTGGTCGCGGCCTGGCCGGACATGAGCCACAGGTCGAGCGTGCCGTCGGTCTTGCGCCACAGCAGGTCGGGCGTGCCGTTGCCGTCGAAGTCGCCGATGCCGGAGAGGCTCCAGGTGGCGTCCTTGGCGGTGCCGATGCCGGCCGAGGGCGACACCGTGAGGCCGTCCATGGGCCAGATGAAGACGCCGCCCGAGGTCGACTCGCGCCAGATGATGTCCGACTTGCCGTCGCCGGTGAGGTCGGCCGCGGCGAGCACCTGGTAGTTCGAGGTGACGGGCGAGCCGAAGTCGCCCTGCTGCAGGATCGCGCCGCCGTTCATGAGCCACATGTAGTTGCCGCCGTCGCTCGTGCGGCGGAAGAAGATGTCCGCCCTGCCGTCGCCGTTGAAGTCGCCGATCGCGGCGACCTGGTAGTCGACGGGCACGATGCCCGTGTTGGCGAAGGCCGTCGGGACGCTCGCGTTCATGAACCACAGGTAGGTCGCCCCGTCGGAGGTGCGGCGCCAGAAGAGGTCGTCCTTGCGGTCGCCGTCGAAGTCCTGCGCGGCGAGCAGCTTCCAGTCGCTGTCGACGAGGCCGTAGGTGTACTCGGTGGCGGCGGCGCCGACGAGCGTCCACACGGAGAAGCCGCCGTCGGTCGCGCGCCACACCAGGCGCGAGCGCCCGTTGCCGGCGAGGTCGGCGGGCGCGCGCGGCGTGAGGAAGGGCTGGTCGTAGCGCAGCACGCGGTTGTTGAAGTAGTCGGCGATGTAGACGTTGCCCATCGGGTCGACGGAGAGCCCGCTCGCGTCGTTGAGGCCCGTGGGGCCCGTGCCCGGCGCGAACTCGGTGAAGCCCGCCTGCCCGATGACCGCGCTGGCCGCCATGCCGCTCGTGAACGGCGGCTTGAAGCGCAGCACGCGGTTGGAGGAGTCCGCCACCAGCAGCGCGCCGCCGCGGTCCGTCACGGCGGAGTAGGGGAAGTAGGTCTGCGAGGCGGTGGTCGCGGGGCTGCGCGAGACCATGTCGGCCTGGCCGATCACGAGGTCCGCCGTGCCGTCGAGGATGCCGGCGACGTTGTCGTAGCGCAGCACGCGGCTGTTGCCGTGGTCGGCGACCCAGAGGTTGCCCAGGCCGTCGGTGGAGACCTCCGACGGGCCGCAGACCGTGGTGGCGGAGGGTGCGCCCGCGGCATTGCAGGTGCCCGAGCTGAAATCCACCTGCCCATAGACGGTCGTCGCGGTGATGGGCGCCGACTGGGCGAGCGGGTTCGCGAACCCGAGGACGCGGTGGTTCTCGTAGTCGGCCACGAAGAGGCGGCCGGCCGCGTCGACCGCGAGGCCCCACGGCCCGTCGAGCGAGGTGGCGCTGCGGCCGCCCGCGTTGGCGGTGTTGGCGGTGAAGCTCGCCTGCCCGATCACCTTCGTCGCGGCCATGCCCGAGGTGATCGGCGCGGGGAAGATGAGGACGCGGTTGTTGCCCTGGTCCGATACGTAGAGGTTCCCGGTCTCGTCCACGGCCACGCCGTAGGGAAAGGCGAGCTTCGAGGCGGTCGTGCCCGCGGTGACCGTGGCGAAATCCGGCTGGCCCACGACGATGTCGGCGGAGGCGCCCGTCGCGTAGGCGGACGCCGAGATCCAGCTGAGGATGCGGTGGTTGTTGCGGTCGGCGACGAACAGGCGCCCCGTGAGCGGGTGCACCGCCGTGGAGACGGGGAGCGTGAGGCCGTTCTGCCCAGCGCCCGCCGCGAAGGTCGTGAGCGTGGTCTGGCCCGCCGCGGCGTCGGCGGCGAGGTCCAGGGTGGCGCCAGCGGCAGCCGGGGCGAGCAGCGAGGTGGCGAGTGCGGCGAGGAGGCGTTTCATCGATTGTCCGTTTGGGCGGGTGCGCGTGAAGGGATGGGCGCATTCTAACTCCCCGCCGGCGCCTTTCCGTGGCGTCGTCCCCGGGCGACGGGGGCGCCCCGCGGCCCTGTCTCCCGCCAGCGACGACGGGCGGCGGGCGGCGGGCGGGGAATCCTGTCGAATCAAGGCACTAAGCCCGTGGCACGGGAAGTGCTACGGAACCGCGACACGCGTCATCACCCAGGGAGAGAACACCATGATGGCCAGCGCATTCCGCCGCGTCGCGCGGCTCCTTGCGGCCGCCGCCATCGCGGCCGCGCCGGCCGGCGCGCTCGCGAAGCCCGGCGACTACGACGACGACGGCATCCCCGACGGCCTGGAGGCCGCCGAGGGCCGCTCGTGGCTCGTGAAGGACAACGACGTCTTCGCGAGCGGGCGGCTCTTCATCAAGCAGGTCTGCCGCGACGTGCTGCGCCGCGAGGCCGACGAGTGGACGCTGCAGGCATGGGCGCCGGCCATCGACGCCGGCACCGCCACGCGCGAGAACGCGATCGCCGCGTTCATGAAGAGCGACGAGTTCAACGTGCGCGTGGGCTCTGTGATGCGCCTGTACTTCGCGATGCTGCGCCGCTATCCCGATTTCGCCGGCCTCTCCGCGTGGATCGCCGCGCGCGACGCGGGCACGGGCCTCGTGGCGATCGCCGAGCGCTTCACCGCCCTGCCCGAGTACCAGGCCGCCTACGGCAACACCAGCAACACGGAGTTCCTGCAGCTCGCCTACCGCTACGTGCTCGAGCGCCAGCCCGACCCCTACGGCTTCGGCTGGTGGCTGGCCGAGCTCGACTCGGGGCGCTACACGCGTGCCCGGCTGCTGCAGGCCTTCGCCGACTCCGGCGAGGGGCAGGCGCGCATGCTCGCCCGCGTGCAGACTTCCGCGCTCTTCTACGCGATGGTGGGCGCCGACCCGGGCGACGCGGGCTACGCGTACTGGCAGCCGATCCTCGAGCGCGGCTACCCGCTCGAGCAGATGGTGCCGTGGTTCTACCACACGGTCTGGTACAAGAGCCGGTTCATGCCCTACTACGTCCTCGCGCGCACGCCCGAGGCCGTGGACGCCGCGCGCTTCCTCGCGCAGGCGACCTTCGGGCCCACCTCGCTCGCCGACATCACGGCGCTCATGGCGAAGGGCCTCGACCCGTGGATCAACGAGCAGCTCACGATGCCGGCCTCGTCGCACGTGCAGTACCTCACGGAAGCGGCGGCGCGCGACGCCAAGGGCCGGGTCTACGAGCAGTCCACCTACGAGGCCATCTGGCAGCAGTGGCTGAACGACCGGGCGCAGCTGCGCGCGCGGGTGGCCTTCGCGCTCTCCGAGATCTTCGTGATCTCCAACATCGCGCCCAACCTCAACCCCTGGGCCATGTCCTCGTACATGGACATGCTCAACCGCAACGCCTTCGGCAACTGGCGCACGCTCCTGCAGGAGGTGACGCTGCACCCGGCCATGGGCTACTTCCTCGACATGCTCGGCAACGAGAAGGAGGACCCGGCCAAGGACCGCATGCCCAACGAGAACTACGCGCGCGAGGTGCTGCAGCTCTTCTCGATCGGGCTGGTGCAGCTCGGGATCGACGGCACGCCGGTGCTCGCCACCGACGGCAAGCCCGTGCCCACCTACGACGAGGCGACCGTGGCGGGCTTCGCCAAGGTCTTCACCGGCTGGGGCTTCGGCGGCAACAACAACGCCGACAACGCCACCTGGTACAAGCAGAAGGAGAACTGGACGGTGCCGATGGTGCCGTGGCCGCTCAGGCACTCCGCGTCTTCCAAGCCGCTTCTGAACGGCACCGTGCTGCCCGCGGGCCAGTCGCCCGAGCGCGACCTCAAGGACGCGCTCGACAACATCTTCTGGCACCCCAACGTGGGGCCCTTCACCTGCCGCCTCCTCATCCAGCGGCTGGTGACCTCCAATCCCTCGAAGGCGCAGGTGCGCCGCTGCGCGGAGACCTTCAACAACAACGGCTACGGCGAGCGCGGCAACCTCGCCTACGTGGTGAGGAACATCCTCATGGACCCGGAGGCGCGCGACCTCGCCATCGCCGCGGGGCCGGGGGCGGGCAAGCAGCGCGAGCCGGTGGTGCGCTTCGCCAACTTCCTGCGCGCCTTCAACGCGCGCTCGCCCAGCGGGCGCAACGCCATCCACTATCTCGACAGCGCCGACGACTCCCTCGGCCAGAGCCCGCTCATCGCGCCCTCGGTGTTCAACTTCTTCTCGCCTGCGTTCAGGCCGCCGGGGCCGGTGGCCGCCGCGGGGCTCGTGGCGCCGGAGTTCCAGATCACCACCGAGACGAGCGTCGTGGGCGCGCTCAACTTCTTCGGCGGCCTCGTGGACCGCGGCTACTACGGATGGAACACCACCACGCGCCTCACGCTCGACTACACGGTGCTGCAGACCGTGGCCGCGGCCTCGCCGTACATGCTGGCCGACCACCTCGACATGCTGCTCTTCGCGGGCGGCATGTCGGAGGGCACGCGCAGCACCCTCGTGTCGGTCGTGGGGTCGATCCCCGCCTCGCGCGCCCGCGACCGGGTCGAGGCGGCGCTCATCGTCGCCGCGATGTCCCCCGACTACGTGATCCAGAAGTGAGGGCACCGACATGACGACCCGACGCGACTTCCTGAAGAACCTCGCCATCGCCTCGCTCGCCACGACGGGGCTGGGGGCGGTCTCCGACCTGCGGCGCATCGCCGCCGCCGCCACCCTGCAGAAGGCCGAGTTCAGCGACTACAAGGCGCTGGTGTGCCTGTTCATGTACGGCGGCAACGACGCGAACAACATGGTGATCCCCACCTCGGCCACCGAGTTCGCCCAGTACCAGGGCCCGCGCGGCGTGCTCGCGCTGCCGCGGGCCTCGGTGCTGCCGATCACCATCACCAACACGCCGGGCCGCGAGTTCGCGCTGCACCCGGCGATGCCGCACCTCGCGCAGGTCGTGAACACGGGCCGCGCGGCGATCGTGGCCAACGTCGGGCCGCTCCTCGCGCCGACCACCCGCGCGCAGTGGCAGAACCGCTCCGTGCCGCTGCCGATGAACCTCTTCTCGCACAGCGACCAGCAGGGCCAGTGGCAGAGCGCCATCTCGGACGAGGCGCCCCGCAGCGGCTGGGGCGGGCGCATCGGCGACCTCCTCAAGGACGCCAACGGCACCAACACCTCGTCCACGCTCATCTCGGTGGCCGGCAACAACATGTGGGAGAACGGCAACACGATCACCTCCTACAAGGTGTCGGCCAACACGGGCTTCGGGATCTCGTACTACAAGGGAGCGGCCGCGACCGACCCGCTGTCGCGCGCCGTGAACGAGATGCTGGGCCGGCCCTACGCCAACGTCTTCGAGCGGACCTGGGTGGACATCATCTCGCGCTCCATCCAGAACCAGGCCGCGATGCAGGCGGCGCTCGCCGGGGCGAGCATCACGACGGTGTTCCCGGACTCGGGCCTGGGCGATTCGCTGCAGCTCGTGGCGCGCCTCATCGCCGCGCGCGGGGCGCTGGGCGTGAAGCGCCAGACCTTCTTCGTCTCCATCGGCGGCTTCGACACGCACGGCGACGAGCAGCTCGGGCGCCAGAACGAGCTGCTGGGCGAGGTGAGCGCGGCGGTGCGCGCCTTCTACGATTCGACGATCGAGATGGGGATCTCGCAGGGCGTGACGCTCTTCACCGCTTCCGACTTCAACCGCAACTTCCCGACCAACGGCAAGGGCTCGGACCACGCCTGGGGCAGCCACCATTTCGTGGTCGGCGGCTCGGTTTACGGCGGCGCGATGTACGGCACCTTCCCGACGCTCGCGGTGAACGGGCCCGACGACGCGGGGCAGGGGCGGTGGATTCCCACGACCTCCGTGGACGAGTTCGGCGCCACGCTCGCGCGCTGGTTCGGCGTGGCGGAGCCGGACCTGCACACGGTGTTCCCGAAGCTCTCGCGCTTCGCCCGCCCGAACCTCGGCTTCCTCGCGGTGTAGCGCCTCAGGGCGCCGCGATCGTCCAGGCCGGGCCGGGGTCCGCGATGGGCGCCTGGGCGGCTATGGCGAGGCCGTCCATCTTCCACAGCCAGATCGCGCCATCCGTGCGGCGCCACGCGATGTCGGCCTTGCCGTCGCCGTCGAAGTCCGCGACGGCCTGCGGCGACCATTCGGGGCCGGGCGCGCCGAGGGAGGCGCCCGCGACGTAGGTGCCGCCGTCGAGGAGCCACGCCCAGGTGTCGCCGGAGGCATGGCGCCAGAGCAGGTCGGCCTTCCGGTCGCCATCGAAGTCGGCCACGGCGGCGAGCGTCCACTGCACGGCATCGAGCGTGCCCAGCGATTTCTGCGAGGCGATCGCAAGCCCGTCCATGAACCAGGCCCACGCCTCGCCGGTCGTGGCGTGGCGCCACACGATGTCGTCGCGGCCGTCGCCGTCGAGGTCGGCGATGCCCGCGGGCAGCCATTCGGGGCCGGGCGAGCCCGGCGTTCCATCGTACAGCCCGACCCGGACGTAGGTCATCCCGTCGGGCCGCCGCCAGAGGGAGTTGCCGCTGCCGTTGCCGTCGAAGTCACCCAGTCCGATCGGAAACCAGGGCTCGGGCACCGGGCCGAAGAAGCCGAACTCCATCGCGAAGCGGCCGGCTACCTTGACGCCTGCGCCGAACCGTGTCGTCGCGTTGAAGAGGTGCAGCGTCGACTCGGGACTCATCCCGCCTTTCGCGGTGCCGAAGACCGTCCATCCGGCCGGCAACGGCATCCAGCCGCCGCCGGTCGCAACCGTGCCGTCCATCAGCCACCAGGCGAGCGATTCGTCGGTGCCGCGCCACGCAAGGTCCGCGCGGCCATCGCCGTCGAGGTCGCCGCGCGTGACTCGCGCGAAGGTGGCCGTCACGGCGACGGGCTGGCAGGTCTCGGCGCCGGGGTAGGGCGAGTAGAGGATGCAGGTCACGTTGCAGTTGCCGTCGGGCATCGGGGAACACTGCCCCGACCAGCCCGCGAAGCGGGAGCCGGGGTCGGGCGTTGCAACGAGCGTGCCGTTCGGGACCCAGATGCCCAGCAGGATGTAGCCGTCCGTCCGGCGGCCGTTCACGGATCCTTCCCCGGTTCCCGCGAAGGTGATGTCGACGCCCAGCGAGGGCGGCGGGCTCGCGAGGCCCGGGCTCGCTAGCGCGAGAGCGAACCAGGCCAAGGCCAGCGCCGGCCGGAGGCCGGAAAGCGTCCGGAGCATCGTGCGAATCGACATGGTCTTCTCCCGGGTGGCTACGGCGCCGCGACCTGCCAGCCGGGGCCGGGGTTCGGCATCGGCGCCTGGCTCGTCACCGCGAGGCCGTCCACCTTCCACAGCCAGAGGGAGCCGTCCGCGTGGCGCCAGGCGATGTCGGCCTTGCCGTCGGCGTCGCGGTCGGCCACCGACGCGATCGACCATTCCGTGCCCGGCGTGCCGAGCGAGGCGCCGGAAACGAAGGTGCCGGCGCGCAGCAGCCACGCCCAGGTGTCGCCCGTGGCGTGGCGCCACAGCAGGTCGGCGTGCCCGTTGCCGTCGAAGTCGGCTACCCATGCGAGCGTCCACGACGCCGGGTCGAGCGTGCCGAGCGATTTCTGCGAGGCGATCGCCAGCCCGTTCATGAACCACGCGTACGCCTCGCCCGTGGCCGAGTGCCGCCAGACGATGTCGTCGCGGCCGTCGCGGTCGAGGTCGGCCACGCCCGCGACCTGCCAGGCCGCTTCCGCCGCGCCGGGCGTACCCTGCGCCGTGATCGCGCCGCCGTCCATGAGCCACGCGTAAAGCTCGCCGCCGGTTTCATTGCGCCAGAGCAGGTCGGCCTTGCCGTCGCGGTCGAAGTCGCCGCAGCCCGCGAGCGACCAGTGCGCGGGGTCGACCGGGCCGACGTCGGCGAAAGCCGAGACCCCGAGCCCGTCGAGGGCCCACAGGTGCACGAACCCGTCGGCCCGGCGCTGCCAGACGAGATCCGCCTTGCCGTCGCCGGTGACGTCGCAAGTCCTCTTCAACTGCCACTCCGGGCCGGCCGCGAAGTAGTTGCCGCCGGTCGCCGTCGCACCGTCCATCGTCCACCACGAGAGGCCGCTGCCCGCGGGTTCGCGCCAGAAGAGGTCCGCCTTGGCGTCGCCGTCGGCGTCACCGGCCGGCACGCGGCGGAAGGCCGCCTCCACGGCTCCGTAGGCGCAGTTGAGGAACGGGCTCGGCGAGGGCGGGTTGCACGGCCTGTTCACGAGGACGGGCCGGCAGCTGTCCGGCGCCGTGCCGGGGGTGCAGCCAGCCCACGACAGGAAGCGCGAGCCCGGATCCGCCGAGGGAGCGAGCGAAAAGACCCCCGACACCCAGCTGTCGAGGCTGTAGGTCAGCCGGCAATCGACACGGCAAGACGTCAACGGGTTGCCGTTGTACAGAAGCGTCACTTGCCCGGTGCCGTTGCCGGCGAAGTGAACGGTGACGACGACGTCGGTCACGATCGCGGGCGCCCACGAGGCCGTCGGCCAAGCCAAGGCGAACGCGAGCAGCACCACCATCGCACCGGCGCGCCTCAGCCTTCTGCCTGGGCCATCGCGTGACATCATTCCCCTCCTTCGAAGACGACATCACGAGATCATCCTCCCACCATCCGGGCGGTCGTGGGTTGCCCGGGGACAAGCACCCGGCGAAAAAAACGGGAGCCCGCTTTCGCGGGCCCCCGCCAGGGGCTTCCGAGGAGGAAGGGGTTAAGGCGCCACGACCTGCCAGGTGCCGCCGGGGCTCGCGACGGGCGTGGAGGACGCGATCGAGGCGCCCTTCAGCTTCCAAAGGTAGGTCGTGCCGTCGGTGTGGCGCCACAGCAGGTCGTCGCGCCCGTCGCCGTCGAAGTCGCCCACCGCGCGGATGGACCACGCGCCGCCCGGGTTGCCGAGCCCGCCGGCCGTGACGCCGCCGGCGCCGTCGAGCAGCCACACCCAGGTGTCGCCCGCCGTCGAGCGCCACAGGAGGTCGGCGATGCCGTCGGCGTTGAAGTCGCCCGCGGCCACCAGTTGCCAAAGCGCGGGGTCGAGGCTCGCGATGGAGAACGCGAACCGGATCGCGAGGCCGTCCATCCACCAGGTGTAGACCAGCCCGTCGGTCGTGCGGCGCCACAGGATGTCCGCCTTGCCGTCGCCGTCGAAATCCGCGAGGTCGATGATCTGCCACTCCGGCCCGGGGTTGGCGATCGGGCCCTGCCCCAGGATCGTGCCGCCGGACATGAGCCAGGCGTACACCTGCCCCGTGGTCGCATTGCGGAAGACGAGGTCCGCGCGGCCGTCGCCATCGAGGTCGGCCGCGCCCGCGAGCGCCCATTCGAGGCCCACGGCCCCCGGGCTTTCGGCGGAGACGACGGTCGTGCCGTCGAGCATCCACACGTAGACCGAGCCGTCGTTCGTGTTGCGCCACACGAGGTCGGCCTTGCGGTCGCCGTTGAAGTCGCCCGTGTCCACGAGCTGCCACTCCGCGCCCACCACCTGGAAGGCCGTGCTCCCCACGGTGGCGCCGTCCATCTGCCACCACGCGAGCCCGGTGCCGCCATCGCGCCAGTAGAGGTCGTCGCGCCCGTCGTCGTTGGCGTCGGCCTGCGTGACCTTGCGCGGGTCGCCCAGCAGGCGCACCGCCGCCGCGTTCACGCCCGCGATGCCCGCCAGGACGATGCCCCCGTCGGGCTGCACGGCCACGGCGCGGGCCAAGTCGAAACTCCCGGTGATGTCGATGGTGCGCACGCCATTGGCGCCGAAGCTCGCGTCGCGGGTGCCGTCGTCGTTGAGGCGCACGGCGGCGAAGCCAACGGCGGCGCCGTCGAAGCCCTGGCCGGCGACGAGGATCTTGCCATTCCTCTGCAGGGCGATCCCCCATCCCCGGTCCGTGCCGCCGGCGATGTCGATCGAGGCGATGCCTCCGGTGGCGAACGTGGTGTCGAGCGCACCCGTGGCGGTCAACCGCACCACGGCGATGTTCTCGTTGGCGCCGTCGAGGATCACTCCCGCCACGAGGATCTTGCCGTCGCGCGTGAGCGCGATGGCAGCGCCCTGGTCGTTGGAGGCGGAGGCCGGGATCACCGCCTTGCCGCCCGTGCCGAAAGTCGCGTCCAGCGATCCGTCAGCGTTGTAGCGGGCCACCGCGATGTCGAAGAGGCTGCCGACGCGCGTGTAGCCCGCCGCGACGATCCTGCCGTCGGGCTGCACGGCCACGGCCTGCGCCACGTCGTTCAGCGCGCCGAACGGGGTGATCACCACGCCGCCAGTGCCGAACGAGGCGTCGAGGTGGCCGTTCTCGCTGTAGCGCGCCAGCGCGAAGTCGATGTTGCCGGGACCCACCACGGCATAGCCCGCGGAGACGAACTTGCCGTCGGGCTGCCGGGCCAGCGCGAGCGCCTCGGCGAAGCCGGTCCCCATCGTGTGGATGGTGCGGCCCGTGTTGCCGAAGTTGGCGGTGGCGAGGTTGCCGCTGGGGTCGAACTTCGCGAGCAGGAAGGAGGTCGTGGCCGGCAGGCCATGCCTCCCGGCGATGACGGCCGAGCCGTCGGGGAGTGCCACGACCGCGTTCGCCAGGTCGAAGGAGGCCCCGGAGGGAACCGAGGAGGCGTTCGAGCTGCCGTACCCGTCCATCTGGCCGGACGGTGTGAAGCGCATCACCGCGGCATCCGCGTCGTGCGTGTCGTGCAGCATGCCGGCCACGAGGATCCCGCCCGACGGGGCCAGGGCGAGCGCCCGCGGATCGAGGTTCATCGAGAAGAGGTTGAGGGTGACGATGCCCGTGCCCCCGCCGAAAGCCGCGTCGCGCGCCCCGGCGCTGGTGTAGCGGACCATCGCCAGGTCGCGGGCGAACACGCTGGCCGTCACGATGCGCGACCCGAAGCTGGAGAGGGTGCCGTCGGCATTGGCCTGGATGGCGCCGCAATCGATGAGGGCGGTGTCGGTCTCGGCCTGGATGCCGCCTGCGCCGAAGGTGCCGTCCAGGGCTCCCGACGCGGTGAGGCGCGCATAGGTGGGGCGCCCCGTGGAGCACACCACCACCTTGCCGTCGGCCTGCACCGCGAGGCCCCGCGTGAAATAGGAGGCCGTGCCGCCGACGAAGGCCACCCCGTTGGCGCCGAACAACGGGTCGCGGGCGCCGTCGGCGGTGATCCGCAGCACCGACATCTCGTACCGCGTCTGGCCGGGCTGCTGCGAGACGCCCCCGATGACGAATCCGCCACCGGTGGCCACCGACACCTGGCCCCCGTCGTAGGCCCCGGACAGGTCATAGAGGGCCAGTCCGTCTTGGCCGGCCGGCCCGAAGGTCTTGTCCACGCTGCCGTCCGCATTCAGGCGAACGGCAGCGAAGTCGAAGTTGGTGCCGGCGGAGGACTGCGAGCCGATCCCGGTGACGACCACCTTGCCGTCGGCGACGAGATGCACGGCCCTGGCCATGTCAAACCCGCCGCGAAAGTCGATCGTCTTCACGCCGCCCGTGCCGAAGGTGGGGTCGAGCGCGCCCGAGGAGGTGACGCGGAACACCACCATGTCGGGGTTGCTGCCGGAAGCGTACCCCGCGACGGTGATCGACCCGTCGGCGGCGATCGCCAGAGCGTACGCCTCGCTGAAGCCGAAAGGGTTCACGGTCGTGGCGCCGTTCGTGCCGAACGAGGTGTCGAGGGTCCCGTCCGCGTTGAAGCGCGCGACGAGCATCTTCGTCCCGGAGAAGTGCGACATCCGGCCCGCGACGACGAGCTTGCCGTCGGCCTGCCGCGCGATGGCGTAGCCCAGCGAGGAATAGTCCCAGGGAAGCATCGCCTTGCCCCCGGTGCCGAAGGTCGTGTCCAACGCGCCGGCCGCGGTGAGCTTGGCCACGAACAGGTGAGCCGCGCCGCGCCGCACGACGGTGCCGACCACCCAGCGCTCGGCGGTGCCCGTCACCCCTTCGACGGCTTCATCGGCAGCGAAGGCGGGTGGCGCCGCCACCCCGCCCGTGCCGAAGGAAGGATCGAGGTCGCCGGGACGGGCGGCGGACGGCAGGGAGGCGAAAAGGGCGATACCGGCCAGCAGGAAGGCGGCGAGTCGGGGGGGCATCATGGAACGCGCTCCAGGGGGTGTTTCCCCTGAAAACGCATTCCCGGGGGAAAACCCGCCACCGGGCTCGGTCGCTCAGCGGGCCATGCGCGCGAGGCGCTGCCGCGCGGTGGCCACCTGCGACTCCGTGCCGGGGTGGGCTCCCGGCCGGCCGAAGCGCCCGATGTGCTCGTCGACGAGCGAGAGCTGCGCCTGCGCGGCGGCGAGGTCGCGGTGGTCCAGGGCCAAGTCCAGCGCCGTGAGGGCGAGGTCCACGTAGTCGGGGCTGAAGTGCGGCGGCGCTTCGCCGATGCCCTTGCCGCCGGCCAAGAGCACGCGCAGCGCGTCCTCGCGGCGGCCTGCCGCCCGCAGCACCCGCGCCACGTCGATGCGGTAATCGAGGAGCTGCTCGGCCGGGACCGGGAACTGCGCGGGCAGGTCGCGGATGCGGGCCAGCGCCGCCTGCGCGTCGGCGTGCCGCCCCTGCCGGGCGCGGGCCAGCGCGAGGAGCGTCGCCCAGCGCACGCCGTTCGGGTAGAAGCGCTTTCCCATCTCCACGTGCACCGGGGCGAACCTCGAGAGCAGCGCCTCGGCCTCGCGGGGCCGGCCGTCGCGCACCAGGCCGTCGGCTTCGTAGATGGCGTTGTCGAAGTCGACCACGGTGGGGACCTCGGGCGCGGTCGCGCGCAGCGCGGCGAACTCCCGGCGGGATTCCTCCACGCGGCCGGCCACGTGCAGCAGGTCCGCATAGTGCCCGCGGTGGAAGCGCGTGATGAGCGCATCGGGGCCCGCGTGCGTCGACAGGTCGCCGATGCCCCGGGCCAGCTCGGCGAGCCCTTCCTCGACCAGGCCCAGGCGCGAGGCGCAAAAGCCGGCCCACGCCATCGCGGCGGCGCGGCCGGAGAAATCGCGCCCGCCGTGGGCGTCGAACACGCGCACCGCCTCGAGGAAGCGCTCGCGCGCGGCTTCCCAGCCGCCCTTGATGCGCTGCAGGTGCGCGGTGACGAGGATCGCGCCGAAGCGGTCCGGGTGCGCGGGGAAGTGCCGCGCGAAGATCGCCACGGCGCGCTCGGCGAGCGCCAGCTCGCGCGCGGGGTCGCGCGAGAGCTGCGCCACGGAGCTCGCGCTCGCGCGGGCGCGGGCGAGCGTCTCGCCGTCGCCGCGCGCGTCCAGGATCGCGAGCGCCCGGTCGCGCGCGGCGATGCCCTCGTCGGCGTTGCCCAGCAGGCGCGAGGCCGCCGCGAGCCCGATGAGCGCGTCGATCTCGTGATCCGCGGCGCTCGCGTCGCGCGCGAGGGAGGCCGCGTCGCGGAAGAGGGCGGCCGCCTTCGGGAACTCGTCCACGTCCATGAGCAGGCGCGCGACGGTGAGCGAGAGCTCGGCGCGCAGCGCGGGCGAGTCGCGGAAGGCCGCGGGCACGCGGCCGGCCGCCTCGACGAGCGCCTCGCGCACGGTGGTGGCGCGCGAGCGCGCCGCCTGCGCCTGGTGGCGCGTGTTCTTGGCGAGGAGCTCGGTGAGGAAGCCCTGGATCGCGCGCGCCTTGGCGGCTTCCTCGTGCGCCACGCGCGCCTGCCAGAGCGCGGCGGAGAGCCCCGCCACGAGCGAGACCAGCACCGCCGCCGCCGCCCCCGCCACGATCCGGTGGCGCGCGGCGAAGCGGCGCAGGCGGTACCACTCGCTCGGCGGGCGCGCGAGGATGGGTTCGCCCGCGAGCCAGCGCGCGAGGTCGGCGCGGAAGGCATCGGCGCCGGGGTAGCGGGCGGCGGGATCCTTGGCGAGGGCCTTCAGCACGATCGTGTCGAGGTCGCCGCGCAGCCGGCGCCGCCACCGCGTCGCGGGCTCGCGGGCGCGCGCAGCGATGGCCGCCGTGGCCACGGTGCTGGGCCGCGCGGTGTCGGCGGCGAGCACGGCCTCCTCCAGCTCGGCGCGCGTGCCGCGGCGCAGGCGGTAGGGTCGCGCGCCCGCCAGCAGCTCGAAGAGGATGACGCCCAGCGAGTAGACGTCGCTCGCCGTCGTCAGCGGCAATCCCGCGACCTGCTCGGGCGAGGCGTAGTCCGGCGTCATCACGTGGCCGGCGCGCTGCGTGAGGCCGGTCTCGGCGGCGCTCGCCGTGCCGCGGTCGAGGAGTTTCGCGATGCCGAAGTCCAGCAGCTTCACGTCGCCCGTGGCCGTGACGAGGACGTTGGAGGGCTTGAGGTCGCGGTGGATCACGAGGTTCGCGTGGGCGTACTGCACCGCCTCCAGCACCTGCAGGAAGAGCGCCACCCGCTCGCGCAGCCCCGGCGCCTTCGCGTCGCAGTGCTCGACGATCGTGCCGCCCTCGACGTACTCGATGGCGAGGTAGGGCTGGCCCTCGGCGCTCACGCCGGCCTCGAGGAGGCGCGCGATGCGCGGGTGGTTCAGCGCGGCGAGGAAGGCGCGCTCGCGCTCGAAGCGCTCGCGGATGTGGGCGGCCGGAAGCTCCACGCGCGGGAGCTTGAGCGCCGCGGGCATCCTCGCCCCGCCTTCGGCCGGCTCGGCAAGCCACACCGTGCCCATGCCGCCGCGTCCGACCACCCGCACGAGCCGCCAGCCCGCGACGAGGTCGCCGGGCGCGTGCGACTCGCCCGCTTGTTCCTCCCCGGGCGGGTAGGCGGGCAGGTCGGGCAGCGCGGCCGCCGTCGCCCCACCTTCCGGCGCGGCGAGGAGGCTCGCGAGAAGGGGGCGCAGGTCCGCGCTGGCCGGCGCAAGCGCGTCGAGCCACGCCGCGCGCCGGTCGGGCTCCAGGTCGAGGGCCTCGTCGAGGAGGGGCGAGAGCCGGTCCCAGTGCGCGAGGATCTCGGGGCGCATCTCAGGGGCCGCGGATGGCGTCGGCGAGGATGAGGCGGGCCTTCTGCCAGTCGCGGGCCACGGTGCGCGGGCTCGATCCCGTGGCCTCGGCGACCTCGTCCACGGTGAGGCCGGCGAAGAAGCGCATCTCCACGAGCCGCACCAGGCCCGCGTCCACGGTCTCGAGGGAGGCGAGCGCCTCGTCGAGGCGGATGACCTCGACCTCGCGCGCGGCGACGTCCTCGACGTTCGTCGAGAGCGTGACGTGGACGAGGTCGCCCCCGCGGCGCTGCGCGGAGCGCTCGCGCACGAAGTCGACGATGACCGAGCGCATCACGCGCGCGCAGTACGCGATGAAGTGCGTGCGGTCGGCGAAGTCGATCCTGCCGGCGTGCAGGAAGCGCAGGTACGACTCGTGCACGAGGGCCGTGGTGTCGAGGAGCGTGACGGGCTCGGACCGGCGCAGGCGCTGGTGCGCCATTCGCTTCAGGTCGTCGTACGCGGCCGAGAAGAGGCTCTCCAGCGCCGCGGGCGCCGCGTCGCCGCGGCGGAGCCCGGCCAGGACTTCCGTGAAATCACCCATGGTTCCGCGCGGGCGCGTGGAGGGGCCCGTCGCCGCCGATGGTACCGGAACGGAACCGGTCCACGGAACCGGTCTGCGGAACCGGTCTGCGGAACCGGTCAAAAAAGAAGGCCCGCCGAAGCGGGCCTTCCGGTGCGGCGGCCCCGGGGGGCCGTCAAGGCGAGGTCACGGGGCCACGATCTGCCACGTGCCGCCCGGTTGCGCCATCGGCGTGAAGCTGGTCACCGCGGCGCCGTCCATCTTCCAGACGTAGGTCGTGCCGTCCGTGTGGCGCCAGATGATGTCGGCCTTGCCGTCGCCATCCGTGTCGGCCACCGAGCGCACCGTCCAGCCCGCGCCCGGGTTGCCGAGCGAGCCGGCCGAGACGAACGCCGTGCCGTTCATGATCCACACCCAGGTGTCGCCCGCCGTCGACTGCCACAGCAGGTCGCCCTTGCCGTCGCCGTCGAAGTCGGCCGCCGCGAGGAGGTTCCACACGGCCGGGTCCAGCGTGCCCGCCGAGCCCTGCGTGAGGGTGGTGAGGCCGTCGAGCATGCGCACCCACACCTCACCCGTGCCGGTATTGCGGAACACGATGTCGCCCTTGCCGTCGCCGTTCATGTCGGCGAGGTCGATGACCTGCCAGACCGTGGCCGGCACGCCCATCGAGGCCTGCGCCGTGATGGTGCCGCCGTTCATGATCCAGCCGTAGAGCTCGCCGGCGGTGCTGCGCCAGAGCAGGTCGGACTTGCCGTCGGCGTTGAGGTCCGTGGCGCCCAGCAGGGTCCACGTCGCCGGGTCGAGCACGCCGAGGTCCGCATAGCCGGAGGGCACGAAGCCGTCGAGCAGCCACAGGAAGGTCGCGCCATCGGTGTTGCGACGCCACACGAGGTCGGCCTTGCCGTCGCCGTTGAGGTCGCCCACGTCGGCGATCTGCCACTCGGCCGGGACGTCGTAGTAGTTCGCGCCGAGCACCGTGGTGCCGTTGAGCGTCCACCAGGACACGCCGGTCGCCGGGCCGGGCTCGCGCCAGAAGACGTCGGCGCGCAGGTCCGCGTTCACGTCGCCGCGGATGCCGGCCAGCACGAGGAACGACTGCGTCACCTGCGGCGCGGGCAGCCAGCTCGCGTCGCCCGCCTGGTCGGCCGCGATGGTGCAGGTGCCGAGCGCGACGGGGGTGACCGTGGTGCCGGAGACCGTGCACACGGACATCGTGAGCGAGCTGAAGCTCACGGTGAGCGAGGACGACGCGGTGGCCGAGACGGTGAAGCCGCCGGCGCCCAGCAGGCGGTCGGGCAGCGGGGCGAAGGTGATCGTCTGCGGCGAGGCGCCCACGGTGAAGTTCACCGCCGTGGAAGCCGGGCTCACGTTGCCGACCGCATCGGCCGCGGTCGCCGTGATCGTGTGCGCGCCGGCCCCGAGGGTCGAGGCGCAGCTCCAGTTGCCGCCGGTGGCGGGCCCGCTGACGCAGACCGTCGCCGGGCCTTCCCTCACGGTGACGATCGCGTCCGGTTCGGCGGTGCCCGAGATGGTCGGGTTCGCGGAGACGGTGGACGCTTCCGTCGGCGAGGTGATGGCCGGGGCGGCCGGCGGAGCCGTGTCCTTCAGCGCGAAGGCGGTGGTGGCGTTGCCGGTGTTGCCCGCCGCGTCCGTGTGCGTGGCGCCGAAGCCGATCGCGCCCTCGGCGAACGCAGAGAGGTCGCCCGTGATCGAGAAGGTACCCGGCGTGACCGCGCCGCAGCCGGCCGTCACGTTCGCTGGCGTCACGCCATCGGTGACGATGATCGAGACGTCGACGCCGTTCTCCGAGCAGGTGCCGGTGAGCGTGTAAGTCGCCACGTTGGCCGCGTTGACCGGCGCCGGCGTGTTGAAGGCGACGGTCGGCGCGACGGTGTCCTTCATCGCGAAGACGGCGGTGGCATTGCCGGTGTTGCCCGCCGCGTCGGTGTGCGTGGCGCCGAAGCCGATGGTGCCATCGGCAAAGGCCGAGAGGTCGCCCGTGATCGAGAAGGTGCCCGGCGTGACGGCGCCGCAGCTGGCCGTCACGTTGGCCGGGGTGACGCCGTCGGTGACGATGACGGAAACGTCGCGCCCGTTCTCCGAGCAGGTGCCGGTGAGCGTGTAGGTCGCCACGTTGGCAGCGTTGATCGTGGCCGGCGGGTCGATGGCGACCGTGGGCAGGACCGTGTCCTTGGTCGTGCCGGCGTTCGCGTTCGCGCTGTTGCCGACCGCGTCGTCGTGCGTGACCGCGAAGCTGATCGCGCCGTCCGCGAGCGACGAGAGGTCGCCGGTGATCGTGAAGGTGCCGGATGTCACGGCGCCGCACACGATCGGGGCGTTGATGACGCCGGCGCCGCTGTCGGTGACCGTGAGGTTCACGTTGCGCGTGTCCTCCGAGCAGGTGCCGGTGAGCGTGTAGGCCGCCACGTTGGCGGCGTTGACGGGCGCCGGCGCGTCGATTCCGACGGTCGGCGCGGCCGTGTCCTTCTGCACGATGGTGTTGATCGGCCCGCTGGTGTCGTCGACCGTGATGGTGACGGGGCCGTCGGCGAGCGAGGAGACGTCGACCGGGCCCGTGGCGTAGGACGTGCCGGAGCAGGTGGGCGAGGGCGTCACGCTGACCGCGCCGATGGTCACCGTCACCGTCGCGGCGTCGACCGTGCAATTGCCGGAAACGCCGTACGCGGCCTGGTTGGCGATGTTGATGTCGCCGGCGACGATCGACTGCGACCAAGCGGCTGGCGCCAGGGCGAGCAGTGCCGCCGCTGTCGCCATGGCGCGCGCCAGCCCGGCGCGCAGCCCGGCGGTGGATGCCGGGATGGCGGGTGAATCCGTTCTCTGAATCGACATGATGCCTCCGGATTGAAGAAGGGGGCTGCGGGGGGCGAAGCGATGCGATGTTGCGAGAGACGGGACTGCGGACGCCGCGTGCCGGAATGCCTCAGGCGCGCGGCGCGGGGAGCGGATCGGGGGGTGCGCGTTCCAACATGCTCTTCCCTGTGCGCCCTCGATGCCAGGCGCTTTCGTTATTGGATTTCTCGCGGTGCGGGATGCTCCGCGAGCATGAGCGCCGTGCCCCCGGACTGTCAAGATGACAATGGGGCCACGGCGCGATGGATCGAGAATGGCCCCCTCCCCGCCTGCCGGGGCAGGGGCGTTGCGGTCAGGGCGCGACGACCTGCCAGGTGCCGCCGGGATTCGCGAGCGGCAGGTACGCGCTTACGGCCGCGCCGTTCATCTTCCAGAGGTAGGCGGTGCCGTCCGCGTGCCGCCAGGCGAGGTCGGCCTTGCCGTCGCCGTCGAAGTCGCCCAGCGCCCGCACGCTCCAGCTCGCGCCCGGGTTGCCGATGCCGCCGGCGGAGACGAAGCTCGCCCCGTTCATCAGCCACACCCAGGTGTCGCCACTGGTGTGCCGCCACAGGAGATCGGCCTTGCCGTCGCCGCTGAAGTCCGCGGCGCCCACGAGCGTCCAGAGGGCCGGATCGACCGCACCCACATAACCGCCCGAGGCGATGGTGAGCCCGTTCATGAAGAAGACATAGACGCCGCCATCGGCTGCATTCCTGAACACGATGTCCGATCTTCCGTCGCCGTCCATGTCGGCGAGGTCCGCGATCACCCACACGGTGCCGGGATTCGCGATCACGCCCTGCGAGACGATCGTGCCGCCGTTCATGAGCCACGCGGACACGGTGCCGTCGGCCCCGCGCCAGACGACGTCGTCCTTGCCGTCGCCGTTCAAGTCACCCGTGCCGACAAGGGTCCAGGCGGCCGGGTCGAGCACGCCCAGGTCCGCGAAGCCCTTGAAGGCGAGGCCGTCGAGCAGCCACAGGTAGGTGGCGCCGTCGCTCGCGCGCCGCCACACGAGGTCCGCCTTGCCGTCACCGTCGAAATCACCGACATCGGCGACCTGCCACTCGCTTCCGACGTCGTGGTAGATGTTCGAGACCATCGCGTTGCCGTTCATCGTCCACCAGGAGACACCCGTCCCCGGCGCCGCCGTGCGCCAGAAGAGGTCGGCCCTGCCGTCGCCGTTCGCGTCGCCGCGCGTCGGCACTGCCGTCGCGGAGGTGAAGTCTGCCGAGAGGCCGCCGACGGTGAGCGTCGTGGTCACCTGCGTCCCGTAGCTGGCCGACGCCACGTGACGCACGCACACCGACTGCCCATTGGCGATCGTGCCGCCCGCCGAGGTGAAGGTCCCGGTGCAGCCGATCGAGTAGGCGCCGTTCACCACGGAGATCGCCGCGGGCGCGCCGAGCCCGGTGATCGTGACCGTGTTCGAGGTGACGGTGCTGCCGGGCGCGACGTTCGCCGCCGTCGTGAACAAGAACGGATCGGGCGTGGTGTCCGGCCCGATCACGAACCACTGTACGAGCGCGACATCGAGGTTCGAGACGCCGTTGCTCGCGACGAGCGCCCCGGGCGCGATTTCCAGCAGGCCGGTGGACGTCGAGCTCGCGGCGAGCGAGAGGGTCACGGTGCACGACTGGCCGTGCGCCAGCGGCGCGCCGACGCCGGAAAGCGAGAAGCTGCTGCCGCCGACGGCGCCCGACACCGTCGCGGGGCAGTCGGTCGTGGGCGGCGCGGCATGCGTGAAACCCGCCGCACCCGTGGACGTCGTTGCGAGCGTGAGCCCGTTCACCGCAGAGCCGGTCTGGTTCGCGACGGTGATCGTGTACGTGCCGGGGGCGCCGGCAGCCTGGTTCACGGGTCCTCGCACGTACACAACGAGGTTCGGGGCGCTCGGCGCGACGATCCGCATGGCGCCCTGCGTTCCGTCCGGCCCCTCGAGCGAGAGAACCGCGTTGCCGGTGGCCGGGTCGAGCGCGATGCCGGTCGCGGCGCGGGCGATCCCGGGATAGGTCCGGTACCCGAACGGTCCCCACGCGGCGTCCCCCGCAAGCGAGACGGGCAGCAATCGCGCGACGTAGGCCGCGTCGCCGTCGTGGCCGGCCACGAGGAGCTTGCCGTCCCCCTGCACCGCAACGGCGAACGCCTCGTCGGCGCCACTGCCGGTGCCGAGCACGACGCCCGAGCCGAAGGTATCCAACTCCCCCACGGGCGCGAGCCGATACAGCCGGGAATCCTGGTAGGGCGGCGACGCGCTCCTCACGAGGCCGGCCGCGGCAATGCGCCCGCCCGGCATCAACGCCATCGCATTGAACTCGTTGTCGATGCCCGAGAAGTTGATGAAGAAATACCCGCCCGCGCCGAACGCGGGGTCCGCGGCGCCGCTCCCGAGAAAGCGCGCGACGTAGAAGAACCTCGGCTCGCCGAGCTTCCAGTGGCCGGCGGCAACGATCCGGTCCTCGGCGTCGAGCGCGAGCGCGCGGATGTCACTGCCGGTGAACACGAAGGCCTGGCCGGCGAATAGCGTGTCGTAGCCGCCGTCGGGATTGAGGCGGACGATGATGCCGGTCGCGCCGCTCCGGCCGCCGACGACGATCTTCCCGTCCGGTTGCACCAGGACGGCTCGCGGCACGTCATCGCCGGGGTCGCTGAAGTCCATCGTCACGACTCCGGACGTGCCGAAGGTCGTGTCCAAGGTCCCGTTCGCCGCGAGACGCACGACGACGGACTCGCCGGCCGGACTCTCGCCCACGAGGACGATGCGTCCGTCGGGGTAGGTCGCGATCGCCCGCGCGATGCCCGCCTGGCCGAGCATGAGCCGCCCGCCGCCCGCGAACGCCGGATCGAAGTCCCCGGCCGCAGTGAGCGCCGTCACGGTGAAGCGGCTGGCGCCCGTGGGGTCAGCCGCGAATCCGGCGACGAGGTAGCCGCCGCCCGGGCGGTTGGCGATGGCAAGCGCCACGCCCAGCGCCGGCAGCGGATCGACAACGACCGCCGGGCCCGCCGCTTCCGTGAGCGTTGCCGCGTCGCGACGCGAGAGAGGCCACGTCCGGCTGTTCGTCGCGCCGGATTCGATCGCGGAGACGACCTCCCCGCCATCCTGCACGATGCCGCCGGCGCGCCAGAACCCGCCCGGGCTGGTGCCGCCCAGGTCGAGCGCGGCTGCTGCGCTGCCGTCGGGCGCGACGGATGCGACGACGCGGTTCGACGTCGCGTCCGGGCGTTGCATCTCGAGCACGAGGCGGCCGTTCGCGAGCAGCACGCCCGCGGTGATGTCGTGCCCCGTCGCGTCGGCGAGCGCGAGAATGCCGCCGGCGGCATAAGCCGGATCGGCGGATCCCGCAGCATCGAGTCGGGCGGCGAAGGGCTGCAAGCCGGTGGCGGCAGTGCCCGTGACGCCGGCCAGCACGAGGCGGTTCGCGCCGTCCGCCTCGAGATGGCGGATGCCATCGCGGGCGCCGGTCGCGAAGTCGAGGACGGCGCGACCGGGGGTGCCCGGCGCGTTGAACGCCGCGTCGGCCGCGCCGGAGGGCGTGAAGCGCGCCACGATCGAATCGGAGTCCGAAGCGCCCGCCAGGCACTCGCCGGCGATCACCGGCCGGGCGTTCGTGTCGATGGCGAGCGAGGTGGCGCGGGCGCTCGCGCAGGCGAATCCGGCGAGCTGGACGCCCGAGCTGCCGAACGAGGCGTCGAGCGCACCCGTCATGTCGAAGCGGGCGATGGCGATGTCCTCGGTGACGCCGGGAGCGATCGCCGCCTCGAAGGCGACGAGGACCAGGCCGGCGGCCGAGAACCGGACGCGCCGCAGGCGCTGGACTCCGGCCACGGGTAGGGCGGGCTGGGCGAGGCCGCCGGTTCCGAAGGGCAAGACCGGCGCGCCGTTGCCGTTGAGCGCCACAAGCAGGTTGTCGGCGCCGTTCAGGGTCCCCACGAAGACCAGCGTGCCCGCGACCGGGTCGAGGGCCATGTCGCGGATTTCGGCGTCCGGATTGCCGAGCGGCAGCCGTACGATGCCATTCGTCCCGAAGGTGGCATCGGGCGTGCCGCTGGCGCCGATCCGCACGACGAGCAGCGTGGCCGCGCCGCCGTCGCGGGCGAGCCCCGCCAGGACCAGGCGCCCGTCGGCCATGCGCTTCAGGGCGCGCAACTCCTCCTGCGCGTAGCCCCAGAACCGGGCGCCGGAAGCGCCGAAGGTCGTGTCGAGGTCGCCGGGCGCGGCGCGGGCCGGCAGTGCGGCGAGCGATGCCAGAACGAGAATGCCACCGGCAAGCGCGGCGGCGCGGCGAAGCAGTCCGTCCATGGGGTGTTCCTTCCGTCGATTCCGTTCGCGCATGAGCGCCCTGACAGGTAAAACGGAATCGCCATGGAAAAGCCTTCACCGGGGGATCCATGCCCCGGATCGGACGGAGAGTCCTGCCGCACGCGCGAGCTAGCCTCCGAGGCGGGCGATGAGCGCGTCGCACCTCGCGATGGTCTCGCCGATCTGCTCGACGAGCTTGCGCGACGTCGCCGCGTCCAGGTCGCGGTCGGCCATCTCCTGGCGAAAGGCGCGGCTCTCGGCAAGAAGCGAGCGGGCCCGGCGGGCCATCGCGAGCCGTTGGGCGGGGGCGGCCTTCGACGACTCGGCCAGCTCCAGGTACGCGAGCCCGCTGAAGGCCCGTGCCGTCGCGACGTTGGCCCGCACGCGAATCCCGGACCTCGTGCCTTCCGGCAGCTTCGCTTCGAGGCTTTCGACCTCGCGGCCGACGGTGATGGCGGCGTCGTGACGACCCAGCGACTGCTCGACGGACACTCCGACGGCCAGCGCGCGCAGATAGGCGACGGCATTCGCGGCGTTGTTGGGCTCGCGAGCCCAGGACGCGGCACCCACCTCGCGGGCGCGCGCGAGATTCCTCGCCGCCCCCGGGAGATCTCCGGCGAGGCGCTGGGTCTGGGCCAGGTTGGTCAAGCGCTTGACCAGCCCCTGCTCGAACCGCTGGTCCAGCGGGTCCTCCTTGAGAAGCCTCTCCGTGATGCCAGCCGAACGCTGCATCAAGTCGACGGCTTGGGGCAGATCCTCCGGGCGAAGGCTCTGTTCGACGATGATGGAGGCGCGCTCGTAGGTGCTCGCCTGCGCCTCGCGCACGGCCCGATCGCCGGGCGCCTCGCGCCCGAGCGAATCCAGCATCTCCATCGCCTTTTCGACGCGTTCGCGCGCCGCGCGCCGGTCGGACTTCAGCACGCTCAGGTCGACGGCGAGGTCCGCGACCGCCGTGGCGTGCTCCCGGCGATCGTCGCTCGTGGCCGCCGGCAGGGTCGCCGCGCGCCCGGCGACCGCGACTACCGCTTCACGGGTCGGAATGGCTGCCGGGTCGCCGGCATCCTTGAGCAGCCGGGCGAGCAGTGACTTCGCGGACCGCAGTTCCCGAAGCGTCTCGAGGTTGCGGGGGTCGTCCCGGTCCAGCGCTTCCAGGAGAGCCACGGATTTCTGCGCGTGCCGCCTCGCCGCCCCCGCCTCCCCCACGTTCGCGTTCTGCGTGTCGCCCTCGATCTCGGCGATCTTGCGATAACCGGACGCGATCTCCCGCCGCAGCCCCGGATCGCCTCCCGTCTCCCTCGCCAGCGAATCGAGGTAGTCGAGGGAGGTCTTCACCAGCATCTGCCGGGCGGCCAGCGATCCGGGCAGCTTCTCGATGGCCCCGTGCACGTCGAAAATGAACGTGTTCGCCAGCTTGCGCACCTCCGCGAAGTGGCGTTCGGCGCGGGCGCGCTGGGACTCGGCCACGACCAGTCCCGCCGAGAGCGCGGCGACGACGGCGGCCGACATCGCGATCGCGAAGCGGTGCCGGCGCACATACCGCCCGGCGAGATAACGCCAGGTGCCTTCCCGCGCGCGGACCGGCAAATGACCGAGATGGCGGCCGATGTCCTCGTCGAACTCGCCCACCGTCGCGTAGCGGGCAGCCGGGTCGCGCCGCAACGCCTTGAGCAGGATGGCGTCGAGATCCCCCGCCAGCTCGCGCGCCAGCGGTGCAGGCGCGATCGTGGAGGGGCGCGCGATCTCCACGCCCGCGAGCGCCGCGGCCGTGAAGGAGCGCCCCTCGCGCACGAGCCGGTAGGGCGAGAGACCGGTGAGCGCCTCGTGCAGGATCACGCCGAGCGAGTACACGTCCGTCGCCGTGGTGATCGCCCCCTCGGTCGCCTGCTCCGGCGCCGCATAGCGCGGCGTCATCAGCCGACCGCCCAGCCGCGTCAGGTCCGCCGGCGGCGCACCCGGCTGCGTTTCGTCCGCGAGCAGCTTGGCGATGCCGAAGTCGAGCAGCTTCACTTGCCCGGAAGCATCCACGAGAATGTTGGCGGGCTTCAGGTCGCGGTGGACGACAAGGAAGCGGTGGGCGTGGGCCACCGCGGCGAGCACCTGGCGCATCAGCAGGAGGCGATCGCGGATCGCGAGCCGGCACGCGGCCGCGTGCGCGTCGAGCGGCTCGCCTTGCACGAACTCCATCGCGAGCCACGGCTGGCCCCGCTCGGTGACGCCCGCATCGTAGAGCCGCGCGATGTTCGGGTGCTCGAGCTTCGCGAGGATGTCGCGCTCGCGCCGGAATCGCTCGGCGCGAGCTCCCCCCGCCTCGAAGATCGTCGGCAGCTTGAGCGCCACCTTGCGCTCGACGCGCCCGTCCGCCTGCTCGGCGAGCCACACCTCGCCCATGCCGCCGCGGCCCAGCGGACGCACAAGGCGGAAGGGACCGATCGTCTCGCCGGCGGCGAACGCGTCGCCGGGCGGCGGGGCCGCGAGGCGCGGAACGGTCTCGATGCCGGTCGCGCGCTCGAGCCGGTCGTGCGTGGCGAGGAGCTCCTCGACGATCGGTGCGAGGCCGGGCTGCCTTTCGCGAAGGCTCCCCAGCCACGCGCCCCGTTCGTCCGGCGCCATCCCGAGGGCGGCACTGAACAGCGGATCGACCTGCTTCCAGGTCTCGGGCGAAATCTTCACGGATCGCGTTCTCGGCGGGCGACGGGCTCTCGACGGGTAGAACGGAAAGCGCGGGCGAAAGCCGTCAGCACCTAGCCGGCGAGGAGCGTGTGCAGCAGCGCGCGCGCCTTGGTCCACTCGCGGTGCACGGTGCTCACGGAAGTGCCCAGGGCCTGCGCGATCTCCTCCTCGGTGAGCCCGCCGAAGAAGCGCATCTCGACCAGGTGCGCGAGGCCCTCGTCGAGCTTCGCCAGGTCCTGGATGGCCGCGTTCACCCGCTCGACGTCGAGCGCGCTGTCGTCGGCGCCGAAGTCTGCTGCCGTGTCCAGCGTCACGATGTCGAGGTCCCCGCCGCGCCGCTTCGCGCGCCGCTCGCGAACGATGTCGATCACGATGCTGCGCAGGGCTCGCGAGGCGTAGGAGAGGAAGTGCAGCCGGTCCGGGAACTCCCGCTCGCGGCCGCCGGCGAGCTTGAGGTAGCTCTCGTGCACCAGGGCGGTCGTCTGGACGTGGCCCTCGAGGCCGCTGCCGCGAAGGCGGGCGTGGGCGATGCGCTTGAGGTCGGGATAGGACTCGGCGAAGGCGTGGTCGAGCGCCTCCTGGTCCTGGTGGGCGGCGCGCTGGAGGGCCTGGGCGATCTCGCTCATCGGGCTCGAAGGGGTATTCGGCGTGTGGCCGCTTGAAGCTAGCTGATCGCCTTCGCTTTGTCCAACCGCGACGCCTGATCGGGGACGTACCCGCGGGTAC
>JAHCAK010000026.1 GCA_019634955.1 Burkholderiales bacterium
ATTGCGGCCCCAGGATGCCGATCGGTTCGCCCCGTCGCCCCCTTGGCCACGACCCTGCGGAATGCCGATGAACGCGCGACGCGGTACGGGGCACGGCGCAAAAATGGGCCCCGGCGGGAATTTCCCTATAATCTGCCGCCATGGATGCCATCGGCAAATACCAGGTCGTCCGCGAACTGGGCAGGGGTGCGACGGGCAAGGTCTACCTGGCCACGGACCCGTTCGGCAACCGCCAGGTCGCGATCAAGGTGGCCTACCCCGAGGCGCTCAAGAGCACCGAGGACGGCGCGCTCTACAAGAGCATGTTCCTCAACGAGGCGGCGCTCGCCGGCAAGCTCCACCACCCGCACATCGTGCAGATCTTCGACGCGGTGGTCGAGGAGGAATTCAGCTACATCGTGATGGAGTTCGTGGAGGGCGGCACGCTCGAGAAGTTCTGCGAGGCCGACTCCCTCCTCGACCCGGCCGAGATCGCCGAGATCATCTTCAAGTGCGTGCGCGCGCTCGCCTTCGCGAGCCGCCTGGGCCTCACGCACCGCGACATCAAGCCCGGCAACATCCTCCACGTCGACGGCACCGACATCAAGATCGCCGACTTCGGCGCCTCCATCAACAAGGTGTCCGACCGCACGGTCATCACCAACGTGGGCTCGCCCGCCTACATGGCGCCGGAGCTCATCACCGGCGCCGCGCAGGCCACGGCCTCGACCGACATCTACGCGCTCGGCGTGGTGATGTACTACCTGCTGTCGGGGCGGCTGCCGTTCGCCGGCGCCAACACGATGAGCGTGATCTACCAGATCGTGAACACGGACCCGGAGCCCCCCGGCGCGCACCGCCAGGGCCTGCTGCCGGAGCTGGAGGCCATCACCCTCAAGGCGATGGCCAAGGACCCCGCGGTGCGCTACGCCACCTGGGAGGAGTTCGGGCAGGACCTCGCCGAGGTGTGGAAGAAGCTGCACTCCGCCGGCGCGCGCGAGCAATCCGACACCGAGCGCTTCAACCTGTGCCGCGCGCTCTCCTTCTTCAAGGAGTTTCCCGAGAACGAGCTGTGGGAGGTCCTGCGCATCTCGAAATGGGCGAAGTTCCCGCCCAACACGGCCCTCATCAAGGAGGGCGACCACGGCGACTCGTTCTACGTCCTCGCCGGCGGCTACGTGCGCGTGACGCGCGGGAAGAAGACCCTGAGCGTGCTCTCCGCCGGGGACTGCTTCGGCGAGATGGCCTACCTCGCGCACAAGGACGCGCCGCACCGCTCGGCCACCGTCACCACGACCTCCGACTGCATCATCGTGAAGATCCGCGCCGAGGACCTGCGCGCCTCCTCGCTCTCCTGCCGGCGCCTCTTCGACGAGCGCTTCCTCAACACCCTGGTGGAGCGGCTCGAGGCCGCCAACGAGCAGCTCGCGGTGATGTCCTGAGGCGCTACGCGCCCAGCAGCCAGGCCGTCGCGAAGACGCCCACCATGAGGAAGGCGAGCGTGAGCTTCGCCACCGACCCCAGCACGATCCCGACCCAGGTGCCCAGCCCCGCCCGGCCGGCGTGAAGCAGCTCGCGGCGGGCCGAGAGCTCGCCCGCGACGGCGCCGAGGAAGGGGCCGAGGACGAGGCCCGGCAGCCCGAAGAAGATCCCGACCACGGCGCCGATGGTGGCGCCGAGGATGCCGCGCGGGCTGGCGCCCAGCTTCTTCGCCCCGAGGGCCGAGGCGACGAAGTCGGCGGCGACCGCGAGCGCCGTGAGCAAGCCGAGGATCGCGATCGTGAAGGCCCCCACGCGCGCGAACCCGTCCGCCCAGGCCGCGAGCGTGAGCCCGGTGAACACGAGGGCCACGCCGGGGAGCACGGGCAGCACGGTGCCGGCGAGGCCGACGACCACGAGGAGAACGGCGATGACCTGCCAGGCGAGGGGGTCCATTTCGGGCGGGAAGTCGGTGGAAAGGGCTGTTACCGGCACGGGCCGGAAGGGCATTGGGACCATGCTATCGTATGGCGGTTCCCCCTTCCCGCCATGAACGCGACTTCCCCCCCCGCCGCAACGCCCGAGCGCCAGGCGCAGGTGGCATCCGCGCTCGCGGCGCGGCTTCCCGCCCACGCGGTGCTCACCGCGAAGGAGGACCTGCGGCCCTACGAATGCGACGGCCTGTCGGCGTACCGGCAGACGCCGCTCGTGGCCGCCCTGCCGGGCACCGTCGCGGAGGCCGCCGAGGTGCTGCGCGTGGCGCGCGAGACCGGCACGCCCGTGGTCGCGCGCGGCTCCGGCACGGGGCTCTCGGGCGGGGCGCTGCCGCTCGCCGACGGCATCCTCCTCTCGCTCGGCAAGTTCAACCGCATCCTCGCCATCGACCCGCTCGCGCGCACGCTGCGCGCCCAGCCCGGCGTGCGAAACGCGCAGATCACCGAGGCCGCGGCCCCGCTGGGCCTCTACTACGCGCCGGACCCCTCCAGCCAGATCGCCTGCTCCATCGGCGGCAACGTGGCGGAGAACTCCGGCGGCGTGCACTGCCTCAAGTACGGGCTCACCGTGCACAACGTCCAGAAGGTGCGCGCGCTCACCATCGAGGGCGACGACGTCGGGATCGGGTCGGATGCGCTCGACGCCCCCGGCTACGACCTGCTCGCGCTGGCGCACGGCTCCGAGGGGCTGCTCGCCCTCGTCACCGAGGTCACGGTGAAGCTGCTGCCCAAGCCGCAGACGGCGCAGGTGGTGATGACCTCCTTCATGGACGTGGAGGCCGCCGGCGAGGCCGTGGCCGCCGTGATCGGCGCGGGCATCGTGCCCGCGGGTCTCGAGATGATGGACAAGCTCGCCACCGCCGCCGCCGAGGACTTCGTGCACGCCGGCTACGACCTGGAGGCGGAGGCGATCCTGCTCTGCGAGTCCGACGGCACGCCCGAGGAGGTGGCCGAGGAGATCGCCAAGATCACGGCCGTGATGCGCGAGGCCGGCTGCACGGCCTTCGCGGTGTCGGCGAGCGAGGCGGAGCGGCTGCGCTTCTGGTCCGGCCGCAAGGCCGCCTTCCCGGCCGTGGGGCGCATCTCGCCGGACTACTACTGCATCGACGGCTCCATCCCGCGCGGCGCGCTCTCGAAGGTGCTGCGGCGGATCGCCGAGCTCTCGGCGCACTACGGGCTGCGCTGCGCCAACGTCTTCCACGCGGGCGACGGGAACCTCCACCCGCTCATCCTCTACGACGCCAACGTCCCGGGCGAGTTCGAGAAGACGGAGGAGTTCGCGGGCGACATCCTCGACCTCTCCATCGAGGTGGGCGGCACCATCACCGGCGAGCACGGCGTGGGCGTGGAGAAGATCAGGCAGATGTGCACGCAGTTCCGCCCCGCGGAGCTGGCGCAGTTCCACGCCGTGAAGGCGGCGTTCGACCCGCAGGGCCTGCTGAACCCCGGCAAGGCGGTGCCGACCCTCAACCGCTGCGCCGACTACGGCGCGATGCGCGTGCACCGCGGCCAGCTGCCGCATCCGGACCTGCCGAGGTTCTAGCGTGAGCGCCGCCCGCGCCGAGGCCCTGGCCGCGCTCGCGGCCGTCCGCCCGCCGCTGGCGGTGGTGGCCGAGCCCGAGCGCCTGGCGGCCTACGAGATGGACGCCTACGTGCAGAAGCGCGAGACGCCGCTGGCCGCCGTGCTGCCGGAGGGCGAGGCGCAGGTGCAGGCCGTCGTGCGCGCGCTGGGGCGCCTCGCCGTGCCGGTGGTGACGCGCGGCGCGGGCACCGGCATCTCCGGCGGCGCGACGCCGCTCGCCGACGGCGTGATGCTCGTCGTCACGCGCATGCGCGCGATCCACGCCATCGACGCCGCGGCGCGCCTGGCCACGGTGGACCCCGGCGTGCCCAACGCGCAGGTGACGGCCGCCGCCGAGGGCGCGGGGCTGTTCTTCGCGCCGGACCCCTCGAGCCAGGTCGTCTCCTCCATCGGCGGCAACGTGGCCGAGAACGCGGGCGGCATCCACTGCCTCAAGTACGGGCTCACGGTGCACAACGTGACGGGGCTTCGCGCGGTAGACGGCGACGGCGACCTCCTCGCGGTGGGCGGCGAGGCGCTCGATTCCCCGGGCTACGACCTGCTCGCGCTGCTGGCCGGGAGCGAGGGCAACCTGGGCGTCATCACGCGCGCGACGCTTCGCCTGCTGCCGCGCCCCGAGGTGACGGAGACGCTGCTGGCGGCGTTCGGCTCCGTGAAGGCCGGCGCGGAGGCGGTGAGCGCGATCATCGGCGCGGGCATCGTCCCGGCGGCCCTCGAGATGATGGACCGCGTGGTGATCGACGCCTGCGAGCGCTACATGGCGCTGGGGCTGCCGAAGTCCGAGGCTTTGCTGCTGGTCGAAGTGGACGGCGGCACCGAGGAGGCACGCGAGTCGCGCGCGGCGGTCGAGCGCATCCTCGCGGCGTGCGGCGCCACGGAAGTGCGCGTCGCGAAGGACGACGAGGAGCGCGCGAAGCTGTGGAAGTCGCGCAAGGGCGCCTTCGCCGCGCTCGCCTCGGTGCTGCCGGACTACTACACGATGGACGGCTCGATCCCGCGCCGGGCGCTGCCCGAGGTCCTGGAGCAGGTCTACGCGCTGGGCCGCGAGTACGGCATGGTGATCGGCAACGTCTTCCACGCCGGCGACGGCAACATCCACCCCTGCATCTTCTACGACGCGGCGAAGGCGGGCGAGCTGGAGCGCAGCGAGGAGCTGGGCGGCAGGATCCTCGAGCTCTGCATCGACCACGGCGGCACCATCACCGGCGAGCACGGCGTGGGCCTCGAGAAGCTCCGGCAGATGTGCCTGCAGTTCCGCGACGGCGAGATCGCGGCCTTCCACGCGGTGAAGGCCGCCTTCGACCCGGCGGGCATCCTCAATCCCGGCAAGGCCGTCCCCACGCTCAAGCGCTGCGCCGAGTGGGGCGGCATGCACGTGCGCGGCGGCCGCGTCCCGCGCCCCGACATCCCGAGGTTCTGAGAGCACCATGGCCCACGACTTCATCAAGGACACCTGCGAGCGCGTGAAGGACCACGCCTCGCGCAAGGCGCCGCTCGCGATCCGCGGCGGCGGCACCAAGGCATTCCTCGGCGCGCTGCCGGCCGGCGAGCCCCTCGAGGTCGCGGGCTACGCGGGCATCGTCGCCTACGAGCCGCGCGAGCTGGTGCTCGTCGTGCGCGCGGGAACCCGCCTCGCGGAAGTCGAGGCGGCGCTCGCGGCCGAGGGGCAGGCGCTCGCCTTCGAGCCGCCGCGCTTCGGGGAGGCGGCCACCATCGGCGGCACGGTCGCCTGCAACCTCTCCGGGCCGAGGCGCCCCTACGCCGGCGCGGCGCGGGATTTCGTCCTCGGCGCGCGCATCGTGAACGGCCGCGGCGAGGACCTCTCCTTCGGCGGGCGCGTCATCAAGAACGTGGCCGGCTACGACGTCTCGCGCCTCATGGCGGGCGCCTACGGCACGCTGGGCGTCGTCACCGAGCTCTCCTTCAAGGTGCTGCCGAGGCCGCCGGCGGAGGCGACGCTCGCCTTCGAGATGGACGAGCCGGCGATGATCGCGGCCGTCAACCAGTGGGCCGGCCAGCCGCTGCCGCTGTCGGCGACGGCGTGGGAGTCGGGCGTGCTGCGCGTGCGGCTCTCCGGCGCGGCGAGCGCGGTGGCGGCGGCGCGCGCGAAGCTGGGTGGCGCCGAGGTGGCCGACGGGCCGGCGTACTGGGAAGCGCTGCGCGAGCACCGCCTGCCGTTCTTCGATCCGGCGAGGCCGCTCTGGCGGCTTTCCGTCGCGCAGACCGCCGCGCCCATCGCGGCCGGCCATCCGCAGCTCGTCGAGTGGGGCGCGGGCCTGCGCTGGGTGAGCGGCGATCTCGGGGCCGCGCGGGCCCGCGAGCTCGCCGCCGCCGCGCGCGGCCACGCGACGCTCTTCCGGGGCGGCGACCGCGCGGCCGGCGTGTTCCACCCCCTCGACCCGGCGATCGCCAAGATCCACCGCCGGCTCAAGGAGGCCTTCGACCCCGCCGGGGTCCTCAACCCCGGCCGCATGGACAACTTCTGACCGACCGCGATGCAAACCAACCTCGCCGACTGGATCAAGGACACGCCCGAGGGCCGCGAGGCCGACGCGATCCTGCGCAAGTGCGTGCACTGCGGCTTCTGCCTCGCCACCTGCCCCACCTACAACCTGCTGGGCGACGAGCTGGACAGCCCGCGCGGGCGCATCTACCTGATGAAGCAGGCCCTCGAGGGCGCGCCCGTGACGGCGAAGACGCAGGTGCACCTCGACCGCTGCCTCACCTGCCGCGCCTGCGAGACCACCTGCCCCTCGGGCGTGCAGTACGGCCGCCTCGTGGACATCGGGCGCGAGGTGGTCGAGAAGAAGGTGCCGCGGGGCTTCGCGGACGCGGCCTTCCGGCGCCTGCTGCGGTTCGCGTTCCTCTCCGGGCCGCTCTTCGCGTTCGGCGTGGCGATGGGCCGGCTCGTGAAGCCGCTGCTGCCGGCTTCTCTCGCGAGGCAGGTGCCGCCGAAGCGCGAGGCCGGCGCGTGGCCCGCGGCGAGGCACGCGCGGAGGATGATCGTGCTGGACGGCTGCGTGCAGCCGGCGCTCGCGCCCGGCATCAACGCGGCCACGGCGCGCGTGCTGGACCGCCTCGGCATCTCGCTCGTGCGCGTGCCGCAGGCGGGCTGCTGCGGGGCGATCGAATACCACCTGAACGCGCAGGACGCCGCGCTCGACCGCATCCGCCGCCAGGTCGACGCGTGGTGGCCGCACGTCGAGGCGGGCGCGGAGGCGATCGTCGTCACCGCGAGCGGCTGCGGCACGATGGTGCAGGACTACGCGCACCTGCTCGCGGGCGACCCGGCCTACGCGCAGAAGGCCGCGCGCATCACGGCGCTCGCGAAGGACGTGGGGCAGGTGGTGGCCGCGGAGCGCGAATCGCTCGCCAAGCTGCTGGCGGGCCGCGCGCCGGTCGCGGAGCCCGTGGCCTACCACGCACCCTGCAGCCTGCAGCACGGCCTGAAGCAGAAGGGCGTCGTCGAGGCGGTCCTGCGGGAGGCGGGATTCACCCTCACGCCGGTCCCCGACGCGCACCTGTGCTGCGGCTCTGCGGGCACCTACTCGATCCTGCAGCCGGAACTTTCCGGCCAGCTCCTCGCCAGCAAGGTGAAGGCCCTCGAGTCCGGCAATCCGTCGGCGCTCTGCACCGCCAACATCGGCTGCCTGCTGCACATCGAATCGGGGGCCTCGAAGCCGATGGCCCACTGGATCGAGCTGCTGGACCGGCGCCTGGCCGCCTGAGCCGGGCCTTTCGGCAGGGGGTTTGACCTGCGTGAAACCCGCGGGCGCCGCCCCGGGCGACCATGGGACCGTGGGCGCCTGCCCCGGGAAGGAGGTCCGGAAATGAAGAAGCTGCTGCTGCCCGTCGACGGCTCGCCCAGCTCCCGCCGGGCGGCCGAGCTGGCGGTGCGCCTGCTGTCCGGCAAGCCGGGCGCGCAGGTGCTGCTCACCAACGCCCAGTCGCCGGTGATGGCCTGGGAGATCTCGCCGCACGTGACCGCCGAGATGGTGAACCGCATCCACGAGAAGGCGGGGCGGGAGGCCGTGCGCGCGGCGCGCGAGGTGCTCGACGCGGCCGGCATCGCCTGCGAGGAGCACCTGCTCGTGGGCGAGCCCGCCGAGATCATCGCGCGCGTGGCCGAGGAGCAGCGCGTGGACGGCATCGTGATGGGGACGCGGGGCCTGGGGCCGGTGAAGGGCCTCGTCCTGGGGTCGGTCGCGAACAAGGTGATCCACCTCGCGGAGGTTCCCGTCACCCTCGTGAAGTAGGGCCATGAACGCGCACGAGCACCGCGAGCGCGTGGCCGACCACGTCGTGGCCGACGTCGCCCGCGCGGTGGCCGGCGAGACGGCCGGCGAGGTGCGCGCGCGGCTCGCGGGCGAGCAGCCCGCCTGCGTCGAGATCGTCGCGGTCACCGGCGCGCACGGCGTGCTCGAGGGCGTGGTCCCGATCGGGCGGCTCTTCGCGACGCCCGCGGGGACGACGGTGGGCGAGGCCATGGCCCGCGACTACCCGCGCGTGCATCCCGAGGACGACCAGGAGCACGCCGCATCGGTCGCCCTTCACCACGCGGTCGACGCGCTGCCCGTCGTCGACGCGAGTGGCGCGCTGCTGGGAGCCATGCCGCCGCAGGCGCTCCTGCAGGTGCTGCGGCGCGAGCACGTGGAGGACCTGCACCGCCTCGTCGGCATCACGCGCGAGACGGCCAATGCGCGGCACGCGATCGAGGACCCGCCGATGCGGCGCGCGCGCCACCGCCTGCCGTGGCTCGTGGCGGGCCTGGCCGGCAGCGCCGCGGCCACCGCCGCCATGGCCGGCTTCGAGGACGTGATCCGGGCGCACGTGGCCGTGGCCTTCTTCGTGCCGGCGCTCGTGTACCTGGCGGACGCCATCGGCACGCAGAGCGAGGCCATCGCGGTTCGCGGGCTGTCGCTCACGCGCGCCGGAATCGGCCACCTGGTGGCCGGCGAGCTTCGCACCGGCGCCCTCATCGGGGCGGTGCTGGGCGCGCTCGCGTTCGTGGCCGTCGTCGCGGTGTGGCGGGACGCGCGGCTCGCCGCGGCCGTCGCCGCCTCGCTCTTCGCGGCCGGGACGGTCGCGAGCGGAATCGGCATCGCCTTTCCGTGGTGGCTCGCGCGGATGCGCGTGGACCCGGCCTACGGCAGCGGGCCCATGGCCACCGTGCTGCAGGACACGCTCACCATCCTCGTCTACCTCGCCGTGATCCGCGCCTTCGGCTTCTGACCCGCCCATGTCGGACGACCCGCGCACGCCCGCCGCCGCGCCCGACTGGCACCGCCTGCATCCCGAGGAAGTCGCCGAGCGGCTGCGCACGGGCATCGAGGCCGGGCTCGCCGACGGCGAGGCCGGCCGGCGCCTCGGGGAGCACGGGGCCAACGAGCTGGCGGAAGGGCGGCGCCGGTCGCCCTGGCTCATGCTCCTGGGCCAGTTCACCGATTTCATGATCGTCGTGCTGCTCGCGGCCGCCGTCGTCGCGGGCGTCGTGGGCGAGCCCCAGGATTCCGCGGTCATCGTCGTGATCGTGGTGCTCAACGCGATCATCGGCTTCGCGCAGGAGTGGCGCGCCGAGAAGACCATGGCGGCGCTGCGGCGGCTGGGCGCCCCGCACGCGCGGGTGGTGCGCGGGGGCGAGGTGGCCGACATCCCCGCCCGCGACCTCGTGCCCGGCGACGTGGTGCTCCTCGAGGCCGGCAACGTCGTGCCGGCGGACCTGCGGCTCACGGGCGTCGCGCGCCTGAAGATCCAGGAGGCGGCGCTCACGGGCGAATCGGTGCCCGTCGACAAGCAGGTGGCGCCGCTGCAATCGGCCGCCGCGGCGCTGGGCGACCGCACCAACATGGCCTACAAGGGCACGATCGTCACCTACGGGCGCGGGCGCGGCATCGTCGCCGCCACCGGCATGGCCACGGAGCTGGGGCGCATCGCCGCCCTCCTGCAGTCGGCCACCGAGGGGCAGACGCCGCTGCAGCGCCGGCTCGCCGACTTCGGCCGGCGCCTCGCCCTCGCCGCACTCGGCATCTGCGTGATCGTGTTCGTGGCCGGGATGCTGCGCGGCGAGCCGCTCGTGCTCATGTTCCTCACCGCCGTGAGCCTCGCCGTGGCGGCGATCCCCGAGGCGCTGCCGGCCGTGGTGACGGTGGCGCTCGCGATGGGCGCGGGCAAGATGGCGAGCCGCAACGCGCTCGTGCGCAGGCTCCCGGCGGTCGAGTCCCTGGGCTCGGTCACCACGATCTGCTCCGACAAGACGGGCACGCTCACGCAGAACCGCATGGAAGTGGCGCGGCTGTGGGCAGGGGCGGCCGCGGCCGGGCTGGCGCCGCGCGCGGAGCCCTGGCCGCAGCTGCTGCGGGCGATGGCGCTGTGCAACGACGCCGTGCAGGGCGCCACGGGCGAGCTGCAGGGCGACCCCACCGAGACCGCGCTCTGCGCGCGCGCGCTCGGCGAGGGATTCGACAAGGCGGCGCTCCTCGAGACGATGCCGCGGGTGATGGAGCTGCCCTTCGATTCCGACCGCAAGCGCATGACCACCGTGCACCGCGACGGCGACGGGCACCTCGCGCTCACCAAGGGCGCGCCCGAGTCGGTGGTGCCGCGCTGTGCGCTCGCCGCCGCACCCGGCGGCGAGGCGGCGATCGATCGCGACGCGATCCTGGCCGAGGCCGAGCGCATGGCCGCCGACGGCCTGCGCGTGCTCGCGTTCGCCTCGCGCCGCTGGGAAGGGCTGCCGGCCGGCGACGAGATCGACGAGGTCGAGGACGGCCTCGTCTTCCTGGGCCTCGCGGGCCTCATCGACCCGCCACGCGAGGAGGCCGCCGCGGCCGTCTCCGAATGCGTCGCCGCGGGCATCCGCCCGGTGATGATCACCGGCGACCACCCGGTCACGGCGCGCGCCATCGCGGGCCGGCTGGGGATCCTCGACGAGGGCGAGGCGGTGATCGACGGCACCGAGCTCGCCCGGCTCTCGGGCGAGGAACTCCGGGAGCGTTGCGCGAGCGCCGCCGTCTACGCACGCGTGAACCCGGAGCAGAAGATCCGCATCGTGGAGGCCCTGCAGGCGCGAGGCGAGGTGGTGGCCATGACCGGCGACGGGGTGAACGACGCGCCGGCGCTCAACCGCGCCGACGTGGGCGTGTCCATGGGGCGCTCGGGCACCGACGTCGCGCGCGAGGCTTCCCACCTCGTGCTCCTCGACGACAACTTCGCGACGATCGTGGCGGCGGTCCGCGAGGGGCGGCGGATCTACGACAACATCCGCAAGTTCATCCGCTACGCGATGACCGGCAACCTGGGCGAGATCTGGACGATCTTCCTCGCGCCCTTCCTGGGGCTTCCCATCCCGCTGCTGCCCATCCACATCCTGTGGGTGAACCTCGTCACCGACGGGCTGCCGGGGCTGGCGCTCGCCGTCGAGCCAGGAGAGCGCGGGCTCATGCGGCGGCCGCCGCGGCCGGCCGGCGAGAGCGTGTTCGCGCGCGGCATGGGGCAGCACATCGTCTGGGTGGGGCTGCTGCTGGGCGGGGTGTGCGTGGGCACGCAGGCGTGGGCGCACGCGAGCGGGGTGTCGCACTGGCAGACGATGGTGTTCACGGTGCTGGCGCTGTCGCAGCTGGGCCACGTGATGGCCATCCGCTCCGACCGCGACTCGCTCTTCGCGCAGGGCGTGCTTTCCAACCTGCCACTGGCGATCACGGTGGCGGCGACGGTCGCGCTGCAGCTCGCGGTGATCTACGTGCCCTGGCTCAACGGGGTCTTCCACACGCAGCCGCTCACGGCTGCGGAGCTGGCGCTCTGCTTCGCGCTCTCGAGCATCGTGTTCCTCGGCGTGGAGGCCGAGAAGGCGCTCGTCCGCGCGGGCCTTCTCTACCGCAGGGGCTGAGCCTCAGGGGGCGGGGCGGAAGAGGATGAAGGCCTCGGTCCGGTCGCCGGGGCGCGAGCCGCGCCAGGCCTCTCGCCACCGCGAGGCGTCGAAGTCGGGCAGTTCGCCGCGGTTGGCCTGCGCCAGCAGCGTGCGGCAGGCCGGGGCGTCCGGGTGGCCCGGTGGAAGGACGCGCAGGCCGATGAAGTAGTCGAGGAGGGCGCGCTGCGCGTCGCCAACGCCGGCGCCGATCGTGCAGGGCGAGTCGCCCAGCTCCGCCGCGAGGCGCGCCGCGAGGCCCCGGTAGCTGCGCGCCTGGTCGATGAGCGGCAGCCCCAGCATCATCGTGAGCATCCACACCATCGTGATGCCGGCCGACCAGTTCACGACGGCGCGGCGCGTGGTCCGGAGCGACCGCGCCACGACCGCCACCCAGATGCAGGTGAGCAGCGCGGCGAGCGCGAACGGGATGAACCGGAACGGGTACGCGTACCCCGGCACCTCGCGGGCGAGGAAATCGGCCACGGCCGCGGGGCTTCCCGTCATCGCGGCGATGAAGCCCACCCAGAGGATGAGCGCGAGGAGCGAGAAGGTGGTGACGCCGAACCAGTCGAGCGCGCTCGCCGCCCCGCGCGGCAGCGAATCGAGCTCGGCCACGCCGAGCAGCACGAGCGGCACGAGGAGCGGCATGGCCGAGGCCTCGCGGCCCGGGGCGAGGAGCGAAAGGATCACGAAGAAGAACGCGCCCGCGGCGAGCGGCAGCCGGATGTCGGCGCGGGTCGCGAGCGTGCGACGGGCGCGCCACGCTGCCCACGCCGCAAGCGGGAGAGCGGGCCATGCGTACCAGGGCAGGATCTTCGCGACGTAGGCGGAATCGGCGATGGCGCCGCGCGTGATGCCGTCGGACCACCGGGTCGCGAAGGCCACGGCCGACCACTGCGCCGCGAGCGCCGGGTCGCGCCCGTGCAACGCCAGCAGCCAGGCGCCGGCGACGGCCGCCGCGGCGGCAAGGCCTCCGGCGGCGACGGCGGCGGAAACGCGCGTCCGCCAGGCGCCGCCCAACGCCGGGAGCGCCACGGCGAGCAGGGCGAGCGGCAGCGTGGGCACGATGCCGTGGCCGAGGAACGCCATGCCGAGACCGGCCGCCAGGAGCCCGGCGGCCGCCCAGGGCCGGCGCGGGGCGAGGGCGAGGCCGGCCATGCCGACCGACACGCCCGCCAGCCCGGCGAGGTCGGTGTTCATCTCGTGGGCGCGGATGAGGAGCCCCAGGCAGCCGATGAGCAGCAGCACGGCGATGCGCCCGGCCCGCGGCCCGTAGAGCGCGACCGCGGCCACGTGCACGCCGGCCATCGTGACCGCCATGAAGAAGCCGGAGGCGAGACGGGCGGCGTCGTGCTGCGGGAGCCACCCGCCGAAGGCCTTGGCGAAGCCGGCGGCGACCCAGAAGAAGAGCGGCGCCTTCTCCACGAAGGGCTCGCCGGCGAGCAGGGGGATGGCCCAGTCGCCGGAGCGCAGCATCCCGGCCACCGCGCCGAGGGCGAGCGCCTCGTCCGTCTTCCAAGGGTCGTGGCCGACGAGGCCGGGCAGGAGCCACGCGAGGCACACCAGCAGGAAGAGCGCCGTCTTCACCGGCGTGCGCGTGCCGTCGTAGGCGATGCGCTGGCGAAGGGTGTCGACGAAGGGGTCGGCGGCGCGGTTCAAGCGCGGGCGGGGCGGCGGCGGGGCATGGGCTATTGTAGCCGCGACAACAAAAAAGGCAGCCGGGGCTGCCTTTCCTGTCTATGCGAGCGGGCGCTCACTTGGCGCCCGGCGCTGGGCACGCCTCAGGAGGGCGTGGCCGACGACTTGCGGGCGTAGCGCTTCTTGAACTTGTCGACGCGGCCGGCGGTGTCGACGATCTTCTGCTTGCCCGTATAGAACGGGTGGGACTCGGCCGAGATCTCGATCTTGTAGACCGGATACTCCTTGCCGTCCTTCCACTTGATCGTCTCGTTGGTCGAGACCGTGGAGCGCGTGACGAAGCCGAAGTCGCAGCTCGTGTCGAGGAACACGACTTCGCGGTAGTTGGGGTGGATGCCTTCTTTCATGGTCTTTCGCGCCTTTCTCGCTCGCTGGGCGCCGGGATAGGGAGGGCCAACACCGGCTGCCGGGAAACGCCAATTATCGCCGAAACGGGGGGTTTACGCAAATCCTATGCCAATCAAGGATTTGCCACGCCCTTCTGGGACCCCTGCGCCCGGGAATGGTTCACGGGGCGCAGGCGGGGGCGGAACCCGGCCCCGCCGCGGGTCAACCGCGCTTCATCGAGTTGAAGAACTCGTCGTTGCTCTTCGTGGCGCGCAGCTTGTCGATGAGGAATTCGGTCGCCTCGAGCTCGTCCATGCCGTAGAGGAGCTTGCGCAGGATCCAGACCTTGGGAAGGATCTCGGGCGGGATGAGGAGCTCCTCGCGCCGGGTGCCGGAGCGGTTCACGTTGATGGCCGGGTAGACCCGCTTCTCCGACATGCGCCGGTCGAGGTGGATCTCCATGTTGCCGGTGCCCTTGAACTCCTCGTAGATCACGTCGTCCATGCGCGAGCCGGTGTCGATGAGGGCCGTGGCGATGATCGTGAGCGAGCCGCCCTCCTCGACGTTGCGGGCGGCGCCGAAGAAGCGCTTCGGGCGCTGCAGGGCGTTGGAGTCCACGCCGCCCGTGAGGACCTTCCCGGAGGCGGGGACGACGGTGTTGTAGGCGCGGGCGAGCCGCGTGATGGAATCGAGCAGGATCACCACGTCCTTCTTGTGCTCGACCAGGCGCTTGGCCTTCTCGATAACCATCTCGGCCACCTGCACGTGGCGCGTGGCCGGCTCGTCGAAGGTGGAGGCGACGACCTCGCCGCGGACGGTGCGGCTCATCTCCGTCACCTCCTCCGGGCGCTCGTCGATGAGCAGCACGATGAGGACGATGTCCGGGTGGTTCGAGGTGAGCGCGTGCGCCATGTGCTGCATGAGCACCGTCTTGCCGGCCTTGGGCGGCGAGATGATGAGGCCGCGCTGGCCCTTGCCGATGGGCGCCATGATGTCGATCACGCGGCCCGTGAGGTTCTCCTCCGCCTTGATCTCGCGCTCGAGCTTGAGCGGCTTGTCGGGGTGCAGCGGCGTGAGGTTCTCGAAGAGAATCTTGGACTTGGCGTTTTCCGGGGGCTCCCCGTTCACCTTGTCCACCTTCACCAGGGCGAAGTAGCGCTCGCCGTCCTTGGGCGTGCGGATCTCGCCCTCGATGGAGTCGCCCGTGTGCAGGTTGAACCGGCGGATCTGCGACGGCGAGACGTAGATGTCGTCCGGGCCCGCGAGGTAGCTCGTGTCGGGCGAGCGCAGGAAGCCGAAGCCGTCCTGCAGGACTTCCAGCGTGCCGTCGCCGAAGATGGCCTCGCCCTTCTTCGCCTGCGCCTTGAGCAGGGCGAAGATGAGCTCCTGCTTGCGCAGGCGGTTGGCGCCCTCGAGGTCCGTCGCCATCTCGAGGAGTTCGGAGACGTGCTTGAGCTTCAGGTCGGAGAGGTACATGTGCGGCCGATGGGCTGGATGTGTCGAGCGGGCCCGCGCGGAAGGCGCGGGCCGGGAATGGCGGGGGGGTTACCTGGCTGCGGAGGGCGCTGCGGATGGGGGTGCTGCGGACAAAAGGAGAACAGCCAGGACGCTTCGAGGTTAGCCCGTTTCAGATGTTGCTGTCAATGAAGGCGTTGAGGGCGGTCTTCGAGAGCGCGCCGACCTTGGTGGCCTCGACGTTGCCGTTCTTGAAGAGCATGAGCGTCGGGATGCCGCGGATGCCGAACTTGGGCGGCGTGCCCTGGTTCTCGTCGATGTTGAGCTTGGCCACCTTGAGGCGGCCCGCGTACTCCTGCGCGATCTGCTCGAGGGCGGGCGCGATCATCTTGCAGGGGCCGCACCATTCCGCCCAGTAGTCCACGAGCACGGGTGTCGCGCTCCTCAGGACCTCCTGGTCGAAGGAATCGTCCGTCACCTGGATGATGTTGTCGCTCACGGTTGCCTCTCGGTATCGTCGGGGGTGTCGCGCCGGTCGGGGCCGCCCCGTGGACGGCCGGGCGCGCGGGATGGGGTGGAATCCTAGCCTAATCCCGGGCCGGCAGGCAAAGCGCGCGGGAGCGCGGCCCGGGAGGAGCCGGCGTCCGGGTGCCGATCTGGTAAAATCCCGCGCTCTCCCGCACCCGGGCGAGCCGCGAGCCGCCCCGTTCCCGAAAGGTCCGATTCATGACGTACGTCGTCACCGAGTCCTGCGTCAAGTGCAAGTACACCGATTGCGTGGACGTGTGCCCCGTGGACTGCTTCCGCGAGGGGCCCAACATGCTGGTCATCGACCCCGACGAGTGCATCGACTGCACCCTGTGCGTGGCCGAGTGCCCCGTCGAGGCCATCTTCGCCGAGGACGACGTGCCCGCCGACCAGAAGGAGTTCATCGCGCTCAACGCGGAGCTCTGCAAGACCTGGAAGCCGCTGGTGGAGCGCAAGGACGCGCCCGCCGACGCCGACGAGTGGAAGAACGTGAAGGACAAGCGCCACCTCATCGAGAAGTAGGCGCGCCGCCTCCGTCCGCGGCGCGCCCGCCGGGGCGCGCCACGCTGTGGCATCGCTCGCAGGCATGCCACGCCGGGAAGGCCACCTTCCCGTGGCACATTCCGCACGACTGGCCCCGGAAGATCGATTCCATCGTGGTGACGGACTCGCCCGCCTTCGCGGCAAAGGGCGCCGGGTGGCAGCTGCCGCAGCCCAGCCACGCGGCGTGGGCACGGTGGGAGAAGCGCACGTAGGGCATTTCCCTGGTCCGGCGCAGGATCACGTCCAGGTCGTGCGGGACCGGCGCCGCGCCGCCGCCAAGGGCGGCCCGTGGCGAGATGCGCCCCTCGGCCAGGGCCGCGGACCAGTCGACGAAGCCCCCGCGATCCAGCGGAAAGCCCGCGAGCGCCTCGTGCGGCTTCTGCAGGCGCCCGTGCGCCGGACCTTCGCGATCGAGGAAAAGATCCTCGCCCGCCATCGGCGAGCCCGGGCGATGCGTGGGCGCGGATGGCGCCGGCCTGCGCGCCTCCGGCCGCACGAGTTCGGATGGCGGGATGGGCCGGATGAGCATCGGCTGGCGAACCGGCGGGTCCGCCCGGCGGGCCTGGGCCGCGAGGTCCGCGGCGGCCAGCGCGAGCGGCACCGCCAGAAGGCACTTCGCCCAGCCTGTCCTCGATCCCGCTCCTGCGCTCATCACCGGCTCCGTCGGCGCCGCGCGCGATCCCGGCTTTCGGGCTTGCGCCCCGCAACAGGGGGCCTAGAATCGCCGCGGCGAAACAGGAGAGTATCGCGTGCGCGTCCCAGAACCCGAACAGGCCCCTCTACCCTGGCACCGGCGGCTCTCCGCCCGCCTCTCCGCGAGCGTGCTGGCCGTGCTCGCCGGCGCGCTTGCAGTCGCCGGGGCGTGGATCGGCGCGCAGGAGCATCGCCGGTTCGAGGAGCAGCATCGCGAACACGCGGCGCAGGTCTCGCGCATGGTGGCGCGCGCTCTCTCGGAGCGCATGCTCGCGGGAGGCGGCGCCGCGGTCTGGCGCGACGTGGCGCAGGTCTCGCGCGAGTTGCAGGCGGCGGTGGGCGCGCGGCGCATCCTCGTCCTCGCGCGCGACGGGCGCGTGAAGGCGACCACCGACGCGAGCCTGGAAGGCCATCGGTTCTCGCGCGAGACCGACCCCGAGTGCGCCGCCTGCCACGGCGCCGGGATGCGGCCCTTTCCTTCCGTCGTGGTGCGTGAGGGGGACGCGGGCGCCGTCCTGCGCGTCGTCGGCGCGATCGAGAAGCTGCCCGGCTGCGAGGCCTGCCATCGCGAGCCGGAAGTCTTCCGCGGCATGATCGCGATCGACTTCGCCCTGGAGGGCGAACGGGCCGCCGCGCGCGAGCGCAACCGGTTGCTGGTGGCGACCGGCGCGTCCGCGGCCGCGGCCATGGCGGCCGTGCTCTTCCTCCTGCTGCACGTCCTCGTGCACGAGCCGGTGGGCACCCTCGTGCGCTCGGCGCGCGCGCTGGGCGGCGGCGACCTCGGGGCGCGCAGCCCCGTGCGCCGCGACGACGAGCTGGGCCGCCTCGGCGGCGAGTTCAACCGCATGGCGAGCCGGATCGAGGACCAGGTCCGGCGCATCGAGTCGGGCCGGCGCGAGATGGAGCTCATCTACAGCCTCGTCGTGGAGGTGAGCCGCAACCTCGAGGTCTCGCAGGTCCGCGCCGCCGTGCTGAAGGTGCTGGGCGAGCGGCTGCCGTTCCGCCAGCTCCTCTTCTGCGTGGCGGAAAGCGGCGGCCGCGGCTGGTCGACCCAGGTCCGCGATGTCGCGGGCCGCGACGACACCTTCTCCGGCGCGGGGGACCTCGAGGAGGTCGCCTGCGGCCCGGACGGGCCGCGCGAGGCGGCGCTGCCCGGGATCCCGGGGGACCTGGTGTTAAGGGCCTGCCGGGAGCGCGCGCCGGTGCACGCGGTGCACGCGGGATCCGACCACCTTGTCCTGCCGCTCGAGCACCGCGGGCGGCTCGCCGGGATCTTCGTCGCGAGCCACGCATCGCCCGTGCCCGCCCCGGACGAGGCCACGCTGCGCAACCTCGCCGTGCACATCGGGCTCGCGCTCGACAACGCCCTCAACTTCACGCAATCGATCACGGACGGGCTCACCGGGCTCGCCAACAAGCGCCACGGGGCCGTGCGGCTGGAGGAGGCCCTGCACGCCTCGCGGCGCCATGGGGTGCCGGTCTCGCTCATGATGATCGACATCGACCACTTCAAGCGGGTCAACGACGGGCACGGCCACCTGGCCGGCGACGCCGTGCTGAAGGTCGTGGCGGCGCGCATCCGGGCCGCGTGCCGCGCAGGCGACACCCTGGCGCGTTACGGCGGCGAGGAGTTCATGGCGGTGCTTCCGTATGCCGCGGCGGACGCGGCACGCCATCTGGGCGAACGGTTCCGGCGCGCCGTGGGCGGGACGCCGGTCGCCCTTCCGGGCGGAGGGGGCGAGCTCGCCGTCACCGTGAGCATCGGGGTGGTGCAGTTCGACGCGGCCGCCGATGACGCCGCGACACTCCTGGCGCGCGCCGACGCGGCGCTGTACAGGGCCAAGCGCGAGGGGCGGGACCGCGTGGTGGTTGCCGCCTGACCGCGCGGGCGGCGGTTCAGTCGTAGAGCCCGCCCCGGGCCTTGCCGCGGAACACGCGGTACGAAATGACCGTGTAGGCCACGATGAACGGCAGCACCACGAGCGCCCCGGCGAGCACGACCTTGAGGGACGACGGGTGCGCCGCCGCCTCCCAGAGGGTGAGCCTGTCGATCACCACGTAGGGGAAGAGGCTGTAGGCGAGCCCGAGGAAGCTGATGGCGAAGATCGCCACCGCCGCCGCGAAGGGCTGCCAGTCGCGCGCGCCGCCGCCCGCCGCGAGCCGCCCCGTCGAGCGCCACACGATGACGCCGGCCCACACGCACGCCGCGGGCAGCGCCATGAGCGCGAGCGTGCCGGGGAAATCGAACCACTTGGCGCGCACCGTCTCGCTCACGAGCGGCGTGGCGAGGCTCACGAGGCCCACGCCCAGCGCCACCCACAGGAGCCCCCAGCGCGACCACGCGAGGGCCTTCGCCTGCAGCGCGCCCTCGGTCTTCAGCACGAGCCAGGTCGCGCCCAGCAGCACGTAGCCGCCGCACACGCTCGCCCCCACGACCATCGCGAAGAGCAGGTAGCCGACGCCGGGCTCGAACCCGGTGATGTAGCGCCCCAGCATGAGGCCCTGCGCGAACGAGGCCACGAAGGAGCCGGCCCAGAAGAGCCAGTTCCAGAGCTCGCGGTGCCAGCCCTGCGCCTTCATGCGGAACTCGAAGGCCACGCCGCGGAACATGAGGCCCACGAGCATGGCGACCACCGGCAGGTAGAGCGCGCCCAGCACGACGCCGTGGGCGGCCGGGAAGGCGACGAGCAGGATCCCCACGCCGAGGACCAGCCAGGTCTCGTTGGCGTCCCAGAACGGGCCGATGGAGGAGACCATCACCGACTGCTCCTCCGGCGTCGCCGCCGGCATGAGCATGCCCACGCCGAGGTCGTAGCCGTCGAGCACGACGTAGGCGAGCACCGCGGCGCCCATGAGCGCCATGAAGACGAGCGGAAGGTCCATGGCCGCCCCCCTCAGTCCGCCGCCGCGCCGACCGGCGAGGCGCCGGGCAGGGGCTTGGCCGCCGCCGATTCCGCGCCCGCCCCCGCGAGGTGGGTGAGCACGACCATGTAGGCGACGAACATGGTCGCGTAGGTGAGGGCGTAGCCGGTGAGGCTCACGCCGAGCTGGGCCCCCGTGACGTCGCCCACGGCCTCGGCCGTGCGCAACACGCCGTGCACGATCCAGGGCTGGCGGCCGATCTCGGTGACCATCCACCCGGCCAGCGTGGCCACCCAGCCCGAGAAGGTGAACCCCGCGAGCGTCCAGAGCAGCCAGCGCGGCGCCGCGGCTGCGCGCCGCGTGGCCCACGCGGCGTACCACGACGCGGCGATCATGAGCACGCCGATCCCCACCATGATGCGGAACGAGAAGAAGACGGGCCCGACCGGCGGGTGGTCCGTGCCGAAGGCGTCCAGGCCCTGGAGCTCCGCCTTCGGGTCGTGCTTCAGGATGAGGCTCGCGCCGTAGGGGATCTCGATCGCCCAGTCGTTCGTGCGCGTCTTCTCGTTGGGGATGGCGAAGAGCACCAGCGGCACGCCCTTCTCGGTGTGCCAGATGCCCTCCATCGCCGCGATCTTGGCCGGCTGGTGCTCGAGCGTGTTGAGGCCGTGGAAGTCGCCCACCACCGCCTGCACGGGCGCAAGGACCGCCGCGACCAGCACGCCCACGCGCAGCGTGCGGCGCGCCATCGCGTCGGCCGGCGCCTTGAGCAGCCGCCACGCCGAGAGCCCGGCCACGACGAAGGCGGCCGTGAGCCCCGAGGCGATCATCATGTGCGTGAACCGGTACGGGAACGAGGGATTGAAGATGACCGCGACCCAGTCCGCGGCGATCCACTGGTTGCCGTCCAGGACGTGGCCCGCCGGCGTCTGCATCCAGGAATTCAGCGCGAGGATCCAGAAGGCCGAGAGCGAGGTGCCCGCGGCCACGAGCGCGGTGGCGGCGATGTGCGCCCACGGCGGCACGCGGTTCATGCCGAAGAGCATCACGCCGAGGAAGGTCGCCTCGAGGAAGAACGCCGTGAGGATCTCGTAGCCCAGGAGCGGCCCGGCGATCGCGCCCACGCGCAGCATGAAGCCGGGCCAGTTCGTGCCGAACTGGAAGCTCATCACGATCCCCGTCACCACCCCCATCGCGAAGGTGAGGGCGAAGATCTTCGTCCACAGCTTGTAGGTCTTGAGCCAGCCCGCGTCGCCGGTGCGGTGGTACGCAACGCGGAACCCCAGCAACATCCACGCGAGCGCGATCGTGAGCGTGGGAAACAGGATGTGGAAGGCGATGTTCAGCCCGAACTGCGCCCGGGCCAGCAGCAGCGGATCGTCCATCGGGAAACCTCCTGGTTCTCCAGCCCGGCCATTGTAACGCCGCCCGTTACTCCGGCGCTTCGGCGAGCATCAGGACGGTGACGGTTTGCGTTGACCGGGTTTCGTGACGATGCGGGAGGAGTGGGGGCATCGTGGCGACGCCGGAGGAGTGAGGACAGGCAGCGCCCGTACCGGAGCGGGCATGCGAGGCCTCCGGGCCGGATTTTCTTCCAGGAAGAAAATCCGGCCCGGAGAGCCTCGCCGGCACCCGCCGCCCGCGCGACCTTCCTCGACAACTGCGTCCTGCAATCACCGCACCTCCCGGGCGTCGCCACGGCTTCCTAGTCCTCCAGCCTTGTCACGAAGCTCGGGCGGCGGGAGCGGTCGCCGTCCTAGCGCTCGCCGAAGCGGCGGCGGAACGTGGCGTAGTAGAGGACCGGGATCACCACGAGCGTCAGGACGGTGGAGACGAGGATGCCGAAGATGAGCGAGATCGCCAGGCCGTTGAAGATCGGGTCGTCGAGGATGAAGCCCGCGCCGAGCATGGCGGCGAGCGCGGTGAGGGCGATGGGCTTGGCGCGCGCGGCCGCGGACTGCATCACGGCGTCGCGGAAGGCGGCGCCCTCGGCCACCTTCAGGTTCACGAAGTCCACGAGCAGAATCGAGTTGCGCACGATGATGCCGGCGAGCGCGATCATCCCGATCATCGAGGTCGCGGTGAAGTTGGCGCCCAGCAGCGCGTGCCCCGGCATCACGCCGATCACCGTGAGCGGGATGGGCGCCATGATGACGAGCGGCACGAGGTAGGAGCGGAACTGCGCCACCACGAGCAGATAGATGAGGACGAGGCCCACGCCGTAGGCCGCGCCCATGTCGCGGAAGGTCTCGTAGGTCACCTGCCACTCGCCGTCCCACTTCACGGCGTACTGGCGGTAGGGGTCCGAGGGCTGGCGGATGAAGTACTCGCCGAGCGTGCCGCCTTCGGCGAGCGGCTGCCCGGCGACCTTGCCCCGCGCGGCGAACATGCCGTAGAGCGGGCTGTCGGTCTTCCCGGCCTGGTCGGCCACGACGTAGACCACGGGCAGCAGGTCCTTGTGGTGGACGGGCCGCTCGCGGTCGTTGGCGACCACGCGCACCAGCTCCGACATCGGCACGAGCGAGCCGTCGGCCGCGCGCATCGTGAGCTTGAGGAACTCGCCCAGCTCGCCCTGCTGCTCGGCGGGCAGCGTGAGCCGCACCGGCACCTCGTACTTCGAGTGCCCGTCGTGCAGCGGCGTCGCGTCCAGTCCCGCGAGCCCGGCGCGCATGGTCTCCACCACGTCGCGGCGCGAGACGCCCGCGATGGCGGCGCGTCCCTGGTCGACCTTGAGCACGATGCGCGGCGCCGGGTCCTCGACCGTGTCGTCGATGCCCACGATGTCGGCCGTCGCGGCGAGCGCCGCGCGCACCTGCTTCGCCACGCGGATGCGCCCGGCCTCGTCGGGCCCGTACACCTCGGCCACGATGGGCGAGAGCACCGGCGGCCCCGGCGGCACCTCGATCACCTTCACCTTGGCGCCCCAGCGCCGGCCGATCTCCTCGAGCGCCGGTCGCGCGCCGGCGGCGATCTCGTGGCTCTTCCTGCCGCGCCTGGCCTTGTCCACGAGGTTCACCTGCAGGTCGCCCTGCTCCGACAGGCTCCTCAGGTAGTACTGGCGCACGAGGCCGTTGAAGTTGATGGGCGAGGCGAGGCCCGCGTAGGCCTGGTAGTCCGTCACCTCGGGGATGGTGGCCACGTGCGCGCCCAGGTCGCGCAGCGCCGCCGCCGTCACCTCCACCGGCGTGCCCGCCGGCATGTCCACGACCACCTGGAACTCGCTCTTGTTGTCGAACGGGAGCATCTTGAGGATCACGAGCTTCACGCCCGCGAGCCCCGCGGAGAGCACGATGGCCACGGCGATGCCGATCCCGAGGTTGCGGCGGTTGGCCGCCGCGCGCGGCGCCGTGATGAAGCGGCCCAGCAGCGACCCGAAGAAGCGCTCGAGCTTCGCGTCCAGGGGCGAGGCGTGCGCCTGGCCGTGGGCGGCGAGGAGCTTCAGCGCCAGCCACGGCGTGACCGTGAACGCGATCGCGAGCGACAGCAGCATCCCCATGCTCGCGTTGATGGGGATGGGGCTCATGTACGGGCCCATGAGGCCGGTGACGAAGGCCATCGGCAGCAGCGCCGCGATGACGGTGAAGGTCGCGAGGATGGTGGGGCCCCCCACCTCGTCCACGGCCGCCGGGATGATGCCGTGCAGCGGGCCGCCGGAGAGACCGCGGTGGCGGTGGATGTTCTCGACCACGACGATGGCGTCGTCGACGAGGATGCCGATGGAGAAGATGAGCGCGAAGAGCGAGACGCGGTTGAGCGTGAAGCCCCACGCCCACGAGGCGAAGAGGGTGGAGGCGAGCGTGAGCACGACCGCGAGGCCGACGATGGCCGCCTCGCGCCGGCCGAGGGTGGCGTAGACCAGCACCACCACGGAGAGCGTGGCGAAGATGAGCTTCCTGATGAGGCTCTTCGCCTTGTCGTCCGCCGTGGCGCCGTAGTTGCGCGTGACGGTGGCGTGCACGTCGGCCGGGATGAGCGTGCCGCGCAGCTCCTGCACGCGGTCCATCACGCGCGCGGCCACGTCCACGGCGTTCTCGCCGGGCTTCTTGGTGACCTGCAGCGTGACCGCGGGGTGCTCGCCGGGCGAGGCGATGCCCTTCTCGCCCGCGGCCGGGCCCGCGCCCGTCCACACGTAGCGCGAGGGCTGGTCGGGGCCGTCGACGACCTGCGCCACGTCGGCGAGGTAGACGGGGCTGCGGTCCTGCACGCCCACGACGAGCGAGCGCACGTCGGCCGCGCTCTCGAGGTAGTTGCCCGTCTCCACCTGGATCTCGCGGTTGTCGCGCACGAGCTTGCCGGTGGGGGCGGTCACGTTGGAGAGCTGCAGGGCGTTTCGCACGTCGAGCGCCGTGACCCCGTGGGAAGCGAGGCGGTCGGCGTCGAGGATCACGCGCACGACGCGGCCCGGGCCGCCGAGCGACTGGACCTCGCGCGTGCCGGGCACGCGCTTCAGCTCGACCTCGACCGCGTGCGCCACGCGCTCCAGCTCGAAGGCCCCTTTCTCCCCGTCGTCGCTCCACAGCGCGAGCGAGACCACGGGCACGTCGTCGATGCCCTTGGGCTTGATGACGGGCTCGAGGATGCCCAGCTCCGGCGGCGCCCAGTCGCGGTTGGCGCTCATGGTGTCGCGCAGGCGCACGATGGCGTCGATGCGCGGCACGCCCACCTTGAACTGCACGGTGAGGATCGACATGCCGGGGCGCGAGACGGAGTAGACGTGCTCGATCCCCTCCATCTGCGCGAGCACCTGCTCGGCCGGCGTGGAGACGAGCGCCTCCACGTCGCGGACGGACGCGCCCGGGAACGGGATGAACACGTTCGCCATCGTGACGTTGATCTGCGGCTCCTCCTCGCGCGGCGTGACCGCCACCGCGAAGAGGCCCAGCAGGAAGGCGACCAGCGCGACCAGCGGCGTGAGCTGCGAGTCCTGGAAGTAGCGCGCGATGCGCCCGGAGAGCCCCAAGCCTTCCACGGGCGCCTCAGCTCGCCGGGGTCGCGGCCATGCCGGCCTTGACGGGGTCGAGAGCGACCTTCTCGCCGGCCTTGAGCCCGGCGAGGATCTCGATCGACTTCTCGTCGGCGGCGGTGCCGGTGCGCACCTGGCGCAGGCGCGGCGCGCCGTCGGCGCCGACCACGTAGACGGCCGTCACCTCGCTCCTGCGCAGCACGGCCTCGCGCGGGACCATGAGGCGGGGAGCGCGCCCGGTGACGAAGTGGGCGCGCGCGAAGACGCCCGGCAGCAGGCCCTTCGCGTTGTCGGGGAGGTCCAGGCGGACCTGGGTGGTGTGGGTGCGCGGGTCGGCCGAGGGCACGACGGTGACCGACTTCACGTCGACCCAGCGCGCGAGCGACGGCACCTCGATGCGCGCGCGCGCTCCCGCCTGGATGGCGGGCACCTGCGCCGAGGGCACGGTCGCCACGACGCGAAGGCCGGTGGGGTCGAACCCGGTGAGGAGCGCCTTGCCGGGCGAGGCCATCTCGCCCAGCTGCACGTGGCGCGCGGAGACCACGCCGCTGTAGGGCGCGACGATCGTCGTGAAGCTCTTCTCGGTGGCGGCGGCGCCGGCGCCGGCGAGCGTGGCCTTCATGCGCGATTCGGCCGCCTTGTAGTCGGCCTCGGCCTTGTCCAGCGCGGCCTGGCTCACGAACTTCTGCGCGAGCAGCTGCCGCGTGCGCTCGAATTGCGCGCGCGCGTTCACGAGCGCGGCCTCGGCCTCGCGCACCTGCGCCTCGCTCGCGGCCACCGCCTGGCTCGCGGCGCGCTCGTCGATGCGCAGGATCACCGCGCCCTTCTCGACGCGGTCGCCGACGTCGAAGCGGATGTCGACGATGCGGCCGGAGACCTGGGCCGACACGGTCGACTGGCGCACGGCCTCCACCACCGCCTCGGCGGTGGTGGCGAGCTCGACTTCGCGCAGCTCGGCGGTCGCGGTGGCGAGCGGCGTGGTGGCGGGCTTCGGCGCGTGCGTCGGCTCGGCGGGACCGCAAGCGGCGGCCAGCAGGCCGGCGGCGGCCAGCAGGGCGAGGGAGGAGGGTTTCATCGGCTGTCCGGGTCAGGCGGAGGCGGCCCACTCCTGCAGGTCTTCCGCGGGGCGAACGCCGGTGGCGCGGCCGGCCTCGCGGCCTTCCTTCAGGAGGAGGAGGGTTGGAATCGAGCGTATGCCGAAGCGGCCCGCGAGGGCTTGCGACAGGTCAGTGTTCACCTTCGCGAGGCGCGCGCGGCCCTTCAGGCCCCGCGCGGCCTTGGCGAACTCGGGCGCCATCTGGCGGCAGGGACCGCACCAGGGCGCCCAGAAGTCCACGAGCACCGGGACGCTGGTGCGCGAGACGAAGGCGTCGAAGGAGGCGTCGTCCAGCTCGACGATCGAATCGTCGAGCAGGAGCGTCTCGCAGCGGCCGCACTTCGGGGCCTCGTGCACGCGCCGGGCGTCGACGCGGTTCTGCGCGAGGCACTTGGGGCAGGCGACGTGCACGAACTCCGGGGCCGCGGCCATGGCCGTCTCCTAGGCGCCCTGGGCGGCGCTCTTCACGCCGAGCTTCTTCAGGATGAGCTCCAGCGGGCAGAAGCACGAGAAGCCGCTCTGGAACAGGTTGGCGCCGACGAAGGCCGTGAACCACAGGAAGTTCTGGTTCACGAAGAGCGGGCTCCCGGGCACGCCGAGGCCGAGGGAGAGGAGGACGAACGCGCCGGCGACGATGCGGACGATTCTTTCGGTGGTCATGGGGAGGGGCTCCAGGGTTGATCCGGCCGCCATAATACTATGGGGGGTATAGTGTGTCAATGGCGATACCCCCCTTTCGTCCCCTTGCGGTGCTATACCCGGTAGTGTATAAAGGCATCGAACAGAGGAGCCAGCCATGCCCACCATCCGGGACGAAACGCACAAGAAGGAACTCATCCACCGGCTGCGCCGCGTCGAGGGCCAGCTGCGCGGCATCCAGGCCATGATCGAGAAGGGGTCGGACTGCGAGGCCATCACGCAGCAGCTCTCGGCCAGCCGCCGCGCCCTCGACAAGGCCTTCTACCACGTGCTTTCGTGCGCCATCCAGTCGGGCGGGGAAGTCCCCGCCGGCACGCCCGGCAAGGCCGTCGTCGACAAGCGCCTCGAGCACGCGGCGGAGCTTCTCGCCAAGTTCGGCTGACCGTCGCCGGGCTCACGGGGCGAGCCACCGCCCCGCCATAATGGCGGCATGACGCCCGCCGCGCCCGGCACCCTCGCGCACAGCGACCTCGTTTCCCGCCTGGCGGCGCGCCCGCCGGGCGAGATCACGGTCCTCACGCCCAACGCGCGGCTCGCGGGCGCCCTCGCCCAGGCCGTCGCGGACGAACACCTCGCCGCCGGCCGAGAGGCGTGGCCCGCGCCCGACATCCTCCCCTTCGGCCAGTGGCTCGAGCGCCTGCACGACGAGGCGCGTTTCGACGACTCGGGCGATCGCGTGCCGCCCCTCCTCGCGCCCGAGGCCGAGCGCCTCGGCTGGGAGATCGCCATCGGCGAGGATCCCGGCCGGCCCCTGCTGGTGGGAGCCGGCGCGCTCGCGCGCGAGGCGCGCGCGGCCTGGGCCCTCGCGCACGACTGGGGCATCGAGGGCGCGCTCGGCTCGTGGGAAGGCGCCGAGGACGCGCGTGCCTTCGCGGGCTGGGCGTCGGCGTGGCGCGAGCGGTTGCGCCGGCACGGCTGGATCGACGCGCCGGCGCTGCGCGAGCTCGCCCCGGCGCTCCTCGCGCGGCCCGCCGCGCGCAAGCCGGCCACGCTGGTGGCCTATGCCTTCGACATCCTCACGCCCGCGCAGCGCCGCGTGCTCGACGCCTGCCGCGGCGCCGGCATCGCCGTCGTCGAGGCGGGGCCGCCTCGCCACGCGGCTTCGGTGCGCGTCGTCGCCGCCGAGTCGCCTCGCCGCGAGATCGAGCTGGCGGCGCGGTGGGCACGGGCCCGCCTCGAGGCGGCGCCGGGACCACGGCGCCCGCGCATCGGCGTCGTCGTGCCCGACCTCGCCCAGCGGCGCGAGGCGGTCGCGCGCGCGTTTTCGCGCGTGCTCGCGCCCGGCGGGCGGACGGCGGGCGGCCCGCTCTTCAACCTCTCGCTGGGGCGCGCGCTCGCCGACCATCCCCTCGTCGATTTCGCGCTCGCGTTCCTCGCGCTCGCGGGAGAGCCCGTTGCCTTCGAGCGCGCGAGCCGCCTCGTGCGCTCGCCCTTCCTCGGCGAGGGCGAGGCCGAGATGGCCGCGCGCGCGCGGCTCGACGCGGCGCTGCGCCGCGTGGCCCCGCCGCTCGTGGACCTGGGCGCCCTGCGCGAGGCCATCGCCCGCGCGAGCGCCGACAGCCCGGGGCGGCGCGCCCCCGCGTGCCATCGCCTCGAGACGAGGCTCGCGGCCGCCGCCGCCGTTCGCGCACCCGGGCGGTCCGCGGCGCCCTCGGCATGGGCGGCGCACTTCGCCGCGCAGCTCGCGGCAGCCGGGTTCCCCGGCGAGAGGAGCCTCGACTCCGCCGAGCACCAGGCCCTCGCCAAGTGGCACGAGGCGCTCGCGAGCCTGGGCGCGCTGGGCGTGGTCGCTGGCACGCTCACCGGCGAGGCCGCGCGCAGGCACCTGCGGCAGGCGTGCGCCGACGCGGTCTTCCAGCCCGGCACGGGAGATGCGCCCGTGCAGGTGCTCGGGCTCCTCGAGTCGGTGGGCCTCGACTTCGACGCACTCTGGGTCACGGGGCTCACCGACGACGCGTGGCCGCAGTCGCCGCGGCCCAATCCCTTCCTTCCGGTCACGCTGCAGAAGAAGGCGGGCATCCCGCAGGCCTCGGCCGAGGCCTCGCTCGAGCTCGACCGGCGCATCACGGCGGCCTGGGCGGGCGCCGCGCCGGAGGTGGTCCTCTCGCACGGGCTCCTCGACGAGGACCGCGTGTTGGCGGCGAGCCCGCTCGTCGCGCCGTTCGGGCGCATCGAGGCCGCGTCCCTCGGCCTGCCGGCGTTCGCGGGGCTGCGGGAAGCGCTCTTCGCCGCCGGCCGCGACCCCGGCGCGTGGGAAGCGCGCGAGGACCGGCAGGCGCCGCCCGTCGGCACCGGGACGGCGCGCGGCGGCACCGCCCTGCTCGCCGACCAGGCGGCCTGCCCGTTCCGCGCCTTCGCGAAGCACCGTTTGCGCGCCGAGGCGCTCGACGCGGTCGAGCCCGGGCTCGACGCGGCCGCGCGCGGGCAGCTCCTGCACCTCGTGATGGAGCGGGCGTGGCGCGAGCTGCGCAGCCACGCGGCGCTCGTGGCGATGCCGCAGGCGGAGCTCGAGGCGCTGGCCGCCGCCGCGGCGCGCGCCGCCGCGGCGCGGGTGCGCGCCGAGCGCCCGGGGCGCCTGGAGGGCCGCTTCGCGAAGCTCGAGGAGGAGCGGCTCGCGCAAGCCGCGCTCGAGTGGCTCGCCATCGACCGCGGCCGCCCGCCCTTCACGGTGGCGCTGCGCGAGGACGAGCTCGCGATCGAGGCCGGCGGCCTCGCCTTCCGCGGACGCGTGGATCGCCTCGACCGGCTGGAGGCCGGGGGGCTCGCCGTGATCGACTACAAGACGGGGTCGCCGAGCGTCGGCGGCTGGCTGGGCGAGCGGCCCGACGACCCGCAGCTGCCGCTGTATGCGCTGGCCGCGGGCGACGAGGTGAAGGCCGTCGCCTTCGCCTGCCTGCGCAAGGGCGAGCGCGGGTTCATCGGCCTTGCGCGCGAGGAGGGCCTCCTGCAAGGCGTAGGGACGGTCGGCAAGCACCGCACCGCCGGCAAGCTGCACGCGTCGTGGGGCGAGCTCACGGCGGCGTGGCGCGAGGCGACGGCGCGCCTCGCGGCCGAGTTCGCCGCCGGGCACGCCCCCGTCGACCCGAAGAAGCGCTACGCCTCGTGCACCTGGTGCGAGCTGGGGGCGCTCTGCCGCATCCGCGAGAAGGCCGTCGCGGAGGAAGGCGACGACGACGATCCCGCGAGCGCGAACGGGGGCGAGCCGTGAGCGGGCGGCGCGTCGCCGACGCGGGCGTGCGCGAGCAGGCCCTCGACCCCGCGCGGTCGTTCATCGTCCAGGCGCCCGCCGGCGCCGGCAAGACCGGCCTCCTCATCCAGCGCTACCTGCGGTTGCTCGCCATCGTGCGCCGGCCGGAGGAGATCCTCGCCATCACCTTCACGCGCAAGGCCGCCGGCGAGATGAAGCGGCGCGTGCTGGAGGCGCTGCACGCCGCGGCGGGCGAGGCGCCCGCGGACGCGCCGGAGAACGAGCGGCGCACGCGGGAGCTCGCGCGCGACGCGCTCGCGCGCGACGCCGACTGGGGCTGGCGCCTGCGGGAGAACACCGCGCGGCTGCGCATCCAGACCATCGACTCCTTCAACGCTTCCCTCACGCGCCAGATGCCCGTGCTCGCGCGGCTGGGCTGGCAGCCGGGGCTGGTCGAGGACGCGCGCGAGCTCTTCCACGAGGCCGCGGTGCGCACGCTCGCCGCGCTCGAGAACGGCGGCGAGGATGCCCCCGCCATCGCGCGCCTGCTCGCGCACCTCGACGGCGACCAGGGCAAGGCCGCGGGGCTCGTCGCGGGGATGCTCGCGCGCCGCGACCAGTGGCTGGGCCGGGACTGGGGCGGGCGCCTCGACCGAGCGGCCATCGAGGCGGCGTTCCGCGCCGAGCGCGTACGCATGATGGGCCTCGCGTGCGCGCTCTTCCCGGCCGCGCAGGGGCACGCCCTGTGCGCGCTGCTGGACGAGGCCGCGGCGAACCTCGCGCGCGACGGCATCGACTCGCCCCTGCGCGCCTGCGCAAGCCTCGCGGGCCTGCCGCCCCCCACCGAGGCGGGAAGCGCGGCGTGGGAGGCCATCGGCTCGCTTCTCGTGAAGACGGACGGCGATTGGCGCGTTGCGCCGACGAGGGCGCAGGGCTTCCCGTCGAAGAAGGATGGCGGGCGCGAGGCGGCCAGGAAGGACTACGAGAAGGTCGTGGAAGCGCTGCGCGAGGTGCCGGGCCTGAGGCAGGCGCTCGCCGACCTCGCGATCCTGCCGCCCGCGACCTTCCCGGAGACGCAGTGGGAGGCGCTGTCGGCGGTGATCGGCGTGCTGCCGCGCGCCGCGGCGCACCTGCTCACCGTCTTCGCCGAGCGCGGCGAGGTCGACCACGCGCAGATCGCCGCCGGCGCCGTGCATGCCCTCGGCGACGAGTCGGCACCGACGGACCTGCTGCTCGCGCTCGACGAGCGGCTCTCGCACGTGCTGGTCGACGAGTTCCAGGACACCTCGCGCAGCCAGTGGAGCCTGCTGGCGGCGCTCACGGCGGGCTGGGGCCCCGGCGACGGCCGCACCGTGTTCGCGGTGGGCGACCCGATGCAGTCCATCTACCGCTTCCGCGAGGCCGACGTGGGCCTCTTCCTGCGCGCGTGGCGCGAGGGGCTGCCGAACGTGCGCCTCGAGAGAGTGCGCCTGGAGACCAACTTCCGCTCGCAGGCGGGGATCGTGGACTGGGTGAACGGCGCCTTCGCGAGGATCCTGCCCGCGCGCGACGACGAATCCGAGGGCGCCGTGAGCTACGCGCCGTCCTCCGCCTTCCACGCGGCGCTCGAAGGCGAAGCGGTGCGCTGGCACCTCTTCGCCCGCGAGGACCGCGACGCGGCACGCGTGGAGGAGGCGCGCACGGTGGTGGAGCTGGTGCGGGCCGCGCACCGCGAGCGGCCCGGCGCTTCCGTGGCGATCCTGGTGAGGAACCGCACGCACCTCGACCGCATCGTGCCGGCCTTGCGCGAGGCGGGGTTGCGGCTGCGCGCGGTGGACATCGACCCGCTCGCCGAGCGGCAGGGCATCCGCGACCTCGTGGCGCTCGCGCGCGCGCTGTCGCACCCCGCCGACCGCGCCGCGTGGCTCGCCGTGCTGCGCGCGCCGTGGTGCGGGCTTGCGCTCGCCGACCTCCTCGCGCTGGCCGGCGACGACGCGAGATCGGTCCCGGAGCTGCTGGCCGACGGCGAGCGCGTCGCGGCGGTGGCGCCGGAGGCGCGCGACCGGCTCGCGCGCGTGGCGGCGATCCTCGGCGAGGCGATGGCGCAGCGCCTGCGCGGCACGCTGCGCGAGCGCGTGGAGTCCGCGTGGCTCGCGCTGGGCGGCCCGGCCTGCCTCGCGCGCGAGGCGGATCTCGAGGACGCCGAGACCTTCCTCGACCGCCTGGACGCGATCGACGAGGCCGGCGACCTGCCCGACCCGGCGCGCCTCGAGGCGCACCTCGAGGATCTCTTCGGCGCCCCGGACCTCGGCGCTCCCGGCGACCTGCAGGTGATGACCATCCACAAGGCGAAGGGCCTGCAGTTCTCCACCGTGATCGTGCCGGGGCTGGACCGCGCGCCGCGCGCCGGCGATGCGCCGCTCTTCCGCTGGAAGGCGCGCAGCGACGGCGCCCTGCTCATGGCGCCCGTGCGGGAGGCGGGGCGCAAGCGGGAGCCCTTCCACGACTACCTCAAGGCCCTCGACGCGCGCGAGGAAGGCCACGAGGCCGAGCGCCTCTTCTACGTGGCGGCCACGCGCGCGGAGCACCGCCTGCACCTGCTGGGGCGCGTGGCGCCCGATGCGAAGAAGGGCGGGATCCGCGCGCCCTCCGCGCGATCGCTCCTCGGCACGGCGTGGGAGCTCGCGCGGGCGCGCGCCGCGGGCGAGGCGGATGCGCCCCTGGCGCCGGCCGGGGAAGCGGGCTCGCCCGCGGCGACGCCGGACCTGCGCTGGATCCGCCCCGCGGCGCTCGCCGTGCGCGTGGCGGAGCCGGCCTTCACGATGCCGCCGGAGCCGCGCGAGCCCCACGGCCGGCTCGAGTTCAGCTGGGCCGGCGAGACGCAGCGCCAGGTCGGCACGGTCGCCCACCGGTGGCTGCAGCGCATCGCCGACGAGGGGCTCGCGGCCTGGGACGCGGCGCGCGTGCGCTCGCTTCGCGAGCGCGTTCGCGACGAGATCGAGCGCCGCGGCGTGCCGCGCGAGGAGGGCGCGCGCGCCGCGGACCTCGTGCTGGAGGCGCTCGCGGCGGCGGTCACCGACGAGCGCGGCCGCTGGATCCTCGCGGCGCATCCGGAGGCGGCCAACGAGGTGCGCATGGGCCTGCTCGAGGATGGCCGCGTGCGCCTGGTGGTGATGGACCGCGTCTTCACGGATGCCGCCGGCGAGCGGTGGGTCGTGGACTACAAGACGGGGCGCCACGAGGGCGCGGACGCCGGGGCCTTCCTCGACCGCGAACGCGAGCGCTACGCGGACCAGTTGCTGCGCTACCGCCGCGCGCAGGGCGGCCGCGCGCGCCTGGGCCTCTACTTCCCGCTCGTCCCCGGCTGGCGCGAAGTGGACTGACGCTAGCGGGCGAGGCCCGAGAGCCAGTGCACGAGGTTCATCGTCACGAGCTGCGGCTGCTCCAGCGGCGAGAGGTGGCCGCACTGCGGCGCCACCACGAGGCGTGCGCCGGGGATGGCGTTGGCCATTTCCTCGTGCAGCGCCGGCGGCGTGAGCGTGTCCTCCTTGCCGCACAGCACGAGCGCGGGGCAGGCGATTTTCGCGAGGTGCGGCCGGCTGTCGGCGCGGCCGATGATCGCCTCCTGCTGGCGGCAGTAGGCGGCCACCCCGGTGTCGCGGGCCATCGCCTTCACCACCGCGACGATCCTCGCGTCGCGCATGTGCGCGGGCAGCAGCAGCTTCGGCAGCAGCGCGTTCACGACGCGGTCGAAGTCCGTCTCCGCGATCTTCATCATGCGGCGGCGGTCCTCGGAGGCCTGCGCCGAGTCGGGGCGGGCGTTGGTGTCGAGAAGCGCGATCCCCTTCACGCGGGAAGCGGCCTGGCGGGCGACCTCGAGCGCGACGTAGCCGCCCATCGACAGGCCCGCGACGGCGAACGGGCCCGGCGGCATGCGCGCGATCGCGGCCGCGGCCATGCCGGCGATCGTGTCCGCGGCGGAGACGTCGGCGACGATGCACTCGGCGGAATGCCGCAGGCCCTCGACCTGCGCCTGCCAGAGGCGGCGGTCGCAGAGGAGGCCGGGAACGAGGAGCAGGTTGGGCTTGGCCATGGCGGTCCTTGGGGCAGTCACGGCCGCCAGGTGGCGGTCGCGTCCATCGTGAGGGCGCCCTCGGCATCCCGCGTCCAGAGCCGCGCCCGGCGCGCGTCCCCGTCGTCGAGGCCGCAGAGCGTGAAGGGGTGGATGTCGAGGAGCGGGCGGCGCGCGCGGAAGGCGTAGGACGCGATGTCGGCGCCGGGGCGGTTCCGGCGCAGGAGGTCCAGCAGGAGCGTCGCGACGAGCGGGCCGTGCACGACGAGGCCGGGGTAGCCCTCGACGGCCGCGGCGTAAGGGTGGTCGTAGTGGATGCGGTGCCCGTTGTGCGTGAGGGCCGAGTAGCGGAAGAGCAGCACCGGGTCGGGCCTCACCTCGCGCGACCACGCCTCGCCCGCCGGCGCCGGTTCGGGCGCGGCGATGGCGGCGCCCTTCGCGTCGCGATAGACGATGTCGTGCTCGTCGGTGACCGCGAGGCCGGCCTCGCCCGCGATCTCGTGGCGCACGGTCACGAAGACGAGCGGGCCCGAGCGGCCTTGCTTCACCGTCACCGCCTTGATCGTCGAGTCGCGGCGCGCCGTCTCGCCGATGCGAAGAGGGCGCAGGAACTCGAGCCGGCTGCCGGCCCACAGGCGACGCTCGAGCGGCACCGGCGGCAGGAAGCCGCCGCGCCGCGCGTGGCCGTCGGGGCCCAGCTCGGTTTGCCTGAGGACGGGCAGGAAGTGCAGCCAGTGCGCGAGGGGCGGCAGCGCGTCGCCGTCTCGCGGCGGCGGGTCGTCGCGGTCCAGCAGCGCCGAGAGCAGCGCCACCGGGGTCGCGCCGATGCGTTCCTGCGCGCTCTCGGAGCGGCCGACCCAGCCGGCCAGGTGCGCGAACGCCGCGTCGCTCAAAGGCCCAGCTCCCGCACCACGCGGGCGAGCGTCTCGCGCAGCTCGGCGACCTCGGCTTCGAGGCGGCCGACGTTGGCCTTCAGCGCGGCGATCTCGCCCAGGCTCGCGGCCTGCGCGGGGGCGGCGGTGGCTTCGGCGGCGGCGGGTTCGGCGGGCGCCCCGGAGAGCAGGTGCGCCCAGCGCGTCTCGCGCGTGCCGGCCAGGCGCGGTAGCTCGGCCACGAGGGCGCCGGCGGGCCGCGTGGCCAGCTCCTCGAGGAAGGCTTCGACGGCGGAGATGTCGGTGAAGGCGTGCAGCCGCTCGCTGTTGATGCGCAATTCGCCCGCCGTCTGCGGGCCGCGCAGCATGAGGGTGGCCAGCAACGCGACGGAAGGCCCCGGCAGGCCGAGCACGCGCCCGGCGTTGTGGGCGTAGCGCATCACCCGCCCGCCGCTGGACTCGACGACGAGGGAAAGCGACTTCAGGTGGTCGAGCGCTGCCTGCGCCTCGGCTTCGGAGGCCTCGATGACGGGGTGGCGGCTCGTCTTCTGGTTGCAGCCCGAGACGAGCGCGTTCAGCGTGAGGGGGTAGCTGTCGGGGACGGTGTGCTGCTTCTCGACGAGGACGCCGAGGACTCGGGTCTCGAGCAGCGAGAGGGCGGGGAGCGGGGCGGTGGGCATGCGGGCAGGGGGATGTGCCCCCGCATGTTACCCCGCCCCGGCGGGGACGCTCAGGCGTCGAAGGTGAAGACGCCCTTCGGGTTCTTCGAGCGCGCCACGGACAGGACGACCTCGGCGACGTACTTGATGCCCTTCCACGCGCCCACGATCGCGTCGGCCGTGATCTCTGCCACGAAGACGCTGCGCTCCAGGCGGGCCTGGCGGATGTATTCGTCGATCGCTTCGTACCGGTCCATCTTCCACTCCTTTTGGGGTTCGTGCCTCCGGGGCCTTCTGGGCGGTTCCGGCGGTTCACGGAAGTGAATATAGTGGTCTTGATGCAATGCAACAAACGAATTGTTCTTGCGTCTTGCCTTAGAAAAGCTAATCTATACCGACCATGGCCGACCGACTTCCCCCGCTGAACGCCCTGCGCGCCTTCGAGGCGGCCGCGCGCCACCGCAGCTTCAAGCGCGCCGCCCAGGAGCTTTTCGTCACGCCCGCGGCCATCTCGCAGCAGGTGAAGGCTCTCGAGGACTACCTCGGCGTGGAGCTCTTCCGGCGCCTCACGCGCGCGATCGAACTCACGCCCGCGGCCGAGGCGATGCTGCCGAAGCTGCACGAGGGGTTCGACTGCTTCGCCGCGGGGCTGGCGCAGGCGCGCCGCGCCGAGGAGCGCGGGCGCATCGCGGTCGAGGCCCCGCCCAACTTCGTGGCGCGCTGGCTGGTGCCGCGGCTGCGCTCGTTCGCGGCCTCGCACCCCCAGTTCGACCTGCGCATCATCGGCACGCTGCGCGCCATCGACAATCCGGAGGCCGAGGCCCCCGCGGACCCGGGGCGCGGCGACGCGGAGGCACAGGTGGCCGTGCGCTACGGCCTGGGCGACTACCCGGACGCCGTGGTGGACCTGCTCTTCCGCCCTGTCTACGTGCCCGTCTGCAGCCCGAAGCTCCTCGGGCGCGGGCCGCCGCTGCACAAGCCGGCCGACCTGAAGCACCACATCCTCATCCACGACGACTCCTCGCCCGGCGACGAGGAGCGCCCCGGCTGGGAGGAGTGGCTCGCGATCGCCGGCGCCAAGGGCGTGGACGCCTCGCGCGGGCCGCGGTTTTCCAACGCCTCGCTCGCGCACGAGGCGGCGATCGACGGCCTGGGCGTCGCCCTCGCGCTGCGCCCCCTCGTCGACTCCGACATCGAGGAGGGGCGGCTCGTGGTGCCCATCGAGCGCACGGTGCCGACCAACTTCGCCTACTACCTCGTGACGCCCGAGACGCTCATCCAGCACCCCGCCGCCGCCACCTTCCGGCGCTGGCTGAAGGCGCAGGCGGAGGCGCAGGGCCACCGCCGGCCGCGCTAGCGGGCGGGGACGAGCGGCGGCTCCTGCATGGCCGCGACCTGCTCCTTGAGCTCGAGGACGCGGTCCTGCCAGTACTTCTGCGTGTTGAACCAGGGGAAGGCGAGCGGGAAGGCGGGGTCGTCCCAGCGGCGCGCGAGCCACGCCGAGTAGTGAAGCAGCCGCAGCGTGCGCAGGGCCTCGACGAGCGCGAGCTCGCGGTCGTCGAACTCCGCGAAGTCCTCGTAGCCCGCGAGCACGTGGCGAAGCTGCGCCGACATCGACGCGCGGTCGCCCGACAGCAGCATCCACAGGTCCTGCACGGCGGGCCCGCTGCGCGCGTCGTCGAAGTCGACGAAGTGGGGCCCTCCCGGCGTCCACAGCACGTTGCCCGCGTGGCAGTCGCCGTGCAGGCGGATGCGCGCCACGCCGCCGGCGCGCTCGAAGGCCCGCTCGGCGCCTTCGATCGCGAGCGCCGCGGCGCCCGCCCAGGCCTCGCGCAGGTCGGCCGGGATGAAGCCGTGCGCGAGCAACCAGTCGCGCGAGGCGCGGCCGAAGGATTCCACGTCGAGCGCGGGGCGGTGCGCGAACGCGCGCGTGGCGCCCACGGCGTGGATGCGCCCGATGAAGCGCCCCAGCCACTCGAGCGTCACGGGATCCTCCAGCTCCGGCGCGCGGCCGCCCCGGCGTGGAAAGACCGCGAAGCGGAAACCCGCGTGGTGATGCAGCGTCGAGCCGCCGATGGCGAGCGCGGGCACCACCGGGATCTCGCGTTCCGCCAGCTCGCGCGCGAAGTCGTGCTCCTCGAGGATCTGCTCGTCGGTCCAGCGGCCGGGGCGGTAGAACTTCGCGACGAGGAAGGGCGCATCGCCCGGCGCGCCGCCGTGGCCCTCCTCGAGGCCCACCTGGTAGACGCGGTTCTCGTAGCTGTTGAGCGCGAGCTGGCGGCCGTCGGCGAGGAATCCGAGGCTCTCGACGGCGTCCAGGATCGTGTCGGGCGTGAGGCCCGCGTACGGGGGACTGGCGGCGGCATCGTTCATGGGGCCATTGTACGGCCGCCCCCGATTGGGACTGACGCGCCGCAGCAAATGCACCTGCGCGGTGCGCCGGAACGGGCGCGGGAGCCCGCGCTGCGTGCCGGAGCTCGCGTGGCACGCCTCATGCTATCTCCCTGCAGCCACGCCACGAGCCCAGCCAACCCGGATCCGGAGAATCCATGCACTCGATCGCCCCCATCCTGCGCCGCCTGGCGCGAAGGCCCGCCCGGCCGGCGGACGACTCGCCGGATTTCCTCGATGCGGAAGAGGCGGCGGCGTTGTGGGGCGCCGTGCTGGACGGCGCGCTTCCGGAGCTGGAGCTGGGCGCGCTCCTCGCCTCGTTCGCCCTGGCGGGAGAAACGCCTGCCGAGATCCTCGGCCTGCACCGCGCGCTGGCCGCGCGGCAGGCGCGGTTCGCGCCGTCACCGGGGCGCCGCGCCATCGCCATTCCCCTCTACGGCCTCGTACCCGGCGAAGCCGCCTACGCCGTGCTGCTCGCGCTCTTCCTGCGCCGCTTCGAAGTGCCCGTGGCCCTGCACGGCACGCTCGATGCGCGGGACGGGCCCTCGGGGCCGATGCTGCTTCGCGAGATGGGCGTGCTGCCCGCCACGAGCCTCGCCGACGCGGAACACGGCCTGCGCGAGGAAGGCGTTGCATTCGTGCCGGTGCAGCTCCTTTCGCCGGCGCTGGGCGACCTCGTCGCGCTGCGCACGCGGCTGGGCGGCACCAACACCGCGCACCTCGCCGCGCACGCGCTGGACCCCGGCGGCATGGGCGCGGTGCGCCTCGCGATGGGAGTCGCCGGCGCGCGCAGCGCGCGCATCGAGGCGATCCTGCCCACGACGGGCGCGCGTTCGCTCTACCTCGCGTGGCCGGCGTCGGCGGCGGGCTGCAACTACGCGCTGCGCCCTCGCATCACGCTGTGGTCGGAGGGTGCGGAGTCGGTCGTTTTCGAGGCCGAGCATGGCGAACGCCCGGCGGCGGCGTGCGTGCCGGAGGGCGGGCAGCTCGTGGCGTGGATGCGCTCCGTGATCGAGCGGAGGGCGCCCGCGCCGCCGCCGCTCGTGAACCTCGCCGCCGCCTGCGTGCACGCCACGGGCGCGGCGCCGGACTTCACCCGGGCCAAGGCGATCGTGTCGCTGCAGGCCGGGCGGCTCGCCGCGTGACAAGCTGATAACCCATTATTCTTCAAGAGATTTTTCTCCTTCCGGCCGGGGCGGCGCGGGGCCGCGTGCTAGAATGCGCGCCTCGCCGCCCTTCGGGCGGCGCCGGAGCGACGCCATGAAGAATCCCCTCGATTCCCTCTGGGGCACGGTGCTGTGCGGGCTCGCCCTCACGGCGGTCCTCTACTGGCTGGTTCGCGCGGCGATGACGGGAGGCTGAGCGTGGAACTCGTCCAGTACGGGTTGGGGCGCTGGCTGCACATCCTGGCCGGCGTGATGTGGGTGGGGCTCCTCTACTACTTCAATTTCGTGCAGGCGGCGGCGATGAAGGACGCGCAGGCCGACGGCACGGCGGCCGGCATCGCGAAGCACGTCGCGCCGCGCGCGCTCTTCTGGTTCCGCTGGGCGGCGGTCGTCACCTGGCTCGCGGGCATGATGCTGCTGGGCGACAAGGCCGACGAGGCCTTCCTCTTCAAGGAACGCGCATACATGCCGATCGGCGTGGGGGCGTGGCTCGGCACGATCATGTTCTTCAACGTGTGGGCCATCATCTGGCCCAACCAGAGGAAGATCCTCGGCCTCGCGCCCGCCTCCGAGGAGGAAAAGGCGAGCGCGCGCCGCGTGGCCTTCCTCGCCTCGCGGCTGAACGTGGCGCTGTCGATGCCGATGCTGTTCTTCATGACGGCGTCGGGCGGCCTTTTCCGCCGGGCCGTCTTCGGCGCGTAGCGAAGGCGATGGCGGGCGCGGATCCCGTGAGCGTGCGCGTGTGGGACCTGCCCACGCGCCTCTTCCACTGGCTGCTCGCGCTCCTCGTCGCCGCGAGCCTCGCGACGGGGAAGTTCGACTCGCTCCTCGGGGCGGGCACGCTCGAGTGGCACCGGCGCTTCGGCCTCGCGATCCTCGCGCTGCTGCTCTTCCGCCTGGGGTGGGGATTCGCCGGCGGAACGCACGCGCGCTTCGCGAGCTTCCTGCGCGGGCCGCGGGCGGTGGCCGGCTACGCGAAGGGGCTGCTGTCCGGGCGCGGCGGGGAGGAGACGGCGGGACACAACCCGCTCGGCGGGTGGTCCGTCGCGGCGATGCTCGCCGCGCTCGCGACGCAGGCGGTGACCGGGCTCTTCCTCGTGCAGGAGGACTACTTCTTCGAGGGGCCGCTCGCGAAGCACGTGAGCCGCGCCGTGTCCGACCGCCTCAACGCCATCCACGAGGCCAACTTCTGGGTGATCGTGGCGCTGCTCGCGCTGCACCTCGCGGCGATCGCGTACTACGCCATCGCGAAGCGGCAGGGCCTCGTGCGGGCGATGGTCACGGGCGACAAGCGCCTGGCGGCAGGCCGGGAGGGCGAGGCCTCCCGCGGGGGGAGCCTCGCGACGGCCGCCGCGATCGCGATCGCGGCCGGGGCGGCCGCCTGGGGCCTGGCGAGCCTCGCCTGATCAGTTGCGGAATTCCTTCAGGCGGAAGTCGTCGTGGCAGCCGCCGTTGCAGGATTTCGGCACTTCCGCGAACGCCGCCTTGAACTTGCCCTCGTCGCCGGTCTTCGCGGCGGCAGCGAGATTGGCCACCGCCTTCTGCGAATTCTCCGCGGCCTCCCGGAACTTGGCCGCTTCCGTCCAGACCTTGGGGGCGGCCTTCGTCGGCGCGCCCTTGTCGGTGCCCGGGCCGAACGAGTTCCACGGCAACGAGAGAAGCGTCTCGACCAGCGCCGAGTTCTTCTGCGCAACCGCGGCGTTGAAGGGCGCCTTGCCTTGGGCCATCGCGCCCATCGGGGCCATGGCGCGGCCGATCACGTTCATCACCGACTGGCGGTAGCGGATCTCGTCCTCGGGCTTCTGCTGCGCGAAGGCGAGGCCGGCGACGGTGGTGGAGAGCAGGGCGGTGGCGGCGATGAGGCGTTTCATGCGGGTCCTTTCGGGTCGGGAGTGTCGGGGCTTCGCGCCGGCGAGGGCGCGTCGACTGGGTGAACAGCGCGAAGGGCGCCGTATTCCCGGCGCCGGTCATTTCGGCTTCGGCAGCCCCGTCACCTTGTCGCCCGCCTTGATGCGGCGCTTGGCGAACCAGCCCTTGTTCGTCTCGATGGCGTACACGGCAGGGCCGGCGGCCGCGTGCTGGTCGAGCGTGTGCGGCTCCATGTCGAGGATGTTGAGGATGGCGCCCGCGCCGTCGACGAAGGCCACCGAAAGCGGCAACGGCGTGTTCTTCATCCACATGGCGTGGTAGCCCGGCTCGTCGAAGACGAAGAGCATGCCGTCGTCGGCGCCCAGCTTCTCGCGGAACATGAGGCCCTTCATCCGCTGCTCGATCGTGGCGGCGACCTCGACCCGCAGGGCGTGGCCGGCCACCTTCACCTGCCGGGCGGGCAGCGGCGCTTCCGCCAGGGCGAGACCGGCCGCGGCGAGAAGGAGCGCGGCGAGCGCGCGGGCCGCGAAGCCGGGAGCGCGGGCGGCTAGAATGGCATCCAAGACTCCACCTCCATCGAAAAGGGCGCACGCAGCATAACGCACGAGGACCCCGATGCGCCGACACGCCCTCCCCCTTGCGCCGCTCCTGCTCGCCGGCTGCGCGATCCTCGAGCCGCCGCCCCCCGTCGAGGAGACGCCGCAGCAGGCGCAGGAGCGCCGCGCAGCCGCCCCGCGGCCCGCCTACAACCTCACGGGCTACCCTCCCGCGGTGCGCGACGGCTACATCGACGGCTGCGAGTCGGCGCGGAAGTCCGCCTACGGCCGCAAGGACGAGAAGCGCTTCGCGGCGGACGCGAAGTACCGGATGGGCTGGAACGACGGCTTCTCCATCTGCTCCCGGCGCTGACCGGGCGCGCCGTCGCGGCGATTCAGTCGACGCCGCCGAGTATCCAGCCCGCGATCGCGTCGAGCAGCTCGGGCGCCTCCCCGATGGCGGTGCGCACGGCGATGGGGATGCCGGGGTGCGCCTTGCGCAGCTCCTCGGCGATGCGCGGCAGGTCGTTGCGGATGTGCCCGCCGGGCGCCATGAAGAGCGGGAAGATCGTGATGGCCGCCACGCCGCGGCGCACGAGGCACTCCACCGCCTCGTCCAGCTTGGGCGACATGAAGTCGAGGAAGGCGAGCTCCACGGGGAACTCCGGCCGGCGCGCGCGGATGCGGTCGCGGATGCCCTCGAAGGGGCGCGCCCACTCGGGGTCGCGGGCGCCGTGGGCGAAGAGGACGATGCCGTGCATGGTTGTCTCCCGTCAGTGCTTGCCGGTGGAGCCGAAGCCGCCCTCGCCGCGCGCGCTTTCGTCGAAGGATTCCACGACGTTGAGCGCCACCTGGACCACCGGGATCACCACCAGCTGCGCGATGCGCTCCATGGGGTTCACCACGAAGGGCTCCCGGCCGCGGTTCCAGCACGAGACGAAGAGCTGCCCCTGGTAGTCGGAATCGATGAGGCCCACGAGGTTGCCGAGCACGATGCCGTGCTTGTGGCCGAGGCCCGAGCGCGGAATGATCACCGCGGCGTGGCCTGGGTCGCCCACGTGGATGGCGAGCCCCGTGGGGACCAGCGACGAGTCTCCCGGGCGGAGGGTGAGCGGCTCGTCGAGGCAGGCGCGCAGGTCGAGCCCGGCGGAGCCGCCGGTCGCGTAGGCCGGGAGCCGGGAGCGCATGCGCTCGTCGAGGATCTTCACGTCGAGTCTCTTCATGGGGCGGAGGTGGCTGCGATGGGGGAAGGGCGATGGAACCGCGGATGAACGCGGATGAACGCAGATGATCGATGAGAATGGGGTCGAGCCGTGCCCATTACGGCGAATCGTCCCGCAAGGCACGTCGGCGACGCGAGGCAGAAGTCATCTGCGTTCATCTGCGGTTCCACAAGTGAGCCCCCCGCCGGCAGGCGGCAGCAGGGAGACGGGGGATTCAGGAAGCCTGCTTGATGGGCGTGACGGTAGCGCCGCGCCTGGCCTCGTAGAGCGCGAGGGCGTGCTCGACGATCGCGTGCGCGATGCGCGACTTCGGCGCCCGCGCGAGCGGGTGCGCGCCGGCGTCGTCGTAGATCGTGACCTCGTTCTCCTCGCGGCCGATGGTGTGCTGCACGAGGTTCGCCACGATCATCGGGATGTCCTTGCGCTTGCGCTTTGCCTGCGCGTACTCGGCGAGGTTCTCGCTCTCGGCGGCGAAACCCACGCAGAAGGGGCCCGCGGGCATCCGCGCCACCTGCGCCAGGATGTCCACCGTGGGCTTGAGCTTCAACTCCATCGGCTCGCCGGACTTCTTGAGCTTGCGGCTCGCCGGCGCCTCGGGCGTGTAGTCCGCCACCGCGGCGACGCTGAAGAAGAGATCGGCGCCGCCCGCGTGCGCGGCGACGGCGTTGAGCATCTCGGCGGCGCTGGTCACGAACACGAAGTGCGCGTTCGCGGGCGGGGCGAGGGCGGTCGGGCCGGAGACGAGCGTCACGTCGGCGCCCAGCGCCGCCGCCGCCTCGGCGATCGCGTAGCCCATCTTGCCGGAGCTCAGGTTGGTGATGCCGCGCACCGTGTCGATCGCCTCGAAGGTGGGGCCGGCGGTGACGAGCACGCGGCGGCCGGCGAGGCGCTTGGGCGAGAGGAAGGCGAGGATGGACTGCAGCAGCTCCTCGGGCTCGAGCATGCGGCCCATCCCCACCTCGCCGCAGGCCTGGTCGCCGGAGGCGGGCCCGAGGATCGCGACGCCGTCGCCGCGCAGGAGATTCACGTTCCGCTGCGTGGCGGGGTTGTCCCACATCTCGCGGTTCATGGCCGGGGCGACGAGCAGCGCGCAGTTGCGGGCGAGGCAGGTGGTGGAGAGCAGGTCGTCGGCGAGCCCGTGGGCGAGCTTGGCGAGGAAGTCGGCGCTGGCGGGGGCGACCACGATGGCGTCGACGCCGCGCGAGAGCTCGATGTGCGCCATCGCATTGGGGAAGCTCGCGTCCCAGAGGTCCGTGACCACGGGCCGGCCGGTGAGGGCCTGGAAGGTCGCGGGCGTCACGAACTTCGTCCCCGCCGCTGTCATCGCGACCTGGACTTGGACGTTATTGCGGATGAGCGCCCGCGCGAGTTCCGCCACCTTGTAGGTGGCGATGCCCCCGGTCACCCCTAGTAGAACGCGGCGCCTTCCCGTTTCTTCCATCGGATCATTCTACTAGAGAGAGTTGCCGCCCATGTCTCCGCCCGCCTGGCCCGCCTCGGGCCATCCCCGCCAGCGCCTGGCCCTCCACGGCCCGGCCTCCCTGTCCGATGCCGAACTCGTCGCCCTCGTGCTGCGCACGGGGGTGGCGGGCCGGCCGGCCGTCACCGTCGCCCACGAGCTGCTGGTGCGCTTCGGCCGCATCTCGCGCCTGCTCACGGCGCCCGTGCCCGACGTGGCCGCCGTCGCTGGCGTGGGTGGCGCCCGCGCCGCCCAGTTCGCCGCCGCCCTGGAACTCTCGCGCCGCTCGCTGTGGGAGGAGAGCCAGGCCCGCGACGTGCTGGCATCGCCGATGGCGGTGCGCAGCTACCTGCGCCTGCGCATGCAGCACCTCGGCCACGAGGTCTTCTGGGGCGTGTTCCTGGACGCCCAGAACCGCGTGATCACCGCCGAGGAGCTGTTCCGCGGCACCCTCACCCAGACCAGCGTCTACCCCCGGGAGATCGTGAAGCGTGCGCTCGCCCACAACGCGGCCGGCATCATCCTGGCCCACAACCACCCCTCGGGAGTGGCCGAACCTTCCCTTCAAGATCAAGCACTTACGAGGGCGCTGACGGAGTCCCTCGCGCTGGTGGACGTGAAGGTGCTCGACCACTTCATCGTGGCACCCGGGGCCTGCCTGTCGTTCGCCGAGCGCGGTCTCCTCTAGGCCGAAAAGGCCAATGGAATCAGGTTGTAGAGGCGGCGCGGCCTGGGCTATAATCTCGGGCTTTCCGCCTCCGGCTTTTCCGGGGGCGGTGGAATTCCCGGAGAAATCCCATGTCTCGAGTCTGCCAAATCACGGGCAAGGGCCCCATCGTGGGCAACCACGTGTCCCACGCCAACAACAAGACCAAGCGCCGCTACCTGCCCAACCTGCAGTACCGCAAGCTCTGGGTCGAGAGCGAGAACCGCTACGTGAAGCTGCGGCTCACCAACGCGGGCCTGCGCACCATCGACAAGAAGGGCATCGACGTGGTGCTCGCCGAGCTGCGCGAGCGCGGCGAAGTGATCTGAGGGGGCGGCCATGCGCGACAAGATCAAGCTCGAATCGACCGCCGGCACGGGGCACTTCTACACCACCACCAAGAACAAGAAGACCACCCCGGACAAGCTCGAGATCAAGAAATACGATCCGAAGGCCCGCAAGCACGTCACCTACAAGGAAACGAAGCTCAAGTGACGATGGCAGGAACCGCAGCGCGGTTCCGCACCAGCGTCATCCCCGGGTCGCCGGGGATCCAGCCAAACCCCGCCCCGGCGGGGTTTTCGCATTCTCAGCCGGCCTCCATCGCCTCCGCGCGGCGCGCGATCGCCTTCACGAGGGCGCCGAAGAGGAAGAGGTGGGCCGGGAACATGGCCCACCAGTAGGCGAGGCCCCACACGCCCGCCGGGTGCCAATACGCCGTCACCGCCAGGCGCCGCACGGCGGGCGAGGCCTCCTCGATCTCGAACTCCAGCACGCCCGCGCCCGGCGCCTTCATGCCGAAGACGAGGGTGAGGCGCCGCCGCGGCTCCACGCCCACGACGCGCCAGGAGTCGATCACGTCGCCCACGCGCACTTCCTGCGGGTCGCGCCGGCCGTGGTTGCGGCCGTTGCCGCCCAGCAGCCAGTCGATCGTCTCGCGAAGCGACCACAGCGCGTTGAAGGCGTAGTAGCGGTTCTCGCCGCCGATGGCCGACACGACCTGCCAGAGGGCCGCCGCGCTTGCCCGCGTGCGGATCTCTCCGCCGGCCCGCTTGGCGTAGTAGGCGTAGTCGGCGCGGTACTCGCGGAAGGCGAAGGCGCCCTCGGTCCAGCGCGCCGCCACCGCGTGGCGCCGCTCGGCCTCCAGCGCGGCGCGCACGGCGTCCTCGAAGCCGAGGAGTTGGTGCGGCAGCAGGGCGCGAAGCGCCGCGTCGTCGGCGGTGAAGTCGTGCTTGAGCCCGCCGATCAGCGCGCGCGCGATCGGCGCCGGCACCGCCGTCACGAGGTTCAGCCAGAGCGCCGACAACTCCGGCGTGAGGACGGGCACCGGGAGGATCAGGGGCTCGCGGCGGCCCATGAGCCGCGAGATCGCGCGCATCATCGCCTCGTAGGTGAGCGTCTCGGGGCCGGCGGCGTCGTAGATGCCGCCGGCCATGGCCGGCACGCGCGGGGCCTCGACGAGGTAGTGCAGCAGGTCGGGCAGCGCGATGGGCGGGCTCTTCGCGCGCACCCAGCGCGGCGTGACCATCACGGGCAGGTGCAGCACGAGGTCGCGCATCACCTCGAAGGCGGCCGAGCCCGGCCCCACGATGATGCCGGCGCGGATCTCGGTGACGGGCACGGGGTGGCGGCGCAGGGCCTCGCCCGTGTCGCGCCGGGAGAGGAGGTGCTCGGACCGCGCGCCCTCGGGCACGAGGCCGCCGAGGTAGACGATGCGCTTCACGCCCGCCGTGGCGGCCGCGCGCCCGAAGTGGTCGGCGGCCTCGAGGTCCAGCCGGCCGAAGTCGCGCCCGGCCGCCATCGAGTGGACCAGGTAGTAGGCGACGTCGATGCCCGCCAGCGCGGCGGGAAGCGTCTCCGGCTTCAGCGCGTCGGCGGCGACGATCTCGACGGGCGGCCAGGGCTTCGCCTCGAGCACGCCCGCGTGCCGGGCGCAGGCGCGCACGCGCCAGCCCCGCGCGGCGAGCGCGGGGACGAGGTGGCTGCCGATGTAGCCGCTGGCGCCGAAGACGAGCGCCGTGCCAGGGATCGGGATCGGGGACTGTCCCCGCCCTTGGGGACTGTCCCCGATCCCGATCCCTGGCACCGTTCGTCAGGCCGCCGCGTATCGCCGCAGGCGCTGCGAGAACTCCGCGAGGGTCTCGATGCCGCTCGCCTCGGCGCGGTCGCACCAGTCGCGCAGCTGCGCCACGAGCTGCTCGGTGGAGAGCGTGGAGCGCTCCCAGGTCCGGGCGAGCTCCTCGCGCATGCGGTAGAGCGTGGCCAGGCGCGGGCTGGACTCGAGCGCGCGAGCGACGATCTCCTGCTCCGCGGGCGACTTCACCATGCCGCGCGTGATGGCGCGGCGCAGGCGGCGCGCCGTCGCGCTGTCGGCGAAGAGCTGCTTCTCGCGCAGCTTCGCCACTTCCTCGTCCCACGCGAGCTTCATGGACTTGGCGTACTTCGCCAGCACCTCGTAGCGGTTGGTGGCGATCGCGTGCAGCGTCTGCACGTCGATCACGGACTTGGCGGGGTCGAGGCGCACCTTCGGCGGCAGCTTCTTCGGGCGGGCGAGGCCCAGCGCGGAGAGGACCCGGATGTAGGCCCATCCCAGGTCGAACTCGTACCACTGCACCGAGAACTTGGCGGAGGTGGGGAAGGCGTGGTGGTTGTTGTGCAGCTCCTCGCCGCCGATCCACGCGGCCACGGGGACGATGTTGGTGCTCGCGTCCTCCGTCTGGAACTTGCGGTAGCCCCAGAAGTGGCCGATGCCGTTGATGACGCCGGCGGCCCAGAAGGGGATCCACGCCATCTGCACGCCCCACATCAGGAGGCCCGGGAAGTCGCCGAACAGCAGCACGTTGGCCGTGAGCATCACGAGGATGCCCTTCTTGTGGTGCGGCGTGTAGATCGTGCGCTCGATCCAGTCGTCCGGCGTGCCGTGGCCGTAGCGCTGCATCGTCTCGGGATGGTGCGACTCCTTCACGTACAGGACGACGCCGGCGAAGAGGACCTTGTTGATGCCGTGCACCTGCGGGCTGTGCGGGTCCTCGGCGGTCTCGCACTTGGCGTGGTGCTTGCGGTGGATGGCCGCCCACTCCTTCGTGATCATGCCGGTCGTGAGCCACAGCCAGAAGCGGAAGAAGTGGCTGACGACCGGGTGCAGCTCGAGCGACCGGTGCGCCTGGCAGCGGTGCAGGTAGAGCGTGACGCCGGCGATCGTGATCTGGACGAGGACGAGCAGGACGAGGAGCTTTCCCCACCAGGGGAGGTCCAGGAGGCCGTCGAAGAGCATGTGTGGGCGCCTATTCGTGCGACCCGCTCGGGGGCGGGTTCGGGATGAACGGAAGGCCGCATTCTAACGCATCCCCACACGCGGCCCCCGGGAAGCCGCCATGTGGGAGTAACGTCATGTTTTCAAATGAGAACTCGCCTTCGCCCCCAGGCTCAATCCTTCTCCGTGCCCTCCGTGTCTTCCGTGTCCTCCGTGATGATTGACCCGGCGTCCTTCATCACGGAGGACACGGAGAACACGGAGGGATTCGCTATCGGGCGTCGGGCGGGATGAGGCGCACGTCGCGCTGCGGGAAGGGGATCTCGATCCCCTCGGCGCGGAAGGCCTCCAGCACCTCCTTGAGGATCGCGCCGCGCAGCGCCACCTGGCCCTGGTCGGGGTCGGCGATCCAGGCCGTGAGCTCGATCTCGATGCCGTTGTCGCCGAGCGCGACGATGGCCGCGCCCGGTGCGGGATCGGCCAGCACGCGCGGCTGTCGCGCGGCTGCGGCGAGCAGGATCGCGAACACGCGGTCCACGTCGGAGCCGTAGCCCACGCCCACCTTCACCTTCACCAGCACCTTGCGGTCGGTGTAGGAGTGGTTGGTGACGCTCTGCGTGATGAGCGTCTCGTTGGGGATGATCGACTCGGTGCCGTCGAGGCTGCGGATCACCGTGTAGCGCGACTCGATCGCCTTTACCACGCCATGCCGGCTGTCGACCGTGACGAGGTCGCCGATGCGCACCGAGTGGTCCAGCAGGATGATGAAGCCGCTCACGTAGTTGCTCGCGATCTTCTGCAGGCCGAAGCCCAGGCCCACGCCCAGCGCGCCGCCGAAGACGGAGAGCGCCGTGATGTCGATGCCCACGAGGGGGAGCGCCACGAGGATCGCGAGGAAGAAGGCGCCCGCCTGGACGAGCTTCGCGAGCACCACGCGCGTCGACATCTCGACCCGCTCGGCGGCGAGGATGCGCGCCCCCAGCACGCGCGCGACCCACAGCGACACGGCAAGCGACACGGCGAGCGACACGAGGCCCTGCATCACCACCAGCAGCGAGACGCGCTGCTTGCCGATGCTGAAGGCGATGTCGTCGAGGGCCTCCCACAGCTCGGGGAGGATGCCGGTCACGTGCAGCGCCACGCCCACCCACATGGCGATGCCGATGGTGCGCTCCGACCCGCGCAGGAAGGCGCCCTCGGGAAGGATGTGGCGCAGGACGTACACCGCCAGCCGGATGACGGCGAGCGCCACCAGCAGCGTGATCGCGATGTCGACGAACGGCGTGGCCTGGAGCTTGCGCAGCGGCAGGCGCGCGCCCCAGGTGAGGGCGAGCGCCGCGAGCGGGAACGCCACGCGGTGGAAGCCGCCGGCGCCGAACTTCCATGCCGCGCCCTGCGGCACGCGGCGGCGCAGGACGCGCGCGACGAGCCAGCCCAGCGCGAGGCCCGCGGCGATGATCGCGAGCTGCTTCAGGCCCTGCGGCGTGGTCGCCTGCGTGGCGAAGGCGTCGAGGGTTCTCTCGAGGGGGGTCATCGCGGGCTCATTGTAACCGCGAGGCCCGCGCGCGATGCCGCTCGAAGTCGCGGGCGAAGCGCGCGGCGACCTCCGGGCTTCCCGAGATCACCACGACGTTCTCCGCGTTCTTCTCCTGCGCCGCCTGCGTGAAGTTGAAGCTGCCGGTGACGACCACGGCGCCCGCCGTGCCCGCGTCCACGAGCACCACCTTGTTGTGGAACGCGGCGTGGTCGGAGGAGAGCCAGATGCGGGCGCCGGCGCGGTCCAGGCCCCTGAGGACGGGAAGCCCGCCGGTTTCGTGCTGCCTGGCGTCCCCGATCACCTCCACCGCGACGCCGCGCCGCGCGGCCCTGGCGAGCGCCGCGGCGATGCCGCGGTGCGTGAAGAGGTAGGCCTGCACCTGCACGCTCTCGCGGGCGGCGGCGATGCGCTGGCTGATGACGCGGGCCACGTCGTCGCCCGGCGTGAACCACGCCTCGACGCGGGCGGGGTGGCCTGCCGGGGCGGCGCGCGAGGCGGGTTCCGCCGCGCCGGCCGCGGCGGCGACGCCCAGGGCGAGGGCGGCGAGCGCGCGCCTCACGCCGCGCGCTGCAGCACCGCGGCGAAGAAGCCGTCGGTGTCGTGGACGTGGGGCAGCAGGCGCAGGTACCGCTCGCAGCCGGGGATGGAGAGGCCCTGCCGCGCGAGCACCTCGCCGCAGGGCACCAGCGCGAAGTCCGGGTGCGCCGCGAGGAAGCGCTCCACGATCGCCTCGTTCTCCTCCTCCAGCAGGCTGCAGGTGCCGTAGACGAGGCGCCCGCCGGGCTTCACGAGCGCGCCGGCCGCCTCGAGGATGGCGGACTGCTTCGCGTTCAGCTCGGCGAGGCCCTCCTCCGTCTGGCGGGTCTTCAGGTCGGGGTTGCGGCGAAGCGTCCCGAGGCCGGTGCAGGGCGCGTCGACGAGCACGCGGTCGGCCTTCCCGCGCAGGCGCTTTACCTTGGTGTCGTTCTCGCCGGCGATGCGCTGCGGGTGGACGTTGGAGAGCCCCGAGCGCCGCAGCCGCGGCGTGAGGTTCGCCAGCCGCTTGTCGGAGACGTCCCAGGCGTAGAGGCGCCCGTGCGAGCCCATGGCCGCGCCCAGCTGCAGGGTCTTGCCGCCGGCGCCGGCGCAGAAGTCCACGACGAGGTCGCTGCGCCGCGGCTCCACGAGCAGGCCGAGGAGCTGGCTGCCCTCGTCCTGCACCTCCACGGCGCCGTCGAGGTACATCGGGTGCTTGTTCAGCGCGACCTTCTCCTTCACGCGCACGCCCAGCGGGGACCAGCGCGCGGGCGCGGCCTGCGTGCCGTCGGCCTCGAGCCGCTGCAGCACCGCCTCGCGCGGGGCCTTGAGCGTGTTCACGCGCAGGTCCAGCGGCGCGGGGTGCTGGAGGCTCTTCGCCAGCGCGAGGATCTCCTCGTCCGCGAGGCGCCGGCGCAGGCGGGCGATGACCCAGTCGGGGAGGTCGGCGCGGACCTCGAAGGGCTGCCGGTCCACGTCCTCCGCCTTTAGCGCAGCGAGCCAGGTGCGCTCCGCGCCGCGCAGCACGGGCTCGAGGCTGCCGATGCCGTAGCCCTGCAGCTTCACGAGGGAGGCGAGCGCGAGCTCGCGCGGCGCGGCCGAGGGCGTGAGCGCCTCCAGCAGGCGCCGGCGGCGCAGCACCGAGTAGACGGTGTCGGCCACGAGCGCGCGGTCGCGGCTGCCCAGCGCCTTGTGGTCGCGGAAGTAGTGCTTGAGCACGGCGTCGGCGGGGCTTCGCGCCGGCAGCGCCACCGCGAGCGCGTGCACGATCGCGTCGAGCTGGATGCGGGTGAGGTTCGCGGACATCAGCGCGCCCTCACCGAAGTCGCGACCTGCTCGACCACCAGGCGGTTCCTCGCCACCGGGTAACGCAGCTTCACCGGCAGGTTGAACTGGTTCAGGCCCAGCCACACGTCGACGGCCTGCTCGGGCTTCTCGCCCTCGTGGCGCAGGTGGAGCGCGCGCACGGTTCCGAAGGGGAGCTCCAGCGTCTCCTCGCCCACGACCTGCAGGCGGAAGTCGTAGAGGCGGCGCTGGGTGAAGACGCGTAGCGGCATCGTGTCGCCTTTCGGGGGCATGTGGGCGAGCTGGAAGATCATCGAGAGCCAGTCCACCGTCGTGTCGGTGAGGGCGGCGGTGCGCGAGCTGTCGCCGCGGCGGAACTCCACCTGGCGCGCGGGCCAGTCGAAGGCGAGGCCTTCCTCGGCCGTGTCGCCGCGGCGCTCCGTGAACCGCTCCGGGCGCAGGCCCTCGGGCGTCACGCGCCCGCTGGCCGTCTGGTAGATCTGCCCCTCGAGGAAAAGCGTGAAGAAGCCGGTGGCCTGCGCGGTGCCGGTGATCTCGTAGCGGTCGTCCTCGCGCTTCCAGGTGTACTCGGCCTCGCCGTCGGCGAACGCGGAGGTGAGCGCGTAGGCGATCGTCACCTCGGCGGGGAGCGCCTCGGGCCGGAACTCGGGCAGCGCCGGGGGCGGCGGCGGCACCGCGGGCTGCGCGAGCGCCACCATCTCGGGCAGCGGCTCGGGCTCCGGCGCGAGGGCATCGGCCGCCGCCAGGGGGGCTAGCGCCGATTCCTCGATCGCGGCCGGGAGGAACGCCACGGTCTCCTCCGCCCGGGGCGGCTTGGGCTTCGGGCGCGCGCGCGGCTTCGGCGGCGGGGGCGCGGGCGCCGGCGCGACCTCCACGGCGGGCGGCGCGGCGAGCACGGCCTCGTACGAGGGCGCGAGGAGGGCGCCATCGTCCTCGCCCGCGGGCACCTGCACGCCCACCAGCACCGTGCCGTGGACGACCGCCGAGGCGGCGAGCGCCACGGCGGCGGGCCGCCACGCAGGGGAGAGGGGGCGGGGGATCTCCATCGCTAGCGCGCCGTGAGGCTCACGAGGTTCTGCTCGAGCTTGAGGCCCTTCGCGTCCTCGAAGACGACGCGCACGGGGAGGTTGAAGCGGTCCTTGGCGAGCCAGAGCTGCGCGCGGCTCTCCTTCTCGCTTTCGGTCACGCGTTCGTAATGGGCGGTGGCGAACTCGCCGGCGGGCGTGTCGATGACGGGCTCGCCCACCTTGCGGTAGGCGTAGGCCTCGACCTTGCGGCCGTTGGACATGTGCAGGCGCACGAGCTTCGCCGCCGTGCCGCCGCCCATGAACTGGTAGAGGATCGACAGGCGGTCCTGCGTGCCGGGCGGCAACGCGTGCACGCTCGATTCGCCGCGGTACTCGGAGCGCAGCTCGGCCTTCGCCCAGTCGAACTCGGCCACGATGTCGCGCGTGCGGTCGCCGAGGCGGCGCTGCTCGAAGTGCAGCGGCTGCAGGCCCTTCGGGCCCACGCGGCCGGCGCTCGTGAGCACGATGGTGTCGTCGCGGAAGAGCTTGAGGACGCCCTCGGCGCGCGTGGTGCTCTCGATGCGGTAGGCGTCGCCGTCGCGCCGGAAGGTCTCCGTGACGCGGCCGATGGGCACGCCGGCGGCCGACACGCTGTACTCCGCGTCCACCTGCACGGGCAGCGCGAGGGCGGCGGGGATGGCAAGCAGCGCGGCGGCGGCGGCGAGGAGCCTCATGGGGGGTCCCGGGGGGAGATGGCCCAGTCCCCTTCAACGCCCGAGCCCCTCACCTGGACGACATCGGCGCCGCGGAACTCCACGCGCCCCTCGGCGAGCCAGCGCGCCGCCTGGGGGTAGATGCGGTGCTCCTGGGCCAGCACGCGGGCGGCCAGCGCCTCGGCCGTGTCGCCCGGCAGCACGGGCACCGCCGCCTGCACGAGGATCGGCCCGTGGTCGAGGGCGGGCGTCACGAAGTGGACCGTGGCCCCGTGCAGCTTAACGCCCGCGTCGATGGCGCGCTGGTGCGTGTCCAGCCCCGGGAAGCAGGGCAGGAGCGAGGGGTGGATGTTGAGGATCGCGCGCGGGTAGCGGTCGATGAAGCCCGGCGTGAGGATGCGCATGAAGCCCGCGAGGAAGAGGTAGTCGGGCGAGAAGGCGTCGACGGCGCGCGCGAGCTCCGCGTCGAACGCCTCCCGCGACGGGAAGGCCTTGTGGTCCACCACGCGCGTGGCGATCCCCCGGGACTGCGCCCAGGCGAGCCCGCCCGCCGCGGGGCGGTTGGAGATCACGGCGCGGAAGTCGAGGCCGGGGCGGGCGTCGACGAGCGCCTGCATGTTGCTCCCGCGGCCGGAGATCAGGATGACGGCGGTCTTCATGGGGGCAAGGGATCGGGCAGGGGAGGAAACGGGCTCCTTCTTTCGACTCCGCGAAAGAAGGAGCCCCTTTCCTCCCCGGGCGCGTTCCCTCTCCGCTCAGGAGACGACCGCCTGGGGGGCGCCGCTCTCCCGGGGGTGGATGGCGCCGATCTCCCAGGCGGGGACGCCGTGGATGCCCAGCGAGGCGATCGCCTCCTTCACGTGCTCGCGGGCCACCACGAGGACCATGCCGATGCCGCAGTTGAAGGTGCGGTGCATCTCGGCCTCGGGGACGTTGCCCTGCTCCTGCAGCCAGCCGAACACGGCCGGGCGGGGCCAGCGCGACTTGTCGAGGCGCGCCTGCGTGGAGTCCGGCAGCACGCGCGGGATGTTCTCCACGAGGCCGCCGCCGGTGATGTGGGCGATGCCCTTGAGAGGCATCTTCTCCAGGAGCGCAAGCACCGGCTTCACGTAGATGCGCGTGGGCTCGAGGAGCGCCTCGCCGAGGGTGCGCCCGTCGAGGGGCTCGTCCAGCGGCGCCTCGGTGACGGCGAGGATCTTCCTCACCAGCGAGAAGCCGTTGGAGTGCACGCCGCTCGAGGCGAGGCCCACGAGGGCGTCGCCCGGGGCGATGGTCGAGCCGTCGATGATGCGGTCCTTCTCCACCAGGCCCACGGCGAAGCCGGCGAGGTCGTATTCGTTCGGGTCGTACAGGCCGGGCATCTCGGCCGTCTCGCCGCCGATGAGCGCGCAGCCCGCCAGCTCGCAGCCGGCGGCCACGCCCTTCACCACGTCCGCGGCCACGTCGACGGTGAGCTTGCCGCACGCGAAGTAGTCGAGGAAGAACACGGGCTCGGCGCCGGTGACGAGGACGTCGTTCACGCTCATCGCCACGAGGTCGATGCCGATGGTGTCGTGCTTCTTCATGCGGAAGGCGAGCTTGAGCTTGGTGCCCACGCCGTCCGTCCCCGACACCATCACGGGGTTCCTGTACTTCTTCGAGACTTCCACCAGCGCGCCGAAGCCGCCGAGGCTGCTGAGCACCTCGGGGCGCATGGTGCGTTTCGCGAAAGGCTTGATGCGCTCGACCAGGGCGTCGCCCGCGTCGATGTCGACGCCGGCGTCGCGGTAGGTGAGGGGGGTGGGGGCGGCGGTCACGGCGGCGATTCCGGAGGGGAAACAGACCGCAATTCTATCCCATCAGTCGAGGGTCATATGGAAGCGGACCTCGGCGCACCAGGAGGAGGGCTGCGGGGCGTACTTCCACTGGCGCACGGCGGCGGCGATGAGGGGCTCGAAGTCGCGGTAATGGAGCATGGGCGCGAGCGTCACGCCGGTGACGGCGCCGTCCTCCGCCACGGCGACGTAGGCCACCTGCAGGATGGCCTTGGGCGCGTTCGGATCCTGCAGCAGCCGCTTGGGGTAGAGGGGCGTCACCATCTTCACGGGCTGGCGGTCGGTATGCAGCTCGGCGGGCGCGACGCCCTGCGGGCGCGAGGTGCCGTAGCTCACCTTGGGGGCGCCGTTCACGATGTCGAACCAGATCGCCACGCGCGCGGGCGTCTCCTTCGCGGCGCAGCCCGGCGTGACGATGCGCGGCTGCAGGCGCCACAGGGAGACCACGTCCATCACGGCGGACGCGAAGGCCTCCACCGGCGGGTTGGCCGAGAGGCGGACGTCCTGCAGCGTGCCGTCGGTGCGCACGAGCGCCGTGACGTCGACCCGCGCGGTTCGCCCGGCCGCGAGCTCGTCCTTGGGGAAGGCGGGCGCGACGAGGACGAGCATCCCCGCATCCTGGTAGAGCGGCTTCTCCGGCGCGGGCGCCGGGGCGGTCGCGGGCGTGGCGGCGAGGGCCGGCATGGCGGTGGCGGCGGCCGCGAGCAACGCGGCCAGGCACTTCTGCATGGAAACTCCCGGTGCGGTGGTGGTCAGGCGTCCCCGCTGCCCTTCATCGCGGGCAGGTGCTCGCGCGCGAAGTCGAGCATGCGCTGGATGGAGACCTTGGCGCGGCGGCCCGTCTCCGGGTCCACGTGAATCTCGTTGCGGCCCGTCTCGAGCACCTCCAGCAGGTTGTGCAGGCCGTTCATCGCCATCCACGGGCAGTGCGCGCAGCTCTGGCAGGTGGCGCCCTTGCCGGCCGTGGGCGCCTCGATGAAGGCGACGCCCGGCAGGCGCTTCCTCATCTGGTGGAGGATCCCGCCGTCGGTGGCGACGATGTACTCCTTCGCGCCGAGGCGCTCGGCCGCCTGGATGATGCCGGTGGTGGAGCCCACCGCGTCGGCCATCTCGATCACGGAAGCCGGCGACTCCGGGTGCACCAGCACCTTGGCGCCGGGGTGCGCGAGCTTGAGCTCCTCCAGCTGCTGCGCCTTGAACTCGTCGTGCACGACGCACGAGGCGTTCCACAGCAGCATGTCGGCGCCGGTGACCTTGCGGATGTAGGCGCCCAGGTGCTTGTCCGGCGCGAAGAGGACCTTCTTCCCCTGCGCGTGCAGGTGGGCCACGATCTTCTCGGCGATGGAGGAGGTCACCATCCAGTCCGCGCGCGCCTTCACCGCGGCGCTGGTGTTGGCGTAGACGACCACCACGCGGTCCGGGTGCGCGTCGCAGAACTTCGCGAAGTCGTCGGCGGGGCAGGCGAGGTCCAGCGAGCACTCGGCGCCGAGGTCCGGCATCAGGACCTTCTTCTCCGGATTGAGGATCTTGGCCGTCTCGCCCATGAAGCGGACGCCCGCCACCACGATCGTCCTGCCGGGGTGCTCGTGCCCGAAGCGCGCCATCTCCAGCGAGTCGGACACGGTGCCGCCGGTCTCCATCGCGAGATCCTGCAGGTCCGGGTGCACGTAGTAGTGCGCGACGAAGACGGCGTCGAGTGCCTTCAGGCGCTCCTTGATGCGGTGCACGAGCGCGGGCTTCTCGCCGGGCGCGACCACGCGCGGCGGCCTCGCGGGCGCGATGCCGAGGGCGCCGTCGAAGCGTTCGAAGCGGATCTGGATGGGGGTGGCCACTGCCATGGGGCTCTCCGGTGACGGTTCGATTCTGCCATAGGGGAATCGTTCCGGACGGCGCGGCGTGCGTGCTAGAATCGGGCCGCAAACGACCGCGTTCCGCGCGCCATCGGCGGGGCGCGCCCGGGCCAAGCCGGGCGGCGCGACTCCGCGCCGCGGCGCAGGCCCAGGGAGTCCCCATGAGGCAGCTTCTCCTCGACTTCACCCAGGCCCCCGCGCCCACCTTCGCGAACTTCGTCGCCGGCCGCAACGCCGAGCCGCTGGCCGCCGTGCGCGCGGCCGCCGCGGGCATCCCCGAGCGGGTGCTCTACCTGTGGGGCGAGACGGGCGCCGGCAAGTCGCACCTGCTGCGCGCCTTCGCGGCCGCGGCTCCCGGCGCGCGCTACGTGCGCGGCGAGGACTACGACGGCACGGAAGCCGGCGGCACGCTCGTGCTGGACGACGCCGAGCGCCTCGGCGAGGCGCGGCAGGTGGCGCTCTTCAACGCCTTCAACGAGCGCGCCTTCGGCCTCATCGTCGTCTCCGCCCACGCGGCGCCGAAGGACGTCGCGCTGAGACGCGACCTCGCCACGCGCCTCGCCACGGGCCTCACCTACCGGCTGCTCCCGCTCACCGACGACGAGAAGCGCGACGCCCTCGCCGCCCACGCCCGGGCGCGCGGGTTCGCGCTCTCCGGCGAGGTGGCCGCCTACCTCCTCACCCACGCGCGCCGCGACATGCCCTCGCTCATCCAGGCGCTGGACGCGCTCGACCGCTACTCGCTCGAGACGGGGCGCGCCATCACCGTGCCGCTGCTCAAGGCGGCGCTGCAGCCGTCCCTCGCATGAAGCTCGCGCTCTTCGATCTCGACGACACGCTGCTCGACGGCGACAGCGACTTCCACTGGGCGCAGTACCTCATCGAGCGCGGGGTGCTCGCGCGCGAGGAGTTCGAGCGCCGCAACGCGGCGTTCCACGGGCGCTACTCCAGCGGCACGCTCGACATCCACGAGTACCTCGCCTTCCAGCTCGCGCCGCTGGCCGGCCGGCCGCGCGGCGAGCTCGAGGACTGGCACCGCGGGTTCATGCGGGAGAAGCTCCGCCCCCTCATCCACGCGAAGACGCCGGCGCTCCTCGCCTCGCACGCCGACGCGCTGGTGGCGATCGTGACGGCCACCAACCGCTTCGTGACCGGCCCCATCGCCCGCGAGCTGGGCGTGGAGCACCTCATCGCCACGGAGCCCGAGGAGGGGCCCGACGGCCGCTTCACCGGACGCCATGCCGGGACGCCTTCCTTCCGCGAGGGCAAGGTCTCGCGCCTGCACGCGTGGCTCGGCTCGCTCGGCCTGCGCTTCGAGGACTTCACCGAGACCTGGTTCTACAGCGACTCCCACAATGACCTGCCCCTGCTCGAGCTGGTGTCGATGCCGGTGGCGGTCGATCCCGACCCCCTGCTGGAGGGCCGCGCCCGCGAGGGCGGCTGGCCCATCCTGAGGATGCGCGCATGATCAAGTCATTCATCTCGCGGGTCTTCGGGCGCGGCGCCAGGCAGGCCGCGCACCCGTCGAAGCCCGTCGTCTACGGCCCGGACAAGCACCACATCCGCAAGGAGCTCATCAGCCGCGGCGCCCGCAAGACCTGCGAGGAGCTGCAGCGCGCGGGCCACACGGCCTTCGTCGTGGGGGGCGCCGTGCGCGACCTCATCCTCGGCATGCGGCCCAAGGACTTCGACGTCGCCACGAGCGCGCACCCCGACGAGGTGCGCTCGCTCTTCCGGCGCTCGCGCATCATCGGCCGCCGCTTCCAGATCGTGCACGTGATGTGGGGCGCGGAGACCGTCGAGGTGTCGACCTACCGCGCGCACTTCACCAAGGAGGCCGAGGAGGACAAGCAGGACGCCCACGGGCGCGTGCTCTCCGACAACGTCTTCGGCACGCAGGCCGAGGACGCCGTCCGCCGCGACTTCACCGTGAACGCGCTCTTCTACGACCCGGTGAAGGAGGAGGTCTGGGACTTCCAGCACGGCGTGAAGGACCTCGTCGCGAGGAAGCTCGTGATGATCGGCGACGCCGCCACGCGCTACCGCGAGGACCCCGTGCGGATGCTGCGCGCGGCGCGCCTGTCGGCCAAGCTCGGGCTCGCGATCGACCCGCGGACGGCCGAGCCGATCCGGGAGCTCAAGCACCTGCTCGAGAACGTGCCGCAGGCGCGGCTCTTCGAGGAGATCCTGAAGATGCTGCTCTCCGGCAACGCGGTGGCGTGCGTGAAGCGCCTGCGCGAGCTGGAGCTGCACCACGGGCTGCTGCCGCTGCTGGACGACGCGCTGGAGGACCCGGCCACGGGCCCGTTCGCGATGGCCGCGCTCGAGGCCACCGACTCGCGGCTTCGGGACGACAAGCCCGTGTCGCCCGCGTTCCTGCTCGCGGCGCTCCTCTGGGGGCGCGTCGAGCGCCGCTGGCACGAGCTGGAGGAGAAGGGCCAGCCCTCCACGCCGTCGCTGCACTCGGCGATGCACGACGCCCTCGACGCCCAGCGCGAGTCGCTCGCCATCCCGCGGCGCTTCGACGCCACGATGAAGGAGCTGTGGCTGCTGCAGCCGCGCTTCCTGCAGCGCGGCGGCGCGCGCCCATTCCGCCTCCTCGAGCACCCGCGCTTCCGCGCGGCGTACGACTTCTTCGAGCTGCGCGCGCAGGCCGGCAACGCGCCGACCGACGTCGCGAAGTGGTGGGAGCGCTTCCAGGAGGCCTCCGGCGAGGAGCGCGAGAAGATGCTGCACGCGGACGACGGGCCGAAGAAGAAGCGGCGCCGCCGCGGCGGCAAGCGGCGCGCGGAGGCGGGCGCGGCCTCCCCCGAGGAAGTCGCGCCGGGCCAGGACGAATGAAGCCGGTGCGCGCCGTCGTGGCGCTGGGTTCCAACCTCGAGGGACCGGAGGCGCGCGTGCGCCGGGCTTTCGACGAGGTGGGGGCGCTGCCGGGGACGCGCCTCCTCGCCCGCTCGTCGCTGTACCGGACGGCGCCGGTGGGCTTCGTCGACCAGCCGCCGTTCATCAACGCCTGCGCGCTCGTGGAGACGACGCTCGCGCCGCGGGACCTGCTGGAGGGGCTCCTCGCGATCGAGCGCCGGCACGGCCGCGTGCGCGACATCCCGAACGGGCCGAGGACGCTCGACCTCGACATCGTCCTCTACGGCGACCTGGCGATGCACGAGCACGGCCTCACGCTGCCGCACCCGCGCGCGCACGAGCGGGCCTTCGTGCTGGCGCCGCTGCTGGAGGTGTGGCCGGATGCGGTGATTCCCGGGCGTGGCGCGGCCGCGGCCTTCCGGGAGGCGGTCCGCGGCCAGGCCATCGAGCGGGTCGCGGAGGCTGCATGAGGCACCACTTCATCGTGGTCGAGGGGCCCATCGGCTGCGGCAAGACCAGCCTCGCGAAGCTGCTCGCGCGCCGGCTCAACGCCAACGTCGTGCTGGAGGAGCCCGAGGGCAACCCCTTCCTGCCGCTCTTCTACCGCGACATGCGGCGGCATGCGCTCTCCACGCAGCTCTTCTTCCTCTTCCAGCGGCTGCGGCAGCTCGAGGGGCTGCGCCAGCCCGACCTCTTCGGGCGCGCGACCGTCGCCGACTTCGCGCTGCAGAAGGACCCGCTCTTCGCCCGCCTCACGCTGGACGACAACGAGTTCGGGCTCTACACGCGCATCTTCGAGCACGTGCGGCCGCAGGCGCCCACGCCGGACCTCGTGATCTACCTGCAGGCCAAGGTGGAGACGCTGCTCGAGCGCGTGCGGCGGCGCGGCAACCCGATGGAGGCCGGGATCCCGGAGGACTACCTGCGGGCGCTCTCCGACACCTACACGCGCTACTTCTACAACTACGACGACAGCGCGCTGCTCATCGTGAACAGCGAGCGCCTGAACTTCGTGGACGTGCCCGAGCACTTCGACCTGCTGGTCGAGCGCGTGCAGTCGATCCGCGGCGGGCGGGAGTTCTTCAACCGCGCCTAGGCCGGTTCCGGAACGGGGATTGCTGCATTGCAGCGAAACCGTGGCAGAATGCTCGTCCCCACTCTGCCGATACCCCCCCACCCATGAGAGTGACGATTCCCAAGCTGCAGGAACGGGCCCGAGGCGGCGAGAAGCTCGCCATGCTCACCTGCTATGACGCGAGCTTCGCGGCGATCTCGGACGCCGCCGGCGTCGACATCCTCCTGATCGGCGATTCCCTCGGGATGGTGATCCAGGGGCATGACTCCACGCTCCCGGTGACGATGGACGAGATGGAGTACCACACCCGCCTCGTCGCCCGCGGCAGCGCCAACGCCCTGGTGCTCGCCGACATGCCCTTCGGGAGCTTCCAGGAATCGAAGGAGCAGGCCTTCCGCAACGCCGCGCGCCTCATGGCCGCCGGCGCGCAGATGGTGAAGCTGGAGGGCGGCGCGGTGATGGTGGAGACGACGCGCTTCCTCGTGGACCGCGGCATTCCCGTCTGCGCCCACATCGGCCTCACCCCCCAGTCGGTCAACACGCTCGGCGGCTACCGCGTGCAGGGCAAGAGCGACGACGGCGCCGGCCGCCTCGTCGCGGACGCGAAGGCGCTCGAGGCCGCGGGCGCCGCGATCGTCCTGATGGAGGCGATGCCCGCCGCCGTGGCCAGGCGCGTCACCGAGGCCCTTTCGGTTCCCACCATCGGCATCGGCGCGGGCCCCGACGTCTCCGGCCAGGTGCTGGTGGTCTACGACATGCTGGACATCTACCCCGGCCGCAAGGCGCGTTTCGTGAGGAACTTCATGGCCGGCGCGCCCTCGGTGAAGGCCGCGATCGAGGCCTACGTGCAGGCCGTGAAGGCGAAGTCCTTTCCTGCCGCCGAACACTGCTTCTGATGGACCTGATCCACACCGTCGGCGAGCTCCGGAAGCGGCTCGGGGGCGAGCGGTCGATCGTGCTGGTGCCGACCATGGGCAACCTCCACGCCGGCCACCTCGCGCTCGTCGAGGAGGCGAACCGGCACGGGGCGTGCATCGTCACCTCCCTCTTCGTGAACCGCCTGCAGTTCGAGCCCGGCGGCGACTTCGACCGCTACCCGCGCACGCTCGCCGAGGACTGCGCGAAGCTCGAGCGCGCCGGCTGCCACGTGGCCTTCGCGCCGGAGGAAAGGGAGCTCTACCCGGAGCCCCAGGAGATCCTCCTGCAGCCGCCGAAACTCGCGGAACAGCTCTGCGGCGACTTCCGCCCGGGGCACTTCCAGGGCGTCGTCACCGTGGTGGCCAAGCTCTTCAATATTGTTGCACCGCACACAGCCATCTTCGGGCGCAAGGACTACCAGCAACTGGCCGTCATCCGGGCCCTCGTGCGGCAGTTGAACTACCCCATCGCGATCGTCGGCGTGGAGACCGTGCGCGAGCCCGACGGCCTGGCGCTCTCCTCCCGGAACGGCTATCTCTCCTCTGGGGAGCGCACCGAAGCGGTGCGGCTCAACCGGAATCTCCGCCGAATCAAGGAGAAGATCGAGGCCGGCGAGCGCGATTTCGGTGCGCTTTGTTCTTTCGCAATCAAGGACTTGACGGACGCGGGCTGGAAGGTCGATTATGTTGCGGTGCGTCATCAGCGCGGGCTGGCCCTTCCGGGGCCCGCCGACCGCGATCTCGTGGTCCTCGCGGCGGCCTGGCTGGGCAAGACCCGGCTGATCGACAACCTGGAGATCCGGGCCTGAGCCCGCGGCGGCGACCGGAGCCAGTTTTGGAGCGAATGCTCTAGAGATTGCCGGTAAGCTGCGGGTTGTCGCACCACCTGGGGTAAAGAGCGAACCATGCAACGCACCATGCTCAAGTCGAAGCTGCACCGCGTCACGTGCACGGCCTCCGAGCTGCACTACGAAGGCTCCTGCGCCATCGACCAGGACCTCCTCGACGCGGCCGACATCCGGGAGTTCCAGCAGATCGAGATCTACAACGTGAACAACGGCGAGCGCTTCTCCACCTACGCGATCGCCGCGCAGCGCGGTTCCGGCACGATCTCGGTCAACGGCGCGGCCGCGCACAAGGCCCGCCGCGGCGACCTCCTCATCATCGCCTCCTACGCGACCTACACCGAGGCCGAGCTCAAGAAGCACGAGCCCGACCTCGTCTACGTGGACGCGAACAACGCCATCAAGTCCAAGCGCGGCTCGATCCCGGTCCAGAAGGCCGCCTGAGGCCGCCGTCGCTTCCCGCAGACGGGCGCCTCCGGGCGCCCGTTTCGTTTTCCGGGGCGGGTATCATCGGGGCATGCAGGCGACATCCCCCGTCCGCGCCTTCCGCTGGGCCCTCTTCGCCGCCGAGGCGCTGGCAGCCGCCCTCTCGCCCTCGACCTACACCGCGCCCGTTCTCGCGCTGGCCGCGCGCCAGCTCTGCGCCGCCGCCTGGGACGTGCTCCCCGGGTTCGTCGCCGCCTGCGCCGTGCTGGGCCTGCTGCTCATCCGCATCATCGACTCGACAGCGCGCGATTTCGGGCTGGCCGCGCACTCGCTCGACCTCTATGTCCGCCTGCTCGTGCTGGAGCTGCTGCCGATGCTGGTCGCGCTCTTCGTGGCCGTGCGCTCCGGCGCGGCGCTGGGCACGGAGGTGGCGCTGCTTCGCGTCTCCGGCGCGCTCGACCGCGGCAACGAAGCGCTGCGCGCGGAGCTGCTGCCGCGCGGCATCGGGGTTGCGGCAGCCGTCGTGGCGCTCACCGTGATCGGCTGCGCGCTCGCGCTCGCGGTGGCCTACTTCGGGCTCTACGGTTTCTCGCCGTGGGGCCACGACGCCTACGCGCGCGCCGTCGGCAACGCCTTCGCGCCGGTGGTGATGGCGGGGTTCGCCCTCAAGGTCGCGTTCTTCGCCGTGGCGGTGGCCGTGGTCCCCGTGGCGGCGGCGGTGGGCGGGCCGCGCGAGATGCGCTCCGTGCCCGATGCGGCCCCGCGCGGGCTCGTGGGCGTCTTCCTCTTCCTCGCTCTCGCCGAGGGCGCCTCGATCGGGCTGCAATATGCCTGAGCCCCTCGTCGACCCCGCTTCCCCGCACGACGCCGCGGCGAGGGCCGGCCCCCGGGCCATCGCCGTCCTCGTGGGGACGGCCGTGATCGTGGCGACCTTCGTCGCCTACGTGCTCTACGCGCGCGGTGCCTTCGAGCGCACGCAGAGCCTCGTCCTCATGGCCGACGACGGCGCCGGCGTCACCGTGGGCATGGATCTCACGTTCTCGGGCTTCCCCGTGGGGCGCGTGCAGAAGATCGAGCTCGCGGCCGACGGCAAGGCGCGCATCGAGATCGACGTGCCGGAGAGGGACGCGAAGTGGCTGCGCGCCTCCAGCGTCTTCACGCTCGAGCGCAGCCTCGTCGGCGGCGCGCGCCTGCGGGCCTTCACCGGCGACCTCGGCGACAAGCCGCTGCCCCATGGCGCCGTGCGGCAGGTGCTGCGCGGGGATGCGACCGAGGAACTCCCGGGCCTCATCGCGAGCGCCAAGCGCCTGCTGGAGAACCTCGAGCACATGACGGCGCAGGATTCGAGCCTCAACGCGAGCTTCGAGAGCGTGAGGAAGCTCACCGAGCGCATGGGCGGGGCGGGCGGCGCGCTCGCCGGCATCCTCGGCAGCGAGGAGAACGCGCGCAAGGTGATCACGGCGCTCGACCGCGCCAACGCCACGCTCGCCTCGCTGGAGAAGGTGTCCGCGCGGCTCGACGGCATGCTCGGCAAGGCCGACGAGTCCGTCTTCGGCCCGGGCGGCGTGATGGAGGAGACGCGCAAGACGGTCGCGCAGCTGAACGGCGCGCTGGCGGAAGCGCGCGAGAGCCTCAAGAAGGCCGATGCGATCCTCGCCGACGCGCAGAAGATCAGCGCCAGCGCGCGCGACGCGACCACGGACCTGGGGTCGCTTCGCGCCGAGGTCGAGGTGACGCTGCGGCGCGTGACGACCCTCATCGACGAGATCAACCGCAAGTGGCCGTTCGCGCGCGAGCGGGAGGTGAAGCTGCCATGAGGCTTCTCGCCCTCGCCGTGGTCGCCGCCGCGCTCGCCGCATGCGCGAGCGGCCCGCCCGCCCCCGAGTGGCAGGCCACCGCCAGCGGGGCGCTCTCCGGCTTCCAGTCCGCGTGGCTCGCCGGCCGCACGAAGGTCGCGGAGCAGGAGTTCGCCCGCGCCCGCGACGCGCTCGCCGCCACCGGCCAGCCGGGCCTCGTGGCCCGCGCCGAGCTCGTGCGCTGCGCCACGCGCACCGCGAGCCTGGAATTCGACGACTGCCCCGGCTACCGGGCGCTCGCGGCCGATGCCGCGCCCGCGGAGCGCGCCTATGCCGCGTACCTCGAGGGCCGCGCGCAGGCCGCGGACATCGCCCTGCTTCCCGAGCACCATCGCGCGGCCGCCTCCGCCAACCTCGGCGCCATCGCCGACCCGCTCTCGCGCCTCGTGGCCGCGGGCGTGCTCTTCCGGCGGGCGGCGATCGCGCCCGAGGGCATCGCCGTGGCGGTGGAGACGGCGTCCGCCCAGGGCTGGCGCCGTCCGTTGCTCGCCTGGCTGGGCGTGCAGCACAATCGGGCCGAGGCCGCCGGAGACCGGCAGGCCGCCGAGGCGATCCGCCGTCGCATCCAGTTGGTGGCCGGCGAAGACCGCCCGAAATAGGGGGTACGCCGATGTCGATCCTGCTGCGCACGCAGGGATGCGTCCGGGCCCTGCGCCTGCTCGCGATCCCGGTTGCAGTCATCCTCGCCGGCGCGCCGGTGCGGGCCGACGCGCAGGTGAGCCTGGTTCAGGTGCGAAAGAGCGTCCGCTACACGCAGACCTCCGAGACGCGGGTGGCGCTGCGCCCCACGGCGAGCCACTGGTTCCAGGCCGACGTCGACGGCACCGACATCGGCGGGATCATCCCGCCCACGGTCGCCGGGCCCTTCAACATCGCCGCCCTCGGCACGCGCCACAACGACGGCGTGCTCGTCTTCAACCCGGTGGACAACGGCTGGCGCTGGGGTGTGGACGGCAAGGACTTCAACACCACGTCGAAGGAGGAGCTCGACCGGCTCTTCCCCAACGGCACCTACACCTTCACCGTGAACGGGACGAGCGTGCCGCTCGCGCTCGCGGGCGACGCCTATCCCAATGCCCCGGTCTTCACGCTGGAAGGCGGGCGCTGGGCGGGGGGCGCGTACGTCGTCGACCCCTCTCGGCCGCTCACCATCACGACCAACCGCTTCGCGGGCTACGGCACCCACCGCAATTCGATCATCTGCCTCTTCTTCCGCGGGCCGGGGTACGTGCCGGCGGGCGTGACCTCGATCACGAGCTGCCCGCTCTTCCTGCAGCGCTCCTCGGACACGCCGGACCGCGACTTCTCCACGGTGACCATACCGGGCGGCACGCTGCGGGCCAACGAGGAGTACACGCTCATCGGGAGCTTCAACGCCATCATCGACTCGCGCACGGTGGCGGGGCTCCCCGGCAGCACCAACACCGCGCGCTACCTCACGGCGACGACCGTCACCCTCAAGACGATCACGCCCGTCTTCCCGATGACGGTGATCTCCAACATCACGGCGACGACGGCCACGGTGACCGCCAACATCCAGTACCGCCTGCAGGACGTCGGCGGCAACGGCAGCGTCTACGCGTTCGCGGTGGCGCCCGCGCCGAAGGTGAAGGGCGGCGACGGCCCCAAGGCGATGCGGGTGGGCTGGGCGACGGGGCCGGACGCGAAGGACGACGCGCCCACGGCCTGCGTGCTGGCGCAGCTCTCG
>JAHCAK010000027.1 GCA_019634955.1 Burkholderiales bacterium
ACCTAATGCCTGAAATGACGGGTGCCAGTGAGGACCATCGCCAGGCCGAGCGCGTCGGCGCGGGCGATCACCTCGGCGTCCTTCTTCGAGCCGCCCGGATGCACGAACGCGGTCACGCCCGCCTCGGCGGCGGCCTCGACGCCGTCGGCGAAGGGGAAGAACGCGTCCGACGCGAGCGCCGCACCGCGCGCGCGCTCGCCCGCCTTGCGCGCGGCGAGGTGCACGGCGTCGACGCGCGACGGCAGCCCGCCGCCGACGCCCACGAGCGCGCGGCCGCGGGCGATCGCGATCGCGTTGCTGCGCACGAAGCGCACGCAGGTCCAGGCGAAGCGCAGGGCCGCCTCCTCCTCGGCCGTCGGCCCGCGGCGCGTGACGACCTCCCAGCGCGCGGGCGCGGCCCGGTCGCGGTCCTGCACGAGGAGCGCCCCCGAGAGGCCGCGCACCTCGAGCGCGTCGTCGTCGGCCGGGGTGGCCTCGACCACGCGCAGGGTCTGCCCCCAGCCCTTGCGCGCGCGCAGGACCTCGAGCGCGGCCTCGTCGTAGCCGGGGGCCACGACCACCTCGACGAACCCCTTCTTCGCCAGCGCCTCGGCGCCGGCGCGGTCGAGGGGGCGTCCGAGGCCGACGACCGAGCAGGGACGCAGAGGAACGCGGTCGGGTCGCTCGTGCCGGTCCAGTCGAACTCCAGCCGGAAGCGGCTGCTCGTCCCCAGCGGGCGGGTGGCCCCGTGGCTGACGACGAGCGGCCGCAGCCCCGCCTGGCGGTCGCGCCGGACGTGCAGGAAGGCCGCGCCCTTGGGCGCGCACAGCCACTTGTGGCAGTTGCCGGTCGTGTAGGCCGCGCCCGTGGCGTCGAGGTCCACGTCGACCATCCCGGGCGCGTGCGCCGCGTCGACCAGCGCGTCGACGCCGCGCGCGGCGAGCGCGGCGACGAGGCGCCGCACCGGGAACACGAGCCCCGTCGGGCTCGTCACGTGGTCGAGGAGCGCCAGGCGCGTGCGCGGCGTCACGGCGGCCAGCACGGGCTCGACGACGTCGTCCTCGGACGCCAGGGGGAAGGGCACGCGCGCGACGACGATCCGCGCCCCGGCGCGCGCGGCGACCGCGTCGAGGGCGTTCTTGCACGCGCCGTAGGCGTGGTCGGTCGTGAGCAGCTCGTCGCCGGGCGCGAGGTCGAGCGCGCGCAGGACCGTGCTCACGCCGGTCGTCGCGTTGGGGACGGCGGCGAGGTCGTCGGGGTCGGCGCCGACGAAGCGCGCCAGGTCCGCCCGCGCCCCGGCGATCAGGTCCTCGAGGTCGCGCACGAAGAACTGCACCGGCTGCCGCTCGAGCCGGGCGCGCAGGGCGTCCTGGCGGGCGAGCACGTCGCGCGGGCAGGCGCCGAACGAGCCGTGGTTGAGGAAGTCGATCGTCGGGTCGAGCGTCCAGGCGGCGGCGAGCGTCATGGCGCCACCATACGACGGCCGGATCGTCACGATCGTGTCCTGCGTGGGCTGCGCACGCCGCGCGCACCTGCGCACGCCGTGCGCGTGCATCCGCGCACGCCGTGCGCGTCTGCGACGCGGCGGCGTGTACGGGCTTCGTCACGTGTCAGCCAGGCGCAAAACACCTGGCGGATCCTGCCGAGCGACATGGAGTTGAGGCGCTCTCCCCGGATGTGGATCGCCGCTTGCCCAGGTGCGGCGCGGAGCGAGGAGAGACGCATGCGCCGAGTCGCCGCCGTGGTGAGCGTCTTCATGGTCGGGCTGGCCTCGCCGGGCTGCGGCGGGGGCTCGTCCGGCGGCGGCGGCGGGGCCACGGCCGCCGCGTCGACCGCCGCACGCACGAGCCCGTTCGAGGTGCTCGAGCTGACGCCCGATCGTGCCCCGGCCGCCACGACGCCGCGGCTGACGCTGATCTTCTCGCGCCCGGTCGACGTCGGCACCGTCCGCCCGGGCGCCACGCTCGTGGCGCTCGAGGACGTCGACACGAACCCGGGCGGCTCGTTCGGCCCGCTCGACGGCGACGTCACCGCCCTCGATGCGTCGGGCACGCGGCTGACCTTCACCCCCCGGCGGGCCTTCCGCGAGGGGCGCGAGGTGCGCCTGGTCCTCACGCGCGGCGTCCTCGACCAGGACGGCGAGCCGCTCGAGCGCGGCGCCGCGGGCGCGGCCCTGTCCTTCCTCGGCGCGATCCCGGAGGCGGTGTTCGAGGGCCGCTTCCAGCCGACCGCCGCCCCGGCCGCGCCACCGCCCCCACCGACGGCCGCGCCGGCGTCGCCGCCGGCCGCATCGACCCCCGCGCCCTCGACGCCCGCGCCGTCGACGCCCGCACCGTCGACGCCCACGCCGACGCCCGCGCCGTCGACGTCGCCCACGCCGCCCGGCATCCGGCCCACGGCCTTCCAGCCGGAGGCGGGGACCGACGTGTGGCACATCGACTTCGACCTGCGCGCGACGACGTTCCTCGACGACATGGCCCGCCACGGCCTGCGCTCGGGCGACGCGACCACCGACCGCCTGGCGCGCGACCTGATCGCCGGGCAGGCGATCTCCTGGTGCGCGCAGAAGTACCTGCGCACCGCCGACGGGCGCGCCGTGGCCGGCCGGAGCTGGCGCATCTCGTTCACGGCCACGAACCCCGGCGGGACACCCGGGCGCACCCACTCGCGCCAGGCGGTCGGCGGGCGCCACGCCACCAACGCCAGCACGCTGGGCGTGTCGCTCTACGACGCGGGCAACCGCGGCCGCGAGGACAACTCGACGGCGGGCCGCCTGGGCGTGTTCGCGCGGCAGATCTTCGGCCAGCGCTCCGTGCTCGACCCGGCGCTGACGTCACGCGACCGCCGCTACCTCGACGGCAGCTACGCCCTGGGCGACGGCACGGCGCAGGAGGACGCGCGCCTGCAGCGCATCCTCAGCGTCGCGTCGGACTGGGGGCACGCGCTGGGCGCCGTGATCGCGCACGAGGTCGGCCACTCGGTCGGCCTGGCCCACGACGACAGCGACTCCATCGGGGTCATGCGCACCGCCACGGGGGCGCAGCTCCTCTCGAACCGCAACAGCCGGATGAGCGCGACCAGCGCCGCGGTCCTCGACCGCAACCTGGGCCGCTCGCGATGAGCCCGAGGACGAAGATCATGCGCCACCACGCCGTCAGCCTGGCCCTCGTCACCGCCCTCGTCGCGGCGGCGCCGGCCGCGGCCTCGCTCGTCGACCGCGAGGCGGTGACCCTCGGCCGCCTCGTCGACGACCTCGACCTGGCGCTGGTCGTCCGCGTCGACGCCGCGCGCGGCGACGCGCTCGACCTCGCCTTCGCCGAGGGCGGCGCGAGGGTCACGGTGGACGAGCCGCGCTGATTCCTCGCCGCCCGCGCCGGGCGTATAGTGGCCCTGCCAGGACACAACCACCGGAGGATGAAAGCATGGCCAAGAAAGCGAAGAAGCCCCGCGCCGCGTCGCCGGCCGTCTACAAGCTCATCGAGATCGTGGGCACGAGCCACGAGTCGTTCGCCGACGCCGCCGCGAACGGGATCAAGACCGCCTCCAAGAGCCTGCGCGACCTGCGCGTGGCGGAAGTCACCAAGTTCGACGTGAAGATCGAGAGCGGCAAGCTCGTCTACCGCGCGAAGCTCAAGGTGAGCTTCAAGTACCACGGCGAGGATTAGGCCGCCGAGCCACCCGTCCAGGGGACCCGCGTCTCCAGGAACCGCCCCACGCGCCCCGCGACCTCCTCCGCGAGGCGGGGGCGAAGGCAGTCCACGCGCTCGGCCTCGCGCATGGCGCGCAGCCAGGTGAGCTGGCGCTTGGCGAGCTGGCGCGTGGCCGCGATGCCGCGCGCCTCGAGCGTCGCGGCCGGCGCGGCGCCTTCGAGCGTCTCCCACACCTGCCGGTAGCCCACGGCGCGCATCGACGGCATGCCCGCGTCCAGCGCGTGCCGCGCGCGCAGCGCCCGCACCTCCTCCACGAGGCCGGCCGCGAGCATCGCCCGGAAGCGCTCCTCGATGCGCCGGTGCAGCGCCGCGCGGTCGGCGGGCTCGAGCGCGATCGTGAGCGCGGCGAAGGGCGCCGGGGCGCGCCCCTCTCCCGCGATGATCGCGGTGAGCGTGCGTCCCGAAAGGCGGAAGACCTCCAGCGCGCGCTGGATGCGCTGCGCGTCGTTGGGGTCGAGCCGCGCCGCGCTCTGCGGGTCGACGCGCGCGAGCTCGGCGTGCAGCGCCGGCCAGCCGCGCGCGCGCGCCGCGCGGTCGATCTCCGCGCGCACCGACGGGTCGGCCGCGGGCAGTTGGGCCAGCCCGCGCATCAGCGCCCGCTCGTAGAGCATCGTGCCGCCCGTGAAGAGGGGCACGCGGCCGCGCGCGGCGATGCCCGCGGCGACGCGCAGCGCATCCTCGCGGAAGCGCCCGGCCGAGTAGGCCTCGGTGGGCTCGACGACGTCGATGAGGTGGTGCGGCACGGCCGCGCGCGTGGCTGCGTCGGGCTTGGCGGTGCCGATGTCCATGCCGCGGTAGACCAGCGCGGAATCGACGCTCACGATCTCGAGCGGGAAGCGCGCGGCGAGCACGAGCGACACCGCGGTCTTGCCGCTCGCGGTGGGCCCCAGCAGGAAGACGGCCGGCGGCGGCACGGCGCCCGGCCCTAGCGCCCGCGAAGGAAGAGCCGGTCGAGGTCCGCCATCGAGAACTGGACCCAGGTCGGCCGGCCGTGGTTGCAGCTGCCGGCGCGCTCCGTCTCTTCCATCTCGCGAAGCAGCGCGTTCATCTCCGGCACCGTGAGGCTGCGGTTGGCGCGCACGGCCGCGTGGCAGGCCATCGTCGACAGGAGCTCGTTCCGGCGCTCGACCAGCACGCGGCTCGCGCCGAACTCGCGCATCTCCGCGAGCACGGAGCGCAGCATCGCGGGCACGTCGAGGTCGGCGAGCAGCGCCGGCACCGCGCGCACGACGAGCCCGCGCGGGCCGGCCGCGCCCACCTCGAAGCCCAGGCTCGCGAGCGCCTGCGCGGAACGCCCGGCCTCCTCCACCTCCTCGGCGGTCGCGGGCATGGCGATGGGCACGAGCAGCGGCTGCGCCGGCAGCCGCGAGGCGTCGAGCGCGCCCTTGAGCTTCTCGTAGACGATGCGCTCGTGGGCCGCGTGCATGTCCACGAGCACGAGCCCGGCGGCGTTCTGCGCGAGGACGTACACGCCGTGCAGCTGCGCGAGCGCGTAGCCGAGCAGCGGCGGCGCGCCGGGCTCCGTGCCCGCCGGCAGGGCGGCCGGGCGCCGCTCGTCCGCCGTGGCCGCGGCGAAGAACGCCTCGTAGCGCGAGGCGGGCTGCGCCACCTCGAGGGACGCCTGCGCGAAGGCGAACGCCGGCGCAGGGGGCGCGAGGGACGGCGCAGGTCGCGCCGCGCCCGCGAGCGGCGCGGAGAGCGCGCGGGAGACGGCGTGGAACACGAACTGGTGCATCGCGCCCGCGTCGCGGAAGCGCACCTCGGTCTTGGCCGGGTGCACGTTCACGTCGACCAGCCGCGGGTCCGTCTCGAGGAAGAGCACGTAGGCGGGGTGCCGGTCGTGGTGAAGGACGTCGGCGTAGGCCTCGCGGATGGCGTGCGAGACCACCTTGTCGCGCACGAAACGCCCGTTCACGAAGAGGTACTGGGCGTCGCGCGAGGCGCGCGTGAACCCGGGCGCGGCCACGAACCCGGCGAGGCGGACGGCCGCGCCGCTCGCCTCGACCTCGACGGCGGCATCGGCGAACTCCGCGCCCACGACCGCTCCCACGCGCTCGCGCGCCGGGGCCGGGGCGTGGTGCGCCACGCGCCGGCCGTTGTGCGCGAGCGAGAAGGCAACGGCCGGGCGCGAGAGCGCCGCGCGCGCGAACGCCTCCTCGCAGCGCGCGAACTCGGTCGCCTCGCTCTTCAGGAACTTGCGCCGCGCGGGCGTGTTGAAGTAGAGCTCCTCCACCTCGACGGTGGTGCCGGCGGCGAGCGCGGCGGGCTCCACGGGCGAGAGCGCGCCCCCGTCGCAGGCGATGCGCCAGGCGTGCCGCTCGCCCGCGCGGCGGCTGGTGATGGCGAGCCGCGACACCGCGCCGATGGAGGCGAGCGCCTCGCCGCGGAAGCCGAGGGTCGCGGCGCGCTCGAGGTCCTCGAGGGTCGCGATCTTGCTCGTGGCGAAGCGGGCGAGCGCGAGCGGCAGGTCGCCCGCCTCGATGCCGGCGCCGTCGTCGGCCACGCGGATGCGGCGCATGCCGCCCTCGGCGAGGTCCACGGAGACGGACTGCGCGCCCGCGTCGAGGCTGTTCTCGACAAGCTCCTTCAGCGCGGAGGCCGGGCGCTCCACCACCTCGCCGGCGGCGATCTGGTTGACGAGCAGCTCGGGAAGCGCGCGGATGTGACCCATCGTGGAACCGCGTCCGGAAGCGGCGCGCGGCAGGGGAAAGTCGGACCCGGGAGGAACGCCGATGTTACACTCAAAGCACGAGCATGCGCGTGCCGCAGCCCCTCCGGCCCAGGCATGCCGGAGCGGCATGAGCCCACACGACCCGCCTGCGAACGCACCCGACCCGGCCAGGCCGCCCGCGGGGCCGTCCCCCGCGATCCGCGAGGAGCAGGTGCGCCTGCTTTTCCGCTTCTCGCTGGTCGGCTATCTCGCCACGCTCCTCGTCGTCTTCATCCTCGGCGCGGTGCTGTGGGAGGAGCTCTCCCGGCCGCCGCTCTTCGCGTGGTTCGCCGCCATCTCGCTCGTGACCGTCGGCCGCTACGCGCTCTACAAGCTCTTCATCAACCGCAACCCGCCGGCCGCGGAGATACCGCGCTGGGAGCGCCGCTTCCTCGCGGGTTCGCTCCTCACGGCGCTCTGCTGGGCGGCGATGGCCGTGCTCCTGCTTCCCGACGCCGCCCACCTCGCGCAGCGCCTCACGGTGGTGATGCTGGTGTCGCTCCTCATCACCGGCGCCGTGGGCTACTACGCGCCGCACCCGTTCGCGTTCAAGATCACCGCCTTCGCCGGCCTCGTCCCCTTCGCCCTGGTCCTGGGCTTCACCGGCGAGCGGCTGCAGATGTTCCTCTCCGGCGCGATCCTGCTCCTCACGGGCGTGCTGCCCTTCGTTCACGAGAAGCTGAACCGCGCCCTCGTCGATTCGCTCGCGGTGCGCGAGGACCGCGCTTCCCTCGCGAGCGAGCTGGAGAGCGAGCGCGCGCGCCTGCAGCAGGCCAACGACGCGCTCGCCGAGGAGATGGTGGGCCGGCTGCGCGCGCAGCAGGCGGAGCTCATCGCCGCGCAGAAGCTGCGCATGCACGTCGAGCGCACGCCGCTCGCGGTGATCGAGTGGGACCGCGAGCACCGCGTCACGGCCTGGAACCCCTCGGCCGAGGCGATCTTCGGCTTCCCCGCCGCCGAGGCGATCGGCAGGCGCGCCCACGAGTTCCTCGTCGCGCCCGCCGGCGCCGAGGCGCTCGCCGCGATGTGGATGGAGCTCGCCGGGACGCGCGACGGCACGAAGGTGAGCCTGGTGAACGTGACCCGCACCGGGCGCACCATCCAGTGCGAGTGGTACAACACGCCGCTCGTGGACCCGGGCGGCCGCGTGGTGGGGTTCGCCTCGCTGGTCCAGGACGTGACCGAGCGCCTCAACACCGAGCGCACGATCCACTACATGGCGCACCACGACGCGCTCACGGGGCTGCCCAACCGGCGCCTCATGCAGGACCGCCTCAACCAGGCGATCATGCAGGCGAGGCGCCGCCAGCGGCACGTGGCGGTCCTCTTCCTCGACCTCGACCGCTTCAAGCTCCTGAACGACACGCTGGGGCACGACACGGGCGACTACATCCTGAAGGACGTGGCCCGGCGCCTGGGCACCTGCGTGCGCGAGGTGGACACCGTCTCGCGCGAGGGCGGCGACGAGTTCGTAATCGTCCTGCCGGACCTCGAGCGGCCCGAGAACGCGCGCATCGTCGCCGACAAGATCCTGCGCGAGTTCTCGAAGCCCGTGGAGATCGGCGGCCAGGAGATCCACATCACGACCTCGATCGGGATCAGCCACTACCCGAGCGACGCGACCGACGTGAACCACCTGCTCAAGCACGCCGACAGCGCGATGTACCAGGCCAAGGACTCGGGCCGCAACACCGTGCGCTTCTACACGAGCGACCTGAACTACCTGCTCTCGCGCCGCCTCGAGGTGGAGGGGCGCCTGCGCAAGGGCATCGAGAACGAGGAATTCTTCCTGCGCTACCAGCCGCAGGTCGACGTGGCCACGGGGCGCATCACCGGGATGGAGGCGCTCCTGCGCTGGAACGACCCGGTGAAGGGCGAGGTCTTCCCGCGCGACTTCATCGCCGTGGCCGAGGAGATGGGCCTCATCGTCGAGCTGGGCGAGTGGGCCTTCCGCACCGCCTGCCGGCAGGCGAGGGCATGGGAGGCCGAGGGCCTGCGCGAGGTGACGGTGGCGGTGAACCTCTCCCCGCGCCAGTTCATGTCGAGGAAGCTCGTGCCGTCGCTGCTCGCGATCGTGCGCGAGGCCGGCGCCGACCCGCGGCGCATCGAGGTGGAGATCACCGAGACCATGCTCATGAGGAGCCTGGAGCAGTCGATCGAGATCCTCGGCCAGCTGCGCTCCGTGGGCATGGGGGTGTCCGTGGACGACTTCGGCGTGGGCTATTCGTCGCTCGGGCAGCTGCGGCGCCTGCCCGCCACGGCGCTGAAGATCGACCGCTCCTTCATCGCCAACGCGCCGGGCGACCCGTCCAGCGCCTCGATCACCGAGGCCATCATCGCCATGTCGCGGAGCCTCGGCCTGCGCGTCGTCGCCGAGGGGGTGGAGACGCGCGCGCAGCTCGACTTCCTGCGCGGGCTGCGCTGCGACGCCTTCCAGGGCTACCTCTTCTCCAAGCCCCTCACGGCGCTGGAAGCCTCCGCGATGCTGCGCGCGCAGGCCGGCGGCCGCAGCGCCGCCTGAGCGCGCCCCTCAGGGGTTCTGCGCCAGCTTCGCGCGCGCGAGCGGCGGGTTCTGCGCGAGGTAGTTGCGGATTCCCTGCAGGATCGCGTCGGCCATCTTCTCCTGGTAGGCCGTGTCCTTCAGCCGCTTCTCCTCCTGCGGGTTGGAGATGAAGGCCGTCTCCACGAGGATGGAGGGGATGTCGGGGGACTTGAGGACGGCGAAGCCGGCCTGCTCGACGGAGGCCTTGTGCAGGTGGTTGATGTCGCCCAGCTCGCCCAGCACCGCCTTGCCGAGCTTGAGGCTGTCGTTGATGGTCGCCGTCTGCGACAGGTCGAGCAGCGTCCTCGCGAGCACCGGGTCCTTCACGTCGAGGTTCACGCCGCCGATGAGGTCGGACTCGTTCTCGCGCTTGGCGAGCCAGCGGGCGGCCGCGGAGGTGGCGCCGCGCTCGGAGAGCGCGAAGACGGAGGAACCGCGCGCGTCGGGCCGCACCCAGGCGTCGGCGTGGACGGACACGAAGAGGTCGGCGTGCACGCGGCGGGCCTTCTGCACGCGCTGCGCGAGGCCGATGAAGTAGTCGCCATCGCGCGTGAGGACGGCGCGCATGCCGGGCTCGCGGTCGATGCGCTCCTTGAGGCGCCGGGCGATGGCGAGCGTCACGTTCTTCTCCAGCGTGCCGCCGCGGCCGCGCGCGCCGGGATCCTCGCCGCCGTGGCCGGCATCGATCACCACGGTCACCAGGCGCTCGATCGCCGGTGCCGCGGCGGGCTTCGCCGCCGCCGCCCTCGGCGGCTCGAGCCGCACCACGGGCAGCGCGGGCGGGGCGCTCGCCGCCGGCTCCGCGGCGACCCCGGGCGGCGACTCCAGCACCGGGGCGCGCGCGATCTCGCCGATGGGATCGGGGCGCGGCTGCACCAGCGCGAGCAGCGGGTCGCGCGGCGTTTCCGGGTAGAGGTCGAGCACGAGGCGGTGGCGGTAGGCGCCCGCGGGCGCGAGCGGGAAGACATAGGCCTTCACCGGGCTCTTGAGGTCGAAGACCACGCGCGCCACGCCCGGCCGGTTGATCGCCACGCGCACCTGCTGGATGTAGGGGTCGTCCCCGCTCACCTTGGCGACGATGCTCTTCAGCTCCGCGTCGAGCGCCACGCCCTCGAGGTCGAGCACGAGGCGCGCCGGGTCGGGGACGGTGAAGAACTGGTGGCGGACGGGCTTCGCCGTCTCGAAGGTGACGCGGGTGTATTCCTCGGCGGGCCACACGCGCGAGGCGACGACGGCCTGCTGCGCGAGCGCGGCGGGCGCGACGGCCGCGAGGATCAGGAAGGCGGCAAGGCAGCGAGCAAGCGCTCCCCCGCGGGCGAGCAGGCGACGAGCGTGGCCGAGCGCCCCGGCTCCGTCACCGCGAGCGCGATGTCGAGGTCCGCGGGCGGCAGCTGCCCCTGGGCGCGCTCCGGCCACTCGACCAGGCAGGCGTTGCGCCCGTTGAAGATGTCCCGGAACCCCGCGTCGATCCATTCCGATGGGTCGTGGAACCGATAAAAATCAAAGTGATACAAGCTTAACCTAGAAAGTTCGTAAACTTCAACCAGCGTGTAGGTGGGGCTTTTCACGCGGCCGGCGTGGCCCAGCGCCCGCAGCAGCCCGCGCACGAGCGTCGTCTTGCCCGCGCCGAGCTCCCCGCGCAGCGTGATCACCATGCCGGGCGCGAGCCCCGGCGCGAGGGCAGCGCCCAAGGCCAGGGTGGCGTTCTCGTCGGGAAGGAAAAGGGGGGTCACGGGGAAGGCGGGGCGCTTCGGGCTACCATCGCAGGCCATGGGCACGGGCCATTCTCCCGCCGCGTTGTCGGCGCTCGTCAAGCAGTGGGGCCGCGAGGCCGGCTTCGACGCCGTGGCCATCGCCGGCATCGAGCTGGCCGAGGAGGAGGCGCGGCTCCTCGAGTGGCTCGGCCGCGGCTGGCACGGCGCGATGGATTATATGGCACGCCACGGCGCGCGCCGCGCGCGGCCGGCGGAGCTGGTCCCCGGCACGGCGAGCGTGGTGAGCGTGCGCCTGGACTACTGGCCGGCCGGCGCGCGCGACGCGGACGAGGCGCTGGCCGACGCCGAGGCGGGCTACGTCTCGCGCTACGCCCTCGGCCGCGACTACCACAAGGTCTTGCGCGCGCGGCTGCAGAAGCTCGCCGACCGCATGGTCGCCGAGCTCGGGCCTTTCACCTACCGCGCCTTCACCGACAGCGCCCCGGTGATGGAGGTGGCGCTCGCCGCGCGCGCCGGGCTCGGCTGGCGCGGCAAGCACACGCTGCTGCTCTCGCGCGAGGCGGGCTCGGCCTACTTCCTCGGCGAGCTCTTCGTGGGCCTGGATCTCGCGAGGGACGCGCCCGCGAGCGCGCACTGCGGCACCTGCGAGCGCTGCATCGACGCCTGCCCCACGCGCGCCATCGTGGCGCCGTACCAGCTGGACGCGCGCCGCTGCATCTCCTACCTCACCATCGAGAACCCCGGGCCCATCCCGCCGGAGTTCCGCGAGGCCATGGGCAACCGCATCTACGGCTGCGACGACTGCCAGCTCGCCTGCCCCTGGAACAAGTACGCCCGCGTGGGTGCGGCCCCCGACTTCGCGCCGCGAAACGGGCTGGACGCGGCCGCGCTCGCGGGCCTCTTCGCCTGGACCGAGGCCGAGTTCGCCGCCCGCCTCGAGGGCAGCGCCATCCGCCGCATCGGCCACGAGCGGTGGCTGCGCAACATCGCCGTCGCCCTCGGCAACGCGCCTTCCACCCCCGCGGTGCTGGCCGCCCTCCACGCCCGCGCCGGCCACCCTTCGCCCCTCGTGCGGGAGCACGTCGCCTGGGCGCTGGCCCGCCACGGCGGGCGCTAGGCCGAGACGAACTCCCGCAGCTCGGCGGCGAGGCGCCCGAGCGACGGCTTGTGCACGTACATCATGTGCCCCGCCTCGTAGTACGAGACGCGGAAGCGCTCCCGCAGGCCCTCGTCCATGCCGAGGTGGTCGAAGGTGTAGTCGCTCGCGAAGTGCGGCGTGGCGAAGTCGTAGTAGCCGTTGGCGACCAGCACGCGCATGTGCGGGTTCATGGCGAGCGCCTTGCGCAGCGTCTCGCCGACGCCCACGTAGCGGTTGGCGAAGTCCTTCCAGCCCCAGTTGAGGTACAGGCCCTTCAGCACCTCGTAGGGGGCGTCCTCCTCGTAGCGCAGCTCGCGGCGCACGTAGTCGTTCATCGCCGCGGCGTAGGCGCCGAAGATGGCCGCGAACCCCGGGTCGAACTCGTAGTGCTCGCCGGCGGCATCGCGGTCCGCCCCCGTGAAGCGGCTGTCCAGCCGGCCGACGGTGCGGCCCTCGGCGCGCAGCAGCTCCTTGGTGTAGCGGTGGATGTCCACGCGCAGGTTGGTGCGCAGGACGTACTCGGGCGAGAGCCCCGTGTAGCGCGCCACCTCGCGCGCGATCGCCTCGCGCTCGGGCGCCGCGAGCCGCGAGCCGCGGAAGAGCGCCTGCGCGTAGCGCGCCGAGGCGAAGGCTTCCGCCTCGTCCAGCACGGCGCGCAGCGGCTTCGCCTGCAGGTCCGGCGCGAGCCGGCCGTGGTACCAGGCGGTCGCGGCGTAGGTCGGCAGGAAGAGCACCGGCGGCAGGTCGTTGTTGGCGTCGAAGCGCAGCACCGAGAAGTCGAGCGCGCACGACACGAGCATCAGCCCGTTCAGGTACATCCCGTGCCGTTCCAGCAGGTGCCCCGAGAGGCCGGCCGCGCGCGTCGTGCCGTAGGATTCCCCGATGAGGTACTTCGGGCTCGCCCAGCGCCCGTAGCGCGAGCAATAGAGGCGGATGAACTCGCCCACGCTCTCGAGGTCGCGCCGGTAGTCGTGGAACTCGTCGACCTTCTCGCCGGCGACCATGCGGCTGTAGCCGGTGCCCACCGGGTCGATGAAGACGAGGTCGGAGCGGTCCAGCAGCGAGTGCTCGTTGTCCACGAGCCGGCCGGGCGGGGGCGGCGCGCGCCCCTCGTCGTCCAGCTCGACCCGCTTCGGGCCCAGGAGCCCCAGGTGCAGCCACACCGAGCTCGAGCCGGGGCCGCCGTTGAACGAGAAGGTGACGGGGCGAACGCCCGGCTCGGCGCCGTCGAGCGTGTAGGCGACGAAGAAGACGCTCGCGCGCGGCTTGTCGGCCTCGGCCTTGCCCTCCTTCGCGCTCTCCTCGCGCAGCACCAGCGTGCCGCAGGTCACCGTGCAGTCGAGGTCGCGCCCGCCGAGGCGCACGCGCTGGCGCGTGACCACCACCTTGTCGGCGGGCGGCGGCTCGCGGGTCTCGTCCTTCTTCTTCTCGGCGTCGGCGGCGTCGGCTGGGGGCATCGGGGAGATCCTCGCATCCTCGGGGGGACGGCCATCCTACCCGATGCGGCGGGACCCCCGCCGGGTCACGCGCTGCGGGGGGCGGCCGTGCCCTCGCCCGGCGGCGCGTCGCGGTGCGCGGCCATCCACGCGGCGCAGTCGGCCGGGGCGAGCGGGCGGCTCACGAGGAAGCCCTGCATCTCGTCGCAGCCGCGCTGCAGGAGGAAGTCGAGCTGCGCCTCGGCCTCCACGCCCTCGGCGATCGAGGTGATGCCCATGGCGCGCGCGAGGTCGACGATGGCCGCCGTGATGGCACGGTCGTCGGGGTCGGTGGCGATGTCGCGCACGAAGGTGCGGTCGATCTTCAGCTTGTCGATGGGGAAGCGCTTGAGGTGCGCGAGCGAGGAGTGCCCCGTGCCGAAGTCGTCGATGGCGAGCTTCACGCCGAGGGCGCGCAGCCCGTCCATCGTGCGCACGAGCTCCGGCGTCTCGTCCATGAGCATGCTCTCGGTCAGCTCGAACTCGAGCCACGCGGCGTCGAGCCCCGTGTCGTCCAGGGCCCGCTCGACCTCGGCGATGAGGTTCCTCTGCTTGAACTGGATGGCCGAGAGGTTCACCGCCACCGGCACGCGCGGCAGGCCCGCCAGCTGCCACATGCGGTTCTGGCGGCACGCCTGGCGAAGCGCCCACGCGCCGATGGGCATGATGAGGCCGCGCTGCTCGGCGATGGGGATGAAGTCGTTGGGCATCACCGGCGGGCCGTCCTTCTGCGGCCAGCGGATGAGCGCCTCCACGCCCACGAAGCGCCCGGTGTCCACGCGCACCTGCGGCTGATAGTGCAGCACGAAGGCCTCGTCGCGGATGGCCTCCCGCAGGCGCGATTCCAGCGACAGCGTGTTGAACGCGGTCTGCGAGAGCCGCTCGCTGAAGAACTGGAAGTTGCTGCGGCCGCGGTCCTTGGCGAGGTACATGGCGGCGTCGGCGTTGCGGATGAGCGTGTCGGCCGTGGTGCCGTCGCGCGGGAACACGGCGATGCCGATCGACGGGCTCACCGACAGGACCTGCCCCTCCAGCGTCACCGGCTCGCTCACCACCGCGAGGAGCTTTTCCGCCACCGCCACCGGCGCCTGCTCGCTCTCGAGATCCGGCAGCACCACGAGGAACTCGTCGCCGCCCAGGCGCGAGACCACGTCCACCGAGCGCAGCGCCCCCTCGATGCGCGAGGCCACCTGGCGCAGCAGGGAGTCGCCGGCCGCGTGGCCGAGCGAGTCGTTCACCGTCTTGAAGTTGTCGAGGTCGATGAACAGCACGCCAACGCGCGCCTCGCGCCGCCGCGCCGAGGCGAGGATGAACTCCAGCCTGTCCATGAGGAGCACGCGGTTGGGCAGCCCCGTGAGCGTGTCGTGGTGCGCGAGGAACTGGATGCGGGCCTCCGCCTCCTTGCGGTCGCGGATGTCGCGGATCACCGTCATGCGGTACGGCTTGCCCTTGTACGGCATCACCTTGCCCGTCATCTCCACGGCGACCCGGGTGCCGTCCTTGTGGACGATGAAGCCCTCGTAGCCGCGCTCGTAGCCCAGGCGGATGTTGTTGAGCACGGTGTCGCGCGATTCCGGCGCCACGAAGTCGAGCACGGGCCGGCCCACCAGCTCCTCGTAGCGGTAGCCGATGAGCCGGAGCCCCGCGTCGTTGCAGTCGGTGATGATGCCGTTCTCGTGGAAGACGATGCCCTCGTGGGTTGCGTCCGAGAACTTGCGCAGGCGCTCCTCGCTCTCGCGCACCGCCTGCTCGGAGAGCCGGTGGCGCGTGATGTCGGAGATGAGCACGAACGCGGAGATCGCCTTGCCCGCCTCGTCGAGCTGGGGCAGCAGGTTCACCTCGATCACGCGCGTGCCGCCGTCCGCGGTGCGCAGCTGGCGCTCGTAGGTCGCCGTCTCCCCCGACAGGACGCGGCGGATGTAGGGCTCGATCTCGCGGAAGCCCTCGGCGCCGATGATCTCCTCGACGGTGCGGCCGATCACCGAGTCGACGTTCCAGCCCCAGAAGCCCGCGTAGGCCTTGTTGGCGAAGAGGCAGCGCAGGTCGTGGCTGAAGTGCGAGATGAGCACCGGCACGTTGTCGGCGAGCAGGCGGATCTCCTGCGCCCGCGCCCGCGCCGCGAGCTCGGCGTTGCGCCGCTCGCTGATGTCGTGGCAGGTGCCGAGGTAGCCGGCGAGGCGGCCCGTCTCATCGGTGACGGGCTCGGCGGTGTGGTGGACCCAGCCGTAGTCGCCCGCCCCGCGGCGCAGGCGGAACTCGGTGTCCAGGCGCCGGCGCAGCCCGAAGGCCTCGCCCCACTCGCGGCGCAGCGCCTCGCGGTCCTCCGGGTGCACCGAGACGAGCCAGCCGGTGCCCCGCTCGTGCGCCAGCCGGCGGCCGGTGTAGTCCTCCCAGGCCTGGTTCACGAAGCTGCAGCCGCCGTCGGCGCCCGCGCACCACACGAGGCTGGGGAAGGCGTCGAAGAGCGCCGCGTGGGCGACGGGGTCGTCCAGGACCTCGGCGGTGCTGCGCTTCAGCGGGTCGTGCGGCGTGACGGCCATGGGCGATGGCGGGGGACGGGGCGGTCGTTCCGGGAGCCTAACACCGGTGCCGCCTGCGCAGCGGGATGGGGTCGGGCACTGCGCATTTCAGGCGAAACCGAGCGTGACGCGCCGGTTTCGCGCGCCCTCGCTGCGTATCCTCACGACCGCGAGCCGCCCCACCTCGCGCGTGCCGGCCACGTGCGTGCCGCCGCAGGGCTGCAGGTCCACGCCCTCGATCTCCAGCACGCGCACCGCGCCCTGCCCGCGCGGCGGCTGCACGCTCATCGTGCGCACCAGCTCCGGGCGGGCGTCCAGCTCGGCCTCGGTGATCCAGCGCGGACGCACGGCGTGGCCCTCGGCGACCAGTCGGTTCAAGTTCTCTTCGATCGTCTCCTTCACCAACCGGTCCATCTCGATGTCGAAGTCGAGGCGCGCCTTGTCCTCGGCGACCTGCCCGCCGGTGACGGGAGCCGGCACGACGGCGCACAGCAGGTGCAGCGCCGTGTGGAAGCGCATGTGGCGGTAGCGCCGATCCCAGTCGAGGGCCGCCTCGACCTCCTCGCCCACGGCCGGCAGCGCCTCGCCGGGGGCCGGCAGGTGCAGCACCGCGTCCGGCCCCTCGCCCTTCACCGCGTTGGCGATGCGCACGCGCGCGCCGTCGGCGCGCACGAGCAGGCCCGAGTCCCCGGGCTGGCCGCCGCCGGTGGGGTAGAAGACGGTGCGGTCCAGCTCGATGCCGGCCGGTGTGGAAGCGACCACGCGCGCACGGCAGGCGCGGGCGTAGGCGTCCTCGCGGAAGACGAGTTCGGCCATGGGGTCAGGGGGCGGCGGGGGTCGTATCGGAAAGCGGGGAGACGGCTGCTAGAATCGCCCCAAACGCCGCACAAGTCCACCCTCGGAGGAACCCCATGAAAACGCCCGCCATCCGCGCCCTCGCGCTGGCCCTCGCCTGCCTGCCTTTCGCCGCCGCCGCCGACACCGTGACCGTCGTGACCTCCTTCCCCAAGGAGATCACCACCGCCTACAAGAAGGCCTACGAGGCGAAGTACCCGCAGGACAAGGTCGAGATCCTCAACAAGAACACCGCCGCCGGCATCGCCTACGTGCGCGAGCAGGCCGCCGGCACCCGCCCGGAGGTGTTCTGGGCCTCCGCGCCGGACGCCTTCGAGGTGCTCTCCAGCTCGAAGCTGCTGGCGAAGATCGGCCCCGGCAACCCCGCCATCCCCGCCAAGGTCGGCAACTACCCGGTGAACGATCCCGAGGGCTACTACCGCGGCCAGGCGCTCGCGGGGTACGGCCTCATGTGGAACACCCGCTACGTGAAGGCGAACAACCTGCCGGAGCCGAAGGAGTGGGCCGACCTCGTGAAGCCCGTCTACTTCGGCCACCTGGCGATCTCGAGCCCCTCGCGCTCCGGCACCACCCACCTCACCGTGGAGACGATCCTGCAGGGCGAGGGCTGGACGAAGGGCTGGGAGCAGCTGCTCGCCATCTGCGGCAACAGCGCGGCCATCACGGAAAGGAGCTTCGGCGTCCCCGACGGCGTGAACAACGGCCAGTTCGGCATCGGCCTGGTGATCGACTTCTTCGGCCTGGCGGCCAAGAACTCCGGCATGCCGGTCGAGTTCGTCTACCCGTCCGTCACCGCCATCGTGCCGGCCAACATCGCGCTCATCGACGGCGCGAAGTCGAAGGACGCCGGCATGCGCTTCATCGAGTTCACCCTCTCCGAGGAAGGCCAGATGCTCCTGCTGCAGAAGGAGATCAGCCGCCTGCCGGTGCTGCCGTCGGTCTACGCCAAGGCGCCCGCCGGCTACCCCAATCCCTTCGGCGGGAAGATCCAGGCCAAGGTGAACTTCGACTCCAACCTGTCGGAGTCGCGCTACTACGTCGTCGTCTCCCTCTTCGACCAGCAGGTCACCTTCCGGCACAAGGAACTCGTGGCGGCCATGAAGGCCATCTACGACGCCGAGAAGCGCCTGGGCGGGAAGAAGAGCGCGCAGCTCGACGAGGCCCGCAAGCTCGTCCTCACCCCCGTCGTCGACGAGAAGCAGGCGGCCGACCCGAAGCTCCTCGCCCTCTTCAAGGCGAAGAAGACGGACGCCGAGGCCTCCAAGGCCAAGGCGAAGGTCGAGGAGGAGTGGGCGGCCAGGGCCAAGGCCAACTACGCCCGGGCCGTGGAGCTCGCCAACAACGCAAAGTAGCCCCGGGTGCGCACCCACCCGGGCATCGTGGCGATCGCGCTCGCGATCGCCGCGTTCCTCGTCGCGTTCCTCGTCATCCCCGTGGTGGCGGTGGTGTACACCGCCTTCTCCGACGGGCACGGGGGATTCACGCTCGCCCACTTCGCGGCGTTCCACGAGATCTCGCTCATGCGGGAGTCGTTCGCCAACAGCCTCTACGTGGCCGGGATGACCGTCGGGCTCGGCACGCTCATCGCCGTGCCGCTCGCCTACCTCACGGTGCGCTTCCAGTTCCGCGGCGCGATCCTCGTGCAGACCCTCGGCGTGCTGCCGCTGGTGATGCCTGCGTTCGTGGGCGCGGCGGCGATGCAGCTCCTGTTCGGGCGCTCGGGCTCCGTGAATCTCATCCTCAAGGACGCGTTCGGCGTGACGCTGCCGCTGATGGAGGGGCTCAACGGCGTGATCTTCGTCGAGACGCTGCACTACTTCCCCTTCATCCTGCTCAACCTCTCGGCCGCGCTCGCCAACATCGATTCGTCCATGGAGGAGGCGGCGCAGAACCTCGGCGCCTCGGGCTGGCGGCTCTTCCGCAAGGTGGTCTTCCCGCTGGCGATGCCCGGCTACGTGGCCGGGGCGTCGCTGGTCTTCATCAAGGTGTTCGACGACCTGGGCACGCCGCTCGTGCTCAACGTCACCAACATGCTGGCGCCGCAGGCCTACCTGCGCGTGACCTCCATCGGCCTGGAAGACCCCATCGGCTACGTGATCTGCGTGATCCTGGTGGCCTTCTCCATCGGCGCGATGGGCGGCTCGTGGTGGTTCGTGAAGCGGCGCGACTACGCGCTCGTCTCGCGCGGCGGCGTGCAGGCGCCCAGGCGCCGTCTCACGCCGTGGCAGGCGCTCCTCGCCTACGGCTGGATCGCCGGCATGCTGCTGCTGGTGCTCTCGCCGCACCTGGGGATCCTGCTGCTGTCGATCTCAAAGGTGTGGAGCTTCACGGTCCTGCCGGAGCAGCTCACGCTCGCCCACTACGCCACGGTGTTCACGGAATCGAAGCAGATGATCTGGAACACCTTCCTCTACTGCGGGCTCGCGGCCCTGCTGGACGTGGCGCTCGGCACCGCGATCGCCTACATCGTGCTGCGCACGAAGCTGCCCGGGCGGCAGCTGCTCGACCACCTCGTCACCATCGCGCTCGCCATGCCGGGGCTGGTGCTGGGCATCGGGTACCTGCGCACCTTCAAGGGCGTGGAGCTGCCCTTCGGCGGGGGCGCGCTCACGGCGAGCTGGGTGATCTTCGTGCTGGCCTACGCGGTGCGGCGCCTGCCGTACGCGCTGCGATCGTGCATGGCGGCGCTGACGCAGGTGCACCCGGCGCTCGAGGAGGCGGCCGAGAACCTGGGCGCCGGGCGGTGGAACACCATCCGGCGCGTCGTGATCCCCCTCATGATGGGCGGGATCCTCGCCGGCTTCGTCACGAGCTTCATCACGGCCGCGGCCGAGATCTCGGAGACGATCCTGCTCACCAGCCGCGAGAGCATGGCGCCCATGTCCTACGGCATCTACCTGTACTTCCAGTCGGTGCTGGGACGCGGGCCCGGCGCGGCGCTCGGCGTGATCGCCGTGGCGCTCGTGGCCTTCGGCACCTACGTCTCGCACCGTCTCGTCGCGGCGCGCTCGCCGCACCAGTCCGGAGGTGGCCAATGAATCCCGTCGGGGTCGACATCCGCCACGTGGCGCTCTCCTTCGGCGCCACGCAGGTGCTCAAGGACATCTCCGTCTCCGTGGAGCCGGGCGAGTTCTTCGCGCTGCTGGGCCCCTCGGGGTCGGGCAAGTCCACGCTGCTTCGCCTCATCGCCGGCTTCAACCAGCACCAGGCGGGCGAGGTGCTGATCGGCGGGCGCGACGTCACCGGCACGCCGCCGTGGAAGCGCGACGTCGGCATGGTGTTCCAGAACTACGCGCTCTGGCCGCACATGACGGTCGAGCAGAACGTGGCCTTCGGGCTCGAGGAGCGGCGCCTGCCGCGCGCGCAGGTCCGCGAGAAGGTGGCCGCCGCGCTGGACCTCGTGGGGCTCGCCGGGTACGGCGCGCGCCGCCCGGGGCAGCTCTCCGGCGGCCAGCAGCAGCGCGTGGCGATCGCCCGCACGCTCGCGATCGAGCCGCAGGTGCTGCTGCTGGACGAGCCGCTCTCCAACCTCGACGCCAGGCTGCGCGTGCAGACGCGCCAGGAGCTGGTGAAGCTGCAGCGCCGACTGGGCATCACCACGATCTTCGTCACCCACGACCAGATCGAGGCCCTCACCACCTGCCACCGCGTGGCGGTGATGGACGAGGGGGTGATCCAGCAGGTCGGCACGCCGATGGAGCTCTTCGACTTCCCGGTGAACCGCTTCGTGGCCCAGTTCGTGGGCTCGGTGAACCTCTTCGCGGGGCGCTTCGAGCGGGAGGGCGGGGCGCTGCGCTTCGCCTCGGAGAAGCTGGGCCGGGTGGCGCTGCCGGCGGGCGTGGAGCCGCCCGCGGGCGAGCATGACCTCGCCTTCCGCCCGCACGCGGTGAGCGTGGTCGACGCCGCCGGCCCCGAAGCGCTCTCCTTGCGCGGCGCCGTCGAGAACGCCGAGTTCCTGGGCGAGTTCCTGCGCTACGAGATCCGCGTGGGCGCCGGGCTCGTGATCGCCGACATCCCGCACGCCCGCGGGCGCGCGCCGATCGCGCCGGGCACCGCCATCTCGCTCGCGATTCCCGCCTCCGAGCTTCGCTTCGTCGCCGCGTGACGCCATGAGACTTCGAGCCCTCCTCCCCGCCCTCGCCTTCGCCACCGCGGCCGCGGCCGCCCCGCCCATCGAGCGCGTGAAGCTGCCGCCGGGCTTCGAGATCACCGTCTTCGCCGAGGGCGTGAGGAACGCCCGCTCCATGGCGCTGGGCGACAAGGGCTGGCTCTTCGTCGGCACGCGCTCGGCCGGCAACGTCTACGCCATCCGCCACGACGGCACGAAGGCGCTGGAGACCGTCACGATCGCGAGCGGCCTCAACATGCCCAACGGGGTGGCGCTAAAGGACGGCGCCCTCTACGTGGCCGAGGTGAGCCGCGTGTGGCGCTACGACGCGATCGAGGCGTCGCTGCCGAAGGCGCCGAAGCCCGCGCTCGTCTACGACAGGTACCCCACGGACCGCCACCACGGCTGGAAATTCATCCGCTTCGGCCCCGACGGCTGGCTCTACGTCCCGGTGGGCGCGCCCTGCAACGTCTGCGACCGCGAGGACCCCTACGCGTCGATCACGCGCCTCAAGCCCGACGGCTCCGCGATGGAGGTGGTCGCGCGCGGCGTGCGCAACACCGTCGGCTTCGACTGGCACCCCGTCACGAAGGAGCTGTGGTTCACCGACAACGGCCGCGACATGATGGGCGACGACGTGCCGCCGGACGAGCTGAACCACGCCCCGAGGCCGGGGATGCACTTCGGCTTCCCGCACTGCCACGGCGGCGACATCCCCGACCCGGACTTCGGCAAGGCGCGCAAGTGCGCGGAGTTCACGCCGCCGGCGCAGCGCTTCGGCGCGCACGTGGCCTCGCTGGGCATGCGCTTCTACACCGGGGCGATGTTCCCCGCCGAGTACCGCCACCAGGCCTTCATCGCCGAGCACGGCTCCTGGAACCGCTCCCGCAAGAGCGGCTACCGGGTGATGCGGGCGAAGGTGGAAGGGGGAAAGGTCGTCGGCTACGGCGTCTTCGCCGAGGGCTTCCTCGACCCGGAGACCGACCGCGCCTGGGGCCGGCCGGTGGACGTGCAGGTGATGCCCGACGGGGCGCTCCTCGTCTCCGACGACCACGCCGACGCGATCTACCGCATCGCCTTCAAGGGGCGCTGAGCGAAGGAAGCTTGATCCCCGTCAATCCCTCGGAGGGGCCCCACCTCTAGCCTCGGACGAAACACGGAGGAGGCCGGACATGTACAGCATGCGGGTCAAGAGCGTCATGGAGCGCAAGAAGCTCCTCGTCGCCCCGCCCGGGACGACGGTCGCGAAGGCTGCGAAGCTCATGGTGAAGAAGAACGTGGGCGCCGTCATGGTGGTCACCGAGAAGCGCCTCGTGGGCATCTTCACCGAGCGCGACGCGGTCTTCCGCGTCATCGCGGCCGGCCGCGACCCGCAGGCCACGACCATCGGCGAGGTGATGACCCCGGACCCGGTGACGGTCGAGCCCAACGAGATCTTCGGCCGCGTCCTGCTCGCCATGCACGAGCAGGGCTTCCGCCACATGCCCGTGGTGGAGAACGGCGAGCCCGTGGGCATCGTCTCCTCCCGCAGCGCCCTCGACCCGGAGATGGAGGAGTTCACCGCCGAGACGCAGCGCCGCCTCAGCCTGCGCTAGGCCCGGGCCCGGCGGGCCGATTGCTGTATTCTCGCGTCCGGCGCGAGCCGCCCCACCCGGGCCTCGCGCCGCACCCCACGACGCTACCCACGAGGACCCATGGCGCTCATCCAGCTCACCGAGGAACAAGTCCGCACCTGGTCGCGGGCGCAGAAGGACCAGTGGTGGTTCGCAACCGTGTTCCGCGGCGACATGCCGCAGCTCACCCTGCGCTCCGGCCTCACCGGCTTCGTGCTGGGCGGCGCGCTCGCCGCCACCGGGCTCTACATCGCCGGCAAGACCGGGATCACCATCGGCGTGGGCCTCACCTCGGTGATCCTCGCCTTCGCGATCTTCCGCATCATGCACGGGGCGGGGCTCGCCGCCGACTACACCATCCTCGAGAACAACTGCACGCAGTCCATCGCGACCGCCGCCGGCTACGTGGTGACGCCGCTCACCTCGAGCTTCGCCGCCTACATGCTGGTGACGGAGCGCATCGTCCCGTGGTGGCAGATGGTCATCTGGATGATCGTGATCTCGGTGATCGGCGTGCTCCTCGCCTTCCCGATGAAGCGCCGCTTCATCAACGACGAGCAGCTGCCCTTCCCCGAGGGGCGCGCCTGCGGCGTGGTCCTGGACGCCCTCTACACGGGGGCGGCCACGGCCGGCATGTTCAAGGCGAAGCTCCTCGGGTGGACGGCGGTCGCGGCCGGCACCTACCAGATGATCGTGAGCGACGGCTGGATGAAGCTCGTCCAGTTCAAGCTGCTGATGATGGACCGCTGGGCGGGCCTCAAGGAGCCGTGGCACTTCTCCGAGCGGCTCGACGCCTACTACTACGCGGCGGCGGCCAAGTCGGGCTGGTGGATCCCGAGCATCCTCGGCACCGACGTGCGCCAGCTGGGGCTGCGCCTCACGCTCGACGTCGCCATGCTGGGCGTGGGCGGCCTCATGGGCATCGCCATCGCCACGAGCTGCCTGCTGGGCGCGTTCGTGAACTTCGCGATCCTCGCCCCCATCATGATCAGCGCGGGCGACATCGTGCCGCGCGTCTCCGCCACGGGCGCCGTCATCCCAATCAACCGCGCCGAGATCGTGAACCAGTGGTCGCTGTGGTGGGGCGTCACGATGATGGTCGTGGGCTCCCTCGTGAGCCTCGCCGGCCGCCCGGAGCTCTTCCGCAGCGCCTGGCGCTCGCTCAAGGGCGGCGCGAAAGACAAGGGCACAGACGTGCTCGCCCACATCGAGCTGCCCCTGTGGATGAGCTGGGTGGGCGTGCCGGTCTTCAGCGCCATCGGCGTGTGGATCACGCACGAGTTCTTCGGCGTGCCCTGGCTGCTGGCGCTGGTGTCGCTGCCGCTCATCTTCGTGCTGACCGTCATCTGCACCAACTCGATGGCGCTCACCTCGTGGACGCCGACCGGGGCGCTCTCCAAGATCACGCAGTTCACCATGGGCGCCGTGGACCGTGCCAACCCGGCCAGCAACCTCATCCCGGCGGGGATGACGGCCGAGATCTCCTCCAATGCCGCGAACCTGCTCTCGGACATCAAGCCGGGCTACATGCTGGGGGCGAAGCCCCGCCAGCAGGCCATCGGGCACGTGATCGGGCTCTTCGCCGGGGCGCTCGCCTGCGTGCCCCTCTACTTCCTGCTGTTCCTGCCGGCCGACGCGAACGGCGTGCGCTCGACGGCCACCATCGTCTCGGAGCAGTTCGCGATGCCGGCGGCGCTGCAGTGGAAGGGGGTCGCGGACCTGATCACCAAGGGCCTCACCAGCCTCGCGCCCTCGGCCATCGTCTCGATGGTGGTGGCGGCCGCCTGCGCCGTGGCGATCGAGGTGGCCAAGATCGTCACCAAGGGGCGCTTTCCGCTCTCGGCCGTCTCCATCGGGCTGGGCGTGGTGCTGCCGCCGGAGGCCACCTTCGCGATGTGGGTGGGCGCGATGATCTTCTGGTGGACCAAGCGCCGCAATCCCGTGCCCGGCACCAAGGGCCACGACTTCTGGGTGGAAGGCTGCGAGCCCATCTGCGCCGGCCTCATCTCGGGCGCGGCGCTGGTGGGCATCGGCAACGCCATCGTGAACGTCCTGCTGGGCTGAGGGTTCCGTGAACGCCCTTCCCGACCCCGCGCGCTCGGCCGTCGTGCTGGTGGACTACCAGCAGCGGCTGCTTCCTTCCATCCACCGCGGGCAGGAGGCGATGGCGGAGGCCGCGCGGCTCGCCGACTGCGCCCGGGCGCTGGGCATCCGCGTGATCGGCACCGAGCAGAACCCGCAGGGCCTGGGTCCCAACGCGCCCGAGATCCAGCGCCGCTGCGAGGCCACGCTCGCCAAGAGGCACTTCGACGCCTGCGAGGACGGGCTGGCGGACGTGCTGCGCGCGGGCGGGCCGGATGCGCCCACCGACGTGGTCGTGGCCGGCTGCGAGACCCACGTGTGCCTGATGCAGACCGCGCACGGCCTGCAGCGCGCGGGGCTTCGCGTGTGGGTGGCGGCCAACGCCTGCGGCTCGCGCCATCCCGACGACCATGACCTCGCGATGGCGAGGCTGCGCCAGTCCGGCGCCGTGCTCGCGAGCGTGGAGACGATCGTCTTCGAGTGGCTGCGCGGCTGCGAGCACCCGCGGTTCCGCCAGGTGCTGGAGATCCTCAAGGTGCCCCGCGGCTGAGGGCCCCGGCCGCGCTTGGCGGCCGCGCGAAGGAAGGCCACAATCTCCCCATGAGCTCCTGGTCCTGCCCGCACGACGCCGAAGGGGTGTGCCAGCTCGTCCGCGGCGCCCGCTGCGAGCCGGGCATGCGCGGGTGCATCCTGCACGGCCGCTACCGCTTCCTCCAGGACGAGCTGCGCGGCGGCGAACGCAAGCCGGAGAAGGCGGCGCCCGCCGAGGCGCCCGCGCCCAAGCCCCGCCGCTAGCCCGGGCGCCCGGCCGACGGGGTGCGGCGGCGGCGCCGGCGCGTCTCGCGCACGAAGAGCGCCACGCCGCTCGCGACGATCACCGCCATGCCCAGGGCGGAGAGGCCGTCGGGCAGCTGCCCGAACACCGCGTAGCCGTAGGCCGTCGCCCAGATCATCTGCAGGTAGGTGAAGGGCGCGACGAGGGAAGCCGGCGCGCGCAGGTAGGCGCCGATCAGCAGGCCGTGGCCCAGCCCCGCGAGCAGCCCCAGCGCGACGAGGATGGCGCCGTCACGCAGCGTGATCCGCGCCGGCGCGTCGGCGAAGGGCAGGGCGGCCGAGAGCAGCGCCGTGCCGACCAGCGCCGAGTAGAAGAGCGTGGTGTGCGCCGAATCCCGCGGGACCCTGCGGGTGAGGAGCTGGTAGAAGGCGTTCGATATCGCCGCCAGCACGATGAGCGCCGTCGCCGGATGGAAGACCGCCGACCCGGGCCGCACGAGGATCAGGATGCCGGCGAACCCCGCGACCGCGGACACCACCTGCGCGCGCGTGGGCCGCTCGCCCAGCACCGGCATCGACAGGGCGATGGCGAACATGGGCGCGAGGAAGGCGATCGCCGAGCCCTCCGCCAGCGGCAGGTAGCGAAGGCCCCCGAAGAAGCAGGCCGTCGCCACCACGAGGCAGAGCGAGCGCGCGAGCTGCACCTGCGGATGACGCGTGCGCCAGAAGCCCGGCCCGCCCATGCGCCAGGCGATGGGCGTGGCCACGAGCATCTGCCCCGCGTACCTCGCCCACACGATGATGAAGAGCGTGTGATCGCGGATGAGGTACTTGGCGGTCGCGTCGAGCGTGCTGAAGCACAGCCCGGCGAGGAGGAACATCGGCAGGGCCCGGCGCAGCGGGTGGTCGGAATCCATCGCGAAACGATACACGCCCTGCCCCTTGGCCCACGGCATCCCCGCGGCGGTTCGCGAACCGGAAGCCCGGCGCCCACATCGCGAGCGGCCGCAGGCGCATCGGGGCCGTCGGGATCGACGTGCCCGCGCGCCTTCAGGCGGCGAGCGGCTCGGCGCGCGGCGCGACCGGCGCCTGCGCCGCGGTCTCCCCCGCGTAGTGGCGGCCGAAGCGGTTGGCGAGGAAGTCCGCGAGCGGCGCGTCCTCCTGCCGCACGAAGCCCGCCTGCGGGAGCCTGCCTTCCCGGTGCAGGTCGACCATGGCGCACACGCCCGCCGCCGTGGTGAGCTGGATCGCGGACAGGTGCCGCCCGCCCACGCGCTTCGCGTGGATCTTGCGCAGGAACGATTCCTCGACGAGGCGCCCGCCCTTGTGGCCCGTCACCGTGACGAGGACGAGCACGAGGTCCTGCAGCGTCATCGGGATCGCCGCCTCGAAGACCTCCTTCAGCACCTCTCGGTGCCGCCCCAGCCGCAGGTCGCGCACGAGGATCTTCACGATGTCGCGGTGGCCGGGGTAGCGCACCGTCTTGTAGTCGAGGTTCTCGACGCGCCCCGCGAGCGTCTCGCAGAGCGTCCCCAGCCCGCCGGAGGTGTTGAAGGCCTCGTAGGCCACGCCGTCCAGCGAGAAGGCCTCCAGCCCCTCCAGCGCCGGCACCTCGCGAAGCGCCCCGTCGACGATCGCCTCGCAGGGGTTCAGGTACTCGTTGATGAGGCCCTCGGTGCTCCAGGTGAGGTTGTACTTGAGCGCGTTGCTGGGGAAGAGCGGCAGAGCGCCCACGCGCAGGCGCACGTCGCGCAGGCTCTCGAAGCCGCGCGTGGCCTCGTGCGCCGCGATCGAGATGAAGCCCGGCGCGAGGCCGCACTGCGGCACGAAGGCGGTGTGCGCGCCCTCGGCGAGGCGCTTCACGACGCGCGTGGACTCGACGTCCTCGGTGAGGTCGAAGTAGTGCACGCCGGCCTCCCGCGCCGCGCGGGCGACGAGCGGGGTGAGGTGGTACGGGCACGCGGAGACGACCGCGTCCTGCCCCGCCAGCACCGGCACCAGTTCCTCCGGCCGCGCGAGCGAGCACGCGTGGGTGCGAAGCCCCTCGCGCGCGAAGGCCCGCAGGCGCTCGCCGTCCTGCTCGACGACCGTGACCTCGTAGTCGCCCGTTGCCGAGAGCAGCGCCACGATCGCTTCCCCGATCTTCCCCGCCCCCGCCAGCACCACCCTCGCCTTGCCCATGGCCTTCCCCTTCGATGGATTCATGTTCGATGGATTCATGTTCGATGGATTCATGGGGGCGGACTGTAGCAGCGGAGGCTGTCGGATTGAAGCCACGATATCGACGGTTTGAATGCCATCGTGATACATTTCGACGACGCCATGAGACAGACCGTCAAGCTCGACGAAGCCGACCGCCGCCTCCTCGCCCTGCTGCGCGAGGACGCGCGCCTGTCCACGGCCGAACTCGCGCGGCGCCTGGGGGTGGCGCGCACCACGGTGGTCGAGCGCATCAAGCGCCTGGAGCGCAATGGCATCGTCGCCGGCTACACGGTGCGCCTCGCCTCGAAGATCCAGGGCCGGATGCTGCGGGTGCACGTGCTCCTGAGCGTGGACCCGAAGAAGGGCGAGGCGGTGGTCGCGGCCCTCCGCGACATCCCGCAGGTGCGCGGCGTGTGGGCCATCAGCGGCGCCTTCGACAGCCTCGTCTTCGTCGAGGGCGACTCGACCGAGGAGATCGACCGCGTGCTCGACGCCATCGGCAACCTCCCCGGCGTGGGCAAGACGCAGAGCTCGCTCGTGCTCTCGGTGAAGTTCGACCGGCAGTAGCGCTACCAGCGCAGCAGCCGCGGGCCCGCGATCGCGCCGGCCGCCGCCGGGATCGCCATCCCCAGCAGGTACCAGGTGCCGAGGAAGGGCGGCGCCATCTCGGGGCAGTGCAGGCAGTAGGCCGTGGCCCCCACCGCGCCCGCGAGGAGGCCCGAGAACGCGCCCGCCGCGGCCGGCCGCGTGGGCGCGAGCCCGCGCATCGCCCAGAAGGCGGCGAGGAACGCGGGGACCGAAAGCGCAGCGATGTTGAACGGGCAGGAGGCCCAGGTGTCGCCCAGCAGGAGGGCCATGCGCTGTTCGCCGGGGACCGACGCGAGCGAGGCGGCCGCGAGCGCCCAGATGGCGCCCACGGGCACGAGGAGCGCCTCGGCGGCATGGCCGGTGCGCACGCCCGGGCGGGCGAGGCGCGCGGCCGCCACGAGCGCCGTGACGAGAAGCGCAGCCGGGAGCGCGAGCTTCACCCAGAACATCGGTTCGCGCGCTGCCTCGGCGAGATCCGGCCGGATGCCCAGCCACGCGAGCATGAGGACGAACGCGCCCGCGCCGCCGGCGACGAGCACGACCGCCAGGCGCCGGCGCACCGCCCCCGGCGCCACGGGTTCGGCGTTCGTCGCGAGCATCGAGATGAGCTTGTCGGTCTGCATGGTCATTTCCGGATGAGCGCGGCCAGCGCCTTGAGGCCGCGGTGCACGCCCACTTTCACGGCGGATTCCGACATGCCGGTGCGCTTCGCGGCCTCCGCGACCGAGAGGCCTTCGAGCTTCATGAGCACGATGGGCAGGCGGTGGCGGTCCGGCAGCCGGTCGAGGAGCACCGCCAGGTCGCGCCTCGCCTCGCGCGCCTCCTCGTCGGAGGAGGCGAGGAAGTCGGCGTCGTCCTCCAGCGGCTCCTGCACGGCCTCGCGGATCGACCGCCGGCGCAGGAAGTCGATCATCTTGTAGCGCGCGATCGCGTGCGCCCACGCCGTCACGGGCTGCCCCGCGTCGTAGGTGTGGCGCTGGTTGTGCACGGCGATGAGCGTTTCCTGCACGAGGTCCTCCACTTCGTCGGGCACGCGCGCGAGCCGCCCGCGCAGGAAGGCGCGCAGGATCGCGCCCAACTCCCGCAGGAAGGCCTCGTAGGCCGCGCCCTCGCCGGCGAGCCCGCGCAGGAGGAGCGACTTCAGCTGGTCTTCCCGTTCGCGCAAGCGGCTCCGGCTCCGTGGAATTCGCGCCGCGTCCCCCGCCGGTTACAGCCGGCGCGGGATTTCCGCGGGCACGCCGAATTCTGCCCCACCGCGTAACCGCGCGCCACGAAGCCGCGAACTTCCCTGCGGACCGCGCACCGGAGAATCGCCGAAGCGGTGCCCCAACCCACCCACGACACAAGGAGCCACCGATGAAATCCCGCAACCTCGCCGTCACCGCCATCGCCCTCGCCGCCCTCGCCTCCGGCGCCGCCCTCGCCCAGGACAAGAAGGACATGAAGGAAGGCGCGATGGAGAAGTGCTACGGCGTCTCGCTCGCCGGCAAGAACGACTGCGCCGCCGGCCCCGGCACGAGCTGCGCCGGCACCTCCAAGAAGGACTACCAGGGCAACGCCTGGAAGCACGTGCCGAAGGGCACCTGCACGAGCATCAAGACGCCGAAGGGCATGGGCTCGCTCGGCCCGACCAAGGCCTGACGGTCGCGCCGTGGCCGCCACGCTCACCGCGGGCCTGGGTCTCAAGCCCGCCCACTACGCCGAGGCCCGCGACTGCGCGGCGCACGGCCTGTGGCTCGAGGTGCACCCCGAGAACTACCTCGTGGCGGGCGGGCCGCGGCTCGCGTGGCTGGAAGCGATCCGCGAGCGCCACCCCGTGAGCCTGCACGGGGTGGCGCTCTCGCTCGCCGCCGACGCCGCGCCGGACGCCGCGCACCTGCGGCGCCTTCGCGCGCTGGCGGACCGCATCGAGCCCGCGCTCGTCTCCGAGCACCTCGCGTGGTCGGCGTGGCGGGGCGCCTACCGCCCCGACCTGCTGCCCTTCCCGCGCACGGGCGAGGCGCTCGGCCGCGTGTGCGCCAACGTCTCGGCGGCGCAGGACGCGCTGGGCCGGCGCCTGGCGATCGAGAACCCCTCGCACTACCTCGCCCTCGACGGCCACGAGTGGGGCGAGATCGACTTCCTCGCCGAGCTTTCGCGGCGCACCGGCTGCGGGTTGCTCCTCGACGTGAACAACGTCTTCGTCTCGGCCGCGAACCTAGGCTTCGACGCGGCCGGCTACGTGGACACGTTCCCCGCGGACGCGGTGCTGGAGGTCCACCTGGCCGGCCACTCGCGCGACCCGGCCTTGGGCGAGCGGCTGCTGGTCGATTCGCACGATGCGCCCGTGAGCGAGCCCGTGTGGGCGCTCTACGAACGGCTGGTGGCGAGGATCGGGCCGCGCCCCACGCTCATCGAGCGCGACGACCGCCTGCCCGCGTTCGACGAGCTTCTCGCCGAGCGCTCCCGGGCGCACGCGCTGCTGGATGCGCCCCTCGCGAGGGCCGCGTGATGCGCGCCGGCTGCGTCCCCCTTGCGCAGTTCCAGGACGCGTTCTCCCGCGCGCTCCTCGCGGAGCCCGCCGAGGCCGACGAATGCGTGGCGGCGCTCGCCGCGCAACCCGCCTTCGCCGTCTACCGCAACACGGTGATGAAGGGCTGCGTGGACGCGCTCGAGGCCAACTTCCCGGCCGTGGCGCGGCTCGTGGGCGAGGAATGGTTCCGGGCGGCGGCGGCCGTGTACGCGCGCGCGGAGCTGCCGGCGGAGCCGTCGCTCCTCGCCTACGGCGGCTCGTTCCCGGCGTTCCTCGCCCGCTTCGAGCCGGCCGCGGCGCTGCCGTACCTCCCGGAGGTGGCGCGGCTCGACCGCCTGTGGACCGAGTCGCACGCCGCCGCCGACGGCCCCGTCCTCGACCGCTCCGCCTTCGCGCGCCTCGCGCCCGAGTCGCTGGGGGACGCCGTGCTCGAGTCCCATCCGGCCGCGCGCTGGGCGTGGTTCGACGCCACACCCGCCTTCACGATCTGGTCGCGCAACCGGGACGAGGCCGCGGCCGAAGGCGAAATCGACTGGCGCGGCGAGGGCGCCCTCCTCACGCGGCCCGTGGGCGCCGTGCGCTGGCTGGCGGTCGACGCCGCCGCGTGCCGCTTCCTCGACGCGTGCGCACTGGGCGCGCCGCTGTCGCTGGCGCTCGAGTCCGCGCTCGAGGCCGACGCGAACGCGAACCTCGTGCGCCTCGTGAACGCGCTGCTCGACGCCGGCGCGCTTGCGCGCATCCGCCTGCCCGACTGAACCCCTTCCCCGGAGAACGCCATGCAAGAGCTTGCCGCGACACTTCCCGCCGCCGCCACCGGCGCCCGCGCCGCCTGGAACCGCGTGGCCGACGCGCTCGATGCGCTCGTGGGCCACGCCCTCCTCGCGCTTTGCTCGCGCCTGGCGCTTGCCGCGGTGTTCTTCCTCTCCGGGCGCACCAAGGTCGACGGGCTGCTCACCGTGAACGAGGGCGCCTACGCGCTCTTCCGCGAGGAGTACAAGGTGCCGCTGCTGCCGCCGGAGATCGCCGCGCACCTGGCGACCTACGCGGAGCACCTCCTTCCGCTCCTCCTCGTGCTGGGACTCTTCACGCGGCTTTCGGCGCTGGGGCTGCTCGGCATGACGGCCGTGATCCAGGTCTTCGTCTACCCCGACGCGTGGCCCACGCACCTCACCTGGGCCACGGCGGCGCTCTATCTCGCCGGGCGAGGGGGCGGGCCGCTCGCGCTCGACCGGATCGCCGGCATCCGCTGAGGCGGCCGGCCGGTCACGCGGGCCGCTGCGCCCTGCGCCACGCCGCCGGGGGCTATCCCGTCGCGCGTTTGAACGCCCGCGCGAAGGGGCGATGACCGCCCTGCGGGCGAGCGGCCTGCCCGCGGCATTCCTCGCCCTCGCGCCGGCCGCCTGCACCTGCCCGGCCGAGTTGGCCCGCGCCGGTACAATGCCGCGCGAGGAGGATTGCCGTGAACGCCTTCACCGCGTGGAGCCGGATTGCGATCGCCGCCCTGTCATCGTCGATGGCGGTGGCGGCCTTCGCTTCGACGCCGGAGCCCGCGCCGCCTGAGCCGCGCAGGCTCGCGGAGGGCGCCTGGTGGCTTCCGGGCAGCCACCTCCCCGGCCGGCAGCCCGACGGAAACACCGTGGTGTTCGAAGGGCCCGAGGGCCTCGTGGTGCTCGACACCGGGCGGCACCCGGCGCACCGGCAGGCGATCCTCGACCTTGCGCGCCGGCTCGGCAAGCCGGTCGCCGCCATCGTGAACAGCCACTGGCACCTGGACCACGTGAGCGGCAACCCCGCGCTCAAGGCCGCACACCCGGGCGCCAGGGTCCACGCGAGCGGCGCGATCGACGGGGCCATCGCGGGCTTCCTCGAGAAGAGCGCCGCGTCGATGCGCGAGATGCTCGCGAAGCCGGGGCTGCCCGCGGGCGTCGCGTCGGACATGCGCGGCGACCTCGCCACGATCGCCAACGCGCGCGCGTTGAGGCCGGACGCCGTGGTCGCCGCCAGCGGCGCGGCAATGCTCGCGGGCCGCGAGCTGCACCTCAACCTCGCGCGCGACGCCGCCACCGGGGGCGACGTGTGGCTCTACGACCCCGCCACCCGAATCGCGGCCGTTGGCGATCTCGTCACGCTGCCCGCGCCGTTCCTCGACACCGCCTGCGTCGAGGGCTGGAAAGCGGCGCTCGCGCAGGTGTGGGCGACCCCGTTCGAGACGCTCGTTCCGGGGCACGGCCATCCCATGGATCGCGCCGGTCTTGCGCGCTACCGCAATGCATTCGAGGGCTTCACCGCGTGCGCATCGTCGTCGCGGAACACCGGCGATTGCGCTCGCGAGTGGTCGCGGGCGGTGGCACCGCTCCTCGCGGCAGCCGGGCAGGACCCGAAGCGCGCGGAAGCCATGGCCGAGTACTACGCGAAGGAAGTGCTCCGGCCCAACCCCCCGGGAAGCCGCTTCTGCCGCGCGGCAGGAACCGCGACCAGGCCGCGCTGACGGGTAAGATGCCCGGCAGGCCACCCCCGGGAGGACGCATGCGGACCGAACCCTTCGATGCGATCGTCGTCGGCGCGGGCCAGGCCGGCCCCGCCATCGCCGCCCGTTGCAGCCGCGAGGGACTGCGCACCGCGATGGTCGAGCGCGGCGCCTTCGGCGGCACCTGCGTGAATACCGGCTGCGTGCCCACGAAGACGCTGGTGGCGAGCGCCCGCGCCATCCACGTCGCGCGGCGCGGGGCCGAGTTCGGCTTTTCCGCCGGCGACATCCGCGTCGAGATGGCGCGCGTGAAGGCGCGCAAGGACGCGATCGTGCGCCAGTCGCGCGAGGCGGTGGAGGCGTGGATGCGCGGCCTCGCGGGCGCGGAGGTCATCGCCGGCCACGCGCGCTTCGTGGCTCCCGCCACGCTGGAGGTCGCGGGCCGCAGGCTCTCGGCCCCGCGCATCTTCCTCGACGTCGGCGGGCGCCCGGCGGTGCCGGATATGCCGGGAGTCGACGAGGTGCCCTTCCTCGACAACGTCTCCGTGATGGAACTCGAGACGGTGCCGGAGCACCTCGTCGTCGTGGGCGGCAGCTACATCGGCCTCGAGTTCGCGCAGCTCATGCGCCGCCTCGGCGCGGAGGTCACGGTGGTCGAGCGTTCCGCGAGGCTGCTGCCCCGCGAGGACGAGGACGTCTCGGACGCCATCCGCGAGATCCTGGAGGCCGAGGGCGTGCGCTTCCTGCTCGGCGCGGAGTGCCTGTCGCTCGCGCGGGAGGGCGCCGGCATCGCGGTCGGCGCGGCCTGCGAGGCCGGAACGCCGCGCATCGCCGGCAGCCACGTGCTGCTCGCCGTCGGGCGCCGGCCCAATACCGACGATCTCGGGCTCGGGGCGGCCGGCATCCGCGCCGACGCGCGCGGCTACATCGAGGTGGACGACCAGTGCCGCACGAGCGCGCCGGGCGTGTGGGCGGTCGGCGACTGCAACGGGCGCGGGGCCTTCACGCACACGGCCTGGAACGACCACGAGATCGTGGTGGCGAACCTCTTCGACGGCGACCCGCGTCGCATCGCCGACCGCATCGCCTGCTACGCCCTCTTCATCGACCCGGCGCTCGGGCGCGCGGGCCTCACGGAACGCGAGGCGCGCGCGACCGGCCGGCCGGTGCTGCGCGCGAAGATGCCGATGAAGCGCGTGGGCCGCGCGCGCGAGATGGGCGAGACGCAAGGCTTCATGAAAGCGCTGGTCGACGCGCAATCGGGGCGCCTGCTCGGCGCGGCCATCCTCGGCGTGAACGGCGACGAGGTCGTGCACGCGCTCCTCGACGCGATGGCCGCCGGCCTGCCGTACACGGCGGTCTCGCGCACGATGCACATCCACCCGACGGTCTCCGAGCTCCTGCCGACGCTGCTCCAGCAGTTGCGGCCGCTGGAGTGAAGGGCGCCGCACGCGGCCCCGGGCCGGATGCGGGATAATGCGGGCTCGACTTCCCGCCGGCTTCCCGCATGCTCCGCCCCCCCTCAGGATTCCTCTCCCGTCACCGGCGGGCCGTGGTGGCGCTCGCCATCGTGGCCGTCGCGGCCGCGGCCGTGGCCTGGTGGCGCTTCGGCCGCGCCGCCGCGGTACCCACCGTCACCGCGCAGGCCGGCAGCGTTCCCGTGACGATCGTGGGCCCCGGCACCGTCCAGGCGCGCGTGCCCGTGACGCTCAGCGCGCGCGTGACGGCGACCGTCGCCTCCGTGTCGGCGGACGTGGGCGACGCCGTGCGCGCGGGCCAGGTGCTCGCCGTCCTCGACGACCGGGAGCTGCGCGCGCGGCGCGAGGCCATCGGCAACCAGCAGGCCTCGCTAGCGCAGCAGGTGGAAGCCGCCCGCGCCGGCGTGGCCCGCGCCCGCGCCGACCTCGAGCTCGCGCGGCTCAAGCAGCAGCGCGACGCGGACCTCCTGCGCAAGGGCTTCGTCTCGCAGGCCGTGTTCGACGCGTCCAACGCGGCGCTGAAGGCATCGCAAGCGGCCCTCGACAGCGCCGAGGCCACGCACGCCGCGCGGCAGGCGGACCAGGGCACGCTCGCGCAGGAGGCGCGCGTGGCCGACACGCAGGTGGGCTACACGCGGCTCGCCGCGCCGATGGACGCGGTGGTCACCCAGCGGCTGGCCGAGCCCGGCACCACGGTCGCGCCGGGCACGCCGATACTCCGCCTCGTGGACCCGGCGACGCTCTGGGTCGCCACGCGCGTGGACGAGTCCGTGGTCTCGCGCGTGCAGCCCGGCCAGGCCGCGAGTATCCGCCTGCGCAGCGGCGAGACGGTGCCGGGGCGCGTGGCCCGCATCGCGATGCAGTCCGATGCCGCCACGCGCGAGCTCGACGTGCACGTGGCATTCGCCTCGCCGCCGCCCCGCTTCGCCATCGACCAGGAGGCCGAGGTGCGCATCGACGTGGGCGTCGAGGAGGGGCTCGTCATCCCGCAGGAGTCGCTCACGCGCGACCGCGACGGCCGCGTCGGCGTGCTGCAGGTGGTCGAGGGCCGCGCGCGCTTCACGCCCGTGACGGCCGGCGCCGCCCACGCGGGCCGCGTCGTGGTGCGCAAGGGCCTCGCGGCCGGCGACCCGGTGGTGGCCCGCCCCGCCGCGCGCTGACGCGCCCCGATGGACCTCGCGCTCAAGGACATCCGCCGCCACCTCGGCAAGTTCATCGCCACCACCGTCGGCGTGGCGATGCTGCTCGCCATCGTGCTGGTGATGAACGGCATCTACCGCGGCAACATCGTCGACGGCACCTGGCTCATCGAGAACACCGCCACCGACCTGTGGGTCGTGGAGCGCGGCCGCGGCGGCCCGTTCAACGAGTCCTCGCGCATGGCGCAGGACAGCTACCGCAGCGTCGCCGCTACCCCCGGCGTGGCGGCTGCGAGCCCCCTCGTGCTCTACACGGCGCAGCGCGACTTCGGCGGCGCGAGCCAGCAGTTCACGCTCATCGGCTACGACGTCTTCGGCGGGCTGGGCGGCCCCACCACCATCGCGCAGGGGCGGGGGCTCGAGGCCGCGCACTGGGAGATGGTGGCCGACCGCAAGCTGGGCCTGCGCCTCGGCCAGCAGGTCGCGTTCGGCGAGGACCGCTACACCGTCGTGGGCGTCACCGCGGGGGCGGTGGACGCGAGCGGCAACCCGCTCGTGTACCTCTCGCTCCCCGACGCGCAGAAGGTGCAGTTCGAGCAGGACAAGCGCGCGCTCGCCGCCGCCCGCGCCGCGGCGCTCAGGCGCCTGGAGGCGCAGGGCATCCGCGGCGAGCAGGCCGAGCGCCTGCTGCCCCTGGTGACCGGCGGGGCGGCGACGATCAACGCGGTGCTGGTGCGCCTGGCGCCGGGCGCGGACGGCGAGGCGGTCTCGCGGCACATCCGCGACTGGCTCCACTTCAACGTCTACACCACGGACGAGGAGCGCACCCTCATGCTCGAGGGGCGGCTCAAGCGCATTTCGGCGGTGCTGGGGCTCTTCCGCGGGCTGCTGGTGGCGGTCTCGATCGTCATCATCTCGCTCATCGTCTACGTGCTCACGATCGAGAAGATCCGCTCCATCGCCACGCTCAAGCTGATCGGCGCGCCCAACGCGCTCATCGTGCGCCTGATCGTCACGCAGTCGCTCCTGCTCACGCTGGGGAGCTTCGCGCTCGCCTACCTGCTTCGCCTGCTCATCGCGCCGGGGTTCCCGCGCACGCTCGCCTTCACCACGCAGGAGACGGCAGTCACCTTCGCGGTGATGCTCGCGGGCGGCGTGCTCGCGAGCCTCATGGCGGTGTGGCACGCGCTTCGCACGCCGCCGCAGCTCGCGCTGGGAGGCTAGCGTGGCCGTCCTCGAGATCCGCGGCGTGAGCCAGACCTTCGGGCAGGGCGACACGGCCGTGCAGGCGCTCAAGCCCACGGACCTGTCGGTGGAGGCGGGCGAGCTGGTCGCCCTGCTGGGCCCCAGCGGCTCGGGCAAGAGCACGCTGCTGCTCGCGATCAGCCTCATCCAGCCGCCGACCACGGGGCGGATCGCGATCGACGGGCAGGTGCTGCACGACGAGGGCCCCACGGGGGTGGACATCCGCGCCTTCCGGCGGCGCAAGGTCGGCTTCATCTTCCAGCAGCACAACCTGATCCCGTTCCTCACCGCGCGCGAGAACGTGCTGCTCATGCTGGAGCTGAACGGCGCCGGCCGCCGCGAGGCGTCGCGCAAGGCGCAGGAGCTGCTCGACTACCTCGAGATCGGCCACCGCGCCGACGACCTGCCGGCGCGCCTCTCGGGCGGCGAGCAGCAGCGCGTCGCGATCGCCCGGGCGCTCGCGAACGACCCCGTGCTGGTGCTGGCCGACGAGCCCACCGCGGCCCTGGACACCGGGCGCGGCATGAAGGCGATGGCGATGCTGCGCCGGATCGCGCGGGAGCGGCGCTCGGCCGTCATCACGGTCACGCACGACCACCGCATGATCGAGGGCTTCGACACCGTCTACCACCTGGACGACGGGAAGCTCGGCCGCGACGGTGCGCCCGCCCCCGCCGCACATTGAGCACCCATGACTCCCGAGCTCGGCGTCATCGAGGGCTATTTCGGCGACCCGTGGTCCCACGCCGACCGCCTGGCAGTGGTGGCGCGCCTTGCGCCACTCGGCTTCGGCTTCTTCCACCACGCGCCGAAGGCGGACGCCTTCCTGCGCCGCCGGTGGCGCGAGCCGCACCCGGATGCCGCGGCCGAGGAGCTGGCGGCGCTTTCCGCGCACTGCCGGCGCAACGGCCTGCGTTTCGGCGTGGGGCTCAGCCCCTACGAGCTCTACCGCGACCTCGCCGCCGCCGCCAGGGCGGACTTCCTCGCCAAGCTGCGCGCGCTGGACGCGATCGGCCTGGACGACCTCGCCATCCTCTTCGACGACACGCGCGGCGACGTGCCCGACCTCGCCGCGAAGGAAGCCGAGATCGTCCACGAGGCGATGGCCGCGACGCGCGCGACCCGCGTGCTGATGTGCCCGACCTACTACTCCGACGACCGGATGCTGGACGTGGTCTTCGGCGAGCGGCCCGCGGGCTACCTCGAGGACCTCGGCCGCCGGCTCGACCCGCGCGTCGGCGTCTACTGGACCGGCGAGGAGATCTGCGCCCGCGAGATCTGCGCCGGGCACCTGGAGCGCGTGGCCGGTTCCCTGCGGCGCAAGCCCGTGCTCTGGGACAACTACCCGGTGAACGACGGCCCGCGCATGTCGCGCTACCTGCACCTGCGCGCCTTCACGGGGCGCACGGGCGGGATCGGCGATTGCGTCGCGGCGCACGCCATCAACCCGGCGCTGCAGCCGCATCTCACGCTGATCCCGGCCGCGACGCTCGCGATCGCCTACCGGGAAGGCCACGGCTACTGCTACATGCGTGCCTTCCGCAAGGCGGCGCGCGAGCTCGCGGGGCCCGCGCTCGCGGCGATGCTGGAGGAGGACCTGCTCCGCCTCCAGGACCTCGGGATCGACCACCTGGCCGCCGAACGCGACCGGCTGCGCGACCGCTACCGGGCCGTCGACCACCCGATGGCCGCCGAGGTGGTGCGCTGGCTCGACGGCGCCTACACGGTGGACCGCTGGGAGGGTGCCGCGCCCTAGCGCCGCCGTTCCCGGCCCGGCGGATCCACGGGCCCCGCGCCCGGAGTACGATCCCGCCCATGACCGAGATCCGCCCGGCCGACTTCGACCGCGACATCCCCGATGTGCGGCGACTCTTCCGCGAGTACGCGGACGGCTTGGGCGTGAGCCTCTGCTTCCAGGGATTCGAGGAGGAACTCGCCGGCTTGCCGGGGAAGTACGAGCCGCCGGCGGGTCGGCTGCTGCTCGCGTGGACGGGCGAGGACCTCGCGGGCTGCGTGGCGCTGCGGCCGCTCGAGGGGGGCGATTGCGAGATGAAGCGCCTCTATGTGCGGCCCGCCGCGCGCGGCGAGCGGCTGGGGCGGCGCCTTGCCGAGCGCATCATCGGCGAGGCGCGCGCCATCGGCTACCGGCGCATCTGCCTCGACACGCTCCCCGCGATGGTGGAGGCGCGCGCGCTGTACCGCAGCCTCGGCTTCGGGCCGATCGAGCCGTACGTCTACAATCCCATCGAGGGGGCGATGCACCTGGGATTGGCACTGTGATGTCACCTGAAGCCTGCCACGGCGACCAGGGTATCGTTGGGCACAGGGAGGAGCCGGCATGCGGATTTCCTACGTGAACGTCTTCGTCAACGACCTGCCCGGGGCCATTGCGTTCTATCGCGACAAGCTGGGGCTGCCCCTCCAGTTCTCCTCGCCGGAGCACGGCTATGCGTCCTTCTCGGCGGGCGGCATCCGCCTCGGCGTCGCCGTAGCGGGCGCGGAGCAGGCGCAACTCGTGGGGCGGCATTCAGGAATCGGGTTCGACGTCCCCGACCTCGAGGCCGAGCACGCGCGCCTGTCCGGTCTCGGCGTGCGCTTCACGATGCCGCCCACGCAGCAACCCTGGGGCGGGTTCATGGCCATGATCTCGGACGCGGATGGCAATGTCTTCTACCTGGACCAGGTGTCGGCGGCGCATGGCTAGCTCGAAGGCCCTCGCGAGGCTCACGCCCACGGGCGCCGCATCGAGCGCGTGCCTGGTGGCCGTGCCGGTCGTCGGCGCGGCGGCGCGAAAGCTGGCGCCGGACAGCCTCTCCAGCGCTCCGCTCTTCGCACTCACGGTCGTTGCGGCCGTGGAGTTCGCGGGCCGGATGGCTTTCGCATAACCGCCCACGCACCCGGGAAGAGAGGCGACCCGTGGCCCTGCTCGTCGGAACCCTGCTTGCCCTCGCCGTGGGAATCTTCGCCACCGCCCTCGGGCTGGATCGCGACCGCGCCTTCTACCCGACCGTGACGATCGTCGTCGCGGCGTACTACGCCCTGTTCGCGGTGATGGGCGGCTCCCACGAGGCGCTCGTCATCGAGTCGCTGGTGGGCGTGGCCTTCGTGGTGGCCGCGGCAACCGGCTTCAAGTCGTCGCTCTGGGTCGTCGCGGGCGCGCTCCTCGCGCACGGCATCTTCGACTTCGCGCGCGGCGACGCCATCGCCAACCCGGGCGTGCCGGCGTGGTGGCCCCCGTTCTGCCTCGCCTACGACGTCACCGCGGCGGCGTATCTGGCGTGGCTCATCAGGAGCGGGAGGGTCCGTGCCACGGCCTGACCCGACGCGCATCCGTGCCGCGTATGGCGCGGAACTGTCCGCGGCAAGCGCCGCGGCCGCGGGCGGGGATGCGCAGGCCGCTTTTCATCACCTGGAGCGCGCGCACATCCTCAGCCAGCGACAAACGCTCGCGCACGTCCGCGTGCATTGGCGCATGTTGCGGCTGGGCGCCTCGGTGGGCGACTGGCGCGAGGTGCTGGGGCAAGCCTCGCGGATCGCCGCCGCGGCGATCTTCTCGCGCATCTGGGTGCCGATCGGGAACACCGGCCGCGCCGACGTCAGCGCGCTAAAGCCCATGCCCGTCCCGGAAGACCTGCGCGCGGTCCTGTCCGAACGCGCAGACGGCCGCCAATCTCCCCACGAACGCTAGGGTTGTTGGCTTTCGGCACACGGGCACGCCGGTTCCGGCGGGCCCCCATCGACAGCCGTCACCGATTCTGGATTAATGCCGGCACCGGGGGCGGCCACATCGCCTTGCGGGGAAGCGGCGTCGCGCCAACCGCGGCGCCGGTACGGTCCGATCATCCAACCGAGGAGATGAAATGAGATCGAAGGCGAAAGTGCCGGGACCCGGCACGGTGATTTCGGGGGTGCTGCTGCTCGCGGGCGCGCAGGTCGCGCTCGCCGCGCCGCCCGTGCCCCACCACGAAGGCGGCCTGCTCAAGCTGCACAACGTCCGCATCGAGGCGGCCAGCCCGCCGCAAGCCGCCGAGGCCGCGCGCAAGGGGCCCGTCGCTGGCCAGGCGGGCCTGCGTGCCTTCATCGACCCGCAGTCCGGGGAGCTTCGCGCCCAGACCCCGGAGGAGATGATGGAGGCCGCGACCGTCAAGGCCGCCCCGATGTCCGGCGCCGCGAAGTCCGTGTTCCTCACGCCGGCCGGCGGCATCGCCGCGATGCTCGACGAGACCTACATGTCGAACGCGATCGTGACGAAGGACGCTTCCGGCAAGGCGCACCTGCAGTGCGTCACGGAAGACCCGAAGGCGACCGGCGAACGCGTCCTCAAGGGCCACGCCGCGAAGGGGCACCGCCATGACCACTAAGCGCCCGCTCGCCTCCCTCCTGCTCGCCGCGTCCCTCGCCGCCGGCGCCATCGCCCAGTCGGCCACCGCCGCCAACATCATCATCGTCAACAACAACGCCCCGGGCGTCGGCTTCAACGACCCGACGCCGGCCGCTCCCGTCGGCGGCAACCCGGGCACGACGCTCGGGCAGCAGCGCCTCAACGCCTTCGCCTACGCCGCCTCGCTCTGGGGCGCGCAGTTGCAGAGCGACGTGGACATCCGCGTGCTCGCCCAGATGGTGCCGCTCAGCTGCACCGCGACTTCCGCGGTGCTCGGCTCCGCGGGGCCGCGGTTCGTGCTGCGGGACTTCCCGGGCGCGCTTCCGGGCCACTGGTACCACGGCGCGCTGGGCAACAAGCTGGTCGGCGCCGACCAGTTCGGCGGCGCGCCGGTCATCGCAGCCAACTTCAACTCCCGCCTCGGCGAGCCCACCTGCCTCGCGGGGTCGCCCTTCTACCTCGGGCTCGACAACAATCACGGCGGCGCGATCGACCTCGTCGCCGTGCTCCTGCACGAGTTCGCGCACGGCCTGGGCTTCTCCACCGTGACCAACGGCACCACGGGCAACTTCTTCTCGGGCTTCCCGAGCATCTACGACAACTTCGCCTTCGACAATTCGCTCGGCAAGGCGTGGAACCAGATGACCGCGCCCGAGCGGCAGTTCTCCGCCGTGAACGGCCGGAACCTCGTCTGGTCGGGCGCGAACGTCACCGCCGCGGCGCCCGCCGTGCTTTCCGCCGGCACCCCGGAGCTCAGGATCCTCGCGCCGTCGTCGGTCGCCGGGACCTACCTGGTGGGCGCGGCGTCGTTCGGCGCCGAGCTCGAGTCGCCGGGGCTCACGAAGCAGGTCATGCAGGTCGTGGACCAGCCCGACGGCACGGGCCTCGCCTGCAACCCGCTCGACGCCGCCAACGCGCGCGCGGTGAAGAACCGCATTGCGATCGTCGACCGGGGCGTGTGCGCGTTCACCGTGAAGGCGAAGAACGTGCAGGACGCGGGGGCCGTGGGGGTGATCGTCGTGGACAACGTCGCCGCCTCGCCTCCCGCCGCCCTGGGCGGCGTCGATCCCGCCGTCACCATCCCGGCGGTGCGCGTCACGCTCGCGGACGGCACCGCGCTCAAGGCGGCGATCAACGCCACGCCTTCGGGGCGCAGCTCGGGCGTCGTCGCCCGGCTCGGCGTGGACCCGTCGCAGCTCGCGGGCGCGGACAAGCTCGGGCGCGTGATGCTCTTCTCGCCGAACCCGTTCCAGGGCGGGTCGTCGGTCTCGCACTGGGACACGAGCGCGTTCCGCAACCTGCTGATGGAGCCCTCCATCAACGCGGATCTCACGCACAGCGTGGTCCCGCCCGAGGACCTGACGCTGCCGATGTTCAAGGACCTCGGCTGGTGACGGGGTAGCGCGGCAAAGGGGGGCGGCCTCGGCCGCCCCTTTTCATTTCCGCCAGGGCGGCTCGCCTTCGGCGTCGATCCCGTAGCGAGAGATCGCCTCGCCCACGCGGCCGTCCCCCAACGCGTGCAGGGCCGCCACCGCGATCGCGTGCCGGTCTACCTCGAAAAAGCGCCGCAGCCGCTCGCGCGTGTCGCTGCGGCCGAAGCCGTCCGTGCCCAGCGCCACGAAGCGGTCGCGCACCCAGGGGCGGATCAAGTCCGCGACCGCACTCACGTAGTCGCTCGCCGCCACCACCGGCCGCCCGTCCGCAGGCAACTGCCGTTCGATCCACGATGCCTCGGCCGCGCCGCCCAGCCGCGCGATGCGGGAAAGCGCCATCGCCTCGCGCCGCAGCTCCGTGAAGCTCGTGACCGAATGCACCTCCGCCGCCACCTCCCAGTCGCGCTCCAGCAGCTCCGCCGCCGCGAGCGCTTCGCCCAGGATCGTCCCCGCGCCGAGCAACCGCACCTTCGCCCCCGCCGCCTCGCGCACGCGGTGCATCCCGCGCAGGATGCCCTCGCGCGCGCCCTCCGGCATCGACGGCTGCGCGTAGGACTCGTTCATCACGGTCACGTAGTAGAAGACGTCCTCCTGCGCCGACAGCATGCGGCGCATGCCGTCCTCGAGGATCACGGCGAGCTCGTAGGCGTACGCCGGGTCCCAGGCGCGGCAGTTGGGCACGGTGGAAGCCACGAGGTGGCTCGTGCCGTCCTGGTGCTGCAGGCCCTCCCCGGAGAGCGTCGTGCGCCCGGCCGTGGCGCCGAGGAGGAAGCCGCGCGAGCGCGAGTCCGCCGCGGCCCAGATGGCGTCCCCCACGCGCTGGAAGCCGAACATCGAGTAGTAGATGTACATCGGCAGCATCGCGTGGCCGTGCGCGGAGTGGCTGGTGGCCGCCGCGACCCAGGAGGCCATCGCGCCCGCCTCGTTGATGCCCTCCTCGAGGATCTGCCCGTCCACCGCCTCCTTGTAGAACGAAAGCTGGTCGCGGTCCTCGGGCTGGTAGAGCTGGCCCAGCGGCGAGTAGATGCCGATCTGGCGGAAGAGGTCCGCCATCCCGAAGGTGCGCGCCTCGTCCGCGATGATGGGAACGATCCGACGGCCGATCGCCGGGTCCTTGAGGAGCGCGCCCACCATGCGCACCAGCGCGACCGTCGTGGACATCTCCTTGCCGGCGGCCTCCAGCGCGAACTTCGCGAACGCCGTGGCCGCGGGGGTGGCGAGCGCCCCGGCCGTGGCCACGCGCGCGGGGAGGTAGCCGCCCAGCTTCTCGCGCCGCGCGTGCAGGTAGGCCATCTCCGGGCTCTCGCGCGGCGGGCGCACGAACTCGCAGGCCTCGACCTGCGCGTCGGTGAGGGGCAGCGCGAAACGGTCGCGGAAGGCGACCAACTCCTCGGTGTCGAGCTTCTTCTGCTGGTGCGTGGTCATGCGCCCCTGCCCCGCCGAGCCCATGCCGTAGCCCTTCTTCGTCTGCGCGAGGATCACCGTCGGCTGGCCCTCGTGGCGCACCGCGTGCCAGTAGGCGGAGAAGATCTTCACCGGGTCGTGCCCGCCGCGGCGCAGGCGGTCGATGTCGTCGTCCGACAGGTGCGCGGCCAGGCTCTGCAGCTCCGGGTACCGGTTGAAGAAGTGCTCGCGGTTGAAGCGCCCGTCGGTGGCGGCGTAGGTCTGGAACTCGCCGTCCACCGTCTCCGCGAAGCGCTTCTCCAGCAGCTGGTGGGTGTCGCGGGCGAAGAGCGGGTCCCAGTCGCCGCCCCACAGCACCTTGATCACGTTCCAGCCGGCGCCGGCGAAGAGGCCCTCCAGCTCCTGCACGATGGAGCCGTTGCCGCGCACCGGCCCGTCGAGGCGCTGCAGGTTGCAGTTGACCACGAGCACGAGGTTGTCCAGGCGCTCGCGCGCGGCGAGCGAGAGGCCGGCGAGCGACTCGGGCTCGTCCATCTCGCCATCGCCCACGAAGGCCCACACCTTGCGCCCCGCGGTCTGCGCGTGGCCGCGGTGCTCGAGGTAGCGCATGAAGCGCGCCTGGTAGATGGCGAAGAGCGGCCCCAGCCCCATCGAGCCCGTGGGGAACTGCCAGAAGCCCGGCATCAGCCACGGGTGCGGGTAGGAGGACAGGCCCTTTCCACCCGTCTCGCGGCGGTAGTTGTCGAGCTGCTCCGCCGTGAGCCGTCCCTCGAGGAAGGCGCGCGCGTACACGCCCGGCGCCGAGTGCGGCTGGAAGTACACGACGTCGCCCGACTGCCCGGCGCGGAAGAAGTGGTTGAAGCCCACCTCGAAGAGGTCCGCGGCCGAGGCGTAGCTCGCGATGTGCCCGCCCAGCTCGCCCGAGGCGCGGTTGGCGCGCACCACCATCGCGAGCGCGTTCCAGCGCACCAGCGCCGAGAGCCGCGCCTCGATGTCGAGGTTCCCCTGGTACGGCGGCTGCTCGTCCAGGCCGATGGTGTTCACGTAGGGCGTGGCGAGCACCTGCGGCAGCGGCACGCGGCGCACGCGGGCGTGCTGCAGCAGGCGCCTCAGCAGGAAGGTCGCCCGCTCCTTGCCCTCGGAGGCGACGAGGGCGTCGAGCGCGTCCATCCATTCGCCGGTCTCGAGCGGGTCGGCATCGTGCTCGAAGGGATCTCTTGCCGCCTTGGCGTTATCCGCGTCCATGGGCTGGGAGGGTCATGTGGCGTAGCCGCGAGCTTACCCCCGGGGCGCGCCGCCCGCCACCCCTGCGAAGCAAGTCCTATAGTGGACTATTGTGCATTGCAGCGTTGACACGCGCGTTCCACGAGTAATAAGGTGCGACAAAGTTCTATAGAGGAGTATGCATGCCCCGCGCCATCGTCCTCCACCGCGGCGACAACGTCGCCACCCTCATCGACTCCGGGCAATCCGGCGAGACCTGCACGCTGCAGGGGGAGTCCGCGGGCGAGGTGGTGCTGCTGCAGGCGGTGCCCTTCGGCCACAAGGTCTGCGTGCGCGCCACTCCCGCAGGGGGCGACGTCCTCAAGTACGGGCAGGTGATCGGCAGGGCCGCCCGCGCGCTTGCCGTCGGCGAGCATGCGCACGTCCACAACGTGGAGTCGGCGCGCGGGCGCGGCGACCTGGCGGAGGGCAGGCCGTGACACGCACATTCCTGGGCTATCCGCGCGCCAACGGCGCCGTCGGCGTGCGCAACCACGTCGCGGTGATCTCGGTGATGGACAACTGCAATCCGGTCACGCGCGCGATCTGCCAGGCGGTCGACATGACGCTGCCCGTGACCACCCTCTTCGTGCGCGGCCAGTACGGCCACGACCTCGAGGTCGCCTTCAACACGCTCGCCGGCATGGGGCGCAACCCGAACATCGCCGCCGTCCTCCTCGTGGGGCTCGAGGAGCAGACCACCGAGGAGGTCGCCCGGCGCATCCGGCCGGCCGGGAAGCCCGTGGAGTCGATCAACCTGCAGCCGCACGGCACCATCAACGCGGTGGCGGAAGGCACGCGGCGCGCGCTCAGGCTCGCGCTCGCCGCCTCGGCCGCGCGGCGGGCGCCCTGCCCGGTCTCCTCGCTGCTGGTCGGGGTCGAGTGCGGCGGATCGGACACCACCTCGGGTCTCACCTGCAATCCGACGATCGGGGCCATGGCCGACCGGCTGGTCGGCGACGGCGGCTCCGTCATCATCTCGGAGACCTCGGAGTTCCTGGGCGCCGAGCACCTGTTCGCCGCGCGCGCCGCGGACCAGGCCGTCGGCAAGGCGTTCGTCGAGGCGGTGACCCGCCTGGAGCGCGAGGCGGTGAGCCGCGGCATGGACATCCGCGGCACCAATCCGACGCAGGACAACATCCGCGGGGGCCTCACGACCATCGAGGAGAAGGCCCTGGGCGCCATGGCGAAGGCCGGAACCACGCCCCTGCGGAGCGTGCTCGCCTACGGGGAGGCACCCGCCGGCAAGGGGCTTCACTTCATGGACGCGCCGGCGCCGGCGGTGGAGAACCTCACCGCCATGGCCGCGGCCGGCTGCCAGCTCATCTTCTTCGGCACGGGCGTCGGCAACCCCATCGGCAACATGGTCGCGCCCACCGTGAAGGTCTGCGGCAACGTGAACACGCTGCGCACGATGGCGGACAACATCGACTTCGACGCCAGCGCGATCCTCGAGAAGGGGTCGAAGGCCGGAAGCGTCGGCGAGCGCCTCTACGACTTCGCGATCGAGGTGGCCTCCGGCACGCGCACCACGAGCGAGCTGCTCGATGTCCGCGAGACCGCGATCAGCCGGTTCGCTCCCACCATCTGAGGAACGGGCCCCTTGACGAAGCTCGAGCGCATCTGCGAGTTCATCACCCGGCGGATCGAGTCGGGGGCGCTGCGCGAGGGCGACCGGCTGCCCTCCGAGGAGCAGCTCGCCGCCCAGCACCGGGTGAGCGTGGGGACCGTCCAGAAGTCGCTCGATCGACTGGAGCACACGGGGCTGGTGACGCGCGAGCACGGGCGCGGCACCTTCGTCACCGGGTCGAAGGTGCGCACGTCGGACGTGAGCTACCTGCGCTTCCGCGACGCGAGCGGCCGGGAGATCCCCAACTTCATCCACCTGCGCTCGGTGAAGAAGCTCAAGCGCCGGGGGCCGTGGTCCGATTTCCTCGGCGCCGAGCCCGCGTACGTGCGCATCGAGCGCCGGATCAGCGTCGGGGGCGAGCTGGACCTGCACAGCGCGTTCTGGCTTCGCGAGGCCGAGTTCGCGCGCCTGAACGGCAAGGACCGCAGCATGCTGGAGAAGAACCTGCGCGTGCTGCTCGGCCAGAAGCTCTCGCTGCCGACGCTGCGCGTCGACCAGTGGATCCGCTTCGAGCGCCCGCCGCAGGCCGTCGCGCGCATGCTCGGGCTGGCCAAGGACCAGCTGGGATTCGTGATGGAGATGCGGGGCTACACCCTGCGGGACCGGCCGCTGTACTACCAGTGCGTGTGCGCCGGCCCGTTCTCGAAGAACCTGGAAATCGTGCGTTGACGGCGGCAGTCGCCGCCGTCTCGCGGTACCGTGGCCGCCTTCGTCCGCGGTCGGGCAAGGACAGGAACGAAGGAGAGCTGCGATGAACGCGACAGCGGTCGACAGTGGGACCCCGGGGGCCGGCAGCCCGGTGCCGTTGCTTTCGGTGGACGGCGTGACGCTGCAGTACAAGACGCGCGACCACCTGGTGACCGCGACCTACCGGGTCAGCTTCGACGTGTTCCCGGCCGACCGCTTCGTGCTGCTCGGCCCGTCGGGATGCGGCAAGTCGACGCTGCTCAAGGGCGTCGGCGGCTTCATGAAGCCGGTGGAGGGCACGATGCGCCTGAAGGGGCGCGTGATCGACGCGCCGGGCCCGGACCGGATGATGGTGTTCCAGGAGTTCGACCAGCTCATGCCGTGGAAGACGGTGCTCGCGAACGTGATGTTCCCGATGCGCGTGAGCGGCGCCTTCCCGCGCAACGAGATCCGCGACCGGGCGATGGCGGCCATCGAGAAGGTCGGGCTCAGCAAGTTCCGCGACGTGCACCCGCACATGCTCTCGGGCGGCATGAAGCAGCGCGTGGCCATCGCCCGAGCGATGGCGATGGAGCCCGACATCCTGCTCATGGACGAGCCCTACGCCGCGCTCGACGCGCTCACTCGCCGCCAGATGCAGGAGGAGCTGCTGCAGCTCTGGGACGACACGCGCTTCGCCGTGCTCTTCGTGACGCACTCGATCGAGGAGGCGATCATCGTGGGCTCGCGCATCCTGGTGCTCTCGCCCCACCCGGGGCGCGTGAAGGCCGAGCTCAACGCGCACCAGTTCACCCACACCGAGCAGGGCAGCGCCGAGTTCATGGACCTGCACCGGCGCATCCACAACATGCTCTTCGCCGAGCGCCTCGAGGCGCAGGCGCTCAAGGAGGCCGGCCATGGCTGAGCCGCGTCAGAAGCCGCTGCCGCCCCTGCGGCCCGAGATCGAGAACAAGTCCCTGGAGTCCGGCCAGATCGGGGAGGTCCAGGTGCCCCTGTCGGCATGGGAGCGCGTGGTCAACCTCGACTGGGTGCGCCGATTCACCATCCTGGTCATCCTCGCCCTCGCCTGGGAGATCTACGGCCGCTACCTGCAGAACCCGCTGATGGTGCCGACGTTCTCGAACATGGTCGCGGCCCTCTGGGACGCCACCGTCCACGGGCCGCTGCTCGAGCGCGTCTACACGTCCATCCGGGTCCTGCTGATCGGCTACGCCTGCGGCGTCGGGCTGGCGGCGGTGTTCACCGCGCTGGCCGTGTCCACGCGCGTCGGCACCGACCTCCTGTCCACGCTCACCGCGATGTTCAACCCGCTGCCCGCGATCGCGCTGCTGCCGCTGGCGCTATTGTGGTTCGGCCTGGGCGTGCCCAGCCTGGTCTTCGTGATCATCCACTCGGTGCTCTGGGCGGTCGCGCTCAACACGCACTCGGGCTTCCTGTCGGTGTCGGAGACGATGCGCATGGCGGGCCAGAACTACGGGCTTCGCGGCGTGCGCTTCGTCGTCCACGTGCTGATGCCGGCCGCCTTCCCCGCGATCCTCGCCGGGCTCAAGATCGGCTGGGCCTTCGCCTGGCGCACGCTGATCGCCGCCGAGCTGGTGTTCGGCGTGTCGTCGCGCTCCGGGGGGCTGGGCTGGTTCATCTTCGAGAACCGCAACCAGCTCGAGACGGCCTACGTGTTCGCGGGACTCACGGCGGTGATCATCATCGGCCTGCTGGTCGAGAGCGTGATCTTCCGCAACATCGAGGTGCGCACGGTCCGCAAGTGGGGCATGCAGCACTGAACCAGGACGCGCGGCCCCGCCCGAGCGGGGCCGCGCGCGCAATCCGCCGGCGGCTCGGCCGGCGCCAACGACGAGGAGACGACGACATGGAAGAGCCGGGCTTCATAGTTCACCACAAGGGCGACAGCCTGGGCGTGGTGGTCGTGGAGGACGTCAAGGCGGGCCAGAAGCTCAGCGGCTGGATCATGGACAGCAACGAGACCATGGAGCTCACGGCGGCCGCCGACATCCCGCTGGGCCACAAGGTGGCGCTGGTCCAGCTCAGGAAGGGCGACACCGTCCTCAAGTACGGCAACGACGTCGGTCGCGCGGTCGAGGACATCGGCGTGGGCGGCTACGTCCACTTCCACAACATCAAGAGCAAGAGGTGGTGACATGAAGCACGACTCCTTCCTCGGCTACCGGCGCGCCAACGGCCGCGCCGGCATCCGGAACTACGTCCTCATCCTGCCGGTGGACGACATCTCGAACGCCGCCTGCGAGGGCGTCGCGAACAACGTGCACGGCACGATGGCGCTTCCGCACTCGTACGGCCGCCTGCAGTACGGCGAGGACCTCGACCTGCACTTCCGCACCATCATCGGCTGCGGCGCCAACCCGAACGTGGCCGCGGTGCTGGTGATCGGCATCGAGCCCGGCTGGACGCAGCGCGTGGTCGACGGCATCGCCGCCACGGGCAAGCCCGTGCGCGGGCTGCACATCGAGGGCAAGGGCGAGCTCGCGACCATCGCGGAGGGCTGCCGCGTGGCGCAGGAGTTCGTGCAGTACGCCACCGAGCTGCAGCGCGAGCGCATTCCCATCGAGGACCTCTGGGTGGCGACCAAGTGCGGCGAATCCGACACCACCTCCGGGATCGCGTCCTGCCCCGCGGTGGGCAACCTCATCGACAAGCTCGACGCGCGCGGCATCACCAGCTGCTTCGGCGAGACGACGGAGATCACCGGCGGGGAGAAGCTCTGCGCCTCGCGCGCGGCGAACCCGGAGGCGGCCGCGAAGTTCATGAAGGTCTTCCAGGCCTACCAGGACGAGGTCATGCGCTTCAAGGTCGACGACCTTTCCGACAGCCAGCCCAGCAAGGGCAACAAGGCGGGGGGCCTCAGCACGATCGAGGAGAAGGCGTTCGGCAACCTGCAGAAGATCGGCGAGAAGGCCAGGTACATCGACGTGCTGGCTCCCGCGCAGGCGCCGACCCGCGGCCCGGGGCTGTACTTCATGGACACCTCGAGCGCCGCGGCCGAGTGCCTGCCGCTGCAGGCGGCGGCAGGCTTCGTCCTGCACCTCTTCCCGACGGGCCAGGGCAACGTCGTCGGCAACCCCATCATGCCGACCATCAAGCTCACGGCGAACCCCAGGACCGCGCGCGTCATGAAGGAGCACATCGACCTCGACGTCTCGGACGTGCTCAGGAGGAAGATGACGATCAGCGAGGCCGGGGATGCGCTGATCGACATGGCGGTGCGCACCAGCAACGGCCGCCTCACCACCGCGGAGACCCTGCGCCACCGCGAGTTCGCCATGACCAAGCTCTACCGCAGCGCCTAGCACCCGCCCCTGCCAGCCCCTTCCCCGCAGGGGGAGCGGGCCGGCAGGCTCCTCACCGGGCCGCCGGCCCGGCCACGATGATCCGACAGGAGGAAATCCGTGAATACCAGCGCTGGCACGACGCGACGTGAGTTTGCAAGGCTCGGTGTCTTTCTCCTCGCCCTCGCCGGGGGCCTGGCCGCAATGCCGGCCGCCGCCCAGGTGAGCGAGATCCGCATCGCGAAGGGATTCGGCATCCCCTACCTCCCGGTGATCATCCTGGAGGAGCAGGGGCTCGTCGAGAAGCACACGAAGCTGCTCGGGCTGCCGGAGGCCAAGGCGAAGTTCATCCAGCTCGCGAGCGGCGCGGCGATGACCGACGCCCTCATCTCCGGCAACCTCGAGTACGCGACCGGGGGCCCCGGCCCGCTGCTCACCGTGTGGGACAAGACGCGGGGCAACCTCAACATCCGCGCCATATCGGCGATCAGCTCCATCCCCGTGTACCTCAACTCCATCAACCCGAAGGTGCGCACCATTCGCGACTTCACCGACGCGGACCGCATCGCCGTGCCCAGCGTGAAGATCTCGACGCAGGCGGTCACGCTGCAGATCGCGGCGGAGAAGGAGTTCGGGCGCGGCAAGCACGACGTGCTGGACAAGCTCACCGTCTCCATGGCCCCGCCCGACGCGCACAACGCGATGATGAGCAAGGGCACGGAGATCACCGCGAACTTCACCAGCCCGCCCTTCATGTACCTGCAGCAGCGCAACAACCACGCGCACCCCGTGCTCAGCTCCTACACGGTCATGGACGGGCCGACGACGTTCATCCTGATGTGGACGACGCAGAAGTTCCACGACGCCAATCCCAGGCACCACCAGGCCGTCCTCAACGCGCTGGAGGAGGCGAACCGGTACATCAAGGAGAACCCGCGCGGCGCGGCGGAGGCCTTCATCAAGAACCAGAAGTCGAAGCTGGAACTCGCCTTCGTGCAGGAGATGATCGCCAATCCCGAGAGCATCTTCACGACCGCGCCGCAGAACCTGATGAAGTACGCCGACTTCATGTCGCGCATCGGCTCGCTCAAGCAACGGCCCGCGAGCTGGAAGGACGTGTTCTTCCCCGAGGTCCACGACCGCCAGGGAAGCTGAGGCCCCATGCGCTTCTACGACACCACGGCGCTCTCGGGCTGGCTCGCCGGCGCCTTCGCCGCGTGCGGCATGGCGCCGGACGCGGCGCGGGTGGGCGCGCGCGTGCTGGTCCGCACCAATGCGCGGGGCGTCGAGACGCACGGCGTCTCGCGCGCCCTCGTCTACGTGCAGAAGCTCAGGTCTGGCGAGCTCGCGCCGCGGCCCGAGGTCCGCTACGAGGACCGTGACGGGGTGCTGCACTGCCACGCCGGCTGCGGGCTGGGCCAGGCCGTGGCCCCGCAGGTGATCGACGAGGCCGTCTCCCGCGCCGGGCGGGCGGGCTTCGTCCCGGTGATCATCCACGACGTCGGCCACCTCGCGGCGATCGGCATGTTCGCGCTGCAGGCGGCCGAGGCCGGGATGATCGCCTTCATCGCGCAGTCGACCCCCCCGATCATGGCGCTGCCCGGGTCGACCCGGGCGGCGATCGGCAACAATCCGCTCGCGTTCGCGAGCCCGGTGGCCGGGGGGCCGCCGCTGGTGTTCGACATCGCCGCCAGCGGCGTGGCGCGCGGCAACGTCCTCGCCGCCGCGCGCGAGCAGCGCGAGATCCCCCTCGGGTGGGCGATCGACGCCGAGGGACGGCCGACCACCGACCCGAAGGCGGCGCTGAGCGGGGCGATGCTGCCCATGGCCGGCCACAAGGGCATCGGGCTCGCGATGATGGTGCAGTGCCTCGCGGGCAGCCTCAGCGGCGCGCTGCCCGCGTCGGTGACCGGCGCCGCGCCCGGCAGCGCCCCGTCCCGGGTCGGCGCATTCCTCTTCGTCGCCAACCCGGATCTCGTCGCGGGCCGCGCCGCCTACGACGCGCACATGGCCGGCTGGCTCGAGGCGTACCGGCAGGCCTCCGGTCCCGACGGCCGCTATCCCGGCGAGCGCGCCGCGAGGCTCGAGGCCGAGCGCGCCACGACGGGCATCCCGCTGCCCGAAGGAGTCGTCAACGAACTGCGCACGGTCGGCGAGACGACCGGCGTGCCGTTCACGCAGGAACCGCTGGCGCAGACCGCGGCGGCTTGACCGCCATCCCAACACAGCCCCGAGGAGACAACATGAGATCGACCCTACGCAGCATCAGCACCCGCGCCGCGGCCGCGCTGGCCACCCTCGCCTGCGCCGCGCTCGCCTCCGCGCCCCTGCACGCCGAGGTGAAGGAAGTCCGCATCGCCAAGGGCTTCGGCATCGGCTACCTGCCGCTCATCGTGATGGAGAACGAGCAGCTCTTCGAGAAGCACGCCAAGGCCGCGGGCCTGCCCGACAGCGCCGCGAAGTGGCTGGTCATCGACGGCGGCACGACGCAGGCGCAGCTGCTCATCGGCGGCAACCTCGAGGTTTCCTCGGGCGGCCTCGGCCCGCTGGTCACCATCTGGGCGCGCACCAAGGGCAACCTCAACGTGCAGGGCATGGCCTCGATCAACTCGATGCCGCTCTTCCTGAACACGATCAATCCGGCCGTGAAGTCGATCAGGGACTTCACGGACAAGGACCGAATCGCCCTGCCCGTGATCAAGTCCTCCATCCAGGCGGTGATCCTGCAGATGGAGGCCGAGAAGGTCTTCGGCGCCGGCCAGCAGAACACCATCGACCGGCTGACGGTGTCGATGGCGCACCCCGACGGCACCTCGGCGCTGCTCTCGGGCAAGACGGAGGTGACCGCGCACCTTTCCGCGCCGCCGTTCCAGTACCAGCAGCTCAAGGACCCGAAGGTGAAGCAGGTGTTCAGCTCCTACGACGTCGTCGGGGGACCGCACACCTTCAACCTGATCTGGACCACGAAGAAGTTCCGCGACGAGAACCCGAAGACCTACTCGGCCTTCCTGGCCGCCCTCAACGAGGCGATCACCAAGATCAACGCCGACAAGCCGAAGTACGCCAAGGTCTTCGTGGAATTCACCAAGTCGAAGCTCGCGCCCGAGTTCATCCTCGAGATGATGAACGACCCGCAGATCCGCTTCACCATGGCCCCGGAAGGCACGATGCGCTTCGCCGCGTTCCTGCACAAGATCGGCACCATCAAGGAGCTGCCGGGAAGCTGGAAGGACATGTTCTTCCCCGAGATCCACAACCTGCCGGGCAACTGACCGCGGCCGGCCCGGGGAGACGGCCATGGCCGAAGTGGTGATCACCGAGTTCATGGACGCGGCGGGCGTCGAGGCGCTGAAGGGCTTCGACGTCCTCTACGACCCCGCGCTCGTGGACAAGCCGGAGGAGCTGCGCGCCGCGCTGGCCGACTGCCGCGGGCTCGTCGTGCGCAACCGCACGCAGGTCCGCCCGCCGCTGCTGCAGGCCGCCCCGCGACTCGAGGTCGTCGGGCGGCTGGGCGTCGGGCTCGAGAACCTGGACCTCGCGGCCTGCGCCGCCCGCGGGATCCCGGTCCTGCCCGCCACCGGCACCAACGACGAGACGGTCGCCGAGTTCGTGATGGGCGCGATGCTGGTGCTGCTACGCACGGGCGCGTTCCACGTGACCGCCGAGGTCGTGGCGGGGTCGTGGCCGCGCACGCGCGTCATCGGCGGGCGCGACGCGAAGGGGCTCACCCTGGGGCTCGTGGGGTTCGGCGCGATCGCGCGCCAGGTGGCCCGGCGCGCGCACGCCTTCGGCATGCGCGTGCTGGCATCCGACCCCTTCGTCGCCGCGGACCACCCGGCGTGGGCGGAGCTCGGCGTGGAGCGGCGCGAGCTCGCCGCGATGCTTCCGGAGACCGACGTGCTCAGCATCCACGTCCCCATGACCGCCACCACGCGCGGGATGCTCGATGCGCGTGCGCTGCGGTCCCTGCCGCAGGGCGCGTGCGTCGTGAACACCGCCCGCGGCGGCGTGCTGGACGAGGCGGAGCTGGTCGCGCTGCTGCGCAGCGGCCGGCTCGGCGGGGCCGTGCTCGACGTGGTCGCAACCGAGCCCCTGCCCGCGGGCAGCCACTTCGAGGGCGTTCCCAACCTGGTCCTGTCGCCGCACGTGGCGGGCATCACCCGCGACGCCAACCACCGCGCCAGCATGCTCACCGCGGAGAACGTCCGCCTCGTCCTGCAGGGGCAGGCGCCCCGGGTCGCGGACGCGGCCAGGAGCGCGGCCGCCTGAGGCTCCCGGCGCCCCTCAGCGGGCGTCTTCCAGCACCAGGTCCGCGGCGCGCTCGCCGATCATGATCGACGGCGCATTGGTGTTCGAGGACGGGATGGTGGGCATGACCGAGGCATCGGCCACGCGCAGCTTCGCGACCCCGTGCACGCGCAGCCGCGCGTCCACCACCGAGTCCGCCGCCGGGCCCATGCGGCAGGTCCCGACCGTGTGCCACGCGGTCTGGCCGGCCCCCCGCGCGTAGTCGAGCAGCGCCTCGTCGTCGCCGACCTCCGGCCCGGGCCGCGTCTCGCGCACGATCAACGGCCGCATCGCGGGCGCGGCGGCGATGCGCCGGATGAGCCGCAGCATCGCCAGGCCGGTGCGGCGGTCGTGCTCGTCGGTGAAGTAGCGCGGCTCGATGCGCGGGTGCTCGGCGGGGTCGCGCGAGCGCACGTGGATGGAGCCGCGCGAGCGCGGGTGCAGCTGGAAGCCGCCGATCGAGAACCCGGGGAAGGGATCGATGCCGGCGCCGGGCGATCGCGAATACCGGTCCTTGCCGCTGATGTGGTAGATGCGGATCATCACGTCGGGCCGGTCGAGGCCGGGCGACGTGCGCGTGATGGCGTGCGCCGTCGACGACGTGCCGGCCATCAGCCCCTTTCGCGTGAGCGCGTACTGCATCCCGACCAGCATGCGCCGGCCGAAGCTGCGCACGACGTCGTTGATCGTGATGGGCAGCGTGCACTCGTAGGTGCACCGCAACTGCAGGTGGTCGATGAGGTTCTCGCCCACCGCGGGAAGGTCCATGACGACGGGGATTCCCGCGGCCCGCAGGCGTTCGGCGCCGCCGACCCCCGAGAGCTCGAGGATCTGCGGCGACTGGATCGCGCCGGCGCACACGATCACCTCGCGCGCGGCCGTGGCGACCTCGAGGCGGCCCGCCCGGCGGTACTCGACGCCGCTGGCGGCCGTCCCCTCGAAGAGCACGCGCGTGGCCAGCGCGCCGGTCTCGATCGCGAGGTTGGGGCGCCGTCGCGCCTCGCGCAGGTACGCCACCGCCGTGCTCCAGCGCCGGCCCCTGTGCGCCGTCTGCTCGAGGTAGCGCACGCCCTCGTAGCCCGCGACGTTGTAGTCGGCGGTCTCGGGGATGCCCGACTC
>JAHCAK010000028.1 GCA_019634955.1 Burkholderiales bacterium
GACCGAGCCCGAGATTATACAAGCCGATCGCGCCGGCTGCAAAGCCCCTTCAACCGGCGGCGGCGTGGCGCAGGCGCTCGAGCACCACTTCCTTGCGCAGCGCGGCCACGATCGCGTCGATCGCCTTGGTCTGCGCCTTGCGGGTGACGGCCACGCGAAGCGGCATCATCACCTCGGGCATCTTGAGCCCGCGGCCCTTCACGAAGGCCTGCAGCGCCGCCTTCACCCCGGCCGCCGTCCACTCGACCGGCTCGAGCGCCATGGCGAGGTCGCCGACGACGCCCCGGCCCTTCTCGTCGAGGTACTGGGAGACGATGGCCGGGTCCGTCGTCACGGGCGAGGCCAGCTCGTGCAGGAAGGCCTCGTGCTCGCCCACGAGCGACCAGCTCCCCTGCCCCACTTCCGTCATGGCGACGGGGTCCATCGCGGCCGCTATCTCGGCGTGCAGCGCCGGATTGCGGGCGCGGATCGCCTCCACGAGGTCCGCGGCCGGGATGCGCTTCAGGTACTCGCCGTTGAGCCAGCGCAGCTTCTCCGGGTCCCAGCGGGCCGGCGAGCGGCTCACGTGCTCGAGGTCGAACCACTCGACCAGCTGCGCGCGGGAGAACATCTCCTCGTCGCCGTGCGACCAGCCCAGGCGCGCGAGGTAATTCACCAGCGCGTCCGGCAGGAAGCCCTCGTCACGGTACTGCAGCACGCTCACGGCGCCGTGGCGCTTGGAGAGCCGCTGGCCGTCGGCGCCGAGGATCATCGGCACGTGGGCGAAGTGCGGCACCGCCGCGCCCAACGCGCGGTACAGGTTGATCTGGCGCGGCGTGTTGTTCACGTGGTCGTCGCCGCGGATCACGTGCGTCATGCCCATGTCGAGGTCGTCCACCACCACGCCGAAGTTGTAGGTGGGCACGCCGTCGCCGCGCAGGAGCACGAGGTCGTCGAGCTCGTCGTTGGAAACCGTCACCGGCCCCTTCACGAGGTCGTTCCAGGTGACCGCGCCCTCCAGCGGGTTCTTGAAGCGGATCACGGCAGGGCGCCCGGCCGGGGGAGTCTCGGTGGAATCGCGCCAGCGCCGGTCGTAGCGCGGCTTCTCGCCGCGGGCGACCTGCGCCTCGCGCATGGCGTCCAGTTCCTCCTTCGTGCAGTAGCAGCGGTAGGCCTTGCCCTCGTGCAGCAGCCGCTCCGCCGCCTCCCGGTAGCGCGCCAGGCGCTGCATCTGGAAGAAGGGTCCCTCGTCCCAGTCGATGCCGAGCCAGGCGAGCCCGTCGAGGATCGCCTGCACGGACTGCTGCGTGGAGCGCTCCTGGTCGGTGTCCTCCACGCGCAGGATGAATCTCCCGCCGTGACGCCGGGCGAAGGCCCAGCAGAAGAGCGCCGTGCGGGCGCCGCCGATGTGGAGATAGCCGGTGGGGCTGGGGGCGAATCGGGTCCTGACCATGTGCGGGGGAGATTCGGGGAAACGCGCATTCTACGGCCTCGCCGCCCGCGGGGCCGTGCCTGCGGCGCGCTTTTCGGCTAGAATGCTGCCCTCTCCGGGCGATTAGCTCAGCGGTAGAGCACTCCCTTCACACGGGAGGGGTCACTGGTTCGATCCCAGTATCGCCCACCAGCATTCCCGAGGGGCCCGCGGCCGCGCCGCCGGCCCCTTTTCCTTGGCCCTCCCCCTGCGCTTGACGGGGATCAACAGGTCAACGGATCGCGGGCGTCGGGCGTTGAATGGCATGCGTGCGCGCGCCCCGTTTGTGGAAGAATAGCGCCGCCATCCGTCCACCGATCCAGGAGATCTCCACCATGAAGAAGCTGCTCGTCCCGATCGCCCTCGCCGCCGCCCTCGCGGCCCCCGGCCTCGCCTCCGCCGACGAGGCGGCCGCGAAGTCCAACGGCTGCCTCAAGTGCCACGCCGTGGACAAGAAGAAGGACGGCCCCGCGTTCAAGGAAGTGGCCAAGAAGTACAAGGGCAAGGCCGACGCCGAGGCGAAGCTCACCGCGTTCCTGTCGAAGGGCGGCAAGATCAAGGTCGACGGCGTCGAGGAAGACCACAAGACCGTCAAGGGCGGCGACGCCGCCGTGGCCGGCAAGCTCGCCAAGTGGATCCTGTCGATGTAGGGCGACCACCCCGCCAACGAAAAACGCCGGCTTCCGCCGGCGTTTTTTTTCGCCCGCCCGCGCCGCCTACTTGGCGCCGATGGCGTGCTTCACGAGCTTGGCGAGTTCCGCGTCGCTCGCATCCACCTCGGGGTGGTCCTTGCCCTTCACCACGGCCGTCGCCTTGGCGACGTCGCCCTTGAACTTGGCCGACATCGCGGAGATCGCGGGGCCCTTTTTCTTCTTCTCGGCGTCGTGGCACTTCACGCATCCCTTGGACTTGAACAGGGCCTCGTCGGCCGTGGCAGGCAGCGCCCCGGCCAGGAACCCGGCGGCGGCCAGGGCGATCATCATGCGCTTCATCGTTTCACTCCTTGGTTGAGGGCGGCGCCGGGGCCCATCCCCGACGCCGCCGGATTGGATCGCGCGCCTGCGCCGCGGTTCAGCCCTTCTTCGCCGGCTCGGATGGCGCGGCGGCCGGCGGCGGCGACTCGGCCTTCTGCGGCGGCTCGGCCGTGAGGGTCATGGCGGGCCAGGTGCGCCCATGGCACGCCGGGTTCGCGCAGAAGTTCCCGCCCTGCTTGCCGTGCTTGAGCGGCGTGCCGTGGCACTTCTCGCACTCGGGGCCCACGTCGTCGCTGTGCGTGTGCATGAAGTTGGGGCGCTGGTGGCTTTCCGGCTGCTTCTCGCCCGCCTTGTCGGGCACGAGAGAGGCGACCGAGCCCTTGCCCTTCTCGCGCTCCACCTGCGGAAGCGCATGGCAGAGCGTGCACTGCAGGCGGATCGCCTCGCCCTTCGCGTTGTAGTGCTTGCCGTCGTGGCAGCGGAAACAGCCCGGCGTGTCGGCGTGGCCGGTGTGGTTCGGGAACGACTTCCAGCTGAAGCCCTTCTCCTGGAAGGAGGCCGCGAGCAGGATCTCGCGCATCGCCTTGTTGAACTTCTGCTCCGCCTGCTTGTGCTCCGGCGGCGTCCCCGCCTTGGCGGTCGCGTCCGCGATGAGCTTGTCCACCTTGGCCTCGCGGTCCTTCGGATCGCCCGTGATGTCGGCAAGCGTGTTCACGAGCGCCACGGCGCGCGCCTTGGCGTCCGGGAGCGCCCGGTCGATCCTGCCGGTGCGGATCGCCTCGTCGACGGTGTTGGCCGGGTTGGGGAACGGATGGCCCACGGAGTTGTGGCAGTCGTAGCAGGCCATCGCCCGCGGCTCCAGCGCCGCGATCTGCTGCGCGGTGAGCTTGGTCTCCGCGTCGGTGTAGGTGACCTTCGTGCCGTCGGGATTCCTCACTTCCACCCACGGGATCTCGCGGCGCTGCGGGTCCGGCGAGACGAAGCGCACCTCGTTCTGGATGTGCCAGTGGATGCCCTTGGTGTAGCCCTGGCGGATCGCGTCCATGCCGGTGTGCAGCACGATGCGCGTGCGTGACTCGCTGCTTTCGGCGTCGGTCGCGTAGTGCACCTTCACCGCCACGCTGTCGTGGTGCTCGACGGACGGGTAGTGGCAGCTCTCGCAAGCCTCGCGCGACGGACGCAGCGTCCCGGAGGTGATGGGCCGCTCGTAGCCGACGATCATCCCCCACAGCTCCTTCGCATGCGTGGGCTTGAGCGCCATGAGCTTGAGGGTCGAGTTGCGGCCCATGTGGCACTCCACGCAGTTCACCCGCGCGTGGGCGCCGACCTTGTGCGCCTGGATCTCCTCCGGGTGCACGTCGTGGCACATCGTGGCGCAGAACGCGTTGCTGTTGGAGTACTCCCACCCGGCGATGCCGGCCGCGCCCACGACCGCCAGGCCCACGAGCACGGCCACGATCGTCGTGACCGACCCGAGCATCAGCGCCTTGCGCCCTATCTGGATCCTCATGGCTCCCCTCTCCTCCCGGTTATCCCGCCCTCGTAGTGGCGGGGTGCGACAGCCGAGGGGCCGGTCGAGCCGGCCCCGCATGGCGCATTGTAAGGCGGCCTCGCGTCAATTCAGCACGCTGTAGACGATCACCACCACGGTCGCGGTGCCGACGATGACCGCCGCGCCGCCGACGACCCAGCCGAAGACCTTGGTCCACGGCGTGGGGGGCGCGGCCTCCGCGGCTGCGAGCCGGCCTTCCGCCACCAGCCGGCGAAACTCCTGGGGTCGCTCGTCCTTCAGCTCGTGCTCGGGGATGCGGCCGGTGAAGATGACGAGGTCCATCGGGAACTTCTCGGGCCGGATGTGCCCGTTGAAGAAGTGGATCGTGAAGATGAAGCCCACCGCCAGGAGCGCCTCCTCGCCGTGCACCACCGTGGCGACGTTGAAGATCCACCCCGGCAGGAACGCCGCGAACTGCGCCGGGAACCACAGGATGAGCCCGGAGCCGCCGATGATCGCCATGCCCCAGAACACCGCCCAGTAGTCGAACTTCTCCCAGTAGGTCCAGCGGTCGAACTGCGGGCGCGGCCCCTTGCCCACGAACCACTTGAAGTGGTTCCACATGTCGAAGATGTCCTGCGGCTGCGGCACCATCGAGTTCGGGCCCCAGAACACCGCGAGGAAGCCGGTGCGGGTCGCGGCGTCGTAGAAGATGCGGATCACGTGCAGGAGCCAGACGGTGATCATCGTTCCCGCGCAGATCCGGTGGATGAGCGCGGCCGTCTGGAACCCGCCGAGCGCGCGCGCCAGCGACGCCGCCCACTCGTGGTCCGAGAACACCAGCGGCAGCCCGGTGATCGCGCAGCCGATGAAGGTGGTCATCAGGAACGCGTGCATCACGCGGTCGATGCGGTCGAACCGCTGGTAGTACTTGTGCACGGCGCCGGCGCCGGCCGTGGCGGCGGGCCGGCCCGCCTGGATCTGGGTGGCCATCAGTGCTTCTCCGTGTCGGGGGCCGGCCGGCCGCGTCGCGCCTTCAACTCGGCGAGCGACCGGTAGAGCCACAGGATGGTGTGCAGGCCGAAGAACGCGAAGACGCCCGCGAGCAGGACCTGCATGAACTTGGTGGTGTAGTAGAGGACGAGGCCGCTGTCCTTCTTGTTCTTGTTGGCGTGCGGCTGGAACTTCACGAAATTGGCGTTGGCCTTCGGGTGGCAGGCCTGGCAGGTCGCGAGGATGCGCTGCTCGGAGACCATGGACAGCGGGTTCTCCTTGGGCAGGATGTCGTGCGCGCCGTGGCAGCTCGCGCAGGTGGCCATGCGCGCGAAGCCGAGGTCGGTGACCTTGCCGTGGTAGGTGTCCCGGTAGGTGTCGATGTACTCCGTGTGGCAGCCGCCGCACTCGCGGATCACCTCGACCTGCCACTTCGGGGCGTTGTGGTCGGCGATGGTGTGCGTGCCGTGGCAGTCGGTGCAGCCCGGCGCGGTCATCACGTTGGCCGCGCGCAGCTTCCCGTGCTGGCCGCCCGACCACGCCTTCTTCGCCTTGCCGTGGCAGGTGCCGCAGGTCTCGGGAATGTTGGCGCGCGAGACGGCGCTCTCCGGGTCCTTCTTCGGGCGCATGTCGTGCGTGCCGTGGCAGTCGGTGCACAGCGGCACGCGGTCCTTCGCCTTCGTGTCGCCGTGAAGGAGCTTGCCGTGGATGCTGTCGTGGTACTTGGCCGAGACGTTGCCGCCGGGGACCTTGCCCGCCTTCACCAGCGCCTCGCTGCCGTGGCAGGCGCCGCAGGTCGCCTCGAGGTTCTGGCGGCTCACCTTCGAGGCATCGTCCGAGGTGGGCTTGATGTCGTGCGTGCCGTGGCAGTCGCCGCAGGCGGCCGCCACGCCGTTGCCGCCGGCGCGGGCCTTGCCGTGCGAGGTTTCGGCATACTCCTTCACGGCCTTCTCGTGGCAGCTCGCGCACTGCGCCGCGCCCGGCTCCTTGTGCGGGTACTTTCTCAGCCCCTCGGCCGCGTGGCAGTCGATGCAGGTCGCGTTGCCGCCGCCGTGCAGCGTCTTCGCGTGCGCCTCGGGATCGAGCTTGACGGGCTTGCCTGCCGCGCTCTTGTCGCCGGGCTCGGCCTCGGCGTGGCAGTCGATGCACTTCTGGCTGGCGTCGGGCGCCTTGGCCGCCTTGGCGGCCGCCGCGGTCGCCGGTGCCTTCCCGGGGGCCAACGCCTGCGCCACCGGCGCGAGCCCCACCAGGAGGGCCAGCGCAATGCCTTGAATCGTGAGGCGGATCATCGTCAGTTTTCCTAGCGCGAATGGCCGGCGCTCCCACCCGGATCCGGGGACCGCGCCGGGCAGGCGCGGTGGGGCGCAGGCGCTGGACTTCGACGTGGGCAAAGGTCTCACGGTGGGGGGTATGCGGTGTTGACGTGGGTCAAGGCGGCCGGCGCGCCCGGGCGGCGCGGCGCGCTTATCATCGCGTCATGCGCATCCGCTTCCTGGGCGCGGCGCGCGAGGTGACGGGCTCCTGCCACCTCGTCGAGGCCGGGCGCGCCCGCTTCCTCCTCGACTGCGGCATGCACCAGGGCGGGCGGGAGTCCGGCCCCCGCAACCGCGCTTTTCCCGCCTTCGACCCCGCGGGCCTCGACTTCGCGGTGGTCAGCCACGCGCACCTCGACCATTGCGGCCTGTTGCCCGTGCTCGCGGCGCGCGCACCACGCCTGCCGGTGTACGCCACGCGCGCGACGGCCGACCTGCTGCCGGTGATGCTCGCGGACAGCGCGCACATCCAGGCGCGCGAGAAGGCGCACGCCGACCGCCACCGGCGCCCCGTCCCGCCGCCCCTGTACGGCCCGGCCGACGTCGCGCGGGCGATGCGGCAGGTGAGCGGCGTGCCGTACGGCGTGGAGTTCCGCCCCCATCCCGACGCGCGCGTTCGCTTCCTCGACGCCGGGCACATCCTCGGGTCGGCCATCGTGGAAGTGCGCGTTCGCGAAGGCGGCCGGGAGCGGCGCCTCGTCTTTTCCGGCGATCTCGGCCAGCCTGCCCGCCCCGTCGTGCGCGACCCCGAGCCCGTGGACCTGGCCGACGTTCTGCTCGTCGAGTCCACCTACGGCGACAGGCTCCACAAGCCGATGGAGGAAACGGTGCGCGAGCTGGTCGGCGCCGTCCGCGACACCTTCGAGCGGCGCCGCGGCAACCTCGTCGTCCCGGCCTTCGCCCTGGGGCGGGCGCAGGAGCTTCTCGTGCTCCTCTTCGAGCTGTGCGAGAAGGGCGAGCTGGGAGACCTGAACGTGTTCGTCGATTCCCCGCTCGCCCGCCAGGCCACGGCCGTCACCTTCGCGCACCTCGAGGCCCTCGACCCGACGGTGTCCCGCTTCGCGCAGGCGATGCGCCGGCGGCGCCTGCCGTACCGGCTGCGCTTCACGCGCACGCCCGAGGAGTCGATGGCGATCAACAAGGTGCGCGCGGGCGCCCTCATCATCGCGGCGAGCGGCATGTGCGAGGCCGGGCGCATCCGCCACCACCTGCGCCACAACCTCGGCCGGGAGGAGTGCGGCATCCTCTTCACGGGCTTCCAGGCCGGCGGCACGCTGGGACGGCGCATCGTCGACGGCGCGCGCAGCGTGCGCCTCTTCGGCGAGACCGTGCCGGTGCGGGCGCGGTTGCACACGCTGGGAGGCCTCTCGGCGCACGCCGACCAGCGCGCCCTGCTCGCCTGGATGCGGCACTTCCGCCGCCCCCCGGGGCACGCCTTCGTGGTCCACGGCGAGGAGTCCGCGGCGCTCGCCCTGGCCGCCGCGATGGCCGCCGAGCTGGGGTGGGAGCCGTCCGTCCCCGGGCCGGGGGAAGCCGCCGACTGCTGAGCCCTTCGGCACCCTGACGCCCCGCGGCGCCACCTGCTATCCTTTCCCGGCCGCTGTAACCGGCCCCGTTACGCCCGCCCGACCATGCCGCCCCCCGATACCCCGACGCCTGCCGAGAAGGACGACCGCTGGCGCGAGGCCGTGCTCACGGCCGGGCTCGCGGTCTTCGACTGGGACGTGGCCGCCCGCCGCATCTGGCGCTCGCCCGAGATGCTCGCCGCCTGGGACTACCCCGAGGGGCCGAACGACGCCGTCGACGGCGCGAAGGCGGTGCTGCATCCCGACGACTACCCCTTGTTCCAGGCGCGCATGACCGAGATCGAGGCCGGGTCGCTCGAACGCGCGACGCTCGAGATCCGCATGCGCTCGCGCGAGGGCGCGTGGCGCTGGATCCGCTGGCGCGCGCGCGTCGTGGCGCGCGGCGAGAACGGGCGCCCCGCCCGCGTCGTGGGCACCGTGAACGACATCGACGAGCTGTGGAAGGGCCGCGACCTGGCGCGCGAGAGCCAGATGCGCCTGCAGGGCATCGTCGACTCGGCGATGGACGCGATCATCTCGGTCGACGACGCGCAGCGCATCACCCTCTTCAACCGCGCGGCGGAGCGCATCTTCGGCTACGAGCCGCTCGAGGTCCTCGGCCAGCCGCTGGAGATGCTCATCCCGGCGCGCTTCCACCGCGAGCACCACGGCCACGTCGAGGCGTTCGGCCGCACCGGCGTCTCCAGCCGCCCCATGATGGCGCAGCGCATCGTCACCGCCGTCCGCAAGGGGGGCGAGGAGTTCCCCATCGACGCCTCCATCTCGCAGAACGAGATCCGCGGCCACCGCTTCTACACCGTGATCCTGCGCGACGTGTCGCTGCGCGAGCGCACGCGGCGCGAGCTCGCCCAGGCGCGCGAGGACCTGCGCGAGCTCTCGGTCGCCTCGCGCACCGCCCGCGAGCAGGAGAACAGCCGCATCTCGCGCGAGCTGCACGACGAGCTGGGGCAGAACCTCACCTCCCTCAAGATGGACCTCGCCTGGCTCGAGGCGAACACGGCGCCGGAGCAGGGCCGCATCCGCCAGACGCTCGCCGGCATGCGCACCGTGCTCGACAGCACCGTGGCCGCCACGCGGCGCATCTCGGCGGACCTGCGCCCGCTCATGCTCGACGACCTGGGGCTCGCCGCCGCCCTGGAGTGGCTTGCCGAGGAGACCTCGCGTCGCCACGGCTTCACCGTGGACCTCGCCGTCGACGAGGCGAGCGCGAACCTTTCCGAGCCGCTCGCCTCGCAGGCCTACCGCATCGTGCAGGAGAGCCTCACCAACGCCGGCCGCCACGCGGCGGCGGGCAAGGTGCGGGTGATGCTGCGCACGATCGGCACCGAGGTCCACCTCGACATCGAGGACGACGGGCGCGGCCTCGCCCCCGAGGACCTGCGCAAGAAGGGCTCGTTCGGGCTGGTGGGGATCCGCGAGCGCGTCTACACGCTGGCCGGCTCGGTGGAGATCCGCGGCGCGCCGGGGCACGGCACCGTGATCCACGTGCGCCTGCCGATCCCGGCGCGGCGGGAGGGCGACGCGTGACGCGCGTGGTGATCGCCGACGACCACGCCATCGTCCGCGAAGGGCTCAAGCGCATCCTCGAGGGCCAGGAGGGCATCGAGATCGCGGGCGAGGCGACCAACGGGTTCGAGGCGCTCGACCGCGTGCGCGCCGGCGGCTTCGACATCCTGCTGCTCGACCTCTCCATGCCGGGCAAGAGCGGCATCGAGCTCATCAAGCAGGTGAAGGACGAGAGCCCGAAGCTGCGCGTGCTCATCCTCACCATGCACGAGGAGGACCAGTACGCGGTGCGCGCGATCCGCGCCGGCGCCTCCGGCTACCTCACCAAGGAGAGCGCGCCGGGGCAACTCGTCTCCGCCATCCGGCGCCTCGCCGAGGGGCGCCTCTACATCAGCCCCAGCGTCGCCGAGCAGCTCGCCCTCGAGGTGCACCCGCAGGGCGACGACGCGCCGCACCGCCACCTCTCGGACCGCGAGTTCGAGGTCTTCCAGCTGCTGGTCGCGGGCCGCAGCGTCTCGGAGATCGCCGCCCAGCTGCACCTGAGCGTGAAGACCGTCAGCACCCACAAGACGCGCATCCTGCAGAAGATGAACGCCGCCTCCGTGGCGGACCTCGTGCGCTACGCGATCCGGCACCGCCTCTCGCCCACGCCCCCCGCCTCCGCCTGAGCCCGCGCCGTAGGACGATTCCTACCCCGCGGCGCGGCGCCGTCCTACCCCCCGAATCAGCCCGCGCCGATAGGCCGCGCCGCGGGCGCCGCCCACAATGCGGCCATGTCCTCCCCCCGCGAAGCTCCCCTGCCGTGATGGACCTCTACATCGTCGAAGACTCGATCCCCGTCCGCGAGCGCCTGCTGCGCACGCTGGAGGGCATGGACGACCTCGACGTGGTGGGGACGGCCGAGGACGTCCCGGCCGCCATCGACGGGCTCACCCGCACGCCGCCCGACGCCCTCATCCTCGACCTGCAGCTGCCCAGCGGGTCCGGCCTGCAGGTGCTGCGCGCCGTCCGCGAGAAGCTGCCGAAGATGCGCGTGATCGTCATGACCAATTTCGCCGCGGAGCCGTACCGCAAGGCCGCGATCGCCGCCGGCGCCGAGGTGTTCCTGGACAAGTCGGCCGAGTTCGACCGCGTCCGCGACATCCTCTGCGGCTGGCGCGACGAGGCCCGCGGCCCCGCGCTGCACTGAATCCCCGATGCCCACCCGAAAGGAAACCGCCATGAGCACCGTCCGAGCCACGAGCCACGCCGATGCCCATCGTTCCAACCTCGCCGAGGCCTGCCGCCTGCTGGGCCTGCCCGAAGTCGCGGGCGCCCGCCAGGTCGACGCCTCGTTCCTGCACCGGCGCCTGAAGGCCGGCCAGCGGCTCACCTCGCAGGGCGAGCCCTTCGAGGCCCTCTACATCGTGGCCGAGGGCTTCTTCAAGACCTTCGTCGCCGACGAAACGGGCAACCAGCTGGTGCTGGGCTTCCCGCTGCGCGGCGACCTCGTGGGGGCCGACGGACTCTGCAACCACCGGCACGCCTCCTACGCGGTGGCGCTCACCGACGCCGAGGTCGTGGTCGTGCCCTTCCGCAGCATCGCCCACCTCGGGCGCTCGCTCGACGACTTCGAGCAGCTCATCTACCGCGCCATCAGCCGCGAGCTGGTGACGGACCACTCGCTGCGCTCGCTCATCGGCACGCTGGGCGCGGAGGCCCGCGTCGCGCGCTTCCTCGCGAACTTCGCGGACCGCTGCGGCCGCGCCGGCTGCCCGGCCGTGCGCATCACGCTGCCGATGACGCGCCAGGAGATCGGCAGCTACCTCGGCCTCACGCTCGAGACGGTGAGCCGCTCGTTCTCCGCGCTCGCCGACGCCGGCCTCATCCACGTCGCCCAGCGCGAGGTGGAGCTGTGCGACGTCGACCAGCTGCGCGTGCTGCAGAAGCTGCACGCGACGACCGCCGCCCGCGCGGGCGCCCGCCGCGGCGACCGGCCGGCCCGCCGCAACGTGACGTGGATGGACATGCTCGGCGCCGCCGCCTGACCCGCTCCTCTCGCCGTGCCACGGCACGGCCTTCCAGCGAGGCGGCGGATGCCGCCTCTTTTTTTTCCGTCGCCGCCGCGGTAGGGTCGCGGCATGCACGACCTCGCGATGGCGCTCGTCGCGCCGCGGCAGCCGCTGGTGGCGCTGCACCGGCCCGTCCCCGACCCCGGGCCCGGCGAGGTGCTCCTCGAGGTGGGCGCCTGCGGCGTGTGCCGCACGGACCTGCACATCGCCGACGGCGACCTGCCCTTGCCGCGCTCGCCCCTGGTGCCGGGGCACGAGATCGTCGGGCGCGTCGTCTCCGCGGGCCCCGGCGCCCGACGCTTCCGGCCGGGCGACCGCGTCGGCGTCCCCTGGCTGGGCGGCACCTGCGGCCACTGCCGCCAGTGCACGGGGGGCCGCGAGAACCTCTGCGACGAGGCCGTGTTCACCGGATACCACCGCGACGGCGGCTACGCGCGGCACGCGCTGGCGGACGAGCGCTTCTGTCTCGCCATTCCACCCGCCTACGACGACGCGCACGCGGCGCCGCTGCTCTGCGCCGGCCTCATCGGTTACCGTGCCTACGCGATGGCAGCGGGCGCCGCGAGGCTCGGGCTCTACGGCTTCGGCGCGGCCGCCCACCTCATCGCGCAGGTCGCGATCGCCGAGGGGCGCGAGGTGTTCGCCTTCACCCGGCCGGGCGACGCGCGCTCGCAGGCCTTCGCGAGAAGCCTCGGCTGTGCGTGGGCCGGCGAGTCCACGGACGCGCCGCCGGCGCCTCTCGACGCCGCGATCCTCTTCGCGCCGGTGGGCAGCCTCGTCCCGGCCGCGCTCGCGGCCACGGCGAAGGCGGGCATGGTCGTCTGCGCCGGCATCCACATGAGCGACATCCCGGCATTTCCGTACCGGCTGCTCTGGGGAGAGCGCATCGTGCGCTCGGTCGCGAACCTCACGCGCGCCGATGGCGAGTCGTTCATGGCGCTCGCGGCGCGAACGCCGCTGGACGCCCGGCCGGTGCCTTACGCGCTCGAGCGCGCCAACGACGCCCTGGAGGACCTCCGGCGCGGCGCCTTTGACGGCGCCGCCGTGCTCACGATGCGCTAGCGGCCAGGCCCACGGGCGCGGCTACTGCGAGAGCCCGAGGAGGACGCCGCTTGCCACGCAGGAGAGCGTGTCCCCGGCCCCGTCGCCGCCGGCCGGCGCCTGGCGCAGGAGCGCGGCCGCCGAGTCGATCCGCGCGCGAAGCGGCTGCGGGATGGCACGCGCGTATCCCCACCCTTCCCCGAGTTCGCGGTCGAGGCGCACGAACTCGGCCACGAGCCGCTCGCGCTCCGCGCCGCCCAGCGCGGCGCGCCCCTCGGCGAATTCCCGCGCCGCGAGCTCCACCGCCAGCAACGCGCGCCCCACGGCGTCCTCGAGCCCCGCCCAGGCGCCGCGGTGCGCGTCCCTCACCGGCGCGGTGGGCGGCAAGTCGCAGCTCGCGATGCCTTCGCCGACGGTGCGCGCGACGGTCGCGATGTGCGCGGCCGTGAGCGGACGGCTTCGCAGCGCGTGCAGCGCCAGGTCGCGGACGGCGTCGCGGACGTTGCCCGCGCTCGCGGCCTCGCGGGTGCCGCGCAGCAGGTCTTCGGCGGAGACGGGACGGATCATCGGGATTCCCGGGCAGCGGCTTCTCGCCCGGCCGCCCACTCGCGTCGAGACTAGAGCATGGACCCGCGCCGGTGTTGAGATGGATCAACGGCGCGGGCGCGCCGGGGCCGGGGTGCGCTACGATACGGGCACGACCCTACGGACCGACTCGCCATGAAGCCCACGCGCCTCCTGCTCTCGTGCCTCGCCGCATTCGCGGCCACCGCCGCCTTCGGCGCCCCGCCCGATGCCTGCACGATCGTCTCGATCGACGAGGTGAACACGATCGCCGCGGGATCGGCGGCACGCATATCGCCCCGGCGCGCGGGCAACCCCTCGGAATGCGCCTTCGAGGACTCGCGCCGCGGCGCGGTGCTCGTCCTGCGCCTGCGCGAGGTCCAGTACGCCGCCGAGAACGAGCTGCAGTACGAGCGCGAGAACCTCGAGAAGATCTACCGCGGCAAGGTGAAGTGGATCGAGGGCGTGGGCGACCGCGCCTTCTGGTTCCAGGCCAACCGCTCGGCGATGTTCCGCAAGGGCAAGACCCTCGTGACGGTCACGTTCTCGCGGGAGAAGAACGCCAACGAGGTGGACACGATGCAGCTCGCCCGGCTCGTGGAGAACCGGCTGAAGTAGGGCTGCCCTCCGCCGCGAAGGGACGACCGTTGCATGGATTGGCAGCGCCAATCGCGCGAATCGGAACAATCTATTGGACGAAGAGTCCCTGCCCTCCTTAGGATGGCCGGCGTTACAGTTGTCCATCCGACGGATGCCTCGACGGCATCGTCACCCAACCAGGAGGCCCGCATGAAACCCCTCAAAGGCACCAAGACCCACCAGAACCTCAAGGACGCCTTCGCCGGCGAGTCCCAGGCCAACCGCCGTTACCTCTACTTCGCAAACAAGGCCGACGTGGAAGGCAACAACGACGTCGCCTCGCTGTTCCGCTCGACCGCCGAGGGCGAGACGGGCCACGCGCACGGCCACCTCGACTACCTGGCGCAGGTGGGCGACCCGGCGACCGACCTGCCGATCGGCTCCTCGCGCAACAACCTCAAGTCGGCCGTGGCCGGCGAGACGCACGAGTACACGGACATGTACCCGGGCATGGCCAAGAGCGCGCGCGACGAGGGCTTCGAGGAGATCGCCGACTGGTTCGAGACGCTGGCCAAGGCCGAGCGCTCGCACGCCAACAAGTTCCAGAAGGCGCTCGACGCGCTGGTGGACTGACCGCGGAGCGGAGAACCCCGCGCGACGCGTACCAAAGGGGCGGGCGACCGCCCCTTTTTGCTGGCGAAACTGCTAGGACGACAGAGCCATGAGCGTGAGAGAAGGCAGCCTCGAGGCCCCCACCCGGCATCCTCTCGAGTGGAAGAACCCGGAGTTCTACGACGAGGCGAAGCTCTTCGCCGAGATGGAGCGCGTGTTCGACATCTGCCACGGGTGCCGGCGCTGCGTGAGCCTGTGCGGCTCGTTCCCGACGCTCTTCGACCTGGTCGACGAGAGCCCCACGCTGGAAGTCGACGGGGTCGCGAAGGAGGCGTACTGGAAGGTGGTCGACCAGTGCTACCTGTGCGACGTCTGCTACATGACCAAGTGCCCGTACGTGCCGCCGCACCCGTGGAACCTCGATTTCCCGCACCTGATGCTGCGCGCCAAGGCGGTCAAGTTCGCGAGCGGGAAGGTGCCCTTCAAGGACAAGTTGCTCGCGTCGACCGACGGCCTGGGCACGCTCGCGAGCATCCCGGTGGTCACGCAGGTGACCAACGCCCTCAACAGGTCGGGCGCGGCTCGCGGCCTGATGGAAGGCGCCCTGGGCGTCGACAGGACCGCCTGGGTGCCCGAGTACGCCGGCGCGAAGTTCCGCTCCAACGTGGCGAGGAGCGCGGCGTTCCCCGTGAAGGACGGCAGCCGCACGCCCGGCAAGGTGGCGATCTACGCGACCTGCTACATCAACTACAACGAGCCCGGGATCGGCCACGACCTGGTGAAGATCCTCGCGCACAACGAGATCCCGTACGTGATCGCCGAGAAGGAGGCCTGCTGCGGCATGCCCAAGCTGGAGCTCGGGGACCTGCAGGCGGTCGCCGCCAACAAGGAGAAGAACATCCCGGCGCTGGCGAAGCTCGCGCGCGAGGGCTACGCGATCGTCACGCCCATCCCGTCCTGCACGCTCATGTTCAAGCAGGAGCTGCCGCTCATGTTTCCGGACGACCCGGACGTGCGGGCCGTGCAGGAGGCGATGTTCGACCCCTTCGAGTACCTCGTCCTGCGCCACAAGGACGGGCTGCTGAAGACAGACTTCGGCAAGCCGCTGGGCAAGGTCTCCTACCACATCCCCTGCCACTCGCGCGTGCAGAACGTGGGCCAGAAGACGCGCGAGGCGCTGGAGCTGGTGCCCGGCACGACGGTGAACACCGTCGAACGCTGCTCGGGGCACTCCGGCACCTGGGGCTGCAAGAAGGAGTTCCACCAGATGGCGATGAAGATCGGCCGGCCCGTCTTCCGCCAGATGGCCGAGCCGCAGCCCGACTGGATCAGCTCCGACTGCCAGCTGGGCGGCCGACACATCGAGCAGGGCATGGGCGACACGAAGGGCCACGCCCAGCTCCGCCACCCCATCACCCTCCTGCGGATGGCCTACGGCCTGCCGGATTGAAGGCACCCGGAGCGCCTTCACGAGACCCTCCGCGTTCATCCGCGGTTCCCATCCCGATGGAAGCCATGACGACCACGACCATGCCCAAGATCACCCGCGATTCCCTCATGACCCTCGAGGCCTACGCGAAGGCCCGCAAGGATTTCCGCGCGCAAGTGCTCGAGCACAAGAAGCCGCGGGCGGTCCATCTCGGGGACCACGTGACGCTCCTCTTCGAGGACGAGCTCACCATCCGCTACCAGATCCAGGAGATGCTGCGGATCGAGAAGACCTTCGAGGAGCGCGGCATCCAGGACGAGCTCGACGCCTACAACCCCCTCGTGCCTGACGGGCGCAACTTCAAGGCCACGATGATGATCGAGTACGAGGACGTGGAGGAGCGCCGCAAGGCGCTCGCGAAGCTCAAGGGCGTCGAGGACAAGGTCTGGGTGCAGGTCGAGGGCTGCCCGAAGGCATGGGCCATCGCCGACGAGGACCTCGAGCGCGAGAACGAGGAGAAGACCTCGTCCGTGCACTTCCTGCGCTTCGAGCTCACGCAGGAGATGGCCGACGCGCTCAAGTACGGCCTCGCCCTGTCCATCGGCGTCGACCACCCCGCGTACAAGGCCGCGCGCGAGCCGGTCTCCGCGGAGACGCGCGCGGCGCTGGTGAAGGACCTCGCCTGAGCGGCGGGGCCCTTCGCTTTCACAGCCCGGCGAGGTCGGGCGCCGCCGGGCCGAACCAGGCCTTGGCGAAGGCGTCGCGGGCCGTGCGCTCGGCCTTCGCGTCCCCCTTCCTCCGGTAGGTCTCCGCCAGCCCGGCGAGCGCCCAGCCGTTGTTGCGCACGCGGGCGAGCGAGTCGCGGAACGCCTTCTCGGCCTCCTCCAGGCGCCCTTGGCGCAGCCGCACCGAGCCGAGCGACTGCCGGACCGGGTAGTACCAGTACGCGGGCTCCATGTAGGCGAGCGAATCCTCGATGAAGACCGCGTCCTCGTAGGCCTTCGCCGCAGCCCCGAGGTCGCCCAGTGCGTCGGCGAGCCGCCCGGCGGCCACGAGGCGCGCCGTCTGCATGATCTCGCGAGCCGGCACGGCCCACGCGGCGAAGGGCGCGAAGTCCGTCGTGCGCTCGAGCCGCGCGATGGCCTCCATCTCGGCGCGCGCGCCGGCGGCATCCCGGCGCGAGGCGTGCGCCACCGCGCGCGCGTAGTGGTGCATCGCCTTCACGAGCGCGAGCCGCCCGTCCGGGGCGGGCAGCGCGAGGATGGTGGCGGCGTCCGAGAACTGCGCGTGCGCCGCCCAGGGCGCCGCCTTGACGGGCTCGAGCGCCGGAATCGCCGCGACGGCCTCCGCCGGGAGGACGCCATCGAGCTTCGCGGCCGCCTCGCGCGCGATGCGGCCGTCGCCGCCCATCTGCGCGCTCACCATCACGAAGTGGACGTTGTGCGGGTAGTAGGCCGACCGGTACATCGGGTCGGAAGGCGAGCGCGCGAAGTATGCCTCGTCCACGGCGATCGCCGCCACGTTGGCCTCGAGGGACTCCCGGTACAGGCCCAGCCGGATGTAGATGTGCGCGGGCATGTGCACCAGGTGGCCCGAGCCGGGAACGAGCGACGCGAGCCGGCGCGCGTGCGGCAGGGCTTTCTCCGGCGCGGTCGACGACTCCATCGCGTGGATGTAGAGGTGGATCGCGCCGGGGTGCGAGGGGTTGCGGCGCAGCACCGTCTCGAGGGCCTTCACCAGTTCGGCCGTGCGGCCCTTGGGCCTCGCGCCCGCGGCCTCCCAGTAGTCCCAGGGCTGCGTATCCATGATGGCCTCGGCGTGGAGCACCTGCACGAAATCGTCGCCGGGGTAGCGCCGCGCGAGCGCCGCCATGGCGTCGGCGAAGGCGGCGTCGAGCGCGGCGCGCTCGGCCGACGGGTCCGCGGAGTAGCGCCGGCCGAGGGCGTCGATGAGGTCGCGTTCCTTGCGGCTCGCGGCCGCCGCGAGCGCCTTCGCCCGGTCGAGCGCGGCAAGCGCCGGCGCGTTGGCCGCCGCATCCATGGGCGCGTTGATGTTCGGGCCGAGGACGAAGGCCTCTCCCCAGAAGCACATGGCGCAGCCCGGGTCGAGTCGTTGCGCCGCCTGGAAGGCGCGCTGCGCCTCGGCGTGGTTGAACCCGTAGGCGAGCCGCACGCCCTGGTCGAAGTAGGCCTGCGCCTTCCGCGACGAAGTCGTCACGGCGTAGGTGAAGGAGCCGAGGTCACCGAAGAGGGGAACCTCCCCGGCCGCGGCCTTCGCCGGAACCGGCTGGAACGGCGCCGTCTCCGTGCGCGCCACCACGAGGTTGCGCAGCAGGGGCGGCTGCCCGGCGGCCACCGGGGCGCAGGCGCGCGAGGTCGCGTCGAGCAGCGGATCGGCCGCGGGGGTGGCGCGGTCGTCGCCGGCGGCGACCTGCCGCGCCACCAGCGCGGCGAGGGTGATGATGCCGCATGCGGCAAGGGCGAGCGTCACGGAACGCAGGCTGGTGCGGGGAGCGTGTGTCATGGGCGGTCTCCGGTCAGGACAGTGCGAGGGATTCGGAAGTCGCGGCGCGGCGCGCGGCGCTCTCCCCAAATTGGCGGGCGCGGGCCAGCAAGCGCAATCCCCAGCGGTTGCCGGGCCGCAGCGCGAGGCGTTCCGCGATGTAGTGAGCTGCCAGGGCCGGCTGGCCGGCGCGGGTGGCCGCTTCGACGAGGGTGAGCGTGAGCAGGTCGCGCTGGGCGTGGCTGCCGCCGAACCGGGACGCGCCGTCGCGGATCGCCGCGAGCTGCGCCACGGCATCCTGCGGCCGGCCCTCGCCGAAGGCGATCGCCGCCCGGCATGCGCCGAGGCCGACGCGGCGCTCCATCTCGCCATTCGCATCCTGCCGGCCGGCGGCACGCTCGACTTGGGCCATGAGCCGCGCGAGAGCCTGCGTCCGGCCGGCCTGCGTGAACGCGAGCGCGGCGTGGAAGTCGTTGAAGGCGTAGAAGCCCGCCTCGGCGTCGAGATCGGCCTCCCAGGCATCGGCCATGGCGGCCGCGCGCGTGCCGGGATCGGCGCCCTCCAGCATCAGGCGCCAGAGCAGCGCCGTCGCGTCGACGCGGGAGAGCGCCATGCCCCCCGCCCCGGCGAGCCACTCGTCGAAGAGCGCGATCGCGGCGGCGTGGTCGGCGCGGTCGAGATGGAAGAGCGCGAGGTGCCAGGCGTTGTGGAACGCGAACCCGTTGCCCGGCGCGGCCCAGGCCGCGCGGCGCGCCTCCAGCCAGGCGATGCCCTCGTCAATGCGCCCCTGCATCTCCATCACGTGGGTCACCGCGTGGATGGCCCAGCTGTCGTCGGCGGCGAGATCCAGCGCACGGCGCCCGGCGGCCTCGGCTTCCGGGTACTGGTTGCACTCTTCCAGGCCGAAGGCGTGCATCCCCAGGACGTAGGCGTAGCCGGGCACCGCGGCCGACCAGTGGGGCATGACGCGGGCAACGCGGTTGCGCAGGTTGAGTGCGTCGCCGCGATAGAAGTCCATGAGGTGCGCCGCCTGGAGGGCGAGCACGTCGCGGGGATGGTCGACGAGGACGCGGTCGAGGGCGGCCGTGCCGGCGTCCCACTCGCCTCGCATCAGGAGGTCGGCGGCGTGCCAGAGAGCCCTGTCCCGAGTAGTCGCCGCGTCCAGCAGGGGTCGCGCGGCCGCGAGCGCCTCCCCCGCCTCCCGGGCGAAGCGGCGCTCGAAAAAGGTCATGAGGATCAAGGCCTTGGCGACGCGCGCCCCGGCCCAGCCCGGGTCGGTCGCTGCGGCCTCGTCGAGGGGCGCGAGCGGATCCCCGCGGTAGGTCTGGAAGGCCGTGAGGGCCGTCTCGAGGGCGGCGAGTGCCTGCGGTTCGGTGGCGGACGTGGCGACGCCGCGTTGGTCGATCAGCATGGTTACCTCTGGAAAAAAATCGCCATTATACCGACCGGTTGGTATGTATCAAGCAGAATTTACGACATTCCTGCCCATATCCCCTTGAATATTAGACGTAGCTGACATACCTTACGGTACGATATGAACACGCCAATGGAATCACCCCGGGTCCGGGACCCGGAGAGGACGCGCGAGCGGATCCTCGACGCCGCGCAGGCCCTCATCCTCGACCACGGGTTCTCAGCGACGAGCGTCGACGCGATCGTCGGCCGGGCGGGCGCGACCAAGGGCGCCTTCTTCCACCATTTCGGGAGCAAGGCCGACCTCGCCAAGGCGCTCGTGGAGCGCTACGCGGCCCTGGACCGGGCGCACCTCGAGCAGGGCCTCGCCCGCGCCGGGAAGCTCTCCTCGGACCCGCTGCAGCAGCTCCTGCTGCTCATCGCGTTCTACGAGGAGGAGTTCGAGGCGATGCAGGAGCCGTTCCCGGGCTGCCTCTTCGCCTCCTACATCTACGAGGCGAAGCTCTTCGACGACGCGACGCTCGCGGTGCTGCGCGAGTCCACCCTGCTGTGGCGCCGCGTGCTGCGGGCGAAGCTCGAGGAGGCCGCCGCGGTCCACCCGCCGCGCCGCGAGGTGGACATGGAGAGCCTCGCCGACCTCTTCTACTCGCTTTCCGAGGGCGCCTTCGTGATGACCAAGACGCTGGGCGACAAGACCCTCCTCGCCCGCCAGGCGCGGCACCTGCGCAACTACCTGGAGCTGCTGTTCGGGCCGGCAGACGGCGCGGCTACGCGGCCACCATCCTGAGGCAGTCGAGCTTCACCTCGAGCACCGCCCGCGCCAAGGCTTCCACGGCGTCGGGCCGCGCGAAGCTCGCGCGCCAGGCGATGGCGACCTTGCGCGAGGGCACCGGCTCGGCGAAGGGGATTTCCTTCACGAGGCGGTTCCCGTAGCGCGGCTGCAGGGCGGTCGCGGGCAGCACGCTCACCCCGAGCCCGGAGGCGACCATGTTGCGGATCGTCTCCAGGGAACTGCCGGAGCGGCCTTCGGGATTGGCGGTGTTGGACTGCCCCGGGCACGCCTCGAGCACCTGGTCGCGGAAGCAGTGGCCCGCGTTCAGCACGAGCAGGTTCTCGCCGGAGAGCTCGTCGGGGCGCACGTGCTTCTTCCTCGCCCATCCGTGGCCCTCCGGCACCACGACGCTGAAGGGTTCCTCGTAGAGCGTGCGCGTCCTCACGCCGGCGACCGAGAACGGCAGGGCCACGATCGCCACGTCGATCTCGCCGTCGCGCAGCATCGGCACGAGGCTCGCGGTGAAGTTCTCCTCGATCACGAGCGGCATGTTCGGCGCGAGCACGCGCAGGATCGGCACCAGCTCGGGCAGCAGGTAGGGGCCGATGGTCGGGATGATCCCCAGGCGAAGCGCGCCGGCCAGCTGGTCCTGGCTGCCCTTGGCGAGCGAGGTGATCTTGCCCGCCTCGTCCAGCACGCGCCGCGCCTGCTCGACGATCGCCTCCCCCATCGGCGTCACCAGGACCTCGTTCTTGTTGCGCTCGAAGAGGCGCACGCCCAGCTCGTCCTCGAGCTTGGCGAGCGCCAGGGACAGCGTGGGTTGCGTGACGAAGCACTTCTGCGCCGCGCGGCCGAAGTGGCGTTCCTGGGCCAGCGCGACGACATAGCGGAGTTCGGTGAGGGTCATGGCGATATCGATTGGTCTTGGCAATGGCAAGTATAACCACAATCAATTGGACGAATCAATCACCAGGCTTGATAATTGCGGCATTACTCAATCCAACCCCTCCCAGGAGACCCCAGCATGATCCAGAACAAGGAAGGCCAGCGCGTTCCCGCCGTCACGTTCCGCACCCGCGACAACGGGCAGTGGAAGGACGTCACCACCGAGCAGCTCTTCGCCGGCAAGACGGTCGTCGTCTTCGCCCTGCCCGGCGCCTACACGCCCACCTGCTCCACCACGCACCTGCCGCGCTACAACGAGCTCGCCCCCACCTTCTCGAAGCTGGGCGTGGACGAGATCGTGTGCCTGTCGGTGAACGACGGCTTCGTGATGGGCGAGTGGCAGAAGGACCAGGACGCGCCCAACGTCACCTTCATCCCCGACGGCAACGGCGAGTTCACGGAGAAGATGGGCATGCTGGTCGACAAGTCGGACCTCGGCTTCGGCAAGCGCTCGTGGCGCTACTCGATGCTCGTGAAGGACGGCGTGATCGTGAAGCAGTTCATCGAGCCCGAGAAGGAAGGCGACCCGTTCGAGGTCTCCGACGCCGACACGATGCTCAAGTACCTCGCCCCCGCCGCGAAGGCCCCGGACCCCGCCGTGATCTTCACCAAGCCCGGCTGCCCGCACTGCGCCCGCGCCAAGGCGCTGCTCGAGGCGAACGGCATGGCCTACGAGGAAGTGGCGCTCGGCAAGAGCGTGACCTTCTCCACCATCCGTGCGGTCTCCGGCCGCGGCACGGCGCCGCAGGTCTTCATCGGCGGCCGCCACATCGGCGGCGCGGACGGGCTCGCGGCGTGGTTCGCGAAGGGCGAGAAGCTCGCCGCCTGAGTTCCCCCTCCCTCAGCGGGGCCGGCCTGCGGGCCGGCCCCGCCCTTTCCAGGAGAGCAACATGGAGTTCCTCACCGTCGACGTGGCCGTCATCGGCGCCGGCACGGCCGGGCTCGCGGCGTACCGTGCCGCCCGGGCGCGCGGCGCGCGCGCCCTGATCGTCGAGTCCGGCCCCCACGGCACGACCTGCGCGCGCGTGGGCTGCATGCCCTCCAAGCTCCTCATCGCCGCGGCCGAGGCCTCGCACGCGATCGACGCGGCGCCGGGCTTCGGCGTGCACGTCGTGGGCGTGAAGCGCGTGGACGGCCGCGAGGTGATGGACCGCGTGCGGCGCGAGCGCGACCGCTTCGTGGGCTTCGTCGTCGAGGGCGTCGAGAAGATCCCGGCCGCCGACCGCATCGAAGGCCGCGCGCGTTTCGTGGACCGCCACACGCTGGAGGTCGACGGCCACACGCGCATCACCGCGCGCGCCGTGGTCATCGCGACGGGCTCCCGCCCCGCCGTACCCGCGATGCTCGCGGCGGCCGGCGACCGGCTCGTCGTGAACGACGACGTGTTCTCGTGGGAGACGCTGCCGCGTTCCGTGGCGGTGTTCGGCCCGGGCGTCATCGGACTGGAGCTCGGCCAGGCGCTCGCGCGTCTGGGCGTTCGCGTGGTCGTGCTCGGCCGCGGCGGGCGCGTGGGCCCCCTCACCGATCCCATCGTGCGCGGCGCGTTCCTCGAGGCGATCTCGGACGGGCTCTACGTCGACCCGGACGCGCACGTGAAGCGCGTGGCCCGCATCACCGAGGGTGTCGAGGTCGAGTACACGCGACTGGACGGCACCGTCCGGGTGGAATCGTTCGACTGGCTGCTCGCGGCCACGGGGCGCCGACCGAACGTGGACGGGCTGGGCCTGGAGGCGCTCGGGCTCGAGCTCGACGCGAACGGCGTGCCGGCCTTCGACCCGGCCACGCTGCGCGTCGGAGACACGAACCTCTTCATCGCCGGCGACGCCGCCAACTTCATCCCGTTGCTCCACGAGGCGGCCGACGAAGGCCGCATCGCCGGGGAGAATGCCGCGCGCCTGCCGGACACGGCGCCGGGCCACCGCCGCATGCCGCTCGCGATCGTCTTCACGGACCCGCAGGTCGCCATCGTGGGCGCCGGCTTCGACAGGCTCGCGCCGGGCACCTTCGAGGCCGGCGAGGTCTCCTTCGCCGACCAGGGGCGCTCGCGGGTGATGCTGCGCAACCGCGGCCACCTCCGCGTCTACGCGGACCGGGCCACGGGCCGCTTCCTGGGCGCCGAGATGGCCGGGCCGGCCGCCGAGCACATCGGGCACTTGCTCGCGTGGGCCGCGGCGAACAGAATGACCGTCGCAAGCATGCTCGAGATGCCCTTCTACCACCCCGTGGTGGAGGAAGGGCTCCGGACGGCGCTCCGGGACCTCGACGCGAAACTTCGTTCGCCCCAGGCCATCGCCGCGTAGACGGCGCCCCGGGGCCCCGGGTCCCGGAGGGCGCCGTCATGCCGGTTGAAATGAAGAAGTTCGGCTTCCGCATCCGCACGCGCGGAGGCTCCGTCGTCGAGAACCTCACCATCCAGGGGCGCGACCGGGAGGAAGCCGAGCGCAAGCTCCGGCAGGTCTATCACCATTGCGTGGTCCTCGAGGCGAGCGAGATGATGGGGGCAGCGCCCGCGGACGCCTCGGACTTCGAAGGGCTCATCACGCTGATCGCCGACGAGGGCCGGCGGGGCGACGGCTAGCTGCGCGGCCTCAGGCGACGGCCGCGAGCGGCTCGCGTTGCGCCGGACCGGGCGCCTCGCCCAGGAAGCCGGTCGCCTCCAGTTCCTCGTGGAGCGCCGCGTAGTCGGCCGCGCCGCGGCTCGCCGGGGCGTGCGCGAACACGTCGCGCTCCCGGAACGGGCTCTCGGCGATGCTCACATTCTCGGAGATGCGGCTTTCGGCGAGGTCGGCCCCGAAGCGGGCCTTGAAGGTCTCCAGGATGTCCCAGGACATGCGGCGGCGCCCGTCGAAGCGCGTGATGACGTATCGCCGCTCGATGCGGCGGCCGACCACGCGGGAAAGGGCGTTGAGCGTGCGATCGACCTGCATCGCTCCCTTCACCGCGAGGTAGTCGGCGGAAACCGGGACCAGCACGCGCTCGGCGGCGAAGATGGCCGAGAGCGAGAGCACGCCCAGCATCGGGCAGCAGTCGATGAGCACGCAGCCGGCCTCGCCCAGGCCGTCGCGGGCGAGCCCGATGCGCAGCCGGTTGAGGACGTTGGGGCCCTTGCCGAACTGGGTGTCGACCTTGGCGAGCTCGATGTGCGCGGGGATGACCGGCCAGCCGAGGGACGAGGCCGCGACCAGGCCCGACAGCGGCCGGGCGTCGCGGTAGAACGCGTAGACGCTCGCTTCAGGCGACGATGGGAGGACGCCCGCGATGGCGGAAAGGTGTCCCTGCGGGTCGAGGTCGATCGCGACCGGCACCCGGCCGCGCGCCGCGATGGCGGCGGCGAGGTTCAGGGCCGTCGTCGTCTTGCCGACGCCGCCCTTCTGGTTGAACACCGCGATTCGGGCCACGAAAACCTGCCGGAAGGTCCTTGGAAACGGGGGCGCGCCCCGCATCTGGCGGGGGCGAAGGCGCTTGCAGGCCCATACTAGGCACGAAATCAGTGGGTTGGCAATAGTTCCTGCGGCGCCACCTCAAGAATGCCGCGCAAGATCCTGACCGGAATGCCCCTCCTCAGAGAAGGGCTGGAAAGCGCGTGGCGAACTGGCGCAGGTTGTCGGTGATGATCCCGTCGGCGCCCCATGCGAGCAGGCGCTCGGCCTCCGGCGGGTCGTTCACGGTCCACACCAGCACGCGCAGGCCCGCCGCGTGCGCGCGGTCGACGAGTTCGCGCGTGGCGTGCTGCCGGGCGCAATGCAGCGAAACGGCCTCGAGCGTGGCCATGCGCTCGAAATCCGCATCCGTCGGCGCCCCCACGATGAAGCCGCGCGGAAGCTCCGGAGCCGCCTCCTTCGCCGCGAGCAGGGCCGCGAAGGAAAAGGAAGACAGCAAGGGGGGAACGGCGGCGCCATCCCACAGCTCCCCGGCGCGCAAGGCGAGTTCGCGCCCGGTCTCGCGGTCGGTGCCCGGCACCGGCTTGATCTCGATGTTCGCCAGGGTGCCCCGCTCCCGGAGGAGCCGGGCGGCCTCGTCGAAACGCGCGATGGGCTCGCCCCGGAACGCGTCCGAGAGCCACCCGCCCGCGTCGAGCCCGGCGAGCTCTTCCCACGTCCTCGCGCCAGCCGGCCCGCTGCCCGAGGTGGTGCGGTCGAGCGTCGCGTCGTGCAGCAGGATGGCGACGCCGTCGCGCGTGAGCTTCACGTCGAACTCCGCGGCGCGGAAGCCGAGGGACTGGCCCAGCCGCAGGGCGGCGAGCGTGTTCTCGGGGGCGAGCGCGCCGCCGCCGCGGTGGGCGACGAGCGTCGGGTAGGGCCAGGCCTTCATGGCGAGAGGGCGACGCGGTGCAGGACGATCACCGCGACCGCGAGGACGAGATAGGCATAGCAGGCCGCCAGCAGGTCGTCGAGCATCACGCCGAAGCCGCCCTTCACCCGGGCCTCGAACTGGCGGATGGGAAAGGGCTTCCAGACGTCGAAGAGCCGGAACAGCGCGAACGCCACCAGCTGCAGCACGAGGCTCGCCGAGGCGAGCGCCGCGAGCGGCAGGAAGGCGACGATCTCGTCCCAGACGAAGGCCCCGTGGTCGGGCACGCCGAGGTTCCTCCCGGCCACGCCGCAGGCCCAGACGCCGAGGAAGAAGAGCGGGATGGCGAGGAAGGCGATGGCAAGCGGCGGCAGCGCCAGCGCGAGCAGCCAGTAGATTGCGAGCCCGGCCAGCGTGCCGAAGGTGCCGGGCGCCACCGGGGCGAGCCCCGCCCCGAAGCCCAGGGCGATGAAGTGCGCGGGGTGCGCGAGGAGGAAGCGCGCGTCAGGCCGCGGTGAAGTGGTCGAATCCACGCCCGTCGATCGCGATCGGCTTGTCGTCCTCCCCGAGGAGGGAGACCCCCTTGCCCTTGCGGATCTCGCCGATGCGCGTGAGCGGGATACCCAGCACCTCGGTGAGGTCCTCGATGGAGTCGCGCGCGCTGGCCGGGGCCGTGAAGCAGAGTTCGTAGTCGTCCCCGCCCGCCACCACCGCCGTGAGGCCCGCGGGCGTGTCGACGTGCTTCGCGCCGATCGCGGAGACGGGCAGCCGCTCGCACTCGACCGTGGCGCCCACCTTCGAGAGCGCGCAGATGTGGCCGAGGTCGGAGAGCAGGCCGTCGGAGATGTCGATGGCGCTCGTGGCGAGGCCGCGCAAGGCCTGGCCGAGCTTCACCCGCGGGATGGGCTCGTAGAGGCGCATCACCGCCTCCATGTAGTCGCCCTCCGCGAGCTTGAGCAGGCCGCGCCGGTGCGCGACCGCGAGCGCCGCGTCGCCGAGGTTGCCGGAAACCCAGATGTCGTTGCCGGCCTTGGCGCCGCTTCGCCGCAGCGACGCGCCCGCGGGCACCTCGCCCATGATGGTGACCGTCATCGTGAGCGGGCCGCGCGTCGTGTCGCCGCCGATGAGCGACACCCCGAACTCCTCGGCGAGGTCGAAGAAGCCCTTGGCGAACTTGGCCAGCCACTCGTGGTTCACGTCCGGGACGGTGAGCGCGAGCGTGGCCCAGTAGGGCATGGCGCCCATCGCGGCCATGTCCGAGAGGTTCACGGCGAGCGCCTTGTGCCCCAGCGTCTCCGGGTCCACGTCGGGGAAGAAGTGGGTGCCGGAGACCATCGTGTCGGTGGACACGGCGAGGTCCATGCCGTTGGAGACGTCGACCAGGGCGCAGTCGTCGCCGACGCCCAGGACGGCGTTCTTCGCAGGCCGCGTGAAATGGCGGGCGATGAGGTCGAACTCGGGGGAGAGCTTGATCATGCTTCAGCCTTCTTCGGTGCGGCAGGTCGCGCGCGAGGCTTCGCAGCCTGCCGGGGTTTCCTTTCAGCCGTGCGACCGGCCGCCACTTCGTCCGGGCGAAGCGCGAGCGCGACCCGGTCGAGGATGCCGTTCACGTACTTGTGCCCGTCGGTCCCGCCGAACCGCTTGGCGAGCTCGATGGCCTCGTTGATCGACACGCGGTACGGCATCTCGGGCGCGTGGGCGATCTCCCAGGCGCCCATCAGCAGGATCGCCTTCTCCACCGGGCTCACCTCCCCCCACTTGCGGTCGGCCAGGGGCTCGATCAGGGACTGGAGGCCCTCGGCCTCGCCGATGACGCCCGAGAGCTCCGCCTTGAGGAAGGCCTCGTCGGCCGCCGCGTAGCCTTCCAGCTCCGCCAGGTCGCGGCGGATCGCGGCCGCGCTCGCGCCCGTCATCTGCCACTGGTAGAGGCCCTGCAGCGCGAACTCGCGCGCGCGGCGCCGCGGCGACCTCATCCGCCCACCGCCTTGAGGAGGTTCGCCATCTCGACGGCGACGCGGGCCGCCTCCGCGCCCTTCACCGACGCGCGCTCCCGCGCCTGCTCCTCGGTGCTCGTCGTGAGCACGGCGTTGGCCACCGGGATGCCGGTCTCCAGCTGAACCTCGAGGATGCCGCGCGCGCTCTCGTTGGAGACCACCTCGAAGTGGTACGTCTCGCCGCGGACCACGGCGCCGAGGGCCACCAGCGCGTCGTAGCGGCGCCCGAACCCGCGCGTGCGAAGGGCGAGCGCTTGCAGGGCGAGCGGGATCTCGAGCGCGCCCGGCACGCTCACCACGTCGATGTCGGCCGGCGCCACGCCGAGGTTCACGAGCTCGCGGTCGCAGGCCGTGAGGAGCTCGCGCACGATCTCCTCGTTGAACCGGCTCCACACGATGGCCACGGCGAGGCCGTCGCCCTTCAGGTCGGTGGCGATCGCGGTCATAGGGCCTTCACCTGCGTGGCGTCGTCGGGCGAGACGTACTCGACCACTTCCAGCCCGAAGCCGGCCATGCTGGGGATGCGCTTGGGCCGCGCGAGCACGCGCATGCGGCCGACGCCGAGGTCGCGCAGGATCTGCGCGCCGATGCCGTGCAGCTTCGGGTCCCATTTGCGCACCGCCCGCGCCGGCGAGGCCGCGGGAGAGAAGCGCTGCAGGATCTCGTCGGCCGGCTCGTGGCGGCGCAGCAGCACGATCACGCCCTCCTTGTGGTGGGCGATGATGCGCATGGCGTCCTGCACCGAGTAGGCGTGGCGGCTCGCGTCGAAGTCGAACATGTCGATGGAGTGGAAGGGCTCGTGCACGCGCACGAGCACGGGGCGGTCGGGCGCGGGCTCGCCGCGCACCAGGGCGTAATGAAGGTCATTCGCCGCCGTGTCGTGGTAGACGCAGAGGCGGAACGGGCCGTAGGGCGTGGCGATGGGCCGGTCGGCCACGCGCTCGATCAGCTTCTCGTTCACGCTGCGGTGGCGGATGAGGTCGGCGATGGTGCCGAGCTTGAGGCCGTGGCGCTCCGCGAACGCGACGAGGTCCGGCAGGCGCGCCATCTCGCCGTCGGGCTTCATCACCTCGCAGATGACGGCCGCCGGCGTGAGGCCGGCGAGTTCCGCCAGGTCGCAGCCCGCCTCGGTGTGGCCGGCGCGAACCAGCACGCCGCCGTTCTGCGCCATGACCGGGAAGATGTGCCCCGGCTGCACGATGTCGGCGGGCTTGGCATGCCTGGCGACGGCGACCCGCACCGTGCGCGCGCGGTCGGCGGCCGAGATCCCCGTGCTCACGCCCGTGGCCGCCTCGATGGAGACGGTGAAGGCCGTGCCGTGGGGCGAACGGTTGTCGCTCACCATGAGCGGCAGCGCGAGCTGCGCGCAGCGCTCCTCGGTGAGCGTGAGGCAGATGAGGCCGCGCGCGTGCGTGGCCATGAAGTTGATCGCCTCGGGCGTCACGAAATCGGCGGCGAGGACGAGGTCGCCCTCGTTCTCGCGGTCCTCGGCGTCGACGAGGACGACCATCTTCCCGAGCCGGATGTCGTCGATGATTTCCTGGGTGGGGCTGATGTTCAAGGCGGGCCTCCGGAGTGGCCCTCTATTTTGCCCGATCGGGCGCCTTCCCGCCTGCGAAGCCGGCGGCTCAGGGGTGGAAGCGCACCGGGCAAGCAGGCGTTCCGCGGCAAATCAGCGCGCGCACCAGCCGCGCCGGCCGGCCTTCGAGCCAGGAGGTCTCGGTGGGCGGCGCGCTGAGGCGCACGGTCCAGACGTCGCCGGGGCGGAGCAGGTGCGCGCGGTCGCGGACCAGCTCGCCCGCGCGGGCGGGGTCGCCGCGGTGCAGGCTGTCGTGGACCCGCTCCAGGAGCACCTCGGCGCCCTCGTCGTCATCGGCGGGAGAATCGCCGGGCGGCCGCGGCCGGACGTCCCGGTCCGCGATGCAGCGGATGCCACCGCCCTCGCCGCCGTCCACCCAGCAGTCCCAGCCTGCCGCCGGCGACGCCTGCGCGGCGGCCATCCACGACGCCGCGAACGCGGCGAGGCATTGCTTTGCCAGCCCCCGGGCCGAGCGGGAGCGCGCGGACGCCCTATCGCCTTCCCACCTCATGGCCGCTTCCTTGGCCCGATGACGGTTCATTCTTTTCCGCAAAGAGGGGCGGCGCAAGGCCCGCGGCACGGTATCTCCCGGCCCCTTGCCCTAGGTCAAAAGCCCCATCCCGCGCAGGGTGTCTCTTGGGGGACACGAGATCCGGGGCCCACCCGGAGGAGGAGATCCCATGGACGATCGCCGCATGTCCCGCCGCATTCCCCACGCCCTGGCCCTGGCCGCGCTCTGCGCCGCGCCCGCCGTCGCCGCCGACCGCCCGGCTGCCGACGTCGTGAAGGCCCAGTGCGGCCGGTGCCACGATGCCGGCACCGCCGGCGCCCCGAAGCCCGGCGACAAGGCCGCCTGGGCGCCACGGTTCAACCGCGGCGTCGAGGCCCTGGTGCTGTCGGCGATCCGCGGTCACGGCGGGATGCCCCCGCGCGGCGGCAAGGCCGACCTCACCGACGGCGAGTTGCGCGCCGCCGTCCTGTACCTGTTCGACCCCACCGGCGCCACGAAGCCCGCGGCGGCGAAGGCCGCAGCCCCCTCCCCGGGCGCCGTGGGCCTGCACCGGGCCACCGCGGGAGGAATGGACATCTACCTCGGGCGCGTGAGCGCGGAACAGATGCGCGCGTTCCCGGCTGGCGCCCCGGAGGCGAAGCTGCACGGCGGCATCCCCGGGGGCGGCGGCTGGTGGCACGTGAACGTGTCGGTCTTCGACGCCGCCACGCAGGCGCAGGTCACGGGCGCGACGGTCGACTTCGAGTACGAGCAGCTGGGCATGGGCCGGGAGCGCAAGTCGCTCGAACCTGTGACGGTCGCCGGCGCGGCGAGCTACGGCGCGTACGTGCGCCTGGCGCCCAAGGCGACCTACAACTTCCTCGTGCGCGTGAAGAAGCCGGGCGCCGCGCAGGCCACCGAGGTCCGGTTCCAGGACAAGCCGGGCTGAGCGGCCGCGGCGGGCTACCCGCGCTCGCCCATGAGCCGCTCGAGGTAGCGCGCGGTCATGTCGACCTCGAGGTTCACGCGGCTGCCCGCGGCAAGGCGCCCGAGCGTCGTGACAGCGCGCGTGTGCGGGATGATGTTCACCTCGAAGCGGTTGCCGGTGACGGCGTTCACCGTGAGGCTCACGCCGTCGACCGCGATCGAGCCCTTGCGCGCCACGTAGCGGGCGAGTTCCGCGGGCATCTCGACCTCCAGGCGCCAGCTGCCGCCCAGGTCCTCGAAGGCCGTGACGGCGCCGACGCCGTCCACGTGCCCGCTCACCAGGTGGCCGCCGAGCCGGTCGGCCAGCGTGAGGGACTTCTCGAGGTTCACCTCGCGCCCCTCGGCGAGACCGGTCGTCACGGCGAGGGTGGCCGCCGAGGTGTCGACCTCGAATCCCGTCCCGTCCTTCGCGACCACCGTGTGGCACACGCCCTGGAGCGCGATGGAGTCGCCCAGCGCGACGTCGGCCAGCCCGAACCCGGGCGCGTCGATGCGAAGCCGCAGGCCGTCGCCGTGCGGGCGCGCCGAGGCGATGCGGCCGATGGCGGTCACGATGCCGGTGAACATGGTCCTCATCCCTCCAGTCGGGCGGTTATCCTCAGGTCGGCGCCCACGGCGCGCACGTCGACGACGCGCGGGCGCGGGGCCTGGCCGAGGTTGGTGAACTCGGGCAGCGCGAAGATCCCGCGGGCCGCGTCGCCCATCAGGAGCGGCGCGCAATAGAGGACGAACTCGTCGACGACACCCGCGCGCAGCAGCGAGCCGTTCAGCTTCGTGCCCGTCTCCACGGTGACCTCGTTGAAGCCGCGCTCCGCGAGCAGCCGCGCCACGGCCGCGAGATCCGTCTTGCCCTCGTCGGCGGCGACCGTCACGACTTCCGCGCCGCGGGCTTCCAGGGCCTCGCGCCGCGCGCGGTCCTCGCTCACCGTGAGGACGAGAGGCGGCTCCCCTTCGAGGATCCTCGCCGCGACCGGAAGCTCGAGGCGGCTGTCGATCACCACGCGCCGCGGCTGGCGCGCGCAGGGCACGTGGCGGACCGTGAGTTCGGGGTCGTCGCGCAGCACCGTGCCGATGCCGGTGAGCATCGCGCAGGAGCGCGCGCGCAGGGCGTGGACGTCGCGCCGGGCAGCATCGCCGGTGATCCAGCGGCTCTCGCCATTGGCGAGCGCGATGCCCCCGTCGAGCGAGGCGGCGGCCTTGATGCGGATCCACGGTCGCCCGCGCGCCATGCGCGCGAGGAAGCCGCGGTGCAGCTCGCGGGCCGTGGCCTCGAGGAGCCCCGTCTCGACACGGATGCCGGCCGCGCCGAGCAGGCCGAGCCCCCGGCCCTTCACGAGCGGGTTCGGGTCCTCGAGCGCGGCGACCACGCGGCCCACCCGCGCCGCCACCAGCGCTTCCGCGCACGGCGGCGTGCGCCCGTGGTGGCTGCAGGGTTCGAGCGTCACGTAGGCGGTCGCACCCTCCGGCGAGGCCGTGCAGGCGGCGAGCGCGGCCGCCTCGGCGTGCGGCTCGCCGGCGCGGGCGTGCCAGCCCTCCCCGATCACCCTTCCATTCCTCGCGATGACGCAGCCCACGCTCGGGTTCGGCGTCGCGGTGTCGCGCCCCCTCGCGCCCAGCGCGAGCGCGCGCGCCATCAGGGCATGGTCCTCGGCGGTGAAGGCCACGGAGGCTAGTCCCGCACCTCGCGGATCGCGTCGCGGAAGTCGTCCACGTCCGAGAAGCTGCGGTAGACGGAGGCGAAGCGGATGTAGGCCACCTTGTCGAGCTTGCGCAGCTCCTCCATCACCATCTCGCCGATGCGCCGCGAGTCGACCTCGCGCTCGCCCAGGGCGAGGAGCTTCTGCTCGATCCTCGTGATCGCCGCGTCGACGAGCTCGGTGGTGACCGGGCGCTTGTGCAGGGCGCGCTGGAACCCGGTGCGCAGCTTCGCCGAGGAGAAGTCCTCGCGCTGGCCGTTGCCCTTCACGATCTGCGGCATGCGCAGCTCCGCCGTCTCGTAGGTCGTGAAGCGCTTGGCACAGACCTGGCAGCGGCGCCGGCGGCGGATCGAATCGCCCTCCTCGCTCACTCGCGAGTCGATGACCTGCGTGTCCTCGGCGCCGCAGAAGGGGCATTTCATCGCGCGCCTCCCGGGCTCACGCGAGCCCGTAGGTGGCCCGCATCGCCGGGCCGTAGACGGGAAACCTCGCGCAGAGCGCGTTCACCTTCGCGCGCACGCCGGCGAGCTTCGCGTCGTCCGCGTGCGCTTCCAGCGCGTCGGCGATGAGGTGGGCCACCTGCTCCGCCTCGGCCTCCCCCAGCCCGCGGGTGGTCATCGCGGGCGACCCGACGCGGATGCCGCTCGTGACGAACGGCTTCTCCGGATCGTTGGGGATGGCGTTCTTGTTCACCGTGATGTGCGCCTTGCCCAGCGCCGACTCGGCGTCCTTGCCGGTGACCTTCTTCGCGCGCAGGTCGACGAGGAAGAGGTGGCTCTCCGTTCGCCCCGAGACGATTCGCAGCCCGCGGCCCGCGAGCGTGGCGGCCATGCGCTGCGCGTTCGCGAGGACCTGCGCCTGGTAGGCCTTGAACGCCGGCTCCAGCGCCTCCTTGAAGGCGACCGCCTTGGCGGCGATCACGTGCATCAGGGGCCCGCCCTGGATCGACGGGAAGATGGCGGAATTGAGCGCCTTCTCGTGCTCGGCCGCCGCGAGGATGATCCCGCCGCGCGGGCCGCGCAGCGTCTTGTGCGTGGTGCTGGTCACGAAGTCGGCGATGCCCACCGGGTTCGGGTACAGGCCCGCGGCCACCAGGCCCGCGTAGTGGGCCATGTCGACCATGAGCATCGCGCCCACCTCGTCGGCGATGTCGCGGAATTGCTGCCAGTCGGCGCGCAGGGCGTACGCGGAGGCCCCGGCGACGATCATGCGCGGGTTGAACTCGCGCGCGAGGTCGCGCACCTGGCCGTAGTCGATCTCCTCGGCCTCGCTGAGCCCGTAGGCCACCGAGTGGAAGAGCTTGCCGGAGAGGTTCACCGCCGCGCCGTGCGTGAGGTGCCCGCCGTGCGCGAGCGACATGCCGAGGATCGTGTCGCCCGGCTTGAGCATCGCCATGTAGACGGCCTGGTTCGCCTGCGAGCCCGAGTGCGGCTGCACGTTGGCGTACTCGGCGCCGAAGAGCTTCTTCACGCGCTCGATGGCGAGGTTCTCGGCCACGTCCACGAACTCGCAGCCGCCGTAGTAGCGCTTGCCGGGATAGCCCTCGGCGTACTTGTTGGTGAGGACGGTGCCCTGCGCGGCCAGCACCGCCGGGCTCGCGTAGTTTTCGGAGGCGATGAGTTCGAGCCCGTCCTCCTGGCGGCGGTACTCCTCGCGGACGGCTTGCCAGATCTCGGGGTCGACGGCGGCGAGGGTGTGGTTGTCGGCGAACATGGCGCACCCTGCCGGACGCAGGGTCATCGAAGTGGTTGAATGGGCGAAGATTTTAGCATGCGGGCCGCATTCACCCCGGATGGCGGCCCACCACGTGGCCGTCGGCGAGGATGGCGTGGAAGGGAAGCCCCAGCGCCTCGAGCCAGGCGAGGCCTTCCGACTCGCCCTTGAGCATCGCGACCGTCGTGGCCGACCCGGCCACGAGGCAGGCCGGGGCATGCACCGAGACCGACTGGAAGCCCTGCGCCGACCGGCCGGTGCGCGGGTCGAGCACGTGGCAATGGCGGACGCCGTCCACCTCGACGAAGCGCTCGTAGTCGCCGCTGGTGGCGATCGCGCCGGAGGTCACGGCAAAGGTCGCCGCGAGCTCCCCCTCCCGTCGTGGGTGGCGCAGGCCGATGCGCCAGGGCTCCCCGCCCGGCCGGGGGCCGAGGATCGCGAGGTCGCCCGCCAGGTTGACGAGCGCGCTCGCCACGCCGGCGTCCCGAAGCACGGCGATGGCGCGGTCGACGGCGTACTCCTTGCCCAGGCCGCCGAAGTCGAGTTCCATGCCCGGCAGGGGCAGCCGCACGCGCCCGGGCGAGCGCTCCACCCGCTGCCAGCCGATGAGCGCGAGCAGCGGCGCGAGCTCCGCCTCGCCGGGCACGCGGCGCACGCCGAAGTCCCAGGCGCGCCTCAGCACGCCGGAGGTCGCATCGAAGAGCCCCGCGCTCTCGCGCCAGCACGCATCGGCGTAGTCAAGGAGCGCCTCGGTCTCGGGGTCGACGGCGACGGGCGCGCCGCCCGCGCCGGCGTTGATGCGCGAGAGCACGCTGTCCGTGCGGTAGCGGGAGTACTTCGCCTCGATGCGCAGCACTTCCGCGATGGCCTGCCCGGCCGCGGCATGCGCGCGATCGGGGTCGCCGCCGTCGACCTGGATCTCGTTCGCGGCGGCCATCGCCCGGAAGGCGAAGCGCTGCGGCGCCATCGCTCAGAAGGACTGCGTGAAGCCGGCGACCACGTACCAGGCCCGCAGCGTCTCGAAGGCGGAAGTCCCGCCGCCACCGGCGCGCAGCCCCGCCGCATTCCGGTAGAGGCCGGCCGTCGCCTCGATGGTGAGGCCGGAGTCGAGCCGCCGCGCGACTCGCAATGACGGCGAGAGCGATCCGTAGGAAGCGAGCCGCTGGTCGCTCGACTGGAAGGCAGGCCGCGGACGCGGCACCGTCGGCGAGTAGAAGTCCGCGGCCGACTGCGACGCGTAGCGAAGGGCCGGCCGGACCGTCCAGTCGGGGCCGAGGTCCTGGCTCCAGCCGACCTCGAGCGTGTGGGACCGGATGCCCCAGTCGTCGCGGTAGAACCGGTAATCGGCCTGCAGCGTCCCGGCGAGCGACGCCAGCCGGTGACGGTAGCGCAGCATCGCCGCGAGGCTGTCGCGAGCGCGTGGCCTCAGGTCGGGCACGAGATCGGGCAGGCCGCCGCCGGGCGGGAAGGTCAGCGTGTACTTGTAGGGGTCGTCGTAGAAGCCGCGCCCGCGGCTCGACTGCAGGCTCGCCTGCACCACGGCCACGGGCGAGAGCACGCGCGCGACGCCCACCACCCATTCCTCCGTGTCGCGGCGCTCGTCGAGGAGCGGGTTCTCCGTGGAACGCACGCGGTCGCTGGACCGCCCGAAGCCCGCCGTGAGCGTGGTGACCCGCTCGCCGGGCTCCCAGCGGACCTCCGCCCCGAAGGCGCGCGAGCGGTAGTCGTCCTCGTCGGAGCGCGCCCGGGAGACCGCCACCGTGAAGTCGCCGGCGCGCCGGCTCACCTTGATGTCGCCGCCGCGGCGCCGGTCGCCGATCGAGGCGCCCGTCACCGACTGCACGGGCTCGCCGTCCTCGTTGGTCACGAACCGGGGAGAAGCCCCGCTCACGATGTCCACGACGGCGCTCGCCCGGACTTCCCATCCGCCGTCGAGCGCGAGCCGCGCCCAGCCCAGCGGCTCGGTGACCCGCATCAGCCCCCGCTCGCGGTAGGCGAGGACGGCGAAGCCCGCCTCGCCTTCCGCCTGCGCCTGCGCCCGCATCGGCAGCGCCAGCACGGGCAGCGCCAGCGCCGCCTGGAGCAGCCGGGCCAGCGCCTCCGGGGGGCTACCGGCAGCCACAGCCGCCTCCGCCCACGCTGCCGGCGCCGCTCGCGGCCTCCTTGGACGCGAAGGTCTTCTCCAGCGCCGACGCCGCGGCCGAAGGCTCGAGCGCCATGTCGGGCCGCGCGAGGTGGCCGCGCTGGTAGGGCGCGACGGACTCGCACGCCGCGACGAGCATCGCGGCGGCGAGGGCGAAGGCGCGGGCAGCCGGCCTCATCGCCCCAGCAACTCCTCGATCTCGCGCTCGAGCGTCGCGGCGGTGGCGGCGTCGAAGCCGCGGTGCACGCGGCGCACGACGCCCTCCCGGTCCACGAGGTAGCCGCTGGGCATCGCCTTCACGCCGAAGGCCTTGGCCACGGCGTCGTCCGCGTCGCTCGCCAGCGCGAACCCTACGGGGACGCGGCGCAGGAAGCGCTGCGCGTCGGCGGCCGACGCGTCCTTGTTCACGCCGACCACCGAGAAGCCGCGCGGGCCGTGGCGGCGCGCGAGCGCGTCGAGCACCGGCATCGACTGCCGGCACGGGACGCACCACGAGGCCCAGAAGTCCACGTACACCACGCGCCCTCGCAACGCCTCGAGAGTCACGGCCGGCGCGCCCGGCTCGAGCGCCGGCGCCACGAACGCCGGCGCGCGCCCGCCCGCTTCGACGGACGCCGCCGCCGGCGCCGCGGACGCGAGGAGCGCCGCGAGAAGGGCCGCCCTCATTGGCATATCGGCACCGGGCTCGCGAAGACCTGCCGCGTGATGGCCTTGGTGACGGAGACGCCGTTCACCGTGTAGGCGAGCGTGCCGGCCGACCCGTTCGCGAACCTCAGCCGCATCGTGCCCACGACCGCCAGGTTGCCCGGGCCGAGGGGCGTGAAGGGGTTCGCGTTGAAGGCGGGGCCGGTGGTGCGGTAGAGGTCCCCGAGGTAGGAGCCGTCGGCCTGGCGCGTGCCGGCCGCCATCACGAGCCAGAGGTCCCTGCCCGTGGCGTCGTAGGTGAAGAGGGTAGCGAACAGCGTGTCGTCCTGGTGCGTGACGTTCAGGCCCCAGCCGGACTCCGCCGCGTTCCACCACAGGTCCTGGTAGTTGGTCGCGGTGGCCCGGTCGCCCGCGATGGTGGAGCAACTGGCTGCCCGCGAACCGAAGACCTGCCTCTGGATCGTCTTGGAGACGGCCACGCCGTTGAACGTGTAGGCGAGCGCGGCGGTGCCGGACGCGGAGAAGGTCACCGTCATCGTCCCCACGACGGTGAGGTTCCCGGCCCCGATCGGCGTGAAGGGGTTCGCGTTGAACGGCGGCCCGGTGGTGCGGTAGAGGTCGCCGGAAAAGGTCGTGCCCGATTGCAGGTTGCCGGCCGGCATCACGAGCCACAGCGGCGCGCCCGCCGCGTCGTAGGTGAAGAGCGTCCCGAAGAGGATCGCGCCCTGGTGATTGAAGTTGACGCCCCAGCCCGACTCCTGCGGGTTCCACCACAGCGCCGTGTAGTTCGCCTGCGGCTGGGGCGGACCGATGCCTAGCACCTGCGCGACCCATGCCGCGATGTCGCGCAGCTGGTTGTCCGACAGGAAGTTGACGATGCGCATCTCCGGCACGCCGCCGGAAGCCGCCGCGCGGATGCGCGCGGGGTCGTTGGCGGCGCGGTCGGGCCCGTTGGCGGGGACGACGCCGTGGCAGGCCTCGCAGTAGGCCCGGTACAGGATCTCGCCGTTGGCGGCGTTCTGCGCACGCGCCGGCGCGCCCCCCAAGGCCCACAGGGCGGCGACGATGGCGATGGCCCAACCCCGAATCCGCATACGACCTCCTCGGCGGCGCCGCGCGGCCCGCGCGCCGGGTTCATTGCCGGGAATGCCCTTATAATTCGCGGGCGCCGAGGCATGCGCGTCCCGCGCCGCGATTGTCCGGCAAACAGCGGCCCGCGGCAGCTTATTCCCGGCCGCCCGCTTTCCCGGGGACATCCTTGGCCTTCCTCCTTCGCCTCTCGCGCCTGATCGACGCCCTGAACGGGGCCATCGGCCGGGCCGTGTACTGGCTCGTCCTCGTGGCGGTGCTGGTGAGCAGCGCCAACGCGCTGGCCAGGTACGGACTGAGCGCGGGGTCCAACGCCTGGCTGGAGCTGCAGTGGTACCTGTTTTCGGCGATCTTCCTGCTCGGCGGGGGCTATGCGCTTCGCGAGGGCGCCCACGTGCGCATCGACCTCGTCGCCGGAAGGCTCACGCCGCGCACGCAAGCCTGGATCGACATCGTGGGCGGCGTGGCGATGCTGCTGCCGGTCTCCGCGATCATCCTCTGGTACGGGTGGGACGCCTTCGCCGAGAGCTGGCGCATCGGCGAGGTGTCCACCGACGCCGGCGGGCTCGTGCGCTGGCCGGTGAAGCTCCTCATCCCGGCGGGATTCGCGCTCCTCATCCTCCAGGGCCTGTCCGAGACGATCAAGCGCGTGGCCTTCCTGCGCGGCCTGCACGACTGGCGGCCGCCGGGGGCGGCGCGCGCCGACGATCCGGCCGCGAAGGGCTGACGATGGCCTTCGAGCTCATGGCGCCGCTCATGTTCGCGATGCTCGCGGCGCTGCTGCTGCTGGGCTATCCCGTCGCCTTCGCGCTGGCCGCCAACGGGATGCTCTTCGCGTTCGTGGGCTTCGAGCTGGGCATGCTGCAGCCGGAGCTGCTGCAGGCGCTGCCGCAGCGCCTCTTCGGGATCATGTCGAACCCGCTGCTCATCGCGATCCCGTTCTTCACCTTCATGGGCCTGGTTCTCGAGCGCACCGGCATGGCCGAGGACCTGCTCGACACCGTCGGCCAGATCTTCGGGCCGGTTCGCGGCGGTGTGGCCTACGCGGTGATCCTCGTTGGCGCCCTGCTCGCCGCCACGACCGGCGTCATCGCCGCCTCCGTGATCGCGATGGGCCTCATCTCGCTGCCGGTGATGCTGCGCTACGGGTACTCGCCGCGGATCGCCTCCGGCGTCATCTGCGCCTCCGGCACGCTCGCGCAGATCATCCCGCCCTCGATCGTGCTGATCGTGCTCGCGGACGTGCTGGGCGCCTCCGTGGGCGACATGTACGCCGGCGCCATGGTGCCCGGGCTCGTGCTCGTGGGGCTCCTCATGGCCTTCATCCTCGTCGTGTCGATCGCGCGGCCGCAGGCGGTGCCCGCGCTGCCCCCGGAGGCGCGGACGCTGCACGGCGCCGCGCTCTGGCGGCGGGCGATGGCGGCGATGGTGCCGCCGCTCGTCCTCATCTTCCTCGTGCTGGGCACGATCTTTCTCGGGATCGCCACCCCCTCGGAAGGCGGCGCGATGGGGGCGGTGGGCGCCCTCGGGCTCGCCCTCGCCAAGCGGCGGCTTTCCTGGCCGCTGCTGCGCCAGGCGCTGGACCAGACGGCGAAGCTCACCACCTTCGTGATGTTCATCCTCGTCGGCTCGACCGTCTTCGCGCTCGTCTTCCGCGCCGTCGACGGCGACCTGTGGGTGGAGCGGCTCTTCGCGCTGGTGCCGGGGGGCGCGGTGGGCTTCCTCATCGTCGTGAACCTGCTCGTCTTCGTGCTGGGATTCTTCATCGACTTCTTCGAGATCGCCTTCATCCTCCTGCCGCTGCTCGCCCCCGTGGCCGCGAAGCTGGGCATCGACCCGGTCTGGTTCGCCGTGATGATCGGGATGAACATGCAGACCTCGTTCCTCACGCCGCCGTTCGGGTTCGCGCTCTTCTACCTGCGCAGCGTGGCGCCGGCATCCATCCGCACCGCGGACATCTACCGGGGCATCGTGCCGTTCGTGGGGGTCCAGCTCGTGGCGCTCGCCCTGCTCATCGCCTTCCCGGGCCTCACGGACGTCCTCGACCCGGACCGGGCGAAGAAGGTCGACACGGAAAAGGTCGAGATCCGGATCGAGCAGCCGGAAGGGGAAAAGGGGGACGAGGACCGGGCCGCCGAGGAGATCGAGCGGCAGCTGCGGGGCGGGAAGTGAGGCCCGCCCCGCCGTCGCGCTACTTCTTCGGTGCCGCCTTGGCCGGCGCGGCCTTCGCCGGCGCGGCGGGGGCCTTGCGGCCCGTCTGCATGTAGCTGTCGTAGTTGGCTTCCGCGACCCGGAACCAGAGGATCTGCTCCTCGAGGAACTTCATCATGTGGTCGTGGATCTTCGCGAACCGCGGGTTCTTCGCGCCGATCTCGGCGTAGAGGGCGAGCGACTCCTTGTAGCAGGCGTCCATCACCGCGCGCGGGAAGGCGCGCAGCTGCGTGCCGCCGCCCACCATGCGCTTGAGCGCCCCGGAGTTGAGCGTGTCGTAGCGCGTGAGCATCCAGGTGTTGGCCTCGGCCGTCGCGGCCTCGAGGATGGCGCGGTACTCCTTCGGCAAGCCGTCCCAGGCCCTGGTGTTCACGAACACCTGCAGCGCGGCGCCGCCTTCCCAGAACGCCGGGTAGTAGTAGTACTTCGCCACCTTGTTGAAGCCGAGCTTCTCGTCGTCGTACGGGCCGACCCACTCGGTCGCGTCGATCGTGCCGCGCTCGAGCGCCTGGTAGATCTCGCCGCCGGCGATCTGCTGGGTGACGGCGCCGAGCTTCGTGAGGACCTGGCCGGCGAGGCCCGCGATGCGGATCTTGAGGCCCTTCAGGTCCGCCGCCGACTTGATCTCCTTGCGGAACCAGCCGCCCATCTGGGCGCCCGTGTTGCCGCAGAGCAGGCCATGCAGGTTGTGCTCGCGGTAGAACTCGTTCATCAGCGCCTCGCCGCCGCCCTGGACCCACCACGAGTTGAACTGGCGGGCGTTGGGGCCGAAGGGCACCGTCGTGCCCAGGGCATAGGTCGGATCCTTGCCGATGTAGTAGTACGAGGCCGTGTGGCCGCACTCGACCGTGCCGTTGGACACCGCGTCCGCCACCTGCAGCCCGGGGACGATCTCGCCGGCCGCGAACGGGCGGATCTGGAACTTGCCGCCGGAGGCGTCGGCCACGCGCTTGGCCAGGAACTCGGAGGCGCCGAAGATCGTGTCCAGGCTCTTCGGGAAGCTCGAGGCGAGGCGCCAGCGGATCTCGCCAGCGCCCTGCGCGAAGGCGGGCGCCGCGCCCGCCGCGAGGATGCCGGCGAGCCCCGCCCCCGCGTTGTTCAGGAAGTTTCTGCGCTGCATGGATTGCCCTCCTCCGTGGATGTGTTCGTCCGGGCCATTCTCGCGCGGCCGCGCCGGAAGGAGCCTACCAGAATCGGGCGAGGCGCTCAGTGGCCCGCGACGGTCATGCGCTCGACGAGGATGGAGCCCGTGGCGCGCGAGCCGCGCACCAGCACGTCGCGGCCGACGGCGGCGATCGCGCGGTACATCTGCGCGAGGTTGCCGGCGATCGTCACCTCCTCGACGGGATAACGGATCTCGCCGCCCTCCACCCAGAACCCCACGGCGCCGCGCGAGTAATCGCCGGTCACCGGGTTCACGCCCTGGCCCATGAGCTCGGTCACGACGAGGCCGCGCCCCATGGCGCGCACGAGCCCGGCGAAGTCCTCGTCGCCGGGGGCGACGACGAGGTTGTGGCTGCCGCCCGCGTTGCCGGTGGTCTCGAGCCCGAGCTTGCGCGCCGAGTACGACGACAGGAAGTAGCCCGTGAGCACGCCCGCGTCCACGATCCGGCGCGGCTGCGTGGCCACGCCCTCGCCGTCGAACCAGCAACTGCCCATGGCGCCGGGCAGGTGAGGCTCCTCGGCGATCGTGACGAGCGGCGAGAACACCGGCTTTCCCGCCGCGTCCACGAGGAAGGAGCTGCGCCGGTAGAGGCTCGAGCCGCTGGCGGCGCTCACGAAGTGGCCGACGAGGGAGCCGGCGACGCTCGCCTCGAAGAGCACCGGGACCTCTGCCGTGGCCACGCGCCGCGCGCCCAGCCGGCGCACGGCGCGCTCGCCCGCGCGGCGCCCCACCGCCGCCGCGGCCTCCAGCCGCGCGGGATCGCGCTCGGCGCTGTACCAGTAGTCGCGCTGCATGGAATCGCCCTCCGTGGCGACGACTCCGCAGCCGATGCTCGCGCGCGACGACGGGAAGCCGCCGGCGAAGCCGAGCGAGTTGGCGAACACGAAGTCGGCGTCCCACGAGGAGACGGTCGCCCCCTCCGAATTGGTGATGCGCGCGTCGACCGCGCGGGCCGCGGCCTCGGTCTCGCGCGCGGCCGCGATGGCCTCCTCCACGGTCAGGCCCCAGGGGTGGAAGAGGTCGAGGCCCGGCGCCTCGCCGCGGTAGAGCCGCGCCGCATCGGGCAGTCCCGCGGCATCGTCGGGCGCGGTGTGGCGCGCGATGGCGCAGGCCGCCTCGACGGTGCGCCGGATGGAATCGGCCGACAGGTCGGAAGTGCTCGCGTTGCCGCGGCGCTGGCCGAAGTAGACGGTGACGGCGAGCGCCTTGTCGCGGTTGTACTCGACGGTCTCGACCTCGCCCAGCCGCACCGTGACGGACTGGCCGACGGAGGCGGAGCATTCGGCCTCGGCGTCGCTTGCGCCCAGGTCGCGGGCGAGATCGAGGGCGCGCAGGGTGGCCGATTCCAGGGCGGGGCGATCGAGGGGAAGCGCCGGGGCGGCGGGCGTGTCGGGCATGGCGGAAGTGGTGGCGAGGGCGCCCGTTCGCGCGCGCGGCCGCCAAAAGCACTAAACTTCCGCGGGCCCGCGATGCGCCCGAACCGGCGACATGATGACCAGATGAGCGACGAGAATCTTATCAGCAAAACCCGCCGCAAGCGGCAGGCGCACGACCTTCAGGACCTCGGCAAGGCCCTCACGCGGCTGCGCGCCGACCAGCTCGCGCGGATCGAGATGCCCGACGAGCTGCGCGAGGCCGTCGCCGAGTGCCGCGCGATGACGAAGCACGAGGCCATCCGCCGCCAGCTGCAGTACATCGGCCGGATCATGCGCGACATGGAGTGCGGTCCCATCGCGGCGCAGCTCGAGGCCATGCACGCACCGTCGCACCGGCAGACCGCCCTCTTCCACGGCGCCGAGCGCTGGCGCGAGGCGCTCATGGCCGAGGAGGATGCCGTCGAGCGCTTCACGCGCGAATTCCCCGAGGCCGATCCGCAGCGGCTGCGCGCCCTCGCGCGCGAGGCGGTCGAGGAGCGGCGGGCGGAGCGGCCCCCGAAGCGGTTCCGCGAGCTCTTCCAGGTCGTGAGCGCGATCCTGCAGGACCACGCGAGGCGCCACCCGTGACCGCGCACGACCCCGTCACCATCGGCCTCGTGGCCACGAGCGACCGCGCCTCGCAGGGCGTCTACCGGGACGAAGGCATCCCCGCGCTGGAGTCCTGGCTGGCGGGCGCCCTGCTCAATCCGATCGCCTTCGAGCGCCGGCTCATCCCCGACGAGCGCGCCGTCATTGAAGCCACGCTCGTCGAGCTGGTGGACCGGGCCGGCTGCCACCTCGTGATCACCACCGGCGGCACCGGGCCCGCCCCGCGGGACGTCACGCCCGAGGCGACGCTCGCCGTGGCCGACCGGGAGATGCCGGGCTTCGGCGAGCAGATGCGCCGCATCAGCCTCGAGTTCGTGCCCACCGCGATCCTCTCGCGCCAGGTCGCCGTGATCCGCAAGGGCGCGCTCATCGTGAACCTGCCCGGCCAGCCGAAGTCCATCCGCGAGACGCTGGAGGGCGCGAGGGACGCCGACGGCCGCGTGCGCGTGGCCGGCGTGTTCGCGGCGGTGCCCTACTGCATCGACCTCGTCGGCGGCCCCTACCTCGAGACGCGCGAGGAGGTGGTGAAGGCCTTCCGGCCCAAGTCCGCCATCCGCCCTCCGAAATCCTGACCCCGAGATGCCCGACGCCATGGAACTGCTCCCGCACATCGAACTCGCCACCGGCCCCGATCCGCGCGGCACCGTCATCTGGATGCACGGGCTGGGCGCCGACGGCTGGGACTTCGTCCCCATCGTGCGCGAACTGGAGCTGCCGGAGGACATGGCGCTGCGGTTCATCTTCCCGCACGCGCCCGTACGCCCCGTCACCATCAACAACGGCTACGCGATGCGCGCGTGGTACGACATCGCGATGGCCGACATCGGGCGGCTGCCCGACGAGGCCGGCATCCGCCAGTCGCAGGCGCAGGTCGAGGCGTTCCTCGCTCGCGAGAAGTCGCGCGGCATCGCGGCGCGAGACATCGTTCTCGCGGGCTTCTCGCAGGGGGGCGCGATCGCGCTGCACGCGGGGCTGCGCCACACAGAGGCTCTCGCCGGCATCCTCGCGCTCTCTACCTACCTGCCGCTGGCGGAGACGCTCCCGCGCGAGGCCGCGGACGCCAACGAGCGCGTGCCCGTCTTCATGGCGCACGGCACGCAGGACCCCGTCGTACCCCTGGCGCTCGCGGAGTCGTCGCGCGACACCCTCGCCTCGCGCGGCCTCGCGCCGGAGTGGCACGCGTACCCGATGCCCCACTCGGTATGCGCGGAGGAAGTCGGCGCCATCTCGCGCTGGCTCGCGGCGCGCTGGGCGAGCCCGATCATTCTTGCCTGAGCGCGGCGCGCGCCGCTCGCCCGGGCGGCAGGCGCCGCTCAGGGAGCCGGCGAGGCGAGCGGCTTGCCGCGTTCGACCACGAAGGTCGCGATGACGGTGACGGGCCGCGTGCCCGTGGCGCGCGCGTCGTGGATGCGCCCGGCAGGGATGAGGTAGGACTCGCCCGCCGAAAGCCGGCGGGCGCCCTCGCCCTCGACCTCCATCTCGGCCTCTCCCTCGACGAGCCAGCCCGTCTCGACGCCCGGATGGGTGTGCCGGCCCGCCGCCGCGCCCGGTGGGATCACCACCTTCACGAGCAGCACCTCTCGCGACCCGTCTTCCAGGACCGAGCGCCGCAGCACCTCGCGCTGGATGCCGGGCTGCTGGGCCGCCGCGAGCCCGGCGGCGAGGACGGCCAACGCGCCCCAGGCGCGCGCCGCGGCCCTCAAGGCGAGACTCCGGGGACGCGCAGCGCCGCCAGCGCCTCGCGCCATGGCGCGGGAAGCGGCGCCGGCCTGCGCGTGTCGCGGTCGACGTAGACGTGCACGAAGTGCCCCTGGGCCGCCGCGCGGTCGCGGCCCTCGCCGAAGAGGCCGACCTCGTAGCGCACGCTGGAATTGCCGACGTGCGCCACGCGAAGCGCGGCGGTCACCGTCTCCGGGTAGGTGAGCGGCTCGAAGTAGTGGCAGCCCGTCTCCACCACGAGCCCGATCAGCGCGCCGCGCTCCACGTCGAGCAGCCCGCGGCGGATGAGCCAGTCGTTCACGACGGTGTCGAAGTAGGAGTAGTAAACGACGTTGTTCACGTGGCCGTACGCGTCGTTGTCCATCCAGCGCGTGGTGATGTCGCGCCGGTGCGGGTAGTCCGCGAGGGCGTGGGGAACGGGCCGGGCCATCATCCTCCTCCGGGGGGCGGGGCGTCCGGCGCGGGCCGGACGAAGAACTTGACGGTGCGCGCGTAGGCGCCGGGGACGGGGCACATCGCACCCGCGAGGAAGGCCTCGACCTCCTCGCGGCGCTTCATCGTGTCGTGGTAGCCCAGCGCGATGAGCTCCTGGCAGTAGCCCTGCTCGAACAGGAGGTAGCTCGCGAGGTTGGCGCCGCCGCGGCGCATGGCGCCCACGCTGCGCAGCAGGAAGCGGATGGGCGCCGGGAGGCTTCGCAGGTGGCGGACGGCGATGGCGTCGAGCGGCTCGGAGGGCGTCATCACGAGCACGTCGACGTGGTGCAGCGTGAGCCCGAGGCCGCGCAGGCGGTCCTGCGGGACCGCGCTGATCGTCCGGTTGATGCGCTCCAGCCGCTCGATGTCCACGGCCAGGCTGTCGAGGAAGATCGAGTTCATCACGTGGCCCGCGACCTGCGCGAGCGTGGGATAGGAGTCGCCGCGGGTGCGCTCGGGGTCGTCGTTGCGGATGCGCGCCGTCCCCACGACGACGATGCGGTCGGCGCCCAGGTGCAGCGCGGGGCTCACCGGCGCGATCTGGCGCATCGAGCCGTCGCCGAAGTACTCGCGGTTCACGTGCCACGCCGGAAAGAGGAAGGGGATCGCGGCCGAGGCCATGAGGTGCTCGACCCCGAGGCGCGTGCGCAGGCCCACGCGCTGCGAGCGCTTCCACCCCGCGATGTGGGGCGCGCCCTCGAAGAAGCTCACGCTCTGCCCCGAGGTATAGCCCGAGCAGGTGACCGCCACGGCGTCCAGCGACCCCTTGGCGATGTTCCCGGCGATGCGCCCGAACTCGAGCTTGCGCCCCAGGAGCGCCGCGAGCGGGCGGTTGTCGAGCAGCGACGTGCGCCGGTCGCGCACGAACGCGCCGAACAGGAGCCCCGCGATCCACCGCGAGCTGTTGGCGGCCACCCCCGCGAAGTCCGCGCGGTACACGTGGCGCGGCTCGAAGTTGCGCCACACGTCGAGGAGGTTGTCGACGGCGCGGCCGAAGTCGTCCGCATGGCAGGCGAGCGCGCCGGCGTTCACCGCACCGGCGGAGGTGCCCGCGATGATCGGGAAGGGGTTGGCCGCGGGGTCGGGCAACATCTCCTTGAGCGCCTGCAGCACGCCCACCTGGTAGGCGGCGCGGGCGCCGCCGCCCGCCAGCACGAGCCCCGCCTTCCCCGGTGCCGTCTGCATGGCTCGCCTCCCCGGCCGCGGCGCGCTAGCGCCCGCGACCCGCCGCCCGCCTGCCCGCGCCCTTCGACCCGGCCGCCGCGCCGGCCCCGTGCCCCAGCATCTCCTCGGCGTGGCGGCGCGTGGTGTCCGTGATGCGCGCCCCCCCCAGCATGCGCGCGATCTCCTCGACGCGCCCGGCGCCGCCGAGCGCCTCCACCGTGGCGACCGCCCCTGCTGCTCCGGCCGCCTTCGCCACGCGAAGCTGGTGCCGCGCGAAGGCCGCCACCTGCGGCAGGTGCGTCACGCAGAGCACCTGGTGGTGCGCCGACAGCTCCGCGAGCAGCCCGCCGACGATCTCCGCGACGCGCCCGCCGATGCCCGAGTCCACCTCGTCGAACACCAGGGTCGGGATCCCGGCGCGCCCCCCCATGAGAACCTGCACGGCGAGCGCCAGGCGCGAGAGTTCGCCGCCGGAGGCGACCTTCCCCACCGGCCCCAGGGGCTGCCCGGCGTGCGCCGCCACGCGCAGTTCCACGCTCTCGAGCCCGTGGGCGGCCGGTTCCGCCAGCGGCTCGAGGTGCGCCTCGAGCCGGCCGCCCTCCATGGCGAGGCCCTGCAACCGCCGCGTGACTTCCTCGCCGAGGCGCCGCGCGCCCTCGCGCCGCTTCGCCGACAGGGACAGCGCCGCCTCGTGGAACGACGCCTGCGCCGCCGTCTCGCGCTGCCGCAGCGCCTCGAGGCTCTCGTCGCCGCCCAGCTCCGCCATGCGCGCCCGGCGGGCCGCGAGCGCCTCCGGCAGCGCAGCAGGCTCCACGCGCAGGCGCCGCGCCGCGTCGTGCACCGCGCGAAGCCGGCGCTCCAGCGCGTCGAGCCGCTCGGGATCAGGCTCCACGCGCTGCAGGTAGCGGCGCAACGCGTGCGCCGCCTCGCCGGCGTGGGCCGCGGCCGACTCGAGGTCGCGCCGCGACGGCTCCAGGGCGGGGTCGACCTCGGCCGCCTGCGCGAGACGCGAGGCTGCGGCGGCGAGCAAGCCGGTCGCGCTGGTCTCTGCCTCGTCGGCGGCCTCGAGCGCCGCGCGGCAGTGCCCGATGAGCTCCTGCGCGTGCGCGAGCCTGCGGTGCTCCGCCGACTCCTCCGCCCACCCCTCGGGCGTGAAGGCGAGGGCCTCGAGGTCGCGGATCTCCTCGCGCAGGAAGTCGCGCTCGCGCGCCGAGGACTCCTGCGCGCGCTCGCGCGCAAGCCGAGCCTCGGCCGCGAGGCGCCACTGGCCGTGGCGGCGGGCCACCTCGCGCGCCTCGCCGTCGCACCCCGCGAAGGCATCCAGCAGCTGGCGCTGGTAGTCGCGGCGCGCGAGCCACTGGTGCTCGTGCTGGCCGTGGATGTCCACCAGCAGTTCCCCGAGATCGCGAAGCTGCGCGGCCGTGGCCGGGCGGCCGTTCACGAAGCCGCGGGAGCGGCCGGCGCGGTCGATCGTGCGCCGAAGCAGGCAGGAATCCCCGCCCTCGTCCTCGAGGTCGTTCGCCGCGAGCCAGGCCCGTGCCGCCGGGGCGCCGCCGAGGTCGAACTCCGCCGCGATGTCGGCCCGGTCCGCCCCGGCGCGGATGACGGCCGGCTCCGCCCTGGCGCCCAGCACGAGCCCCAGCGCGTCGACGAGGATGGACTTGCCGGCGCCGGTCTCCCCGGTGAGCGCCGTGAAGCCCGTGGCGAGCTCGATGTCGAGGGCCTCGACGATCACGAAGTCGCGGAGCGAGAGGGCGCGGAGCACGGTGCGTGCGGGGCCTACGAATTGCGCTCGTTCCAGCGCAGCTTGTCGCGCAGCATCGAGAAGTAGCGGTAGCCGCGCGGGTGCAGCAGGATGGCCGGCCTGGCCGCCGCGGCCACGCCGACCACGTCGTTCGCCTCGAGGTCCACGTGCGACTGGACGTCGAAGTTGGCGCGCGCGCCCGGGCCCTTCACCAGCACGATGTCGATGCGCGAGCCGGCGTGGATCGCCACCGGGCGGTTGGAGAGCGTGTGCGGCGAGATGGGCACGAGCGCGATGGCCGAGAGCCCCGGGTGCAGGATCGGCCCGCCCGCCGAGAGCGCGTACGCGGTGGAGCCCGTGGGCGTGGCCGCGATGATGCCGTCGGCGCGCAGGCTGTAGATGAACTCGCCGTCCACGTGCACGGCGAACTCGATCATGCTCCCGGTGCCCGCGCGGCTCACGACCACGTCGTTCATCGCGTGGGTGGCGAAGACCTCGCGCCCGGCGCGCAGCACCCGCGCGGCGAGCATGAGGCGCTCCTCGGTCACGAAGTCCCCGTCGAGCACAGGCGCGAGGGTCTCCGTGACCCGGTCGGCGGGAATGTCGGTGAGGAAGCCCAGCCGCCCGAGGTTCACGCCGATGAGCGGCACCCCGTGCGCCGCCATGAGCCGGGCGCAGGACAGGAGCGTGCCGTCGCCGCCCACCACCACGGCGAGATCGGCGCGGGCGGGCAGCTCCTCGAGCGCGAGCGCCTCGTCGGGCGGCGTGCGCGAGGCCTGCGCCGTGCGCGTGTCCATGAGCACCGCGGCGCCGTGGCCGCGGAGCACGGCCACCACCTGGTCGAGCTTCTCGGGAAGGACGGTGGCGTCGCTTTTCCCCACGACGGCCACCGTCTTGAAGGGGGGGAGCATGGGCACCAATTAGATCACAGCGCCCGGAGGCGGACAAAGGAGAAACCCGGGCGCCGTGGCGGCGGATTTTTCGTACAATGAGGCGCATGCTGAACGACCGGGCGCAGTCCCTGCTCAAGATCCTCGTGGAGCGCTACATCGCCGACGGCCAGCCGGTCGGCTCGCGGGCGCTCGCGCGCGCTTCCAGCCTGGAGCTTTCCCCCGCGACCATCCGCAACGTCATGGCGGATCTCGAGGAAATGGGCTTCGTCGCGAGCCCGCACACCTCGGCCGGCCGCGTGCCGACGCCGAAGGGCTACCGGTTCTTCGTCGACACCCTCCTCACGGTGCGGCCGCTGGAGGAGGTCGAGCGCGCGCAGATCGAGGAGAGCCTCCTGCCCGACGACCCGCACCGCGTCGTGGCCGCCGCATCCCAGCTGCTTTCGGACCTCACCCACTTCGCGGGCGTCGTGATCTCGCCGCGCCGCCACGCCCGCCTGCGGCACGTGGAGTTCTTCCACCTGTCCGAGAAGCGCGTGCTGCTCATCATCGTGGGCTCCGACGGCGAGGTCCAGAACCGCGTGCTGGTCACGGACCGGGCCTACTCCCCCGCCCAGCTCGTGGAGGCCGCCAACGCGATCAACCAGAACTACGCGGGGCTCGACTTCGCGGCCATCGCCGGGCGCGTGCGCGGCGAGCTGCTCGACCTGCACCGCGACATCTCGGCGCTCATGCGGGCGGCCATCGAGACGGGAGGCGAGGCCCTGCGCAAGCCCGGCGAGGGCGTCGTGATCTCCGGCGAAAGGAACCTCCTCGACGTGGAAGACCTCTCCTCGGACCGCGCGCGCCTGCGCAAGCTCTTCGACCTTTTCGAAAGGAAGGCGCAGCTCCTCGGCCTGCTCGACGAGAGCGAGCGCGCCGAGGGCGTGAAGATCTTCATCGGCGGCGACTCGCAGCTCGTGCCGCTCGACGAGTGCTCGATCGTGACGGCGCCCTACGAGGTCGACGGCCGCGTGGTGGGCACCGTGGGCGTGATCGGGCCCACCCGCATGGCCTACGAGCGCGTGATCCCCATCGTGGACGTGACGGCGAAGCTCATCTCCTCGGCGCTCTCGCAGCACTGATGGCCTACCTGCCCGAGCCACCCTTCGCGCACGGCTCGACGGCGCGCACCGGCGTGCTGCTGGTGAACCTGGGCACGCCCGACGAGCCCACGGCCCCCGCCGTGCGCCGCTACCTCGCCGAGTTCCTCTGGGACCCGCGCGTGGTCGAGATCCCGCGCCTCGCCTGGTGGCCGATCCTGCGCTTCATCCTCCTCACCCGCCCGGCGAAGAGCGCGGCCAAGTACGCCGCCGTGTGGACGAAGGAGGGGTCGCCCCTGCGCGTGAACCTCGACCGCCAGGTGCAGCTGCTGCGCGGCTACCTCGGCGAGCGCGTGAAGTCCCCCCTCGCGGTCGCGGGAGCGTGCCGGTACGGCAATCCTTCCATCGCCGCAGGCCTCGACGAGCTGCGCGCGAAGGGCTGCGACCGCATCCTCGTGCTGCCCCTCTACCCGCAGTACGCCGCGAGCACCACGGGCTCGGCGATGGACGCGCTGGGCGCCGCGCTCTCGCGGCTGAGGAACGTCCCTGCCGTCCGCTCCGTGCGCCACTTCCACGACCACCCGGCCTACGTGAAGGCGATCGCCCGGGCGGTGAACGACTACTGGATGAAGCACGGCCGCCCCGACCGGCTGGTAATGAGCTTCCACGGCCTGCCGCGCTTTTCCCTCGACCGCGGCGACCCCTACCACTGCGAGTGCCACAAGAGCGCCCGCCTCATCGCCACCGAGCTGGGTTGGAACGACGGGCGTGCGCTCGTCACGTTCCAGTCGCGCTTCGGCAAGGCCGAGTGGCTGCAACCCTACACGGACCGCACCCTGGAGGCGCTGGGCCGCGAGGGCGCGGGGCGCGTGGACGTGATCTGCCCCGGCTTCGCCGCCGACTGCCTCGAGACGCTCGAGGAGATCGCGATGGAGGGCCGGGACGCCTTCCTCGGCGCGGGCGGCAAGGAGTACCACTACATCCCGACCACGAACGACTCGCCCGCGTTCATGGCGGCGCTCACCCGGATCGCGCTCGAGAACCTCCACGGGTGGGCGAGCGCCGAGTGGGACGCGCAGGCAGCGGATGCCGAGGCGCGCGCCTCGGCGGCCCGCGCCCGCGCACTGGGCGCGAAGAACTAGCGAAAGGACACGACGATGGGCTCGCTCCTCCTCCGGTGGCTCCTCAGCGCGCTCGCGCTGATCGCGGTGGCCTACCTCTACCCGGGCGTCCGGGTGGATTCCTTCCTCGCCGCGGTCGTGGCGGCGCTCGCCCTCGGGCTCGCGAACGCGCTGATCCGGCCCATCCTGGTCGTGCTCACGCTCCCGGTGACGATCCTCACGCTCGGCCTCTTCCTCTTCGTGATCAACGCCGCGCTCTTCTGGCTCGTGGCCCAGGTCGTGAAGGGCTTCGCGGTCGAGGGCTTCCTCGCGGCCCTCGTGGGGTCGCTGCTCTACAGCCTCATCACGCTCGTCGTGAGCTGGCTTCTTCCGGGCCGAAGGAAGTGACGGCACCCGCCCGGTGAGCCCGGGCGGGCGCCGCGATGCCGCCGCCGGCCGCGCCTAGAAGCGCCAGCCGAGGCCGACGCCGATGAGGACCGGGTCGACCTTCACCTCGCTCACCTTCGCGCCGCCGAGCGTCACGTCGGCGCCGATGTAGACCTTCTTCACGTCCACGTTCAGGTACAGGTTCTTGTCCAGCTTCCAGTCGAGGCCGGCCCCGAACGCCGCGCCCCAGCTCTGCCTGTCGAGGTTCAGCCGCCCGACCGTGGGCACCTCGAGGTCGACGTCGGAGATGTTCGTGAAGTTGACGCCGGCGCCCACGTAGGGGCGGATGTCGCCGTCGGGGTTGAAGTGGTACTGCAGCGTGAGGGTCGGCGGCAGGTGCTTGAAGCTGCCGAGCTTCACCGGGCCGCCCAGCGCGCTCTCCTGCACGGTCACGTCGTGCTTCTGGGGGTAGGTCAGCACGAGTTCCGCCGCCCAGTGCTTCGCGAAGAAGTACGAGATGTCGATCTCGGGAATGGTCTTGTTGCTCACGTGGATCGCGTCGGACGGGACCGCCAGCGAGGGGATCGCTTCCGACTCGTTGGCGGTGTCGATGCGCACGGCACGGACCCGGACCATCCATTCGTCGGCAGCGGCTGCGGGCAGGGCGAGCCCCGCGGTGACGGCGGCGGCAAGAATGGCGAGGGGTGCTCTTTTCATGGCTTCTCCAGGCAGGTGTTGTTCGAGCCTGCAGTGTCGCAACCACGATGCAGATTTTCTTGATGCAAATCAGTGAGTTCCCATCGAGTGGCATACCCGCCCCCGCCCGCCCGGTGCGCCGCCGCCCTTGAAAACGGGTGGGCCGCCCCCAGTTGCTTCCAAGATTCTGTTTTTCAGGGAGAAAGTCGTGGAAGACCCCAACGCACCGGCGCCCGAGGCGGCGCCGGATACCCCTCTTTCGCCCGAGGCGCCCAACACTACGGTGGAGGACCTCCAGGCGAGGCTCGCATCCGCCGAGGCCGAGGCGGCCCGCCTGGCCGACGAGTTCCTGCGCGCGAAGGCGGAGGCGGAGAACACCCGCCGCAGGGCCGCGGAAGACGTCGCCAAGGCCCACAAGTACGCGGTCGAGTCGTTCGCCGCGAGCCTGCTCGCCGTGCGCGACAGCCTCGAGGCGGCCCTCGCGGTCGGCGCCCCCACCGTGGAGTCGTTCCGGGAAGGCGTGGAGGTCACCCACCGGCAGCTCACCGCCGCCCTCGAGAAGGCGGGAGTCACCGAGGTCGACCCCGGCGGGCAGAAGTTCGACCCGCACCGCCACGAGGCGATGGGCCAGGTGGATGGCAGCGGGGAACCCAACACCGTCGCCACGGTGCTCCGCAAGGGCTACCTCCTCAACGACCGGGTCATCCGCCCGGCGCTGGTGATGGTCTCGCGCGGCGCGACCGATCCGGGCGCCGGGGGGGCGCCCGGCGCTTGAAATGCCGGGCAATAGCCCTACTTTCCGTGCAGGCAAGGAACAACGACGAAGGACAACGGACATGGCAAAGATCATCGGCATCGACCTGGGGACCACCAACTCCTGCGTGGCGATCATGGAGGGCGGCAAGCCCAAGGTCATCGAGAACAGCGAGGGCGCGCGCACCACGCCCTCGATCGTCGCCTACGCGGACAACGACGAGATCCTCGTCGGCGCTCCGGCCAAGCGCCAGGCGGTGACCAACGCGAAGAACACGCTCTTCGCGGTGAAGCGCCTCATCGGCCGCCGCTTCGAGGAGAAAGAGGTGCAGAAGGACATCGGCCTCATGCCGTTCAGGATCACGCGCGCCGACAACGGCGACGCCTGGGTCGAGGCGCGCGGCCGCGGCATGGCCCCGCCGCAGGTCTCCGCCGAGGTGCTGCGCAAGATGAAGAAGACCGCCGAGGACTACCTCGGCGAGCCGGTGACCGAAGCCGTGATCACGGTGCCCGCGTACTTCAACGACTCGCAGCGCCAGGCCACGAAGGACGCCGGGCGCATCGCGGGCCTCGAGGTGAAGCGCATCATCAACGAGCCCACGGCGGCCGCGCTCGCCTTCGGCCTCGACAAGAAGGAAGGCGACCGCAAGATCGCGGTGTACGACCTGGGCGGCGGGACGTTCGACATCTCCATCATCGAGATCGCCGTGGTCGAGGGCGAGCACCAGTTCGAGGTGCTCTCCACCAACGGCGACACCTTCCTCGGCGGCGAGGACTTCGACCAGCGCCTCATCGACTACATCGTCGAGGAGTTCCGCAAGACCTCGGGCGTGGACCTCTCCAAGGACCCGATCGCGCTGCAGCGCGTGAAGATGGCTGCCGAGCGCGCCAAGATCGAGCTCTCGTCGTCGCAGCAGACCGAGATCAACGAGCCGTACATCGCCATGGCGAACGGCGCGCCCTCGCACCTCACGATGAAGATCACGCGCGCCAAGTTCGAGGCGCTCGTCGAGGATCTCGTCGAGAGGACCATCGAGCCCTGCCGCATCGCCATCAAGGACGCGGGCGTCAAGGTCTCCGACATCGGGGACGTGATCCTCGTGGGCGGCATGACGCGCATGCCGAAGGTGCAGGACAAGGTCCGCGAGTTCTTCGGCAAGGAGCCGCGCAAGGACGTGAACCCCGACGAGGCGGTGGCCA
>JAHCAK010000029.1 GCA_019634955.1 Burkholderiales bacterium
CATGCCGAGCAGGATGCGGGTGCCGTATTGCTGGCCGGCCTCCCAGCGGGCGAAGGGATCGCTGTCGTGCGCCATCAGGAAGGCGCGGGCCGCCGCATCCTGGTCGTCCTTCACGATCACGGGCGCGGTGAAGCCGCGGTTCAGCGAGAGCACGGGCCGCGAGCCGACGCCCTCGAAGCGGAAGACCTGGCGCGCCTCGACCAGGCGGAGGACGTGGCTGGTGGCGGCGCGGCCGTCGACCGTGGTCGTGAGGTCGTCGCCCTGCGGCCCCAGGAGCCCGACCTCGAAGGGGATGACGAGCGGCTGCTTCACCGGCTGGCCGGGGGTGGGGCTCGTCTCCTGCTCCAGGGTCAGCTCGAAGGCGCGGCCGGCCTCGTCCCAGTGGCCCGAGGCGGTGACGGTGGGCGTGCCGGCCTGGCCGTACCAGCGCTTGAAGTCCGTGAGATCGACGCCGTTGGCGTCGGCCATGGCGGCGGCGAAGTCGTCGCAGGTGACGGCCTGGCCGTCGTGGCGGGCGAAGTAGAGGTCCATGCCGTTGCGGAAGCCGTCGCGGCCCAGGAGCCGCTCGTACATCCGGATGACCTCGGCGCCCTTCTCGTAGACCGTGGGTGTGTAGAAGTTGTTGATCTCGATGTAGCTCTCAGGGCGCACGGGGTGCGCGAGCGGACCGGCGTCCTCCGGGAACTGGGCGGCGCGCAGGGCGCGCACGCTGGCGATCCGCTCCACGGGCGCCGAGCGCTGGTCGGCGCTGAACTCCTGATCGCGATAGACCGTGAGGCCCTCCTTCAACGACAGCTGGAACCAGTCGCGGCAGGTGACGCGGTTGCCGGTCCAGTTGTGGAAGTACTCGTGCGCGACGACGCGGTCGATCATCATGAAGTCCGTGTCGGTAGCGGTGTCGGCGCGCGCCAGCACGTACTTCGTGTTGAAGATGTTGAGGCCCTTGTTCTCCATGGCCCCCATGTTGAAGTCGCCGACCGCGACGATCATGAAGCGGTCGAGGTCGAGCTCCAGCCCGAAGCGCTCCTCGTCCCAGCGCATGGCGCGCTTGAGGCACTGCATCGCGAAGCCCGCCTGGTCGAGCTTGCCGGGCTCCACGTACACCTGCAGCAGCGCCTTGCGGCCCGACCGCGTGGTGAAGTGGTCCTCGTGGAGGTCGAGCTTCGCCGCCACCATCGCGAAGAGGTAGCAGGGCTTCGGGAACGGGTCCTCCCAGGTGGCGCGGTGCCGCCCGCCGTCCTCGTCGGCGGATTCGACGAGGTTGCCGTTGGCCAGCAGGTGGGGAAACTCGTCCTTCGCCGCGTGCAGCGTCACCCGGTAGGTGGCCATCACGTCCGGGCGGTCGGGGAACCAGGTGATGCAGCGGAATCCCTCGGCCTCGCACTGGGTGAAGAGCCCGTCCTTCGAGGCGTAGAAGCCCTCGAGCCGCGTGTTCTTCCACGGGTCGAAGCGAACGACGGTCTCGAGCGTGAAGGACTCCGGCACCTCCGCCACCCGCAGCTTCCCCTCCGCGACCGCGTAGCGGCCCTCGTCGAGCGCCGCGCCGTCGAGCGCCACCGACAGCAGCTCGTGGTGGGCGCCGTCGAGCAGCAGGGGGCCGCCGGCGCCCTCGGGATTGCGCCGAATCGCGAGCGTCGCGCGGACCGTCGCCCAGGGCCGGGCGATGTCCACGTCGATGGCGACGGTGTCGACGAGGTAGGCGGGCGGCGTGTACTCGGCGAGGCGGATGGTGCGGGAGGCGGGGTCGCGCATCGCGAGGCGCGCCTCAGGCGGCCTTGCGGCGGAACAGCGCCGGCACGCCGTGGCTGGGCTTCTTCCTCACCGGCGCCTCGTCGGGCTGCTCGACGGGCTTCGCGTCCGCCGCGGGCTCGTAGGGCTTGGAGAAATCCATGTCGCCGGCGGCCGGCTTCGGCTCGGGGCGGGGCGGGCGGGACTCGGCCCGCTTCTCCTCGCGGGGCGGGCGGGTCTCGGCGCGGCTTTCTTCGCGGGGCGGGCGGGACTCGGGGCGCTTCTCGCCACGCGGCGGGCGGCTGCGCTCGCCGCCGCGGCCGCCACGGCCACGGCCGCGCTCGCCGCGCGTATCCGGCGCCTCGTCGGGATAGGAGGCCGCACGGGTGCCGTCGAAGCCGGGCACGGGGCGGATCTCGATCTTCTTCTTGATGAGCGCCTCGACGGCCGCGAACATCGGGCGGTCCTCGGCGCAGACGATGGTGATGGCCTCGCCCTCCATGCCCGCGCGGCCGGTGCGGCCGATGCGGTGCACGTAGTCCTCCGCCACCGTGGGCAGGTCGAAGTTCACGACGTGCGGCAGCGCCTCGATATCGAGGCCGCGCGCGGCGATGTCGGTGGCCACCAGCACGCGCACCTTGTTCGCCTTGAAGCTCTCGAGGGCCTCGATGCGCGCGTTCTGGCTCTTGTTGCCGTGGATGGCGGCGGCGTTGATGCCGTCGCGCTCGAGCTGGTAGGCGAGGCGGTTGGCGCCGTGCTTGGTCTTGCAGAAGACGAGCACCTGCTCCCAGTTGTTCGACTTCACGAGGTGCGAGAGGAGCTCGCGCTTCCTCTTCGACTCCACCATGTGCGCCCACTGGGTCACGGACTCGGCCGGCGTGTTGCGGCGCGCGACCTCGACCGTCTGCGGGTCCTTCAGGAACTGCGCCGAGAGCTTGCGGATCTCGTCCGAGAAGGTCGCGGAGAAGAGCAGCGTCTGCCGCGAGCCCGGGATCATGTTGATGATGCGCTTGATGTCCGGGATGAAGCCCATGTCGAGCATGCGGTCGGCCTCGTCCAGGACGAGGATCTGGACCGTGCGCAGGTCGACCGCCTTCTGGCCCACGAGGTCGAGGAGCCGCCCGGGGGTGGCCACGAGGATCTCGACGCCCTTGCGCATCTCCTGGATCTGCGGGTTGATGTTCACGCCGCCGTAGACCACGAAGGGCTTGAGCGGGATGTGCTTGCCGTAGGTCTTCACGCTCTCGTAGACCTGGATGGCCAGCTCGCGCGTCGGCGTGAGGATGAGGCAGCGCACCGGGTGCAGGGCCGGGGAGAAGCTCTTGCTCGCGAAGGGCGCCAGCCGCTGCAGAAGCGGCAGGGTGAAGCCGGCGGTCTTGCCGGTGCCCGTCTGGGCGGCGCCGAGCAGGTCGCGCCCGGAGAGCACCACGGGGATCGCCTGCGTCTGGATGGGGGTGGGTTCGGTATAGCCTTGTTCCGCGACGGCGCGGACCAGCTCGGGCAGGAGCCCGAGACTTTCGAAAGCCTGGCTGATGGTCATCTCCTGAAGGTAGTCGGCCTGGAAGGACATTGCGCCCTCGACCGGTTCAGGCAGATGCAGCGTGCTGCGTTGGGAAGTCCGCGCCTCGTGGGCTTGCGGTGGGGCTTGAAGCGCTAACCGGTTGAAGCGCCTCGAAAACCTTGGACGCGCATTCTACCGGAAATGGCCCGGGACTGTCCCCGAATTTGGGGACGGTCCCCAAAGTCCGGCCACAGCCCCCATCGAGTTAGTAGGCCCTCACACCAAATAGCCACGGGTGGGCCAGGACGATCACGGCATAGAGAACCAGCCCCACCGCGACCCGCTTCACGCCGATCTCGCCCCAGGAGAGGCGGTTCCGCCCCTCCACGATCGCCGTGAACGGCACATTGGAGGTCACTGCCGCGAACCGTGCCCACTCCGCCCCCAGTGAATCGGCCTTGCGGGCGTCGATGAGGCGAGTGCCGGCCAGCGCCAGCACCACGAAGCTCCCGAAGAAGACGAGCGAGGCCGCATCTCCCCGCGCCAGGGCGTGCACACCGGCCCACAGCGCGATTCCCCACATCACCGGGTGGCGGGTCACGCGGATGATCCCCCGCGCCGGCTCCTCCGCCTTCAGCGCCCCCGCCTGCCCCACGGCCGACGGGTTCCGCGACATCACGCCCGCGGCCACCAGGATCAGGGCGAACGGCATCACCACCAGCGGCCAGAGCTTCACCCCGGGGACCTGCCACAGCACGATCTGCGGCGCGCGCCCGTAGGCCCAGGCCATCCAGCCGATGGTGATGAACGACACGGCCGAGTAGGCGCCCAGGTAGGCCTTCTCCCCGATCGACTCCACCAGCGGCTTGCGCAGGGGCGTGCTGGTCACGAAGTGCGTGGCGAGGAATACGAGGGAAGCGAGGGCGAGGTGGGCGATGGGATCCATTCGGGGCGCGCCTCAGCGCGGGAGCTTTGCGAGATCGATGTCGATGTACTTCCAGAAGTTGTTGCTCTGCACCGCCGGCCGCCGGTAGCCCACCACCCACGGATACCAGAGGTCCGTGAGGATGCGGTGCGTGTTCACCTTCCACGGCGCGTAGGCCACCACGAGCCGCGTCATCTCCTGGTAGAGCCTCGTGCGCTCGGGCCCGTCCGGGAGCACGCGCGCCTGCTCGTAGAGCCGGTCGTAGGCGTCCAGGCGGAAGCGCGCGCGGTTGCCCTTGAATCCCGAGTTGGGGCCGTAAAGCACCGAGAGCCACGTATCGGCGTCGGGCGAGGAGGCCGCGCCCCCCAGCTGCCACATCATGAGCTTGCCGGCGTTGGATTCCTTCAGCAGGTCCGGCCACTTGGCCTTCTTGAACGTCATCCGGAGGCCCACGTCGTCCATGCTGCGCTTCCACAGCTCGTCGATCTGCTGGTCGCGCGCGCTGGGCGTCGAGGCGTTCTCCAGCACCAGCGGGCGGCCGTCGGGCTGCTCGCGGTAGCCGTCGCCGTCCCGGTCGAGGTAGCCGTACATGTCCAGGAGCGCCCGCGCCTTGGCCACGCTGTACTCGTTGGCGGTGGTGCGGAAATCCGGGTCGTAGCCCGCCACGCCCGGGCTGTAGGGCGTGTGGGCGGGGATCGCCTGCCCCTTGCGGACGATCGCGATCTCGTCCTTCGTGTTGTAGGCGAGCGAGATGGCGCGCCGCAGGGCCACCTTCTCGGGCGTGTAGCCGCCGACCAGCGGGTCTTCCATGTTGAAGTAGGCGAAGGTGAGGTCGAGCCCCGGCACCTGTCCCATCTGGATGCCTCGCCGGCGCAGGTTGGCCGCGAGCTGGTTGCCCGGCCAACCCGTGTTCGCGAACTCCGAGGGCGCCTCGAAGAGGAGGTCGTGCTCCTCGTTGAGGAAGGCGAGCCAGCGCGGCTGTGTCTCCTCGACGATGTACACCTCGACCCGGCCCACCTGCGGCAGGCGCTTGCCCTTCTGCGTGGCCAGGATCGCCTCGCCCTCCGCGTCGCCGGCCCGCGGCTCGCCGTCGAAGAACTCCTCGCGGAAGCCGGGGTTCGCCTCGAACACGATCTTCGAGGAGCGCTTCCAGTAGCCGAGGCGGTAGGGGCCGGTGCCGACCGGGTGCGAGCCGATGTCGTCCCCGTAGCGCTCCACCACCTCGCGCGCCACGGCGCAGGAGACGCGGCAATCCGCCAGGTTGTAGATGAAGACGTAGTAGGGCTTGGTGAGCCGGATCTGGAGCGTGTAGCGGTCCAGCACCTTCAGGCCCTCGATCGGCGCGTCGTAGTCGAAGCGGTTGGCCTTGCGCGCCTTCGCGAGCGCCTCGTCCGAGCCGGCGATGATGCCTTCCACCTCCGCGAGCAGCGGCGCGGCGAGCTTCGGGTCCATCAGCCGCTTGATCGAGTAGGCGTAGTCCTCGGCCACGAGCTCGCGCTTCTGCCCGCCGAAGGCCGGGTCGTCGGCGAAGAAGATGCCGGGCTTCACGCGCAGGGTATAGGTGAGGCCGTCGGCGCTGATCTCCGGCAGCGCGGCGAGGGTGTTGGGCTTGAGCTTCAGCGGCCGCGCGAGGTAGTCGTACTTGAGGGGCGCGTCGAACATCGCCGAGTTGAGGATGTTCGAGTAGAGGTCGCTGATCTTCTGCGGGTCGAAGGAGGTCTCCGCGATGGGAAAGGCGTAGCGGAAGACCTTGTTCCGGTCGGCCGCGGGGGCGGGGAGGGAGGCGGCGAGGAGGGCCGTGGCGAGGGCGGCGGCCCGGAGGGCGCGGAAGGCGATCATGCCCGCATTATCTCGCGGCCACGCGAAATCGCGGATTCAGGGATCCGATTTCGGGTCGCGGTCCAGCTGCCCGCGCTGCTATTGATCGGCCCGTCCCGATCCACCGCGCCTCCCGACCGGAACAGCCGGTTCGTGGGGACTTGTCTCCGCGCCCTGTCATCGCTCCTCACCGAGGCGTTCCGCATGAAGGCCGTCGACGTGCTCGCCGACGCCCTCGCCTGGCAACTGGCGGTCATCGGAACCGCAGGCGGGCCGGCTGGCGTGTTTCCATGGAAAGAATGTGTAATAATACTTTCCATGAAAGGCAAGCGCCTTCCCGCCCCAAGCCCCGCCCCGGAGGAGGGCCCCGTGCTCTCCAAGGCGGTCGTGCGCGCGGCGGGGCTCCTTGGGCTCACGCAGCGCCAGCTCGCAGAAGTCCTGGGCGTGTCCGAACCCACGGCGTCGCGCCTGGCGGCCGGCACCTACGTGCTCTCGCCCGCCCGCGCCAAGGAGTGGGAGCTGGCTCTTCTCTTCGTGCGCCTGTACCGCTCGCTCGACGCCATCTGGGGGCGGGAGGAATCGGCGCGCAAGTGGCTGCGCAGCCCCAACACGGCGCTCCACGCCTCGCCCGTCGAGCTGATCGGCTCCATCCAGGGCCTCGTGCGCGTGGTGGGCTACCTCGACAGTGCGCGCGGTCGCCTCTAGCGCGAGGGCCTTCTCGCTGAAGCCCTGGCGCGCGGTGGAGGCGCAGCACCGGGTCGCCACCATGCCGCTCGTCGATTCGCTCGAGGAGCAGCTCGTGCTGGAGAAGCTCCTCGAGGAGTCGAAGCCGCCGCTGCCCAAGGAGGCCGAGGGGTTGCACTGGCTCCTCTTCACGCCGTTCCGCTATCCGCCTCCGCCGGGTGGCAGCCGCTTCCGCGGCGAGCACGATGCGGGCGTGTTCTACGCGGCCGATTCGCTCGAGACGGCCTGTGCGGAGCTGGGCTACTGGCGCTGGCGGCACCTGCGGGAATCCCCCGCGATGGACCACATTCCGACGCGCGCGCAGACCGTGTTCCAGGTTGCCGTGAGGGCCAGGGGCATCGACCTGCGCACGGAGCCCTTCCTGCGGTCGCGGGCCAAGTGGACGAGCTCCGACGACTACACGGCCACGCAGAAGCTGGGGCGCGACGCGCGCAAGGCCGGGCTGGGACTCATCCGCTACGAGTCGGTTCGCGACCCCCAGCATCGCGGCTGCGTGGCCGTGATGAGCCCCGCCGCCTTCGCCCGCAAGGCGCCGATCGCCACGCAGACCTGGCACCTCTCCGTCTTCCGCGAGCGGGTGGTGTGGCGCCGCGACGATCCCCTCGATCCCCTCTCCCTCGAATTCTCCCCTCTCCGTTGGGAGAGGGGTCGGGGGTGAGGGTGCGTTTCTCCCCTCTCCCTTGGGAGAGGGGCCGGGGGTGAGGGTCGGTGTTCCCTCTACCCGGTGAACTGGCTTCAGATAGCAAGCAACCGGTCGACAAACTCCGCCATTCCCATCACTGGGCACAGCCCCGGTGATCCATTGAGTGCGAGCAAATCGCGATCACCCGAAACGAGCGCCCGCGCCCTGCCAGCAACGGCCAACTGCAGGAACGGAACGTCCGCCGGGTCGCGACACCGCGGAACGGCGGGAGGCGGCTCGGGGATGCGCACCGCCTGGACCCAGGGAAGGTAGTCCGCCAGCAGGTCCTCCCGCTCCGCCGCCGTGAGCCCGAACTTGGGATAGCCCAGCGCCAGAATGAGTTCCTGCGCGGTGGCGTTGCTGGCCAAGGGGACGAAGCGCTGCGCCTGCCAGCCGTGCCGGATGCGTTCGGCCGAGTCGCCGGCGAAGAGCAGGACCGACAGGACGACGTTGGTATCCAGGACCACTCGCGACGATGTCATGAGCGAAGCTCGCCTGCGGGGACTCGAGGCCGTCAAGCGGCGAACAGGGCCACCCGTCAGGTGCGACGCCGTGTCTTCGGCTTGGAATGTGTCTTGGCAGACCGTCGTTTCGTCGCGTACCGGGCGGAGGGCTCCGCAACTTCCGATGTGGTGCCCTCCTTCCGCGCCCAACGCACTGCACCCGCGACGTCCGCATCCGTGAGACCCAAGCTGGCGAGCTTGGCGCGCACCGCGTCGCCGCGAAGGATGCGAACCGGGGTCAGCACGATCTGCCCCTCGCGCACTTCCACGTCGAAGTACTCCGTGGCAGCGACGGACTCGACCACGCTCTTGGGGAGGGTGAGCTGGTTCTTGGAGGTGAGCTTGGCGAGCATGGCTTTGCCTTGAAGTAAGGAATCCTTACTATAGTGGAGTTGGGATCGACCGTGGGACGAGGAAGAGCTTCATGGTCGCCCGCGTCGTACCCGCCCGGGAACCTGCGCAGCCGATACCGGCCCAACTGGTCGAACGCCCCAAGCGCCGAGCCCGCCTGCCCCCGGAAGCTCACCACCGCGATCATGTGCTTGCGGAATCCCGCCGCAATCACCCGGTCGAGCGCGTGCCGGGTCTGAGCCACGAGGCCAGCTGTTTCGGCGTAGGTGAGGATCTCGACGTCGGAGCCGGCGAACGTGCTGCCCGCCGCGATTAGGCCGGTCGAGGGCGAGTCAGGGATTTGAACCCCGGACCAACGGATTACTATTTCGATTTAGGTGGCGCACCTAGTCACGTTCGCGTCAGTGTTCCTTGAGGAACCCCCGCATCGCCCACGCCGTATGTGACGCCTTCGCGGCGGGCGAGAGAAACTCCTCCGGCACCCCCGCCAGAACGACCTTCCCGCCGGCGTCTCCCCCCTCTGGCCCCAGATCCACGATCCAGTCCGCCTCCGCGATCACGTCCAAGTTGTGCTCGATGAGCACCACCGTGTTCCCTGCATCTACCAGCCGGTGCAGCACACGGATTAGTTTTTCCACATCCGCCATGTGCAACCCCACCGTCGGCTCGTCCAGCACGTAAAGCGTGTGAGCCGACCCGGTACGCCTTCTCGGATCGTCTATCGTCCGTACCTTCGCCAGCTCCGTCACCAGCTTGATCCGCTGAGCCTCCCCACCCGATAGCGTCGGACTCTGCTGCCCCAGCGTGAGATAACCCAGCCCCACATCCTGCAGCAGCCTTAGCGCATGGTGGATGGACGGGTGGGCTGCGAAGAACTCCACCGCTTCGTCCACGCTCATCCCCAGCACCTCGCCGACCGACTTCCCTCTCATCTGCACCGCCAGGGTCTCGGGATTGAACCGCGCTCCCCCGCACGCCTCGCACAGCACCTTTACGTCCGGCAGGAAGCTCATCTCGATGGTCTTGATGCCTTGGCCCTCGCACGCGGCGCAGCGCCCGGCATCCGTTGCCGCCTTGCCGCGCCCCTTGCCCTTCGTCTTGCCCCCACCCGCGTTAAACGAGAACCGGCTTGCGGTGTAACCGCGAATGCGCGCTTCCTGCGTGTCTGCGAACAGTTTCCGGATCGTGTCGAAGAACCCCACGTAGGTCGCGGGGCACGAGCGCGGCGTCTTGCCGATGGGCGTCTGGTCCACTTCCAGCACGCGCGACACGCCCTCCCAGCCCGTGATTGCCTTGCAGCCGAACACGGACGGAGAAGCCTTGCGATCCCGGGCCGCAGCCACTAGCCGCTCCAGGTTCTCCCGCAGCACGTCGCGCGCGAGCGTGGACTTGCCCGAGCCCGACACACCCGTGACCACCGTGAGCCGCCCCAGCGGGAAGCGCACGGTGATGTCCTGCAGGTTGTGCAGGTTCGCGCCCACAACCTCGACCGACGGAGTCTTGCGGTTCACCGGCCGCCGCGGCTGCACGGGATGCTTGAGCGGCTCTCGAAGGAACCGCCCCGTGATGGAATCCGGATGGCGCGAGAGCTCGTCCGCCGTCCCCTCCGCCACCACCCGCCCGCCGAGCCGTCCCGCCCCCGGCCCCAGGTCGATCACGTGCTGCGCGTGGCGGATCGTGTCCTCGTCGTGCTCCACCACCACCAGCGTATTGCCCTTGGCGTTGAGCTTGGCGAGCGTGTCGAGGAGGATCCGGTTGTCGCGCGGGTGCAGGCCGATGGTAGGCTCGTCCAGGATGTAACACACGCCGCGCAGGTTGGAGCCCAGCTGCGCCGCGAGCCGGATGCGCTGCGCCTCGCCTCCCGACAAAGTGGGCGCGCCGCGGTCGAGCGACAGATACCCAAGCCCCACCTGCTCGAGGAAGTCGAGGCGCGTGGAAAGCTCGGCGAGGATGTCGCGCGCAATCTCCTCCTCGCGCCCGGCCACCTTGAGCTTGTCGAAGAACCGGTGCGCCGCCGAGATGGGCTGCGCGCTCACGTCGGCGATCGTCTGGTCGCGGAAGCGCACGGCCAGCGCCTCGCGATTGAGGCGCTTCCCTTCGCACGCGGGGCAGTTCTCGTCGAGCTGCAGCCACTCCACCCATGAATCGAGCACGTGGTCCTCGGTGCCGGTCTTGGCGCGCTCGTCGTTCCAGTCGACGCCCTCGAGCTTCACGCCCGTGCCGTAGCACGCCGGGCACCAGCCGTGCTTCGAGTTGTAGGAGAAGAGACGCGGGTCCAGCTCCGGGAAGCTCCTCGCACAGGAGGGGCAGGCGCGCTTCGTGGAGAACACCTGCGCCTCTGCCGCGCCCCAGCCGCCCGCGAGCAGGTGCACCACGCCCTTGCCCGCATCCGCCGCCTGGGCGAGGGCATCTCGAAGCCTACCCTCGTTCGCGGCATCCACCTTGAGCTCAGCGACGGGCAGCTCCAGCGTGTGCTCGCGGAACCGGTCCAGCCGCGGCCAGCGCTCCGTGGGCATCCACTCGCCGTCCACGCGCAGGTGCGACACGCCCTTGCCGCGCGCCCACTTGGCGAGGTCCGTGTACAGGCCCTTGCGGTTGACCACCAGCGGGGCGAGCAGCGCCACGCGCTTTCCACGATGCTCCTTGAAGATGCGCGCGGCGATCGCCTCCAGGCTCTGCGGCTCGATGGGCACGTCGCACTCGGGGCAGTACTGCGTGCCCAGCTTCACGAAGAGCAGGCGCAGGAAATGGTGGATCTCCGTCTGCGTGGCCACCGTGCTCTTCGAGCCCCCGCGCGAGGTGCGCTGCTCGATGGCCACGGTGGGCGGGATGCCGAAGATCGCGTCCACGTCTGGCTTCGAGGCCGGCTGCACGAACTGGCGGGCGTAGGCGTTGAGGGATTCGAGGTAGCGGCGCTGGCCTTCGGCGAAGAGGATGTCGAAGGCGAGGGTGGACTTGCCGGAGCCGGAGACGCCCGTCACCACCGTGAACTTGCCGCGCGGCACCTCGACGTCGATGCCCTTCAGGTTGTGCTCGCGGGCGTGGCGCACGACGATGTTGTTCGAGTGGGCCACGCGCGCCGGCAGCATCCGCGGCTCGGCCGCGACGAGCGCCCCGGAAGGCCTCGACAGCGCCGCCTCGTACTCCTTCAGCGCCCGCCCCGTGTGCGAGGCCGTCATCGCCATCATCTGCGCGGGCGTGCCTGCGCCGACGACTTCACCCCCCGCATCGCCCCCCTCCGGCCCCAGGTCCACGATCCAGTCGGCGGCCCGGATGACGTCGAGGTTGTGCTCGATCACGATGAGCGAATTGCCCGCGGCGATGAGGCGGCGGAAGGCGGCGAGGAGCTTGGCCACGTCCTCGAAGTGCAGCCCCGTCGTCGGCTCGTCGAAGAGGAAAAGCCGCGTGCGGGTGGGCGCCACCGGGGGATGGAGCGCCGCGGCCACCACCTCCTCCGGCCGCTTGGGCAGCATCTTCACGGAGCCGCCGGCCGCCTCGACCAGGTGACCCGCGAGCTTGAGCCGCTGCGCCTCGCCCCCGGAAAGCGTGGGCACGGGTTGTCCCAGCCGCAGGTAATCGAGGCCCACGTCCGCGAGCGGCTTCAGGCGCGCCACCACGTCTTTCTCCCCGGAGAAGAACGCGAGCGCCTCGTTCACCGTGAGCTCCAGCATCTCCGCGATGGAGCGCCCGGCCACCTTCACCTCGAGCACCTCGTCGCGGTAGCGCCGGCCGTTGCAGTCCGGGCAGCGCAGGTACACGTCGGAGAGGAACTGCATCTCCACGTGCTCGAAGCCGTTGCCGCTGCAGGTGGGGCAGCGCCCGTTGCCGGAGTTGAAGCTGAAGGTGCCGGCCGTGTAGCCGCGCGTCTTCGATTCCGGGGCGCGGGCGAAGATCTCGCGGATGGCGTCGAACGCCCCCACGTAGCTCGCGGGGTTGGAGCGCGTGGTGCGGCCGATGGGCGTCTGGTCCACGAAGACGACGTCGTTGATTCGCGCCGCGCCGTGCATCTCGCGGAAGGCGCCGGGCGATTCCGTGGGCTTGCCCAGGTGCTTGAGGAGCGCCGGGTGCAGCACGTCCTGGATGAGCGTGGACTTCCCCGAGCCCGAGACGCCTGTCACGCAGACGAGGCGGTTGAGGGGGAACTCGACGTCGACGTCCTTGAGGTTGTGCTCGGTGACGCCGCGGAGGGTGAGGCGGGGAGGGGAGTCGCCAGCCTGCACCCTCACCCCCGACCCCTCTCCCAAGGGAGAGGGGAGACCGCCTCTGCCATCGGCCCGCTTACGGCCCGAGAGGTATTCGGCCGTTACCGTCTTCGCGCGCTTCAGCTCCGCAGGTGTGCCGAAGAAAACGATCTCGCCCCCGCGCTCGCCCGGCCCCGGGCCCATGTCCAGCAGGCGGTCGGCCTCCAGCATGATCTGCGGGTCGTGCTCCACCACCACCAGCGAGTTGCCTGCGTCGCGCAGCCGCTTCATCACGCCGATCACGCGCCCCATGTCGCGCGGATGCAAGCCGATGGACGGCTCGTCCAGTACGAAGAGCGTGTTCACGAGCGAGGTGCCCAGCGCCGTGGTGAGGTTGATGCGCTGCACCTCGCCGCCGGAGAGCGTGCGCGACTGGCGGTCCAGCGTGAGGTAGCCCAGGCCCACCTCGCAGACGAAGCGGAGACGCGCGTTGATCTCCTCCAGCAGCAGCCCGGTCGCCTCGTCCAGCGGGGCGGGGAGCGCCAGGCGCTCGAAGAAGGCCCGCACCCGCTCGATGGGCAGCAGCATCACGTCGTGCAGGCACAGGCCCGGGAGCGCGGCCAGCTCGTCGAGGCTCCACTGCGTGCCGCGAGGGGGATAGCGCTTCCCGGGGGCGAGCACCGCGTCCGCCTCTGCTTTCGTCCCCACGCGCCAGAGCATCGACTCGGGTTTGAGCCGTGCGCCGTCGCAGTCCGCGCAGGGCGTGTAGGCGCGGTACTTGGAGAGGAGCACCCGGATGTGCATCTTGTAGGCCTTCGTCTCCAGCCACTCGAAGAAGCGCGCCACGCCGTACCAGTGCGTCTTGCCGGACTTGTGCCAGCTCACCCAGTCCTCGTCGCCGTCGATCACCCAGCGGCGATGCTCGGGCGGCAGGTCGCGCCAGGCGATGTCGAGGGCCACGCCGCGTCGCTTCGCGTACTTCTCGAGGTCGTCCTGGCACTCGTCGAAGCTCGCCGTCTGGAAGGGCTTCACCGCGCCGCCGCCGAGCGATTTCGCCTCGTCGGGGATCACGAGGCCATAGTCCACGCCGATCACGCGCCCGAAGCCGCGGCACTTGTCGCAGGCGCCGACGGGGGAGTTGAAGGAGAAGCGCGCGGGGCTGGGGTCGGAATAGTGGATGTCGCAGTCGGGGCAGTGGAGGTCGTTGGAGAAGCGCCAAACCGGGCCCTCACCCCCATCCCCTCTCCCAAGGGAGAGGGGAGCCTCGTCCACGAACACATTCACCCTTCCCACCCCCACCCGCAGCGCCGCCTCGATCGCCTCCACCACGCGCGCCTTCTCGGCCGACGCCATCCGCACGCGGTCCTGCACCACGTCCAGCCGCGTGCCCTGGCGCGAGTGCACGCGCGTGTAGCCCTGCGCCTCGAGGTGCTGCAGGATCTCGGCCTCGGTGAAGTTCTTCGGCACGTCGATGGGGAAGGTGATGGAAAGCCGCGGGTCGCCCGCCGTCTTCGCCCGCGCCGCCATGTCGGCGAAGATCGACTCGGGCGAGTCGCGCCGCACCGGCCGCGCGCACTTCCGGCACGAAAGCCGCCCCGCCCGCGCGAAGAGCAGCTTCAGGTGGTCGTTGATCTCCGTCATCGTCCCCACCGTCGAGCGCGAGGTGCGCACCGGGTTGGTCTGGTCGATGGCGATGGCGGGCGGGATGCCGTCGATGGAATCCACCTGCGGCTTGTCCATGCGGTCGAGGAACTGCCGCGCGTACGGCGAGAAGGTCTCCACGTACCGGCGCTGCCCTTCGGCGTAGAGCGTATCGAAGACGAGGGAGCTCTTGCCCGAGCCCGAAGGCCCCGTCACCACCACCAGCTCGCCCGTGGGGATGTCCACGTCGAGGTTCTTGAGGTTGTTCTGGCGCGCGCCGCGGATGGCGATGGACTCGCCGGCGTCGGCGTCGGCAGGGATGGGGGGCTTGGACAGGTCGGTCATGGTTCCGGGATCGGCGGCGGCCGCGGGGCCGGGCTTCGGGGCGGGCAAAGGATCATTCTAGGCATGGAAGGAGGTCGGCGTGGCGCCCGTAGGTCTCCGGTCCCACCATTGTGGATAACTCCCTCCTCGCTTGATCGGGGTCAGGCGTCCCCGGCGTGGCGGTAGCATGCTGGAATTGCCGCCGCCCCCGCGATGAGCCCGATGCCCGCCCCCATCTTCCGCATGCGCGACGTGTCGAAGGTCTACCACGTGGGCGACCTCGAGGTGGTCGCGCTGCGCGACGTCTCGCTCGAGCTCTACGCCGGCGAGTTCGTCGTGCTGCTGGGCCCCTCGGGCAGCGGCAAGTCCACGCTCCTGAACCTGCTGGGCGGCCTGGACACGCCCACGAAGGGGCAGGTGGATTACCTCGACCACGATCTCTCCGAGGGCGGCGACGAGAAGCTCACCGCCTTCAGGCGCGAGCACGTGGGCTTCGTCTTCCAGTTCTACAACCTCATTCCCAGCCTCACCGCCGCGGAGAACGTGGCGCTCGTCACCGACATCGCCGACAAGCCCCTGGACCCGCGCGAGGCGCTGGCCCTCGTGGGGCTCGCGGAACGCGCGGACCACTTCCCGGCGCAGCTCTCGGGCGGCGAGCAGCAGCGCGTGGCCATCGCCCGCGCCGTGGCCAAGCGCCCCGACGTGCTGCTGTGCGACGAGCCCACGGGGGCGCTGGACGTGGAAACGGGCCGCCTCGTGCTGGAGGTGCTCGAGCGCGTGAACCGCGAGCTGGGCACCATCACCGCCGTCATCACGCACAACGCCTCCATCGCGGCGATGGGCGACCGCGTGATCCGCATGTCCAGCGGGCACATCGTCGAGATCGCGCCCAATGCGCAGCGTCTTCCTGCCTCGGAGCTCGTGTGGTGAGGATCGGCGCCCTCGACCGCAAGATCCTGCGCGACGCGTGGCACATCCGCGCGCAGATCATCGCCTGCGCGCTGGTGGTGGCCGGGGGCATCAACTCCTTCGTCTCGCTCTCCTCGCTCAACCGCTCGCTCGCCGCCTCGCAGGCGTCCTTCTACGAGGAGTACCGCTTCGCCGACGTCTTCGCGGGCGCGGTGCGGGCGCCTGAGCACGTCGCGCAGCGGCTCGCGGCCATCCCCGGCGTGGCGCAGCTCGAGACCCGCGTCGTCGCGCGCGTGAACCTCGACGTGCCCGGCCTGGACGAGCCGGCGCGCGGGCGGATCGTCTCCATCTCGCGCGACCCCTCCGGCGGCCTCAACGCGCTCTACATCCGCCGCGGCCGCATGCCCGCGCCCGCGAGCCAGGACGAGGTGCTGGCCGCCGAGGCCTTCGCCATCGCCAACCGGCTGGAGCCCGGCGACGCGATCCGCGCCGTCGTGAACGGCCGCTACAAGAGCCTGCGCATCGTCGGCATCGCCATCTCGCCGGAGTACATCTACGCGCTGGGCCCGGGCCAGCTCGTGCCGGACAACAAGCGCTACGGCGTGCTGTGGATGGACCGCAAGGGGCTCGCCACCGCCTACGACATGGAGGGCGCCTTCAACGACGTCACCGCCAAGGTGAGCCCCGGCGCGGTGCCCGGGTCGGTCCTGCGCGAGATGGACGCCGTGCTCGCGCCCTACGGCGGCGTCGGCGCCCACGACCGCGAGGACCAGCTCTCGCACCGCTTCCTCTCCGACGAGATCGCGCAGAACCGCACCATGTCGCGCATCACGCCCACGATCTTCCTGCTGGTGGGCGCCTTCCTGCTCTACACCATCCTCACGCGGCTGGTGCAGATGCAGCGCTCGCAGGTGGGGCTCCTCAAGGCCTTCGGCTACTCCGCGGGCGAGATCGCGCTGCACTACCTCAAGCTCGCGCTGGTGATCTCGCTGCTGGGGGCGGCGCTGGGCGTGGCCACGGGCATCCCGTTCGCCAACGCGATGCTCGATCTCTACGGCGAGTTCTACTTCTTCCCGATGTACGCCACCGACCAGGTGTGGCCCGTGGCGGCGGCGGGGGTGTCGCTCGCCGTGGCGGCCGCGGCCCTCGGCGCGGTGCCCGCGGCGCTGCGCGCTTCGCGCCTCGCGCCGGCCGAGTCGATGCACCCCGAGCCGCCGCCGCGCTTCCACGCCGGGGTCTTCGAGCGCTGGGGCATCCGGCACGCGCTCAGGCCCGCGGGGCGCATGCTCGTGCGCAACCTCGCGCGCCGGCCGCTGCGCTTCGCGGCCAACGTCGCCGGCATCGCCATCGCGGTGGCGCTCCTCGTGATGATGACGGCGATGATGGACGGCGTGCGCTACCTCATGCAGTGGCAGTTCACCGTGGTGCAGCACGAGGACGTGCAGGTGCTCCTCACCGAGCCGCGTTCGCGCGAGGCGCTGGATTCCCTGCGCGCGATGCGCGGCGTGATCGAGGCCGAGCCCTTCCGTTTCGCCGCCGGGCGCTTCCACGCCGGGCACCGCATGAAGCGCGGGCTCGTCTTCGGCATCGAGGATTCGCCGTCGCTTCGCCGCGTGGTCGACGCCGAGGGGCATCCCGCGTCCATTCCGCCCGACGGCGTGCTCCTCACCGGGATCTTCGCCGGCGCGCTCGAGGTGCGCCCCGGCGACACCATCGAGGTCGAGGTGATGGAGGGCAAGCGCCCGCGCGTGCCGATGCTGGTGGTGGGCGTGGTGGACGAGCCCATCGGCTTCTCGGCCTACGTCTCGCGCGCCGCCGCCAACCGGCTGATGGGCGAGGGCGACGTGCTCACCGGCGCCTACCTGCGCGTGGACGCGAAGGAGCGCCAGAAGGTGTTCGCGGACCTCAAGGCGATGCCGCAGGTGGCCGGCGCCAACCTGCGCGAGGCGGCCTACGACCAGTTCCGGGAGATGATCGACCGCAGCGTGGGCATCATGATCACCGTGAACCTCGTCTTCGCGTGGATCATCGCCTTCGGCCTCGTGTACAACGGGGCGCGCATCGCGCTCTCGGAGCGCGGCTACGAGCTCGCCACGCTCCGGGTGCTGGGCTTCACGCAGCGCGAGTCGGCCTCGCTGCTCCTGGGCGAGCAGGGCGTGATCACGGGCGTGGGGCTGCCGGCCGGGCTTGCGCTGGGCATCGCGCTCACGCTCTACTTCATCTGGATGCTCTCGACGGACATGTGGCGCATGCCCTACGTGATGACGGGGCTCAACCTCGTGGGCGCCATGGCGGCGGTGGGGTTCGCCGCGGCGGCCTCGGGCGCGGCGGTGGCGTGGCGGCTGCGGAAGCTGGACCTGGTGGGCGCGCTCAAGGCGCGGGAATGAGGCGAGGCGGCGAATGAAGCTCACGAAACGGACCCTCGGCTACGCGGCCTTCGCGGTCGCGGTGGTTGCGCTGCTCGCGTGGTGGGCGTGGCCCTCGCCGCGGGTGGTGGAGACGGCGAGCCTGGCGCGCGGGCCGGTGCAGGTCGCCATCGAGGAGGACGGCGAGACGCGCGCCGTGGACCGCTACGGTGTCGCCGCCCCCGTGGCCGGGCGCCTGCTGCGCGTGGTGCTGCGCGAGGGGGACCCCGTGAAGGCCGGGCAGGTGGTGGCCGAGATCGCGCCGCTGCCGCTCTCGGAGGCCGATCGCGACCTGCTCGAGGCCAAGCTCGAATCGGCCCGGGCGCTCAAGCTCGAGGCGGACGAGCGCGTGCGGCGCGCGGAGGCCGATGCCGTGCAGGCCGAGCGCGATCGCGTGCGCGCGGCCGATCTCGTCGCGAAGAAGTTCATGGCGGAGCAGGCGCTCGAGCAGGCCGTCGTGGCGGTGCAGACGAAGGCCGCCGACCTGAAGGCTGCCCGCGCGCGCGCCGTCGCCGCGGCAGCGGATGTGGAGGCGGCCCGGGCCGCGCTCGTCGCGGTGCGCGCGAAGGCGCCCACGGTGCGCGTCGCCTCGCCCGTGAACGGGCGGGTGCTGCGCATCGTCGAGAAGAGCGAGCGGGTGCTCCAGCCCGGCACCGTGCTCGTGACGGTCGGCGACCCGCAGGCGCTCGAGATCGTCGTCGACGTCCTCTCCAACGACGCCGTGCGCGTGAAGCCCGGCATGCGCATGCTCATCACCGGCTGGGGCGGGCCGGAGGTCGAGGCGGCCGTGCGGCTGGTGGAGCCCGCGGCGTTCAGGAAGGTCTCCGCCCTCGGCGTGGAGGAGCAGCGCGTCAACGTGATCGGCGACTTCAAGGCCGTGCCGCCGGGCATCGGCGACGCCTACCGGCTGGACGCGCGCATCGTCGTCGCCGAGAAGGCCGATGCGCTCCGCGTGCCCGTGGGCGCGCTCTTCCGCCGCAACGGCAAGTGGACGGTCTTCGTGGTCGACGGCGGCCGCCTTGCCGCGCGCGAGGTCGAGCTGGGCCTGCGCGGCGCGCGCGACGCCGAGGTCGTCGCCGGCCTCTCGCAGGGCGAGACCGTCGTCCTCTACCCTGGCAACGATCTCGCCGAAGGCGCGCGCGTCCGCCCGCGCCAGTAGCGAACCGCCGCTTCAGGACAGGAAGCGCTTCGGCGAGATCGCGCCGGCCAGGTCGCGGGGGAGGGGGATGGGTTCGCCTTCGAGGCGCGAGGCGATGAGCTCCGCGCCGATGGGCGCCCAGAGCAGGCCGCGCGAGCCCAGCCCCGTGGCGGCCCACACGCCGGGAATCGCCGTGGCGCCGAAGACAGGCAGGCGGTCGGGGATGGTCGCGCGGAAGCCCGCGAGTCCGTCCAGGCCCATGGGGTGCAGGCCCTCCGAGAAGCCGGGGAGCATCGTGTCGACGCGCGCGAGGTTCTCGCGGTGGTCGGCTGCGCGGACGTCGTCCGCGTCGTCGTGGTGCTGGTAGGTCGCGCCCACGACGTGGCCGCCATCGGGAAGCGGCGCCACGTAGCCGCTGCCGCTCACCACGATGTCGAGCGCGCGCGCGGGCGAGGGCGGCAGGAAGGTCACCTGCCCGCGCACGCGGGAAAGGGGAAAGCGCGCCTCGGGCAACAGCCGCTTCGCGTCGAAGGCATTGGCAACGATCAGCGTCGGCGCCTCGGCGATCACCGAGCCCGACGCATCGAGCGCGCGCCACTCGGCTCCCTCGCGCTCCAGCCGCTCGACGCGGCGGCCCAGGTGGCGGCGAACGCCGGGGCCGGCTCGCGCGAGCAGCGCCACGGCGAGGCTGCCGGGCGAGACCCACGCGCCGGAAGGCATCCACCAGCCGGGGCCGCGCACGGGGCGGCCGGCCAGCTCGCGTGCCTCGGCCGCATCCACGAAGCGCAGGAACGCGGGGTCGTGCTCCTGCGCCGAGATGATGGCCGCCATGCGCGCGGCCTCGTCGTCGCCGTCGGCGAGCTGCAGCACGCCGCTGCGGCGCCAGACGAGGTGGAAGCCGTCGTGCTGCAGGGCGCGGAAGTGCTGCAGCGCGTACAGGAACGCGGGCCGGGAGGCTTGCGCGTTCACCGCGTCGCGCAGGTTGGCGATGGGGCGCACCAGCCCGACGGTGGCGCCGGTGCGTTTCTCGACGGGGTCGACGAGGTGCACCGCCCAGCCGCGCGAGGCCAGGCGCTCGGCGACGAAGGTTCCCGCAAGGCCCGCACCGACCACGACCGCGCGGCGCTCGGGCGGCGACGGCGTTTCGTCCTCGCCCGCGCGGCAGCCCACGAGCATCTCGCGCTTGCCACCGAAGCCCTCGCGCTTTTCCACGGGAAAGCCCGCGTCGGCGAGCGCCGCGCGCACCCCCCCGGCCACGGTCCAGGTGGCGAGCGTCGCGCCGGGCGCCGCCAGCCGCGCCAGCTGGCGCACGACCTCCGGGGACCACATTTCGGGGTTCTTCGCGGGCGAGAAGCCGTCGAGGAAGAGGGCGTCGGCGCGGGCCTCGAGCTGCGGCAGCAGCTCGCGCGCATCCCCGGCGAGCAGCGTGAGTTGCACGCGCCCGCCGTCGAAGGCAATGCGATGGAACCCGGCGAGCGGCGGCGGCCACGCGGCGACGAGGGCGGTGGCGAGCGGCGCCAGCTCCTCGATAGGGGCCAGCGCCTCGGCGAGCTCGGCAGCGCGGAAGGGGTGGCGCTCCACGGAGACGAAGTGCAGCCGCGCGGGCCCGTGCGGATCGGCGCGAAGCGCGTGCCACGCGGCGAGGAAATTGAGCCCCAGCCCGAAGCCCGTCTCGAGGATGGTGAAGCTCGCTCGCCCGCGCCAGCGATCCGGCAAGCCGTTGCCGGCGAGGAAGACGTGCCGCGCCTGCGCGAGGCCGCCCGCCGACGAGTGGTAGATGTCGCCGAAATCCGGCGCGTAGGGGATGCCTTCGGGAGTGCGCTCCAGCTTGGCGGGAACGACGCAGACGGATCGGCCGGTCATGGCGCCATCATAGCGCCCCGTTCCGGCTGGCCCCGCGCGGGCTCCCAGTGAAGCGCCCGAAAAGGAGTAAACGGGCGCGTCGCCCGCGCGGGCAGCGGAACGCTAGTACAGCGTCGCCGAGAGGCGGCGCCGGTAGTCGGAGACGAGGTCGGGGTCGCCCGCGGCCATCTCGAAGACGGCGAGCATCTTGCGGCGGCCGAGGTCGTCGCCGTAGGCGCGGTCGCGCCGCACGATCTCCAGCAACTGCTCCAGTGCCGCCGCGAAGTCGCGGGAGGCGATGCGAGCCTCCGCGAGGTCGCGCCGCGCGTCGAGGTCGCCGGGGTCGGCGGCAATGCGCCGCTCCAGTTCCCCGGTCGCGGGAAGCGTGGCCGCCCGCTCGGCGGCCTCCAGGCGCGCCGACACCGTGGGCCAGGCCGATGCCTGCTCGGCCTTGGGCGAAAGCAGCGCGAACTGCTCGCGCGCCCGCACGAGGTCTCCCCGGTCGAGGAAGAGCGTCACGGAATCGAGGCGAGCTGCGTCGTTGGACGGGTCCAGCGCGATCGCGTTGCGCAGGTGCTCCTCGGCGATAGCCGGCTGCCCGGCGGCCAGCGCCGCGCGCGCGTGGCGAAGCTCCAGCTCGCTCGGGTCCGGCACGAGCTTCTCGAGGAAGGCGCGGATGGCGCCCTCGGGCTGCGCGCCGAGGAAGTGCGACACGGGCTTGCCGTCGACGAAGGCCACCACGAACGGGATGGAGCGCACGCCGAACTGCGCGGACAGTTCCGGGTTCTCGTCGGAGTTCACCTTGACGAGCCGCCAGCGCCCGCCGGACTCGCGCTCGAGCTTCTCCAGCAGGGGGCCCAGCGCGCGGCACGGCCCGCACCACGGCGCCCAGAAGTCCACCACCACGGGGACTTCGCGGGAAGCTTCGAGCACGTCGCGCTCGAAGGAGGCCAGGGAGGCGTCGATCATCGGTTTCTCCGGTTGGTCACGGTCCGGAGGGTTAGATGGCGACATCCTCCCGGGAGTTCAAGGCCGTCGCGCTGGGAGCGGTCGCCCCGATGGGGAATAATGGCGATGACGCCCCCATGGGCGAAGGGACCAAGGCGAATGGCACTCAAGCTGGAGCTTCCGGCCGGGCTCACCGGCACGGCCGAGCTGGTGGTGGGCGAGCAGCACACGGCACCGCGGGTGGGCAGCGGGCGCATCCACGTGCTCGCCACCCCGGTCATGATCAACCTGATCGAGGCGGCGGCGCTCGCGGCCGTGGAGCAGTCGCTCCCCGAGAACCACCAGAGCCTGGGCACGCGGCTGGACGTCTCGCACGTCGCGGCCACCCCCGTCGGCATGCGCGTGCGCGCCACCGCCGAGGTCGTCCGGGTGGAGGGGCGCACCATCCACTTCCGCGTGCGCGCCGAGGACGAGTTCGACCTCATCGGCGAGGGCACGCACGAACGCGTGGTGGTGAACCTCGAGCGCTTCGACCAGCGCGTTCGCGAGAAGGCTGCCCGCAAGCCGGCGTGAGCGCCGCGCCCGTTCAGACGGCTTCGAGGAGCTTGAGCGCCTGGTAGAGGATGGGGTCGCCCGGGCCGCCGCTGGGCGCGACGATGTCCACGGGCACGGCGGGCCGCACGACCTCGCGCGGCGTGCCGTTGGCGTGGAAGACGCGCAGGGCGGGGTAGCGCAGGACGATGCCCGAGGCGGGCAGCCGCAGCTCGCGCGCCTGCCCGCGCAGCCCGGCCATGGGCGTGCCCACGAGGGTGGCGCGCGCCGCTGCCTCCAGGCCCGCGGCGAGCGACTCGGCCTCGCCGGCCGTCCAGCGGTCGACGAGCACCAGCGTGCGCCCGGTGTAGGCGAAGGGCCCGCGCGGCGAGACGCGCTCGGCGGGCGTGTCGGCGGCGACGGGGCCGGCGCGCGGCACGCGCACGATCCAGGGGGATTCGGCCGTGATGAAGCGCCCGAGGAGCGCGCGCGCCACCTCGGGCGAGCCGCCCGACTGCGTCTCGCGCAGGTCGAGGATGAGCCCGCGCGCCGCGCGCATCTGCTGCAGCGCCGCGTCGAAGTGCTGCACCAGGCCCGGCTCGCCGAGGTTGTCCTTCACGCGCAGGTAGGCGAGCGCGCGGTCCTCGCCGATGCGGCGGGCGATGAGGGGCGGCGTGCCGGCCGGGGGGATGTCCTCGCGCGCGATCTCCAGCCGCCTCGGGCGCCCGCCGATCGCCACGTCGAGCGCCAGCGTGCCGGACCAGGGGCCGGCGAGCAGCCGCCGCAGCGCCCAGTCGCGCGCGCGGGGGTCGGCCTGGCGGCTGCGGCGCAGGAGCTTGCGCACGGCCTGGTCGGCCGGCGCGCCCTGGATGGCGACGACGCGCATCCCCGGCACGGCGCCGGCCACGTCGGCGACGCTGCCGGCGCGCACGGCGGCCACCACGGCGTCCCGGCCCTCCCAGAGCGCCCACAGGTCGGTGGCCATCGGCACCGGGCGGGCGGAGCCCGGCAGGTGCGCGTCCAGCGTGACGTGCTCGTCGTTCAGCTCGGCGAGGGCGCCTTCGAGGGCGGCGACGAGGGCCTCGCGCGTGCGCGCCTGCACGGCGCGGGGCCGCCATCGCTCGCGGGCGCCGCGCCAGTCCTGGCCGCGCTCGAGGTAGGCGTAATCCCGGTCGATCGCGCCCCACAGGGCGTCGAAGTCGCGCGCGCCCGCCGACGGCTCGGCGGCCGCCTGCGCGAGCCCCGGGCCCGCGGCCACGAGGGCGAGCGCATCGCGCAGGAATCGGCGGCGGTTGCGCATGCCGCGGCGCTCAGGTCGCGAGCGGCGGGGCGACGCCGTCGGGCAGCGGCGTGCGCGCCACGTTCATCACCATCGCGAGCGTGGTGTAGTAGCCGCAGATCCCGCACAGGTCGACGACGCCGCGCTCGCCGAAGAGCTCGAGCGCGCGGCCGTAGGTCGCGTCGCTCACGCCGAGGTTGGACTGCAGCTCCTGCAGGAAGTCGTGCACGACCGCCTGGTCGGGCGCCATGCCGTCCGGCCGGCGCCCCTCCGCGACGGCGCGGACGTGCTCCGCGGGAACGCCGGAGCGCTCGGCGATGGGCTGGTGGACGTGCCACTCGTACTGCTGGTTCCAGCGCCGCGCGACGATGAGGATGGCGAACTCCGACAGGCGCGGCGGGAAGGCGCTCTTGTAGCGCAGGTACTCGCCGGCCTTCTGCAGCGGCGACAGGAGGTCGGGGCTGCGCAGCAGCGGCACGAACGGGCCGAAGACCGAGCCGCGCGGGCCGGTGGCGAGCTCGGCCGCGGCGCTCTTCTGCGCGAGCGAGAGGCTTCCTTCGGGGAGCGGGGGCAGGCGGTCGGGACCCATCGGGCGTCTTCTTCGCGGTCGTGAAGGCTTTGGGACATGCTAGCCGATCCGCGGTTCCGCGGGCGTGACCCGGGTCAAGGGCTGCGCCGCCGCGGCCCGGCGCGGGGCGGGCTCAGGCGGCGCGGGAACGGCCGAGCGAGACGGCGGCGACGCGGTTGCGGCCGCGGCTCTTGGCGATGTAGAGCGCCTCGTCGGCGCGCGCGATGAGCGCATCGAGCGCCTCGGGGCCTTCCTCGATGCGCGCGGCCACGCCGGCGCTCACCGTGAGCTCGAGCCCGCCGCCGTCGGTCTTGAACGACGAGCGTGCGACCGCCTTGCGGATGCGCCCGGCGAGCGCCACGGCACCGGGGCCCGGCACGTCCGGCAGCAGCAGGCAGAATTCCTCGCCGCCGTAGCGCACGAAGACGTCTTCCTTGCGCAGCTGGTCGCGCACGACCTCCGCGAACTGCTGCAGCACGCGGTCGCCGGCCAGGTGGCCGTGCGTGTCGTTCACCTGCTTGAAGTGGTCGATGTCCAGGAGCACCAGCGACAGCGGCGTGTCCAGGCGCTTGGCGCGCGAGAGCGCCTTGGCCGCCAGCTCGACGAAGGTGCGGCGGTTGAACGCGCCCGTGAGCGGGTCGACCGAGGCGAGCTGGGCCGAGAGGTGGTCGGCGCGCTCCTTCTGCATCAGCAGGAACGACACCGACGAGAGCAGGATCACCATGTACGAGCTCATGAGGCTGAAGGCCTGCACGGCGTTGGGCGCGAACAGGCTCTCGATCGTCCCCGGGGCGACGAGGGGGCCGGCGGCCCGGGCCGCGAGGCTCACGGCGCCCAGCGCGAAGCTCGCCACGAAGAGCCCGTGCGCGCCGCGGCTCACGCCGTCCACGCGGCGCCAGGCCAGCGCGAGCAGCGCCGCCTCCCCCGCCGCGTAGAGCGTGTTGGCGGCGATGAGGCGCGCGCCGATGTCGTGCACCAGGGCGCCCACCGCGAACGCCGGCACGAGGAAGGCGACCGTGTGCAGGAGAATCGGCGCGGTGGCGCCGCGGAAGGCGAGGATGGCGGCGGCCACGAGGGAAAGCGAAAGCCCGATCAGGCCGTTGGCCACGACGATCGAGGCCCAGTCGGGCACCGTGCCGCGCGCGGCGAACAGGATGAAGGCGACCGCCTGCGCGGTGAGCGACAGGGCCCACGGCGCGAGCCCGCCCTGCAGGCGCCGGTTGGTGCCTACCCAGAGGGCGAGGGCGAGGACCGCGTTGGTCGCCACCATCACGATGAAGAGGGAACGGATGTCGAACATGTCGCCAGCGTAGCGAGGCCCGGGGCGGCCCGGCGTGCCGTGGATCACAACTCCGGCCGCCCGCCGGTTAAGCCTGTAACCTGTCATCTTGCACTTGCAGACGCCCATTCGCCCGGACAATCGCACGCCGGGACTGGCGCCATTTCCCGGAGGCCCCATGAAGCTCTACTACTTCCCCGGCGCATGCTCGATCGCGCCCCACATCGTCGCCCGCGAGGCGGGCATCCCGCTGGAACTCGAGAAGGTGGACCTGGGCTCCAAGCGCACCGCCTCCGGGGAGAACTACCTCGAGGTGAACCCCAAGGGGTACGTCCCGGCGCTGCGCCTGGACGACGGCGCCGTGCTCACGGAGGTGTCCTGCCTGATCCAGTACCTGGCCGATCTCGCCCCCGCGGCGGGGCTCATCCCGCCGGCCGGGACGATCGAGCGCTACCGCGTCCTCGAGTGGGTCGGCTACCTCGCGACCGAGGTGCACAAGGGGTTCGGGCCGCTCTGGAATGCGAAGCTCGCGCCCGAGGCGCGCGCGGCCGCGGTGTCGGCGCTGTCGCATCGGCTCGACCTGGTGGAGAAGACGCTCGCGAGGCAGCCCTTCCTCACGGGCGAGCGGTTCACGGTGGCCGACGCCTACCTGTTCGCCGTGGCGAGCTGGGCACCGTGGGTGAAGCTGGACATGGCCCCGTGGCCCGCGATCCGCGAATTCCTCGCGCGGGTGGCCGCCCGTCCGAAGGTGCAGGAGGCGCTCGTGGCCGAGGGGCTGGTCGAGTAGCGCCTCAGGGGGCGCCGCGGATCAGGTTCATCGCCACCATCTCGGCGAACTTGCGCGGCGGGATGAAGCCCTTGCCCCACACGGCGTCGAAATCGGCCGTGGGGTTCGCCTCCACGATCTCCTCGAGCTTCTTCCCCTCGCGGATCATGGCCTTGATGCGCGAGCCGATCGTCGCGAGCATCTCCCGGTAGGCCACGAGGTCGTCCCTCGTGGCGAGCGGCCCGTGGCCGGGGATGATGCGCGTCTTCGGCCCGGCCAGCGCCAGCGCGCGGTCGACCGCCGCGACCATCCCGTCGACCGTGCCGCCGCTGCCGGTGTCGATGAGGGGGTAGAGGCGGTTCCAGAACACGTCGCCCATGTGGATCACGTCGCTGCCCGTGAAGTGGACGACGACGTCGCCGTCGGTGTGGGCGCGCGGCACGTGGAAGGCGCGGATCGCCTCGCCGTTCAGGTGGAAGGTCGTGTCCTGCGAGAAGGTCACCACCGGCAGCCCCGCCTTGGGCAGCGGCTTCACCGTCGCGCGCCACATCTCGAGGAACTGCTCCGTGGAAAGGCGCTTGCGGGTGTTGTCGTGCGCCACGATCACGGCGCCCGCGCGGCCGAGCTTCTCGTTGCCGCCCACGTGGTCGCCGTGCCAGTGCGTATTGAGGACGAAGCGCACGGGCTTCGGCGACACCTGCGCGATGGCGGCGACGATCTTCTCCGTGAGGGGCGCGTACTGGTCGTCCACGAGGAACACGGCGTCCTCGCCGGCCGAGAGGCCGAGGTTGCCCCCGGCCCCGGTCAGCATCCACACGGTGTCGGCGAGCTTCTCGGCCTTCACCTCGACCTTGGAGAAGTCCTGCTGCGCGGCCGCCGGGCCGGCGAGCGCGAGGGCCGCGGCAAGCGCGGCCGCCAGGCGCGGGGGCGTCATTCGACCTTTCCGATCTTCCGCACGACCTCCGCGAGCTTCCTTGCGTCGGCTTCCCAGAAGGCGCGGAACTGCGGCTGGTCGAGGTACTGCGGCGGCGTCTGCACCTTGGCGAGCGCCGCGAGGAAGGTCGGGTCGGAGGCCACCGCCTTGGCGGCCTCGCGCAGCTTCGCGATCACGGGCTCGGGCGTGCCGGCCGGCACGAAAAGCCCGGTCCACTGCGAGAACTGCGCGTCGTAGCCCAGCTCCTTGAGCGTCGGCACGTCGGGCAGTGCCGGGTGGCGCGTCTCGCCCCAGCTCGCCAGCACGCGCACCTTGCCGCCCTTGAGGTGGCCCATGATCGACGAGGGGCCCGTGGAGAGCGCGTCCACGCTGCCGCCCAGCAGCGCCACGACGGCGGGGCCGGCGCCCGTGAAGGGCACGTGCAGCATCTTCGCGCCCCCGGCGGCGGCGAGCATCTCCATGGGCACGTGCATCGTGCCGTAGTTGCCCGAGGAGCCGTAGGGGATCGTCCCGGGCGCGCTGCGGGCCACTTCCAGCAGGTCCTTCACGCTCTTCCACGGGCTGTCGGCGCGCACCGCGAGCACCGTGGGGTCGGCGGTGAAGCGGGCGATGGGCACCAGCTGGTCGAGCTGGTACATGGGCGAGCGCCCGAGGATCTTGTCCGCCTCCGGGATGATCGACACCGACGAGAGCGCCATGAGCACCGTGTAGCCGTCGGGCTTGGCGCGCGCGACGTACTGCATGCCCACGCCGCCGCCGGCGCCCGACTTGTTCTCGACGATGACGGTCTGCTTGAGGTGGCGCCCCATCGCCTCGGCCACCGGGCGGCCCGTGATGTCGGCCACTCCCCCGGGCGGGAAGGGGACGATCATGGTGATGGTGCGCGACGGGTAGTCGGCCTGGGCGAAGGCGGCGAGCGAGAGGCTCGCGGCGAGGGCCGCGCCGGCGGCGCGGGCGAGTCGGGCGATCATGGTTCCTCCTGGCGTGGTGGTTTCGGGCTTTTCCGGCCATCCTAACGCCATCGGGCGCCCGGCGGACCCGCCCGGATTGTCAAAAGCCATTGAACCGGGCGAATCCGCCCCCACTCTCAAGCGCGTCCAACCCGGGAGAACCCCATGAACACCGCCGAGCAGGAAGCCGTCCTCTTCATCGCCCTGCGCGCCGCCTTCGCGGACGGCGCGAAGGACGAGCGCGAGCGCGCGGAGATCCGCCGCATCGCGGAAGCCATGGGCGGCGGCCTGAACGTGGCCGCCGTGTACCAGGACGCGCTCCTTGGCCGGCGCAGCCTCGGCGAGGCCGCCGCCGCCCTGCCCACGCCGGAGCTGCGGCAGTACGCCTTCGAGATGGCCGTCGGCGTGTGCGATGCCGACGGCGCGCATTCCGCCGCCGAGAAGGCCTTCCTCGACGACCTGCGCGCGACGCTGGGGCTCGATGCCGCGAAAGGCGAAGCCTACGAGGCCGAGGCGGCTGCCGTGGCCGGCGCGCCGCTCGCGGCCGAGTCCGCCGTGGAGCCGCCCTATGCCGCCAAGATGACGGGGGCGGAGATGGACAAGATGGTCCTCAACTACGCGATCCTCAACGGGGCGCTGGAGCTGCTGCCGCAGAACCTCGCCTCGATGGCGATCATCCCGCTGCAGATGAAGATGGTCTACCGCATCGGGAAGGCGCACGGCTTCGAGCTGGACCGCGGGCACGTGAAGGACTTCCTCGCGACGGTGGGCGTGGGCCTCACCTCGCAGTACCTCGAGCAGTTCGGCCGCAAGCTCGTGGGCGGGCTCCTCGGGAAGCTCGCCGGCGGGCTGGGGCGCGCGCTCGGCTCCGCCGCCACGGGCGCGGGCTTCTCCTTCGCGTCCACCTATGCGCTGGGGATGGTCGCGAAGCGCTACTACGCGGGCGGGCGCACCCTCTCGGCGGACATGCTGCGCCAGTCCTTCGGCGACATGCTGGGCGAGGCGAAGGGGCTGCAGTCGCGCTACCTTCCGGAGATCGAGCGCCGCGCGCGCACGCTGGACGTGGCCGAGGTGGTGCGGTCGGTGCGCGCCTGAGGGGCGCCTAGAGCGAGCGGATCGAGCGCGGCGGCTCCCGCGCCGGGGTGAGTTCCAGCTCCTCCGCGATGGGCCGCGCCGGGAAGTGGAAGGGCACCGGGCCGTCGGGCTGCGCGTGCAGGAACTGGCGCACGAAGGGGTCGGCGGAGTCGAGCATATCCCGCGTCGGGCCGTGCCCGACGATGCGCCCCTCGCCCATCACGTAGAGGTAGTCGGCGAGCTTCACCGCCTCGGGCACGTCGTAGGTGACCACCACGGAGGTGCTGCCCAGCGCGTCGTTGAGCGTGCGGATGAGGTTGCAGATCACGTTGAGGGTGATCGGGTCGAGCCCGGCGAAGGGCTCGTCGTAGATGAGCAGGTCCGGGTCCAGCGCGATGGCGCGCGCGAGCGCCACGCGCCGGGCCATGCCGCCGGAGAGCTCCGTGGGGTAGAGGCGGTGCGCGCCGCGCAGCCCCACCGCGTGCAGCTTCATCTTCACCAGGTCCGAGATCACCGGCTCGGGCAGCGTCGTGTGCTCGCGCATCGGGAAGGCGATGTTCTCGAAGACGGTGAGGTCGCTGAAGAGCCCGCCCTTCTGGAACATCATCCCGACCTGCCGCCGCAGCCGGTAGAGGCCCTCGTGGTCGAGGGCGTGGACGTCGTGCCCGCACACCTTCACCGTGCCGCCGGCCGGCCGCAGCGCCCCGCCGATCAGCTGCAGGAGCGTGGTCTTGCCGCAGCCGCTCGCGCCGAGGATCGCGACCACCTTCCCCCTCGGGATGTCGAGGTCGAGCCCGTCGATCAGCCGCCGCTTGCCGTAGGCGAAGCGAAGGTCGCGGATCTCGATCAGGTTCTCGCAGGCGGCGGAGAGCATGCCGGCATTGTAAGCTAGGGGACTTACTCCGGAGATCATCATGGCGGAAATCCGCAACCTCGCCGTCTTCTGCGACTTCGAGAACGTCGCGCTCGGCGTGCGCGAGGCGAAGTACGACCGTTTCGACATCAGCAAGGTGCTCGAGCGCCTGCTGGTGAAGGGCAGCATCGTGGTGAAGAAGGCCTACTGCGACTGGGAGCGCTACAAGGAGTTCAAGGCGCCCATGCACCAGGCCTCCTTCGAGCTGATCGAGATCCCGCACGTGCGCATGTCGGGCAAGAACTCCGCCGACATCCGCATGGTGGTCGACGCCCTCGACCTCTGCTACACCAAGAGCCACGTGGACACCTTCGTGATCGTCTCGGGCGATTCCGATTTCTCCCCGCTCGTCTCGAAGCTGCGCGAGAACGCGAAGACCGTGATCGGCGTCGGCGTGAAGAAGAGCACCTCCGACCTGCTCATCGCCAATTGCGACGAGTTCATCTACTACGACGACCTCGTGCGCGAGTCGCCGAAGCGCCAGGCGGCGAAGAAGGCGGAGGGCAAGCCCGCGGCCAAGGCGTCGGACAAGGACAAGGAGAAGGACCGGGAGCGCGAGGGCGCCGGCGGCGCCGGCAAGCGCCAGGAAGCCTACGACCTCGTCCTCGAGACGATCGACGACCTCGTGGACGAGCGCGGCCTCGAGGAGACGCTCTGGGGCTCGATGGTGAAGCAGGCCATCAAGCGCCGGAAGCCCGGCTTCAGCGAGAGCTACTACGGCTACCGGTCGTTCAACCAGCTGCTCGAGGAGCTGGAAGAGCGCGGGCTGCTGGAGCTCGAGCGCGACGACAAGAGCGGCGGCTACACCATCCGCTCGGTCGCGCCCGACGAGGACTGATCAGGGCGGCGGCGTCCGTCCCCGCGCCGCGAGCACGCGCCCGATGGCCGCGTCGACGCGCGCGGCCCATGCGGCATCCACGGTGTAGGCGGGCGCCACCGGCGCCGCCTTCGCCTGCTGCGCACCCGCGCCCGCCCCCGCCCGCGCGAAGAACACGTCGTTGCGGTTGGCGGCGTCCCCGGTCGTGCGCACGTAAAGGGACAGGAACTCGCCGCCCGCGCCCGCGAGCCCCATGTAGTCGCCGAGGAAGAGCCCGTTCGCGTTGGGCGCGGTGGCGAGGTCGAAGGGGCCCGCGAGCCGCGACTCCGCCCACGCGACGCCGTCCGCGGAGCGCGCGAGCCAGTAGCCCGTGGGCAGGGTGGCGAGGTCGGGCGTGTTGTCGCGCAGGTCGTAGTAGGTGATGCCGACGGTGCCGCCGGCCAGCACGTGCACCGCCGGCGTGAAGGCCGCCACCGTGGGCTCGCCGTTCACGCGCACGGGCGCCGACCAGGTCCGCCCGCCGTCGGCGGAGCGCGAGTAGAGGATGGCGTCATGGGCGCCGGCGCTGAAGCGAGAGTCCTGCCACGCGACGTGCACGGTGCCGCCGGGCCCCGCGGCGGCGGCGGGAATGATGGCCCCGTCGCGGATGCCGGCGCCCGTGTCGGGGTCGCGCGCGCCCACCGCGAGGTGGTCGGCGATGCGCACGGGCGCGGACCAGGTCGCGCCGCGGTCCTCGGAGCGGATCGCGATCACCGAGCCGGTGCGCGGGCCGGGGCCGGAGATGCCGTCCAGGCGCAGCGCCACGTTCACGAGCGTGCCCGGGGACGGCACGACGATCACGTTGCCGATCGTCTGGCTGGTGGCGCCCGGGTCGAAGATGGCGCGCGCCGGCTCCCAGCTCGCGCCGCCGTCGGTGGTGCGGGCGAGCGTGGCCGGGCCGCCGGCGCCGCTTTGCAGCCGGTCCCACACGGCGTAGGCGTAGCGGGCGTCGTGGGGATCGGCCGTGATGGCGTTCTTGTCGTTGAAGAACGGCGTGGTGTCGGTGATGACGGGCACGGCCGCGCCCCAGGCGAGGCCGCCGTCGGTGGAGCGCGAGACGAGCATCGCGTTCACCGAGCCGGCCGTGAACGAGCCGCCGGTCGTCGAAAGAGACATCGCCCACACGGTGCCGTCGGGGCCGATCGACACCCACGGGTCGGTGGCGCGGTCGAAGTCGCCGCCGTTGGCCGGCGTGCCGCCGCCGCAGCGCGAGAAGGCCATCGGCCGCGTGGACCAGGTGAGGCCGCCATCGCGCGAGACGGCCGAGACCAGCCCGCGCGCCGAGCCGTTGGACCAGCGGTCCTGCTGCCACATCGCGACGAGGTGCGCGGGGTCGGCCGGGCTCACGGCGAGGCTGGGCTCCACCTCGGCGTTGATGAATGCCGTGCCCGTGCCGGCGCCGCAGGTGGCGGAGAACGGCGACGGCCCGGACACGAGCTTCGCGGGCGGAGCCTCGTCGGTGCAGGCGAGGCCCGTGAGCGGCCCCACGAGCCGCGTGAGCTGCAGCGTCACGCCGGGCATCGCGTCGTGGCGCAGGCGCAGGCGGTCGCAGGCGACGAACTCGAGCGTGGCCGTGCCCGCCGGGGTGGTCGCGAGGTCGGTGGCGCGATACGGCGCGCCGAAGCGCGGCCCCGACCCCGTGACGAGGGGAATCGCGATCGAGGTGGCGCCGGGCGCGTAGTCCGCGCTGCCCACGCGCCAGGTGGCGATGCCGTCCGCGGTGTAGGTGAAGTAGGCGAGCCAGGCCACGTGGCGCGCGCCCACGGACTCGAAGGCGATGAACTGGCCCTCGCCGGCGCGGGAGGCGTCCCACCACGAGCCCGACATGCGGCCCGAGAAGGTCTGCGCGAGCGCCGGAAAGGAAGCGGCGAGGAGGAGGAGGGCGAGGCTGGCGAGTCGCGCGATCATGCGTTCTCCGGGGCGGCAACGGGCCGCGCCCGCGCAGTCTACGACGCGAGCGCGCCCGCGCCGTGTCGCAGAGTGTTACGGGAACGGCCGGCGTGGCGGGCTCCGGCGTAGAATTCCGTATTCACAAGAAACCACGGCGCACGCCAAACGAAACAAGGGAGAACGAAGCATGGGTCTCGTCGACCGAGTCAAGAACATCCTGCTCACGCCGAAGACGGAGTGGCCCGTCATCGCGGGCGAAACGTCGTCCACCGGGGACCTGATGGGCGGCTACGTCGCGCCGCTCGCGGGCATCTCCGTGCTCTGCGGCTTCATCGGCACGTCCATCGTCGGCACGAGCCTGCCTTTCATGGGCACCGTGCGCACGCCCATCCTCGCCGGCATCGGCGTCGCGGTGTTCTCGTTCGCGATGGCCTTCGTCGGCATCTTCATCCTGTCGCTCATCATCAACGCGCTGGCGCCCACCTTCGGCGGCGAGAAGAACCCGGCGCAGGCGATGAAGGTGGCGGTGTACTCCTACACGCCGGCGTGGATCGCGGGGGTGCTGGGCATCATCCCGGCGCTCGGGCTCATCGGCGTGCTCATCTCGCTCTACGGGCTCTATCTCCTCTACCTCGGCCTGCCGCGGCTCATGAAGAACCCGGAGGAGAAATCGATCGGCTACACGGCGGTCGTGGTGGTCTGCGCCATCGTGATCGGCTTCGTGATCTCGCTGCTCGCGGGCGGGGTCATGATGCTCACGGGCGGCGCCGGCATGATGGCCGGCGTGGCCGGGACGGGCGGGGCGCCCGTCGTCTTCGACAAGGACTCGCCGATGGGCAAGCTGGACGACTTCGGCAAGAAGATGGAGGAGGTCGGCAAGAAGATGGAAGCCGCGCAGAAGAGCGGCGACCCCAACAAGCAGATGGCTGCGGCGATGGAGGGCCTGGGCGCCGTGCTGGGCGGCGGCAAGCGCTTCGAGCCCGTGGCGATCGACGTGCTGAAGCCCTTCGTGCCCGAGAAGTTCGCGGGGCTCCCGCGCACCAGCCAGAGCGCGGAGAAGGGCGGCATGGCCGGGCTCACGATGTCCAAGGCCGAGGCGCGCTACGGCGACGGCTCCGGGAAGGAAGTCGAGCTCGAGGTCACGGACACCGGCGGCGCGGGCGGCCTCATGGGCATGGCCGGCTGGATGAACGTGCAGGGCGAGCGCGAGGACGGCTCGCGCATCGAGCGCACGAAGCGCGAGGGCACCCGCATGGTCCACGAGGAGATCTCGAAGTCCGGCGGCGACAACGAGTACACGCTCGTGCTGGGCGACCGCTTCATCGTCTCGGCGCGGGGCCAGGGCGTCGGCATCGACGCGCTGCGCTCGGCGGTCGGCTCCCTCGACCTCGGGAAGCTCGAGTCGATGAAGGACGTGGGCGCGCTGAAGTAGGGGGACTGTCCCCGATCTTGGGGACTGTCCCCGAATTCCGCGGAAGCGGGGACAGCCCCCGCTACGCCGCCACGACCCGCACCGGGTCGTCGTAGAGCTCGCGGCGCTTGTCGTGCAGCGGGATCGTGGTGCCGTTGATGCGGTTGTGGCCCAGCAGGCCCAGGTCCACGTCGGCCACCACGATCTGCTCGGCGTTGGGGATGCCCTCCGCCGCGATGCCGTCGCGCGCGAACGGGAAGTCCGACGGCGCGAGGATCGCCGCCTGGCCGTAGTGCATGCGCAGCCCCGGGATGCGCAGGTTGCCCACCGTGGAGGTCATGGCCACGTAGACCTGGTTCTCGATGGCCCGCGCGTGGCAGCAGTAGCGCACGCGCAGGTACCCCTGCCGGTCGTCGGTGCAGCTGGGCACGAAGAGGATGTCGGCGCCGGCCTCGCACACCTGCCGCGCGAGCTCCGGGAACTCCACGTCGTAGCACACCAGGATCGCCACCTTGCCGTGCGCCGTCTCGAAGAGCGAGAGCGCCTCGCCGGGCGTGGTGTCCCAGTGGTCCTTCTCCCAGCGCGTGCGGTGCAGCTTGTCCTGCTCGAGGACCTGGCCGGCGGGGTTGAAGAGGTAGGCGGTGTTGTAGAGCCGGTCGCCGCGCAGCGTGGGGTGGCTGCCGGCCACGAGGTGGTAGCCGTGCTTCTCCGCATGGTGGCGCATGAGCGCCACGAAGCGCGGCGTGAAGGCGGAGAGCTCGCGCACCGCGCGCCGCACGTCGGAAGCGTCCAGGAGCGACATGAGCTGCGTGGTGAAGATCTCCGGCAGCAGCACGAAGTGCGGGCGGTACTCCGCGGCCGCGTCCAGCACGAAGCCGACCTGGCTCTCGAAGCCCTCCCAGTCGCGGATGTGGCGCAGGTGGTACTGCACCGCGGCGATGCGCACCCTCACGCCGCCGCCTTCCTCGCGAGGGCCGCCGGGCGCGGCGCCGCGTAGCGCGGGTTGAGCCACACGATGAGCGCCGCGTGGCCGCAGGAGGGCGCGTCCTCGGGCAGGTAGTTGTGGATCACGCCGCAGTAGTGGAAGCCCTGCGCGAGCTGGAAGCGCAGCACCGGGTCGGGAATGTCACCCCACACGACGCGCATCGCGTAGAGCTCGGGCGACATCACGTCCTTCACGTCGCGGTAGCCGGGCAGGCGCCCCGCGGCGATGATGCGCCGCAGGTTCAGGCGCTGGCAGAGCTGGCGCCGCGCTTGGTAGAGGGCGCGCCCGACGCCGTTGCCGCGCCGGTGGCGGTCGACCACGACCTCCGCGCCGTAGAGCGTGCGGCCGGCCGGGTCGTGGGTGCGGAAGGTGCCGTCGCCGGTGATGCCCTTCCACGTGTGGTCCACGGCGTATTCGTCCCACGCCACGACGAGCGAGGCCGAGGCGCCGATGACGCGCCCGTCCAGCTCGGCCACCATCTGGCCCTCGGGAAAGGCCGCGACCTGCGCGGCGAGCTGGGCCTCGGTCCACGGCGGGATGTCCGGGTAGGTCGCGCGCTGCAGCGCGATGATCGCGGCGAAGTCCTCGGGGCGCGTGGCGCGGATGCGCGGCGCGGAGGCGCCGGTTTGCGGCTGGCGGCGCCAGACGTCGGCGAGGGTCGCCGTCGGCGGCGGCGCGTTGCGAAGGGTCTCTTCGATCGTGTTCATTGCTTTCCTCCTCTTCAGTGGACGACGAGCACGGGCCGGCCGGCCCCGGAGACGACGCGCGCCGTCGTGCTGCCCGTGATGAGCGACATCAGGTCGCCGTAGCCGTTGGAGGCCATGACGATCAGGTCGCAGCCCTCGGCCTCGGCGAGTTCGAGGATCGCCGCGGCCGGCTGTGCGGCGACGACCTGGCGCGGGTCGAGGGCGACGCCGGCGGCGCCGGCCACGCGGCGCGCATCGGCCAGTGCCGGGTCGCGCTCCGGCGGGATGCGATCCTCCGCGGCGTCGAGCGGCACGGGCGCGCCGATGACGCCCAGGCCCATGTAGGAGACCACGGGCACGGGCGGCGTCACGACGTGAAGGGCGATCAGGTCCGCACCCGAGAGCGTGGCGAGCCGGCTCGCGGCCTGCATCGCGTTGCGGGCGCCATCGGATCCGTCGGTGGGCACGAGGATGCGTCGGAACATGGCTGTCCTCCTTTCGTCACGGGGTCTTCGCGAATTCCGTCGTGGCGCAGCGCGGGCACGGGGGGATGGTGGCCGTGCGCGCGAACGGCATCGCCGCGCCGCACTGCACGCACGAAAGCGTGCCCGCGCTCGTGATCTCGCCGGTGCGGCGGTGGCGGACCGCCGGATCGTGGTCGCGCAGCAGGAAGGCCTTCAGCCGCTCGCCCAGCGGCGCGGAGAGCGCGCCCGAGGCGGTGAGCTGCTCGAGGGCCATCTGCGCGGCGGCCTCGCGCGCCTCCCGCCCGCGGTCACCGCCGGCGTCGAGGTGCGCGTGGAAGCGCTCGGCGAGGCGGTCGTAGAGAGCCTCCTGGCGGATGCGCACGATGGCAGCGGCCGCGCGGATGCGGTCGAGCATGCGCGCGTCCACGTCGCCGCGCGGCGCACGGGACTTGCCGTTGCCCGCATGGGCCGGCGGGGTGCGGGGGGAGTCGGTCTGCTTCATCGGGATCGTTCCTTTCGCGGTTCGATGGGCGTGGCCTCGCACGCGTGCGCGCGCTGCCGACGTTGTTCGCCCGGCGGGGCCGGGCCCGGAAAGGCGCCGCGCACAGGGGGCACGGGGCCGTTGCTGCCGCCTGCCGGTGACGCACGCAGGGCGGTCGCGCTGCCGAAGGGGGCGTGGAGGGCCCGTGACAGCGCGCTTTTTCGAGGCTACCCCTGTCCGACCCCCGATCGGGGTCCCGAGTTCCCGCCTTTTTTCACGCAGGGCATTGACGATCACAATTGCTGCATGGCAACATGCGGGGCGTACGAATCACCGAGAGCTTTTTCGAGAGACATGGACCTGAACTTCATTTCCAAACCGACCGCCGCGGCGACGCGCGTGGCCTGCCCCTGGCAGCGTCACGGCGCCATTGCCGTCATGGACGGTTCCGTCTCCGGGAGAACGATCGGGTAACGCCAGCTCGTTCAGCGAAGAATCCCTCGCGAAGCCCGGAGACCTCGAAATCTCCGGGCTTCGTGCTTTTGCGGGCCGGAAACCACCGATGGGGAGACGACGATGAACGCAGCGAACGCAGTGAGAGCGGCCTGGTGGGCGTGGAAGCCCGCCCGGGCCGTGCGGTTGAAACGCCCGGAGGCGGGCTACGCGCGCTACGAGGCCGGGCGGCGCGCGGGCCTGCCGGGACGGGTGGCCAACGCCCACGCGCGCTTCGAGCTCGAGGCACGGGCGGCGATGCGCGAGTGGCTGATGGTGTAGTGGCAGCAGACGGCGACTTCGCGGGCTGTGCGCGGCCCGCCTAACGAGGATTTCGGGTCGCCGCCCGCCGCCCCCGGCAGGGACGCCTCCGGGGGAGCGGCGGGTCAGACGACGGAGCGGCCGGCCCGGATGGGCCGGCCGCGGTCGGAACCGTCGCACCGGGGTGCCCCGGTCGGGTAAAATGGAAGGCTTCCCTGTTTCACCCTCCCTTTCGCCGAAAGCAAGCCATGGCGCAATACGTATTCACGATGAACCGCGTGGGCAAGGTCGTCCCGCCCAAGCGGCAGATCCTCAAGGACATCTCGCTCTCCTTCTTCCCCGGCGCCAAGATCGGCCTGCTGGGCCTCAATGGCGCGGGCAAGTCCACCGTCCTCAAGATCATGGCCGGCATCGACAAGGACATCGAGGGCGAGGCCGTGCCCATGCCGGGCATCAAGATCGGCTACCTGCCGCAGGAGCCGCAGCTCGACCCCGAGCAGACGGTGCGCGAGGCCGTGGAGGAGGGCGTGGGCGAGGTGCTGCAGGCCAAGGCGCGCCTCGAGCAGGTCTACGCGGAGTACGCCGAGCCCGACGCGGATTTCGACAAGCTCGCGGCCGAGCAGGAGCGGCTGGAGAAGATCCTCGCGCACGCCGACATCGATTCGCTCCAGGCGCAGCTCGAGATCGCGGCCGATGCCCTGCGCCTGCCGCCGTGGGACGCGAAGGTCGCGAACCTCTCCGGCGGGGAGAAGCGGCGCGTGGCGCTCTGCCGGCTGCTGCTTTCCAAGCCCGACATGCTGCTGCTGGACGAGCCCACCAACCACCTGGACGCCGAGAGCGTCGAGTGGCTCGAGCACTTCCTCGCGCAGTTCCCCGGAACCGTCGTGGCCGTCACGCACGACCGCTACTTCCTCGACAACGCCGCCGAGTGGATCCTCGAGCTCGACCGCGGCCGCGGCATCCCGTGGGAAGGCAACTACAGCTCCTGGCTGGAGCAGAAGCGCGATCGCCTCAAGCAGGAGGAATCCAGCGAGAGCGCGCGCCAGAAGGCCCTCAAGAAGGAGCTGGAGTGGGTGCGCCAGAACGCCAAGGGCCAGACCAAGAAGAACAAGGCGCGCCTTTTGCGATTCGAGGAGCTCAACTCGTTCGAGTACCAGAAGCGCAACGAGACGAACGAGATCTTCATCCCCGTGGGCGAGCGCCTCGGCAACGAGGTGATCGAGTTCGTGAACGTCACCAAGAGCTACGGCGAGCGCTGCCTCATCGACAACCTGTCGTTCAAGGTGCCGCCGGGGGCCATCGTCGGCATCATCGGCCCCAATGGCGCCGGCAAGTCGACGATCTTCCGCATGATCACCGGGCGCGAGCAGCCCGATTCCGGCGAGGTGAAGGTGGGCCACACGGTGCAGCTCGCCTACGTGGACCAGTCGCGCGACGCGCTGCCCAACGAGAAGAACGCGTGGGAGGCCATCTCCAACGGCCAGGACATCCTCGCCATCGGCAAGTTCGAGATCCAGTCGCGCGCCTACCTCGGCCGCTTCAACTTCAAGGGCCAGGACCAGCAGAAGCTCGTGGGCAACCTCTCGGGCGGCGAGCGCGGGCGCCTGCACCTGGCCAAGACGCTGCTCACGGGCGGAAACGTGCTGCTGCTCGACGAGCCCTCCAACGACCTGGACGTCGAGACGCTCCGGGCGCTGGAGGACGCGCTTTCCGAGTTCGCCGGCGCCGTCATGGTGATCTCCCACGACCGCTGGTTCCTCGACCGCATCTGCACGCACATCCTCGCCGCCGAGGGCGACTCGCAGTGGTACTTCTACCAGGGCAACTACCGCGAGTACGAGGACAACAAGCGCGAGCGGCTGGGCGACGAGGCGGCGCAGCCGCACCGGCTGCGCTTCAAGGCCCTCAAGTAGGGCCGGGCCTCAACGGCCCTTCGGCGGGGCGGCGAGCGCCGCCTCGCGCACGAAGCGCGCGATGCGCGCGGGCACCTCGGGGACGATCGCGACCGTCGGGTCCGTGAGCCCCTTCATCGACGAAAGCGCGTCCGTCGCGCGCTTCAGCGCGTGCGACATGTCCGGCACGACGAAGAGTTGCGCGTTTCGCGCCGCGGCCGCCAGCGCCTCGCCTTCGGCGACGGGCACCTGCACGTCGGCCGTGCCCTGCACCACCAGGACCGGCACCTCCAGCGCGCGAATCGCGTCCGCCGGCGACCGGCGGAACCACGAGATGAGGTAGGGCTGCACGGAGGGCCGGTAGACGATCTCGAGCTCCTTCGGCACGCCGTCGGCCGTCTCGCCGCGCTCGAGGCGGGCGAGGATGCGCTCGCTCTCCTGCCAGAAGGGCTCGGGAAGCCGCGGGCGCAACTGCGTGCGCAGGACCTCCGAGGGCCTGCGCGCGATGCCCGCGATCGCGACGAAGGCGCCGGCGCCCGCCTTCGCGGCGGCCAGCGCGCCCACGTGGGCGCCCTCGCTGTGGCCGGCCACGGCCACGAGGGAAAAGCGCGCATCCGCCTTGAGCCACGCGATCCACGCGGCCGCGTCGTCCACATAGTGTTCGAAGCGCAGGTCCTTCTCCGCCTTTGCGGCCTCGCGGCTCATCGCCACGCCGCGCTTGTCGTAGCGCAGGGTGGCGATTCCCTCGGCGGCGAGCGCCGCCGCCAGCTGCCGCAGCGAGTCGCTGAGCAGGCGCGGCTGGTTGCCGTCGCGGTCGGTGGGGCCGGAGCCGGACACGAGGAGCACGATCGCGCCCTTCGCGGCCCCGAGCGGGGCGCGAAGCGAGCCGTGCAGCGTGCCCGTCGGCGTCTCGAGCTTCACGGCGACGTCGGCATCCTGCGCGAGCACGGGCAGGGCGAGGGCGAGGAGGGCGGCGGCCAAGGCGGTCTTCATGGGGGTGGCGCAAGCAGGTGGGCCCCGCAGTCTACAATGCGCGGAAACAACGACGGCCACCGGCGCATGCCTTCCGCCCCCCCCGTTTTCGCGAACATCGCCTGCATGAGGATCGCCCGCTTCGGCGAGCGCCCCGTGGCGGAGCAGGCCTCCCTCAAGCAGCGCCTCGAGGAGCGGCTGAGCGCGGCCATTGCCGGCATGCCCGCGGCCGACCGCATCGTGCTGGATGCCCCTGACGGCGTGGCCCTCGTGCATTTCGGCGAGCCGGCGCGCGCGTTCGACATCGCGCAGGGCCTGCGCGAGGGCGCCGGGGGACGCGAGCTGCAGTCGGGCCTGAACCACGGCCCCATCGCGGTCACCGCGCGCGATGCGGGCGGCCGGGTATTCGGCGACGGCATCGCGAGCGCGGCCGCGGCCGCGGGCTTCGCGCCCGGCGGGGGCCTGCTCGTCACCGCGCCCTTCGCGCGGATGCTCGAGGCGACGCGGCCGGACCGCGCGGCGGAGCTCGCGCCGGCCGGCGAGTTCACCGACGCGCGCGTGCGCCTGCACGCGTTCTACACGCCCGACCCGCGCCGCCTGGTCGCCCGCCGCAACCGCCTGGCGGCCTACGCGCTCGCCGGGATCCTCGGCATCCTCCTGCTGGGCGTGGCCGGCCGCGAGGTGAACCGCCGCTTCTTCCCGCCGCGCCCGGCGGTGGTGGAATTCGACGTGAAGCCGCGCGGCGAGGTCCTCGTCGACGGCATCTGGTACGGGAGGCTCCCGGAACTGCGCGAGGTGGAGCTCCGCCCGGGCCGCCACCACCTGCGGGTGCAGAACGCCGGGCACCCGTCGCTCGACCTCGTGGTCCACCTCGAGCCCGGCGAGCACATGACCGTCACGCACACGTTCGCGAGCCCGCGCGCCCCGGCCAAGCCGCGGGGCTTCCTCGACGACTTGCGCCGGCGGCTGGGGCTCTGACGATGGCGGAGACGAGGCCCGATCGCTTCGGCCGGTTCCGCGTCCTGGACGAGCTGGGCCGCGGCGCCATGGGCGTGGTGTGGCGCGCGGAGGACCCGGCGCTGGGCCGCGTCGTGGCGATCAAGACGATCACGCTCACCGGCACCGAGGAGGAGCGCGCGCACTTCGAGGCGAGGTTCCTGCAGGAGGCGCGCGCGGCCGGCGGCGTCGGCCACCCGTCGATCATCACCATCTACGACGTCGGCCGCGAGGGCGACGTCGCCTTCATGGCGATGGAGCTCCTGGAGGGAAGGGAGCTACGCGACCTCATCCGCGGCGGCTCGCTGGCGCCGTCGGAAGCCGTGGAGATCGCCGCCCGCGTGGCCGAGGCGCTGGCCGCCGCCCACGAGCGCGGCGTCATCCACCGCGACGTGAAGCCGGGCAACATCATGGTGCTCTCCGACGGGCGCGTGAAGGTGATGGACTTCGGCATCGCGCGGCTGCGCGACCCGGACGTGAAGACGGCCACGGGGATGCTCCTGGGCTCGCCGCGCTACATGTCGCCCGAGCAGGTCTCCGGCGAGCCCTTCGACCACCGCGCCGACGTCTTCTCGCTGGGCGTCGTGCTCTACGAGATGCTCACGGGGATCACGCCGTTCTCGGGGGAGGACATGACCCAGCTCATGTACCAGGTCGTGAACGCGGCCGTGGTGCCCCCGAGCCACGTGAACCGGACGCTGCCGCCCGTGCTGGACTACATCGTCGCGCGCGCGCTGAAGAAGAAGCCGGAGGAGCGCTACGCGACCGCCTCCGAGTTCGCGGCCGACCTGCGGGACGCGATCCCCGACGCCCTCGAGGCGGAGGCGGCGGTGCGCGCGCGCGCCGAGGCCGCGGGCGTGGACACGGGGACGGTCACGCGTACGCTCGGGCTCGTGGACGCGCATCCCGTCGCCGGGGGCGCGCCGGCGCTCGACCGCGGCGACGAGGTGGTGGAGATGCGCCCCTCGCCGCGCTTCGACAACCTCGAGGGGCTCGCGCGCCTGGCGGTGCTGCCGGTGGACGCCGACGGGACGCGCTCGCGCGCGGGCTTCACCGTTCCGCCGGGGCTGCGCCCGCGGCGCGCTCGCCTGCGGCTGGATTTCCCCTTCCTGCTGGTGGTGGCGAGCTACCTCGCGGCGACGATCGTGGCGGCCGTCATCGTGCTGCGCTGAGCGCCGCCAGCGCGAAGCTCGCCAGCAGGCAGGCCGTGAAGCCCAGGAACACGAGCGAGATGGCGCCCATGTTGGGCCCCTTGGTGGCGTGCGACCAGCCGCGCGCCTTCATGGCGCCGAGGGCCTTCCCGGCGTGCGCGGCCGAGGCCGCCATCGGCAGGAACGCCCACGGCGGCAGCACCCGCAGCGCGGCGAGGAGCGCCACCGCGCCGTAGGCGCCGCCCACGAGCCAGAAGATGGGCAGGTGCGCGCGCTCCGCGCCCAGCACGATCGCGAGGGTGCGCCGCCCCGCGCGGGCGTCGCCCGCGATGTCGCAGGCGTTGTTGGTGGAGAGGATGCCCGCGATGATGAGCGAGGACGGCAGGCCCACGAGCACCGTCGCGGCGTCGAGGCGCTGCGTGTGCACGAAGGCGGCGACGGCCACGAGGACGCCGCCCAGCAGGCCGCCGGCGAAGAACTCGCCCACGGGCGTGCTCGAGATCGGGCGCGGGCCGCCGGAATAGAACCACGCGAAGACCATGCAGGCCGCGCCCGTGGCCACCACGCCCCAGCCGGCGCGCGCGCCGATGGCGATCCCCAGGGGCATCGCGAGCACGTAGAGCGCGAGCGAGAGCTGCAGCGCCACCGCCGGGTCGATGTCCTTCTGCACCAGGGCCTTGAACCGTTCCTGGTCGGATTCGCGCGTGTCCACCCCGCCCTTGAAGTCGAAGTAGCTGTTGAAGCCCGTGGTGCCCATGTCGACGAGGAGGGCGGCGACCGCCATGAGGCCGAAGAGGCTCCACGAGAATCGCTCCGGCGCGGTCGCGAGCGCCCAGCCGGTGCCCACGAGCAGCGAGGAGACGCTCACGATCTTGGTGCGGATGTCGACGATCTTCAGCAGGTCGGCGAAATCGGGCGCGGCGCCCTTTCCCCAGCCCATGCTAGAGGCGGCGGTCCATGCTGCGCAGCCGCGCGGCCATCACCTGCATGATCTCGAGGGCGAAATCCGGGTTCTCGCGCACCAGCGACCTGAAGCGGTCGGCGGCCACGGGGGCGAGCGTGCAGGCGGTGAGCGCCGTGGCGGTCGCGCTCCGGGGAGAGGCGTCGATGAGCGCCATCTCGCCGAAGACGCCGCCCTTGCCGACCTTCTCGAGCGTGCGCCCGGTCACGGAAAGCCGCACGGAGCCCTCGAGGACCACGAACATCTGCCGGCCCTCCTCGCCCTCGACGAAGATGGTCTCGCCCGGCGCGAAGGACCGCGTCTCGCCCGCGTCGCGGAAGAGGGCGGGGCTCGCCACGGCCGTCACGCCACGCGCGCGAGCACGTCGCGCAGGGTGTCGGTCATCTCGGCGATCTGCGACTCCTCGACGATGAGCGCGGGGGCGAAGCAGATGATCTCGCCGGCCTGGCGCACCAGCACGCCCTTCTCCCAGCAGCCGAGGTAGGTCTCGAAGGTGCGCGCGCCGGGCGCGCCGGGGCGCGGCTCCAGCTCGACCGCGCCGGCGAGGCCGCCGTTCCGGATGTCGATCACGTGGCGCGCGCCCTTGAGCGAGTGCAGCGCGTCCTCGAGCACCGGGGCCATCGCCTTCGCGCGCTCGAAGAGGCCCTCGTCCTTGTAGAGCTGCAGCGTGGCCACGCCGGCCGCGCAGGCCAGCACGTGCGCCGAGTAGGTGTAGCCGTGGAAAAGCTCGATCGCGCCGGGGGGGCCCGCCATGAACGCGTCGTGGATGGCCGAGGAGGCGATGACGCCGCCCATCGGCACGGAGCCCGAGGTGACGCCCTTGGCGAAGGTGATCATGTCGGGGACCACGCCGTAGACCTGCGAGGCGAAGGCCGCGCCCATGCGGCCGAACGCGGTGATCACCTCGTCGAAGATGAGCAGGATGCCGTGCTTCCGGGTGATCTCGCGCAGGCGCTGGAGGTACCCCTTGGGCGGGAAGAGCACGCCCGTGGAGCCCGCCATCGGCTCCACGATCACCGCCGCGATGGTGGAGGCGTCGTGCAGCTGCACGAGACGCTCCAGCTCGTCGGCGAGGTGCGCGCCCCACTCGGGGTCGCCGCGCGTGAAGGCGTTGTGCGCGAGGTCGTGGGTCGTGGGCAGGTGGTCAACGCCGGCGAGCATCGCGCCGAACATCTTGCGGTTGGCGACCATGCCGCCCACGGAGATGCCGCCGAAGCCCACGCCGTGGTAGCCGCGCTCTCGGCCGATGAGGCGCGTGCGGTGGCCCTCGCCGCGCACGCGGTGCCAGGCGAGGGCGATCTTGAGCGCGGTGTCGACGGCCTCGGAGCCGGAGTTGCAGAAGAAGACGTGGTCCATCCCCTCCGGGGCGATGTCCACGATGCGGTTGGCGAGCTCGAAGGCGAGCGGCTGGCCCATCTGGAAGGCCGGCGCGTAGTCCATCGTGGCCGCCTGCTTTTGGATCGCCTCGACGATGGGCTTGCGGTTGTGGCCGGCGTTGCAGCACCACAGCCCCGAGAAGCCGTCGAGTATGCGGCGCCCCTCCGGCGTCCAGTAGTGCATGCCCTCGGCCCTCGCCACCATGCGTGGAGCCGCCTTGAACTGGCGGTTGGCGGTGAACGGCATCCAGTAGGCACCCAGCTGGTCCGGGTGGAGGTTCATCTGGTCGGATAGGAGCGTCATGGCGGTCACCGGGGTCTCGGTCGGGAAGCCCGTATTCTGCCGCAGGAGGGCCCGCGGCGTCCCCGCGCCGTCCCTTGCCCCCGTCCCGCGCGGGAGAGACAATGGCAAGCTCGAGGCGCCATGCACCATCCCGAATCCGCCCGCAGGGCACCCCCATGAGGCTCGTCACGTTCAGCGCCGGCCCGGCCGGCGACGCGCGCGCCGGCGTCCGTGTCGGCCACCGCGTGCTCGACATCGAGGCGGCCTCGCGCGTGAAGGGGGAGCCGCTGCCTTCCTCCGTGCGCGGGCTGCTCGCCGCCGGGCGCGGCGCGCTGTCACGCGTGCGGGCGCTGGCGAAGGCCGCGGTCACCGAGACCGGGAGCTTCTCCCACGCGATGCACGAGGAGCGCGCCGTGAGGTTGCTCGCCCCGGTGCCGGGTGCGCTCGTCGTGCGGGACGCGCCGCAGCCCGCGATCGCCGGCGGGCCCGCGATCGTCTTCGTCATCGGCAGCCAGGCGCGGGCGGTCGGCCGCGACGAGGCGCTGGAACACGTGGCCGGCATCACGCTCCTGCTCGACCTCCACGGCGGCCCCGTCGTGGGGCCCGAGATCGTCACGGCCGACGAGGTCGGCGACCCAGGCGACCTGTCGATCGCCTGGTCGGTGAACGGGGCGCTTCGGGCGCGGTCCAACGCCGCGGCGGCATTCGACCGCTTCCCCGCCCTCCTGGAGCAATCCACGCGCGAGAACGCCGCCGAGCCCGGCGACCTCTTCGCGGCGGCGATTCCCCTCCTCCCCGCCGCCGCAGGTGAATGGCCGGCGGCGCGGCCGGGCGACGTGTTCGAATGCGCCATCGAGGGCGTGGCGACGCTGCGCGCGACAGTCAACGGCTCCTGAAGGCACTCATGTCCCTGTTTCGCAGGCTGTTCCCCGGCCGCTTCCTGGCCGCCGGCGTGGCGCTCGCCGCATTCCTCGCGGTGAGCCTCGCGACCCGCCTCGCCCTGCTCGCGCTGAACGGCGATGCCTCCCTCGCCCACCCGGCGATCCTCGCCCCCGCGCTCGCGATCGGGGTCGCCTACGACCTCGCGGCAGGCGCGTGGTGGGTGCTGCCCTTCGCCTTTCTCGCCTGGCTGTGGCCGGACGGGCCCCGCTCCGGCCGCCCCTTCGCCATCGCGCTCGTGGCGCTGGCCGCATCGGCGTTCGCCGCGTGGGCGTTCACGGCGGCCTCCGAGCTCGTCTTCTGGAACGAGTTCGCCACGCGGTTCAACTTCATCGCCGTGGACTACCTCGTCTACACGAACGAGGTGATCGGCAACATCCGCCAGTCCTACGACCTGCGGCCGGCCTTCGCCGCCATCGCGCTGGCCGCCTCGCTCCTTCTCGCGGCGTCGTGGCGGCCCCTGATCGCCGCGGCCCGGCCCGCGGGCATGGGCTTCGGCGCCCGCACGCTCGTCTTCGCGGCCTTCGCCTGCGCGCCCGCCGCGTCGTTCCTCGCCGTCGACGATGGCCTCAAGGAGTTCACGCCCCAGGCGCAGGCCGTGCAGCTGGCCGGCAACGGGCACTGGGAGTTCTTCCACGCCTTCCGCACCAACGAGATCGACTACGAGCAGTTCTACCGCACCGAGGTCGCCGCGAAGGCGTGGTCGGAGCTGCGCCGGGAGTTCGAGCACGCGGGCCGCCCCGACTTCACGGGCAGCGGCGCCATGCCCATCGAGCGCGTCGTCCATGGCGCCGGCCCGGAGAAGCGGCTCAACGTGGTGCTGGTGTCGGTGGAGAGCCTGGGGGCGGAGTTCGTGGGCGCCCTCGGCGACCGCCGCGGCCTCACGCCCAACCTCGACAGGCTCGCGCGCGAGGGGCTCTTCTTCTCGCGGGTCTACGCCACCGGCACGCGCACGGTGCGCGGGCTGGAGGCGATCTCGCTCTCCATCCCGCCCACGCCCGGCTACTCGGTGGTGAAGCGGCCCAACAACGAGCACCTGCGCACCCTGGGCGAGGTGTTCGACGAGAAGGGCTACGAGTCGCTCTACGTGTACGGCGGCTACGGCTACTTCGACAACATGAACCACTTCTTCGGGTCCAACGGGTACACGGTGGTGGACCGGACGGCCATCCCCGCCGCCGACATCCACCACGAGAACATCTGGGGCGTGGCCGACGAGGACCTCTTCACGCAGGCGCTGCGGGAGGCCGACCGGCGCCACGCGGCGGGCCGGCCCTTCTTCGCGCACGTGATGACCACCTCCAACCACCGCCCCTTCACCTACCCCGCGGGGCGGGTCGACCTGCCGTCGGGCTCCGGCCGCGAGGGCGCGGTGAAGTACACCGACTGGGCCGTCGGCGATTTCATCGCCCGCGCCCGCGAACGGCCCTGGTTCGACGACACGGTGTTCGTGATCCTCGCCGACCACACCTCCTCGGCGCGCGGCAAGTCGGACCTGCCGGTGGAGGGCTTCCACATCCCGCTCGTGGTGTACTCGCCGCGGCACGTCCCCGCCGGCCGCGTGGATCACCTCGCCTCGCAGATCGACGTGGCCCCCACGCTCCTCGGGCTGCTGGGCTTCACCTATCGCTCGCGCTTCTTCGGGCAGGACATCCTCACCGAGGGCGCGACGCACCAGCGCGCCCTGCTGGGCAACTACCAGACGGTGGGCTACCTCGAGGACGGCCTGCTCGTGGAGCTGCGCCCGAAGGGGGCGTGGCGGGTCGTGGATCCCGCCACGGGCGGGGCGTTGCCGGCCACGGAGCACGCCCGCCACCTCGTGGACGAGGCGGTGGGCTACTACCAGTCGGCGAGCCGCGCCTTCCGCAGCGGGGCGCTTCGCGCCGGGGCGACCTAGGGGCTAGCCGCGCCCGACGAAGGGCATCTTCGTCGCCATGATCGTCATGAACTGCACGTTCGAGTCGAGCGAGAGCCCGGCCATGAAGACGATCGCGCGCGCGACGTCCTGCACGTCCATGCGCGGCTCGACCATCACCTGGCCGTTCGCCTGCACGATCCCGTTGGCCATGCGCTCGGTCATCTCGGTGGCGGCGTTGCCGATGTCGATCTGGCCGCAGGCGATGTCGAAGGGCCGCCCGTCGAGCGAGATGCACTTGGTGAGCCCGGTGATGGCGTGCTTGGTGGCGGTGTAGGCCGCGGTGTTGGGGCGCGGGGCGTGCGCCGAGATCGAGCCGTTGTTGATGATCCTGCCGCCGCGGGGCGCCTGCCGCTTCATGAGCGCCATCGCCGCCTGCGCGCAGAGGAACGAGCCGTTGAGGTTCGCGTCCACCACGGCCTTCCACTTCTCCCACGGCAGCTCGTCCATCGGCACGGCGGGGGCGCCGGTGCCCGCGTTGTTGAAGAGCACGTCCACGCGCCCCCACTTCGCCTCCACGGCGGCGAAGAGCGCCTTCACGCTCGCGGGCTCGGTGACGTCGGTGGCCACGGCGATGCCGCGCCCGCCGGCTTCCGCGAGCGCCTTGTCGAGAGGGTCCTGGCGGCGGCCGGCGAAGGCCACCTGGTAGCCGGCGCCGGCCAGCGCGAGGGCCGATGCCTTGCCGATGCCGGTGCCGGCGCCGGTGACGACGGCGACCTTGAGCGTTGCTTCCATGCTGCGTCTCTCCTCGGTTGGGTTTCTCAGTCCTGCGATTCGTCCTCGTCATCGCGGGCCATGACGATGACGCGCGTGCGCTTCGGGCCGGCGGCGTAGCGCTCGAGACCGACGAGCACGGGATACAGCGCCTCCAGCCGCGCGCGCGCCTCGCCCTCGTCGTCGAAGACGAGCAGCGTGCCGTCCGGCGCGCGCACATCGTGCCACAGGCGGTGGTCCTTCTCGTCCTCCTGCACCTGCAGCTTGTACTTCGGGGGGCGCGGCTTCGGGTAGGGCATGGCCTTCCTCGGGCTAGGGGGAGAGGAAGCGCGCGGCCACCTCGGCGCCCTCCACCGGGTGGGAGAAGTGGTAGCCCTGGCCCTCGTCGCAACCCAGCCGTGCGATGGCCTCGCGCTGCGCGGCGGTCTCGACGCCCTCGGCCACCACGCGCAGGCCCAGGCCGTGCGCGAGCGTCACGATGGCCGTCACGATCGCCCCGTCGTTGCCGCCCTCGGCGATGTCGCGCACGAAGGTGCGGTCGATCTTGAGGCCCTGCAGGGGCAGGTGCTTCACGTAGCCCAGCGAGGAGTAGCCGACGCCGAAGTCGTCGAGGACGATGCGCGTGCCGGCGCGCGCGACGTCCTCCAGCACGCGGCGCGTGGCCTCGGGGTTCGCGATGAGCATGCCCTCCGTGACCTCGATCTCCAGGTCCGACGGCTCGATCGCCGCCGCCCGGACGCAGTCGGCGATGATGCCGGGCAGGTCCGGCGCGAGCTGCCGGGCGGAGAGGTTCACGGCGACGGGGACGACGGCGCGACCCTCGCGGCGCCACCGCGCCACCTGCGCGCAACACTCGGCGAGCACCCACCGGCCCAGCTCGCGGATGAGGTCGGACTGCTCGGCGATGGCGACGAAGCGCGCCGGGTGCACCTCGCCCAGTTCGGGATGCGTCCATCGGCAGAGCGCCTCGAGCCCGGCCACGCGCCCGGTCTTCAGGTCGAACTTCGGCTGGTAGAGCAGTCGCAGCTCGCCCGCGGCGAGGCCCTGGCGCAGGCTCGTCTCGACGAAGAGCTGGTCGCGGATGCGCTCGGCCATGGCCGGCTCGAAGCGGCGGCAGGTGCCCGGCGCGGCGGCCTTGCCGAAGTGCATGGCCGACTCGGCCTGGCGCAGCAGCGCCTGCGCCTCCGTGGAATCGTCGGGGCAGAGCGCGACGCCGGCGGTGCAGGCCACGCGCGCCGTCCGCCCCTCGACGGTGAAGGGCGTGTCGAAGGTCGCCATCACCGCGTGCGCCAGGCGGTCGGCGTCCGCCGCGTCGCGCACCGACTGGGCGATGACCAGGAACTCGTCGCCGGCCACGCGCGCGAGCGTGTCGCCCTCGCCGATGGCGTGCCCGATGCGCGCGACGGCCTCGCGCAGCACGGCGTCGCCCGCGTCGTGGCCGAGCGACTCGTTCACCGCCTTGAAGCGGTCGATGCCCACGTGCACGAGCGCCACGCAGGCGCCAATGCGGCGCGCGCGCTCGACGGCCTGCTGCAGGCGGTCGAGCGCGAGGACGCGGTTGGGCAGCCCCGTCAGCGGGTCGCGCGTGGAGAGGAAGCGGGCGCGCCGCTCCGCCGAGCGCCGCGCGGTCACGTCCGCGACGGAGGAGAGCACGCAGGGCTCGCCGCCCACCTCGAGGACCTCGCCCGAGAGCTGGCACTCCATCGCCTCGCCGGAGCTGCGGTGAAGCCGCAGGTCGAGGTCGCGCACCACCCGCCGCTCGCGCAGGACCTGCACGAAGCGCTCGCGGTCGCGCGGGTCCCCCCAGATGCCGATCTCGGTGGAGGTCCTGCCGATGACCTGCTCGCGCCTCATCCCGAACATGCCGAGGAAGGCGTCGTTCACGTCGAGGTAGAGGCCGTCGGCCAGCCGGCTCACCGACAGCGCGCTCTGGCTCGAGCGGAACACGCGCTGCAGCGCCGCTTCGGAGTCGCCCAGCGCGCCGGAGAGCTCGCGCGCGCGCGCGGCGGAGGAGCGCATGGCGTGCATGAGCACCCTCCCGCCGGCGGCGCTCGCGGCCAGGACGAGCAGCAGGCTCGTGAGGCTCAGCGCTGTCACGTGCGAGGAAAAGGAATTCCTCACCACGCCCGCCAGCTCCGCCACGCCGAAGGCGCCCACGCCCGCGAGCACGAGCGCGGCGAGGCCCCAGTACGCCCGCGCGCTCAGGAAGACGCAGCCGGCGAAGAGGAGGGCGGCATAGCCGAGGATCCCGTAGTCGCGCACCCCGTAGCCCGTCCACAGGAAGGCGAGCAGGCCCAGGGCGAGCGCGTAGAAGAAGACGCCGGAGGCGATGGCGAACCTGCCGCGCTCGAGCAGCCCCCAGGCGACGACGGTCGTCGCGGCGAGGGAGACCCCCACGGACCCGGTGCGCGGCTTGCCGGAGAGCAGGTAGAGGACACCCACAACCGCCAGCGTCGTGCCGATCGTGAGGAGGATCAACCGGAACGGCTTCGCGAGGGATTCGTCGGGGCCGGGGTCCGGCGCCGGTGCGCGGCTCATGGGGGGCTTCCGTCGGCGTTGGGCGTCGCTCTCTGCGGGCCATCATAGCGAACCGCCCCGGGCATTGGCACGCCCCCGGGTTCGGGAGAAGATGGCGCCTGCCCGAAACCCGCTCCCGGAGGAGACGAAATGCCGCTCGCCGCCAAGGTCGTTGCCGTCCTGCTCGCCGCCGTCGCCGCCGCCCCCGCCTTCGCCCAGGAACGCAAGGCGGAGCTTCTCTGGCTGGGCCAGGCCGCCTTCCGCCTCACCACGCCCACGGGGAAGGTGATCCTGATCGACCCCTGGCTCACCACCAACCCGAAGACGCCGGCCAAGTGGAAGAACCTCGACGAGCTGGGCAAGGTGGACCTCATCCTCGTCACGCACGGCCACGGCGACCACGTGGGCGACGCGCCGGCGCTCGCGAAGAAGCACGGCGCGAAGCTCTGGGCGCCCGCCGGCCTCAACCAGACCTTCCTCGCGCTGGGGATCCTCCCCGCCGACCTCGTGCCGCGCATGAACAAGAGCGGCACCATCCGCCCCTTCGGCGAGCAGGGCGTGAAGATCACGATGACGCGCGCCGAGCACTCCTCCGAGTTCGTGTGGAAGGACGCCGCGGGCAAGGACCACGTGCACGTCGGCGGCGAGCCCGTGGGGTTCCTGATCGAGCTCGAGAACGGCCTGAAGATCTGGCACATGGGCGACACGGGCCTCTTCGGCGACATGAAGCTCGTGGGCGACTACTACAAGCCGGACGTGGTTCTCATCCCGATCGGGGGGCACTTCGTGATGGACCCGAAGGACGCCGCCTTCGCCGTGAACCACTGGATCAAGCCGAAGCACGCCGTGCCGATGCACTACGGCACGATCCCGGTGCTCAAGGGAACGCCCGAGGAGTTCATCCAGGCGCTGGGCGGCACCGCCACCAAGGTGCACGCCATCCAGCCCGGCGACCGGCTGGAGTTCTAGGCAGCCCTCAGCGCACGATGCCCGGCAGCGCCTCGCCCCAGCCCTGCAGGGGGCCGAGCGGCTGCCGCGTCATCTCCTGCTCGCGGATCATCGGCTGGCCGCCCCAGGTCACGTAGACGGCGCGGCCGCCCACCACGAGCACCAGCGCGTTGAACGACCAGCCCGTGACGTCGGTCACGCGGTGGAAGTTGAGCGCGTCCGCCCAGAAGTTGCCGACGCGGTCGCGCTTCGTCTCGCGCACGGCGATCGCGTAGCCCGAGCACTCCTTTCCCGCCTCGAGGCACTCGCGCAGGCCGCGGTCGAGCTTCTCCATGGGGAAGGTGGCGCTGATGGGGAAGCGAAGGACGATGTCGGAGTAGGTGAGCAGCTGCACGTTGGCCGTCGCGTAGGGGTCGATGCCCAGGGCCTTGAGCTGCGCGGTCGTGGTGCGGTAGGGCTCGATCCGCTCCACGGCGGCGCGGGCGTCGTCGAAGGTCTTCCACGGGCTCTCGACCTCGGCGCGCGCGCGGGGCAGCAGCTGCGCGCAGCCGGCCGCGACGAGGCCCGCGGCGAGGCAGGCCAGCGCGCGCGCAACCAGGCAGGCTCGGGAGGTCGGGG